>CAZULM010000009.1:0-37512 GCA_964621185.1 uncultured Saprospiraceae bacterium | reverse complement strand
GCCAAAACACCACACAAGCCGCGTAGCGGCGACACCGTTTATAGGCGCGTCAACGTCGCCGACATGGACGAGCCGCCCGGCTCTTAGCTTTTCCTTGACGGTTTAGCTGATTTGGAAAGGCAGTGCGATGCGGACGAGGCTTGTTTTTTTGCCGTCTTTGTACTTACCTTCCCAGCTCAGTTCGGTCATATAGTCAGCAGTTTTGGCGGTAGCAGTTTGGTTGCGCTTTTTCGGCCAATGGCAGGCCTTGGGGAAACAAAGGAAAGCAGATTTCCTGACGTTGCTGGGTTGGCTGTGAAGGAAATGCGGCATTGTTGTATTTTTATGGCAAATACCAGCTGCACAACCAACTGCCTAAATTCAAAAAACTGAGCTCATGTACTTATTTAATAACAACACCGGGGAATTCAAAGAGCATGGAAGCTTTAAAGTTACAATTTTTGTCGCCCTGCAATTATGGATACTTTTTTTTGTGGTCAATGCGTCTGCAAAAACCTGCACTTTTAACGACTATATCCGCGCCTCCGAAAACCCTTTCAGCAATTGCCCACTTGGTACCGACACCATTATTATCAGAGACACCTTTGAGCTTAATGTCAACTATGAACCGTTATTATTCGGCTTCGCATTTGACGGAATCATGGTGGTTAACGGTGGCGTTGTGCTCTGGAGTGCCAATGTGTTCCTGCGCTTGGGTGCGAACGCCTGTATCCTTTTAACCGGTGGCGGTCATTTGTACCCGAATAACGCGAATAGCCCGGCTTGCAATGGTTTAAAAACAATATATTTTGACACCACAAAGCGCGCAAGCTGCAACGGGGTAAATGCCCCGCACGATTTCGCCTACGTCAATTCAACGGGCGGCATCAGTATTATGGACACTGGATGTTTTCCGCCGATGGCCAACAAGCTATCGCCCCAGGATTGGCAAATCAAGCTATTGATCAATCCGGCCAAAGATCAGCTGAACATACAGACTGCTGTCAAAATTGATGAGGTTTTTGTTTACGACCCATTTGGCCACCAATTAATGAACCGGGAGTTCGGTTATGTTAATGAAAACTTTTCCTTAGATATCCAACACCTTCCGCAGGGCTTGTTTTTGGTCTCTATAAAATCGGGGAAGCTTTGGTGGAACGGCAGCTTTGTGAAATATTGAGCCTACATTTGCCCATCATGCGCACCATCCTCCTTTCCGTTTTTCTCCTGTCGCTCCTGTTCGCCTGCGAAAACCAAACCTACCAAAGCGGCGGACGCCTATACAAAACCATGTGCGCCAATTGCCACATGGATTCCGGAGAAGGCCTGGGCGCCTTGATACCGCCCCTCGCGGGCGCCGATTACTTAGAAAAAAACCGCGACAAACTGCCCTGTATCGTCCGGCAAGGCTTGCAGGATACCATCGTGGTGAACGGGAAGGTGTATGCCGAAAAAATGGCGGGCATGCCCGGCTTGTCAGACATTCAGGTGACCAACCTGCTGAACTACATCAACACCAGCTGGGGGAACAACAACCCGCCGTACAGTTATGAGGAGGTGACGGAACTGTTGTTGAAATGCCGGTGATGAAACCAACAAGTTTACAAACATTCACAAAAGCACTTAGATATGAAAAACTTGATTTTTGGACTCGCAACTTTTCTTTTTTCCTCCAATGCAGTTTTGAAAGCACAAGAAGCCCCAACAGAATTGAAGGATTTCAAGATCGTGGTCGAAATCGTCGAAAAGGGGATAAAATTGACCTGCGAAAGCGGCTGCGCTTGGAAAGAGCTCCAAACCAGCCTGAAGAACCACAAACCGCAGGCAATAAATTCCATTGGGATGACCAAGCTGGGCGATGATTCCGCTGTAACGGATAAGAGCCTTGCCGATTTCCTGTTCACTGTAACCAAGACGGGCAAGGGCATCGAATTGAAAGGCATTAGGGGCACAGCCTGGATGGAATTGGCCTTTGCCTTGAGGCAGAACCAGCCCAGGGCTTTCAACCAGAACGGGATGGTTGCAGGGCATTGATCAGGTTATGGGCCGTGCGCAGTACTTGTTTTTCAGCATTGCCCAGTCCTTCAAAAGGTTTTTGCGGAAAATATTCCCGGTGTCGCAATTCTCCTACATTCCAAATTCCGACCACGATGGATTCCCGTATTTTTCCAGCGGCACGCAACTGTTCCATCGTTTCGTCAACGCCCCATTCCTGGTGGTTCCAGGTCGTGTTCGAATCAAACAGCATTTGGCCGTCGTGCAGGTAAAGCACTGGGTATTTGTTGTTCGCATCATAGCAGCCGGGAAGCCAGACGTCTATGTTTCTGGACTGAACAAATTCTGATTTGAAATTTTCAAATCGCTGCAAGGCGCCTGCGGCGAGTTGTACAGGTTGGGCATGGCCGCTGATGCTGCAAAAAAGCGAGGCAATCCATACAAACCCGCTTGTTTTGTGGGAAAAATGGTTCGTTCTGTTTGATATGGGCATAATAAATAGATTTTTTACCTTGTCCGAAAATTCCACCAACATGCAGCGCTCCTTGCTCCTTTTCCTCGGCTTCTCGCTTTTCCTGAACAGCATAGCCGCCCAAAAAGTGTACAGCCCCGACTGGGAATCGCTCGACGCCCGCCCTACGCCCGAGTGGTGGCTCGACGCGAAGTTCGGCATTTTCATCCACTGGGGCATGTACTCGGTGCCGGCGTTCACCAAAAAAGGCAACTACGCCGAATGGTACCAGCACTCCCTCGAAAGCAACAGCCACGACGGCTTAGTGCGCGAATACCACGAAAAAAACTACGGCAACCGCACCTACTACGACCTGGCAGAAAACTTCAAGGCCGAGCTGTTCGAGCCAGACGAATGGGCCAAACTCTTCGAAGACGCGGGCGCCAAATACGTGGTGCTCACCACCAAACACCACGATGGCTACTGCCTCTGGCCCAGTGAACAAGCTTCCCTTACCTGGGGCTTCCCCTGGAGCAGCGACGTGGTGGGCCCGGGTCGCGACCTGGTCGGCGAGCTGTTCGCTGCGCTGAACAAGACCAAGGTAAAACCAGGCTTGTATTTCTCCCTCTATGAATGGTATAACCCACTGTGGCTGTTCGACAAGGAGAAGTTCGCACGCGAGCACTCCATGCCGCAACTTTACGATGTGGTCGGCCGCTATCGCCCCTGGATCGTGTGGGCCGACGGCGACTGGGACGCCCGGCCCGACCAGTGGAAATCGCCCGAGTTCCTCGCCTGGCTGTTCAACGAGAGCAGCGTGCGCGACCGTGTGGTGGTGAACGACCGCTGGGGCAGCGGCGTGCGCTTCAAGCACGGCGGCATCTATACCCCGGAATATCAGCCCGATCTGGATTTTGAAGACCATGCATGGGAAGAGAGCCGCGGCATGGGCCATTCCTACGGCTACAACCGCGCCGAAGATGCCTGGGACTACAATTCCGCGCAATCGCTGGTGCTGCACTTAGTGGACAAAGTGTCGCGGGGCGGCAACTTCCTGCTCGACATCGGCCCCGACGCGCACGGCAACATCCCGCCCATCATGCAGGAGCGCTTGCTGGAAATGGGCAAATGGCTCAAAATCAATGGGGAAGCGATTTACAACACCCGACGCTGGCGCACGCCCAGCCAATGGGGCGAAGGTCGCCGCGACTGGAAGCCGGAACTGACCGAAGGCTGGAAAACGGGCGGTGACGCGCTGTTGAAAACCACGGTGAACCCCGACCCAGGCTTTGCCGTCAAAGAGCTGTTCTTCACCTGGAACCCCAAAACCAAATCGGTTTACGCCATTTTCCCCAGCTGGCCCGCCGACCGGAAGCTGACGGTCAAGGACCTGCAATTGCCCCTCACGGGCGCAGAAGTGACGTTTTTGGCCACCAAGCAAAAATTGAAGGCAGAGAACATCGCCGGCAACCTGGTGGTGAGCTTGCCCGAATACAACCCCAACAAAATCAAGGGCGACCAGGCCTTTGCCATCAAGATTTCGGGCATCGGCGATTTTGTGGCAAAACCCGACATAAAGCTGAGCTACGACCCCGAAACCGTGAAGCCCAGCGTCGCCATCAGCTGCGGCACGCCTCAGGCCGTGATCCGGTACACCACCGACGGCACGGAGCCCAAAGAAACTTCGGCTGCCTATTCAAAGCCTTTTTCCCCCGCAACCGCTTGTAAAGTGCGGGCAAAAGCCTTCAAGGCCGGGCTGCTCTCCAGCAACGAGAACAGCGAGACCGTGCGGCTGTACAGCCTCCTGCCCGCGCTTTCCATGCTGCGCGCGCCCGCGCCCGGGCTGTCGGTGCAAGTGACCTCCGTGGCGGGAAAGTACAGCGCCGAAAGCATCCAAAAGGGCCTGGTGGAGCAAAGCGGCACCGTGCCGGCCATCGAGCTGGACCCGCGCTGCGAAGGCAAGTGCGGCATGATCTGGAAAGGCTTCGTCAACATCGAGGAAACTGGCGGCTACCGCTTTTGGACCGAATCGGACGACGGCTCCCTGCTCTACCTCGATGGCGAGCTGGTGGTGAACAACGACGGGGACCACGGCATGGAGGAAAAATCGGGCATCGCCCACCTGCAAAAAGGCTGGCACGCGCTCAAACTGCTTTATTACAACGCGGGCGGGGGCTACGGGCTGAAAGTGCGGTATGCGCCTTTGGGGGCGGGGAAGCGGGAATTGCGTGCGGATATGTTGGGGCATTAGGCCCGCGCCCGCCACTTCACCCCTTCATACCAAATCACCGATACGAACCCGATTGCGATGCTGTAACACAAGGGCCCTAAATCCAGCGCTTCAAATTCAAAAAACTTCGCCAATGGGGCTACATAAATAAGCAGGCCCGACAACAGCAGCGTCGCCAAAATGACCAGTGGCACCAAATTGTTCTTGTATCGGATAGTCGTGAAAATGGAATAGTAGAACGAGCGGTTGACCAAGGTGAGGAAAATATTGGCGCTGACCAGCGTGCTGAAAACCATGGTGCGGGTAACAGCCTCCCCAAACCCTTGCGACACAGCGTATTGGTAGGCCAACAACACCCCCGCCGTGATCGCCAAGCCCTGCAGCACACTGGTGGCCAGCTCTTTCCAGTTGAAAAAAGTGCGGGTAAACGGCCGGGGCTTTTGGCGCATGGTATTCCGTTCCATCGGTTCATTTTCATAAATAATGGAGCAGGTTGGGCCCATGATCAATTCCAGAAAAATGACGTGCACCGGGGAAAAGATATTGGGGTAAACCCAGCCCAGGGCCAGCGGCAGAAAGACCGTCAGGATGATCGGGATATGGATGGAAATAACGTACTGGATGGCTTTTTTCAGGTTGTCGTAAATCTTGCGGCCCATGGCTACGGCATCTGCCATCTTGGAAAGGTCGTCTTCCAGCAACACCAGCGATGCCGCTTGTTTGGCGATCTCTGTGCCTTTTTTGCCCATCGCGATGCCGATATGCGCCGCCTTCAGGGCAGGGCCGTCATTGATGCCGTCGCCCGTCATGGCCACGATTTCCTTGTTGGCTTTCAGGGCGTTGATGATCCGCAGCTTGGCTTCGGGGAACATGCGGGTGAACACATGGGTATCCGCCACCTTTTCCCGCAATTCAGCATCTGCCCATTGCATCAGCGTTTCCCCAGACACTATTTGGTCATGCCCCCTTAGGCCAACTTGCTGGGCAATCGCCCCGGTGGTTGCGGCGTTGTCGCCCGTCACGATTTTCACCTGGATGCCGGCGGTGTAAAATTCTTCCAAAACAGCCTTGATATTGGGCTTAGGGGGGTCATAAAAGGCCACCAGGCCCTTGAACTGGAACTCAAATTCGGTTTGGCTTTCGGGATATTTATCGCTCGCGAGCGTGGCCTCGCCCACGCCAAGCACCCGGTATCCCGAGGCGGTCATGGTGTTCAAGGCGGCTTCAATCTGCCGTGTTTCGGTTTCCGTGAGCTTGGAAGCCCGAATCAGCGCTTCCGGCGCACCTTTGGCGGCAACGATGCGCCGCCCCTGTTTGTCGCCAAAAATATGGGTCATCAATGGCGGTTTCCCGCCCAAGGGGTATTCGTGCAGCATCTGGAACTGGGGCCGCTCGTCGGTGGGGAAGGCCTTGGCATAAGCCCGGTGCAAGGCAATCTCCATAGGGTCGAAGGGGATAGGCTCACTGGCAAACATGGCTGCCCTGACAAGTTCCTTTGCGTGCTCGCCCAGCGCCCCGCCTGGTTCCGAGATTTGGTTTTCCGGAAAAACGTACAGCTTGGCCAGGCTCATCTTGTTCTCGGTGATGGTGCCTGTTTTGTCGGTACAGATCACGGTGGCGCTGCCCAGGGTTTCCACGGTCTTCATTTGTTTCACCACGATGCCCATCTTCATCAGGCGCCAGGAGCCGAGCGCCATGAACGTGGTGAACGCAACCGGGATTTCCTCCGGCAATATGCTCATGGCCAGGGTAAGGGCTTTGAGCAAGCTGTCTGTCAAATCGCGGGAATTGTTGTAGTTGATGGCCCAAACGATGGCGAACACGACGAAACCAGCGACCACCATTTTCTTCACAAAACTGCCGATCTGTATTTCCAAGGGCGTTTTTTCCTCTTCGATACTATCGAGGCTCTTGCCGATCTTGCCCAATTGGGTGTCGTTGCCCACGGCGGTCACCGTGACGATGGCCAGGCCGCTCGCCACGGTCGTGCCCCTGAAAACGGAATTGTCCGCATTTCCGGCATCCTTAAAAACTGCCAAGGATTCGCCTGTCAGAATGGATTCGTCCACCGAAAAATCATTGGAATGTACGATGGTGCCATCGGCGGCCACAGGGGCACCTTCCTCTATCATCATGCAGTCGCCGATCACCAGCTCATCGCTGTTGATTTCTTGCACCGCCCCATCGCGGATAACCTTACAGTGGGGTTGGGAAAGCGCTTTCAATTGGGCAAGTGCGTTGCGGCTCCTCGAATCCTGGTACAGGGAGATGGCGGAAACCAACACGATGGCCGCGGCCATAAAAACCGCGTCGCCCGTGTTGCCGCTGATGAGGTAGATCGTAGCGGCCAGGAACAACAGCAGCACCATCGGCTCTTTCAAAAGGCTGACAACAGCCTGCAAAAAGCCATGTTCCTTTTTAAAGTCCAACGCGTTGTGGCCGTGCTGTGCCCTTGCATGCAGCACCTCCTCTGCGCTCAATCCTTTGATGTTGAAAAGTTTGTCGGGCATGTAAACCAGGATTTCAGTGATTTGGGATGTTTTCAGGATGGATCATATTGATTATCAAAGATTTACCCCCTGATATTTTCGCAAACCACTTTTCGGTGGTTATAGGTAAAGGTAGGGAAAGCCGGTGGGGCAATTTGGAGATGCGCAGAAAGCCGGGAACAAAGTTAGCATTTTGTTTTCATGCTGTAGGATACAGCTGCACACGCCCGTATTTCACGGCCATAAATGGCCTTTTTCGGGCGACAAGAATGTCGCGCTATCCTATTAAAACCCTGGAATCGGGAAGCGCCTGATCGCGGGTTTGGGCATAGTGCCAAAAAACAAGTCGTTGGGGATATTTTGCCCTTCATGATGCGTATCCTGCTGGCTTGCGACTTCTATGTGAAGGGTGTCGGGGATCGTCATCGGGTTGAAATAAACCAAAAGCGCCGGCTCATAGCTGGAAGGTCTCGGTTGGCAGTTGAAAGCCAGCAGGAGGAAGGAGAAAAAAACGAATTTCATTTACAGGGAATAAATGGGTGTTGAAAAAAGGCGTGCTTGCGCCGATAGATTACGCAAACACGCCCTGCATCATTGCGCAAAGCCGATGATTTTAGCCACACGCGGTGCAAAAAAACCTATTCAAGCCGATCAATGATCCAGTGAAGCTCCCCTTTGGTGAGCGTGGCAGCAGCCTGGGTTTGCGTCATCAGGTTGTCCAGGTTCTTGCCCGGATGGATTATCTTGAAATACTCGTCGAACCAAGGCGCAAGGTACTGCTTCATACCTGTGTATAGATCGACGGTGATCATGTTGTAAGGCATGGAAGTGCCGAAAGGCAAGTTCATTTCGAGCAAAGCCCAGCCCTTCATTTTCCCGTCGTGCACACGGGCAGCGTGTACGGGCTTCCAGATGTCCTGTTCCATTTTAGTGTGGTCGGCACGGGTTTTGCCCTCGGGCGAGCTGAAATAGTTATATACGGCGAGCTTGGTATCGCTCATATCTGGCGCAAAAACGCCATCAACCTGCGACCACAGTTCAGCTTTCACCATCGTCCGTATCTTGTCGGTGCGGTTCACCAGGTCTATTTCTTCTTTGCTCAGGCCCGACATCCAATTTGGGTCGTAGCCGCCTTCCATGTAGTTGGCCAGTTGTTCGCCGCCTACCAGCACGTTCCTGGCTACGTAGTTGTACTCGGTGTGTGCGCCAGCGGGCATCACCACGCGCGCCAGGGACCATGTTTCAAGCTTGCCCGCTTTTTTTGCCGCGGCATGGATCTTTTTGTAGGCTTTTTCCATTTTCAGGTACTCGTCTTCCATGTCCGGGGCTACTTTCATATACGCGTAGAGGGTATAGCGCGTTTGGTTCTGGGCATTGGTTTGGGAAAAAGATTTTGCAGGCATACAGCAGAAAGCTGACAGCAGTAGGATGATGATGTTTTTCATAGTTAATTGTTTTTAATTGGTGAATGTGCCGTTAACGGTGGTTTTTCCCCAGCGTGGAAAACCTGTAAAGCATGTTGGATGAGACTGGATTTCTGTGGCAGGAGTTTTACTTGAGCCTCGGTGTCGTTGCAGCAGAGGCGAGGCGGGTCAACATTCGATAAGGCAATGGGCAATGCCCTAATATTAAGTTGTATAAATCAATCCCAAAATTAGTAAAAATATCTTAATAATCGCTTTTTTACAATACAATAAATCGCAAAAACGGCTTAAACTACGAACAAAACCCATGTCCCCGTGCAAGGGTGTTTGTGCTCACCTTTTCGCAGTTGGCTTGGTATAGAAAAACAAATAGGCCAATGTCGTGTTGTGTGGGTGCTTTTTGCAGATTGAAAACACCACAACGACAATTGCCCGGCAAAGCCCTTCCAATGCTTTGAGTGCATAGTCTTTCACCATGCTTGACCAAAAGATGCGCTATTTCTCGCTTCTCCTCTCCTGTACCGTTCTTTCCGCGCAAATCCTGGCCCAAAACACCGGCACCCTTACCGGTTCTGTCAAGGACAAACTCAGCCAGGAAGCACTCATTGGGGTTACCATCAAGATCGACAACAGCGATTTTGGCGCTGTCACCGACATTGCCGGGAATTTTCGCATTGCGGGAATACCGCCCAAATCGTACAATGTGGTGGCCATGTACCTGGGGTATGCGCCCCAAACCAAATTCAACGTCGTCATCACAACCGGAAATGTCAGCCAGCTTAATTTTGAGCTGGAGCCCGACAGCAAATCGCTGGGCGAGGTGCTTGTGTCGGAGAACCGCTCCGTCCGCATTGCTTCCATCGAAACGCCCCTGTCCATTCAAAACCTGTCGGCTGAGGAGATCAAAAGCAACCCGGGCGGCAACTTTGATATCAGCCGGGTGGTACAGGCCCTGCCCGGCGTTGGCGGGGTGGCTGGTACCGGCGGCGGCTTTCGGAACGACCTGATTATCCGCGGCGGTGGCCCCAGTGAAAATGTTTTTTACCTGGATGGGGTCGAGATACCGGTCATCAACCACTTCACGACACAGGGTGCTGCTGGAGGGCCAGCCGGCATACTAAATGTGTCGTTTATTGAAGACGCTACCCTGGCAACCAGCGCTTTTAATGCCCGCTATGACAACACGCTTTCGTCGGTGTTCCAATTCCGCCAGCGCGACGGCAACGCCGAGCGCTTTCAGGGAAACGTCAGGGTGGGCGCTTCCGAAACGGCATTCACGGCAGAAGGGCCATTGGGTAAAAAAAATGGCAAAACGACTTTTCTCGCCTCTGCCCGGCGCTCTTACCTCCAGCTGCTGTTTGAAGCCATCGGGCTGCCCATCCGCCCCGATTACTGGGATTTCCAGTACAAAGTGACGCATAAAATCAATGCAAAAACCACCTTCACAGCACTCGGTGTAGGCGCCATCGACGATTTTTATTTCGAAGCACCCAAGGATGCTACCCCGGAGAACCTCTATATACTCAGCTCCGTTCCCGGCGTAAACCAGTGGAACTACACCCAGGGCTTCGCGCTTAAACGCCTGATAAACAACGGTTTTTGGAACCTGACTTTCAGCCGGAACATGCTGGACAACCAGCTCGACCAGTTCGCCGACAACAGCGATGGCCAGCAGCGCGACGAGACAAAACGCATCCTGGGCATCCAAAGCCAGGAGATAGAGAACAAACTCCGCTTCGATTACAACCGCTACACCGGCAACTGGAAATTCAGCGCCGGGGCAATGGCGCAGTTCGTGAAATACAACAACAGCTCGTATGCCCGCCTGCGCGCGGAGGTACGCGACTCTTCTGGCAATATCGTGCAGCCCGCTACAGAAGTCAGGTTCAATACCGCCATCGACTTTTTCAAATTTGGACTGTTCGGACAAGCCAACCGCACCTTCCTGGATGGCAAGCTTGGCGTTTCAGCAGGCATCCGGGCAGATGGCAATTCCTTTACCGACAATGGCGCCAACTTGCTGAACACCATCAGCCCCAGGCTGAGCATAAGCTATGCCCTTGCGTCAAAATGGAAAGCCAACGCCTCCATCGGCCGCTATTACAAAACGCCGCTGTACACCGTTCTGGGCTACCGGGATGATCAGGGGCAGTTGGTTAATAAAAACCAGCCATACCTTCAATGCGATCACTATGTTGCGGGGCTGGAATTTGTACCCTCCCGGGTGCTGCGTTTCACCTTGGAAGGATTTTACAAACAATACGCCGATTACCCGGTAAGCGCCTTCAACGGCGTTTCACTGGCCAACCAGGGCGGCGGTTTCGGCGTACTGGGCAATGAAAGGGTATTGGCTACAGGTACCGGCAAAGCCTACGGGCTGGAGCTGTTTGCCCAGCAAAAATTGAATCAAAACCTGTATTTCACCGGGTCTTACACGCTTTTTTGGTCAAAATTCAGCAACATCGACGGCCAGCTCATCGCTTCGGCCTGGGATAACCGCCATCTGTTATCGCTGCTGTCGGGTTATAAATTCCGGCGAAACTGGGAATTGGGCATTAAATATAGGTTGCAGGGCGGCGTTCCGTTCACACCGCTCGACCTGGAAGCCAGTCGGCTGAATTACGCGTCCATCGGCACCGGTGTGCTCGACAACAGCCGCCTGAACAGCCAGCGTCTCGGCAATTTCAGCCAACTGGACATGCGCATCGACAAAAAATGGAACTTCAGGCGCGCTTCCCTCGATGTATTTATCGATATCCAGAACCTGCTCAATACGGTGAACCCCGCACCGCCAAACTATACGTTTCAACGCACGGCCGACGGTACTGCATTCCTGACTACCGACGGCAAACCGCTCAGTCCCGATGGCAGCAACGCCATTCCCTTGATTTTGGAAAACACGGAAGGTTCGCTGCTGCCCAGCGTGGGTATTGTTGTAGAGTTTTAGTTGCCCGGTAGAAATTTTGGCGCTTCTCGTTTCTGCGACGCTTGCTCGTATGCGTACGCGAGGGCGATCAAGCCGGGTTCCCCATACGCCGTTCCGGTAAATGCCAGTCCGATGGGCAGTTCGTGCACCATGCCCATCGGCACCGTGATGGAGGGATAGCCGGCCATAGCGGCGGGGGAATAGGCCCCATAGCCCGTAAAAGCATCGCCGTTCACCAGGTCGATGCACCAGGAAGGGCCGTTGGCCGGGCCGATGATGGCATCCAGTTGCTTGTCGCGGAGCAGCCCGTCGATGGCGTTGCGGCTCGTATTCACCACTTTTTCAAGGGCATCGCGGTATTCTTGTGCATCCAATCCGCCTTTTTCCTGGCAAGTTTCCAGTATTTCCTGTTTGAACCAGGGCATGGCTTTGGCTTCGTTTTTCCGGTTGAAATCAATGACTTCTGCCAGCGATTTTACTTTGGCGTTGGCCTGGGCCAAATATTGGTTCACCCCGTCTTTGAATTCGTAGCAGAGCACCGCATATTCGGCGTCGCCTGTCTCTTTCAACTGCGCCTCCAGTTCTACTTCTACCAGGGTGGCGCCCAGTTTTTTCATCGTTTCCATGGCATCCTGCAGCAGGGCTGTGACGCCCTCATGCCCCTTCAGAAAGGATTTTTCCACGCCGATGCGTTTGCCCTTCAAGGCGTTCTTGTCCAGGAATTGGGCATAGTCTGTGTATGATTTCCCCTTGCTCTCCTGCGTGGCCACATCGGCGCTGTCCACCCCCGTGAGCGCGCCGAGCAGGATGGCGGCATCGCGCAGCGTCCTTGCCATCGGCCCTGCGGTATCCTGGGTTTTGGAAATGGGGATGATGCCCGATCGGCTGAGCAAGCCTACCGTTGGTTTTATGCCGACGATCCCATTGATGGAAGAAGGGCAGGAGATGGAGCCATTGGTTTCGGTGCCGATGGCCAGGGCGCAGAGGTTGGCCGCGACGGCAGTGCCCGAGCCAGAGCTGGAGCCGCAGGGGCTGCGGTCGAGCAGATAGGGATTTTTGGTTTGGCCGCCGCGGCTGCTCCAGCCGCTGGAAGAGCGGGTGGAGCGGAAATTGGCCCATTCGCTCAGGTTGGTCTTGCCGAGCAGCACCGCGCCGGCAGCCCGCAGTTGCCTAATGATGAAGGCATCCTGGGCGGCCCGGTTCCCTTCCAGCGCCAGGGCGCCGGCGGTGGTCATCATTTTGTCGCCGGTGTCGATGTTGTCTTTCACCAGCACAGGGATGCCGTGCAAGGGGCCGCGCAGCTTGCCGGCCTGGCGCTCGCGGTCGAGCGCGCGGGCGATGGCCAGGGCATCGGGGTTGAGCTCTATGACCGCGTTCAGCTTGGGGCCTCTGGAATCTATTTCACGGATACGCTTCAGGTATTGCAGGGCGATGGACTCGGCGCTCAAGTCCCCGCTTTGCATTTTTTGTTGCAGGGTGTCGATGGTAGCTTCATGCAGCGGGAAGTCCTTGTCTGCGGCATCGTCAAGCGTTGGCCTGGTAAAAAGTGCATGAAAAAGGCTGGGGATAGCAGCTGCGCTGATGGCGGAATGGTGCAGGAAATTGCGACGCTTCATGTTGTGCGGTGTTTTTTACGGGCGGCAAGATATACTGTGATTAAAGTGATTTGTATGATTTGAGTGATTAAGCACATCTGATTTTCAAAAGAATAGGTGATCAGGGTTTCACAACCACGTTGCGTTGGCTATACAGCCTCCCGCTTGCGCAGCAACTCCCGCTCCAAACTTTCCAGGCCCTTCCGCATCGCCCACTCGTGGTTGGCCGAAAAAACCGGTTTCAACAAAAAAGACAGGTACTTTAACAGGGGCTTCTCGGCTTCAATGCGCCAATCGTACACAATTTCGCAATTGTCGCCCGCCTGGGTAAACGTCCATACGCCCCGGCCCACAAAGTCGCCCATCGCCTCCAGCGAGAACCCGGAATGGTCGTGCGGGTGCACCTCCGTGACCCGGAATTGCCAGCGCAGGGAGTAGGGCAGCCAGCCCTTGGTGTGCAGCGACACGAGCTTGCCCAGCCCGTCGGCATCGCCGCGTTCGAGGGTTTTTACGTGGAGGTACACGCTGGGCCACCAGCGGGGCAGGTCGTCGGCTTCCTTGAGGATGTTATACACTTCGGCACAGGTGGCTTTTACCGACCAGCGGGTAATAAAATGATACGATTTGTTTGGCATGGATTAGGTGTTTTAGTGGGGCAAAATTGCGGAAGGCTTTTGTTCATTTCCATGCCCATTATTTGTTCAAAAGTGTTTTTTTACCACATAGGTGTTTTTTTACCACATAGCGCAGTACATTCACGCCTGGTATTCACCATTTGAACACGATAAAACACCATGCCAAACGTCAACCCAACTTTGTTCTCCGCCTATACCGAGGCCAAAAAAGCCTACTTTGAAAAACTGCCCATCCTGGAGGCATCCATCGGCAAAAAAAACGCCAGCGGCCGCACCATCAAAAGCGGCGATGTCCGCGCCCTCAAAAGTGAAATGGAAGGCGCTTTTATGAAACTGGACAGGCCCGCCGTGTGGATAGAGGTCATCGAATTCGACCTGCCCAAATTGCAGGCGCAGGTCGCCACGCTCCGCGCTTTTGGCAACAGCGATTTTGCCGAAATCCTCCATCAGTTGACCGCGCTGGAAGCCCTGCTCGAAACCATCCTGACCGCCAAACGGAGCAGCGCCGACGACGCACCCATGGCCAAAGGGGCTATGGTGCTGGAGAGTACCGGAGCGGCCAACAACAGCATGAACGCCGAAGTGCGCAACGCCCTCCTGCTTGCCGACCGGAAGATTGACCAGCGCATCAACCAGTTCGAGGCAGCGGGCATCGACCTGTTCGACGACCCGGATTTCCCCGCCATGCAGACCCGCCACACCGACCTGACCAACCGTTACGACAGCGGGCTGCTGAGCAACACGATCACCGGCACCGCCAACGACCGCGACACCCTCAACGCCTCTGGCAGCGACATCGCCGCAGCGCCCGACGTGCCGCAGTTCAAGATACGCTATAACCGCCTCGATGCCTTTATCCAAACCAAATTGGGCGGCGCCTGAGTTATCGAACTTGCCTTTTCAAGCCAAATCTCGACGTATGCAAACGATCAAACAACTCATACCCCTCCTGTTCTTTTGCGCTGTTTCCACCGTTTCAGCACAAAACCTGCTCGCCGACGGGCGCAACCTGCTCCAGGCCTTGGAAGCTATGGGCGATACCACCCTGAGCCCGGAACAGCGCAACGCCGCCGGGCAACAGGCCCTCATCATCCTTTTCCTGTACGATGAACCGACCCAAATTGCCGCGCCCCAACAGGTGCAGGTGGAAAGGGTGTTGGGGCACCTCCAGGGAAATGCCCTGCTGCGCGACCTGGTAAAAACCAGCCAGGACAGCCTTTTCCGCCTCGTAACGCCCCCAAGCTCATGGCAAGCTGCCTGGGACAGCATCCAAACACCCAACCGGGCGAGCATCAGCAACCAGCTCTACGGTGATGCCCCGCGCACACCGTCGGAATACCTGTCGGTGCGTCGCTCCCTGCTGGATAGCCGTCTGCCCCCCTTGCAGGATGCCGGAGCCATGAGCATGGCTGCCAACAAAATCACCAAGGCGCCGCCCAGCACCGTGCTTTCGCAGACGGAAATCTTAGAAACCCTGTTTGAATTCATCCTGCAACGAGCCAAACAGGAAGTGGTGGAATCCTTTTTTGAAAGCCTCATCGACAAAAAGCTGCCGCAGGTCGGCATGTTGTTCCCCAACGTGCGCGCCCAGTACAGCACGCCCAACTACGAATATTCCCAGTCGTTCTTGGCTAATTTGCGGCAGGCGTTCTTCCAGGACTTGCAAAACTTGCCCATGACCCTGCCCGAGCTGTTCCTCACCGACGACTATTTTGGCGAGCTGCAGGAAGACCCCGTTTTCTACAACATCATGACGGTGTATTCGATGTACGCGCTGTCGGTGCAGGGCGACGTGCCGCTGGCAGAGATCGTGCCGCTTACCCACCGCGAGCTGTACCAGCGCTACCATAGCGCCGCCACGAACCTGAATTTGGAACTGGCCGACGCGCCCGTCAGCAGCAGCCCGGAATACACGGCGATGTCTGATGCAGCTGCCGATTTCATGCAACAGGTTTACACCGTTTGGAACAACCTGGCCAGTGCCGAGCGGGCCGTGAACAACCAGGCGCGCAGCACCAAGCTCGCTTTCCCCGCATCGAGGGCAACAGCGCCCAAACAAAACAACTACCTCGACAAGCCCCTGTACGACCTTCAAGTGCTGTTGGGCAATGCCGACAAATCCTCCGTGTTCAACCTCGACCTGTTGCCCTACCTGTTGAAAGGCAGCTTCGACAGTCTGCCCTTCAACCAATACAACACCATCGCCGATTACGACGAGCTGTTCAACCCTGCCCATACCCCCAAGGAATTGCGGCTGGCGGGCCTTCAGCTCGCGCAGAACCTCACGGGCGCCTGGTACAACGACATGGGGATCGTGCAGATACTCCGATACTGGCAGTCCGACCTGGCAGCCTATGAGAACGCCATTGAAAGCTGGCGCAACAAGTTCGACATAGCCAGCGTGGAGCAACAGTTGGCACAAACCCTGGTGCAGCAGCAGACCTTGGAAAATTTGATTGGGCAGATGCGCAGCTATTGGGCTTCGAAAAGCATGACAAACACCAATTTGTTGCCGCTGGTGCAGTTGGGGTTCGTGGTGCAGGCAGGTTTTTCTGTCACAGATATTGCCGCCCACTCTCCATTGGATTCGCTGTTGGGCAGGCGCAACAAACTGCAACAGATTGAAGCCAGGCTGGTCGAGTTCGAGTCTAGGCTCGGCGTGGCCAAAGCTGACAGCCCGTTGCAGCAATACCTGCAGCGCGAAAGCCGCCCCAGGGCCAGCGATTCCATCGTCGATCAGATCGATGTGCTGGAAAGGAAACTCCAGGCGCTGCGCACGGGCCTGAACCAGTTGGAAGCCGCCCATGCCGGCCATCAAAAAAAAGTGATGCACAACGTGAAGCCCATGCTTCAGGTGACGGATTTGCTGTCGCAACTGTTCTACTGCCTGCAATCAAAAGACGGCTGGATGCAAAAAGACAGCCTGAAACGCGCCTTTGCCGACCCGAAACTTCGCACCGCCTGCTTAGGCTTGCTGCAACAGCGGCTCGGCGGCATCCGCGACCTCAACAGCATCTCCGCAGCGGCGACGGCGCAGTTTGCCGTGCTGACCCTGGAGGATATTGCTCAAATAAATTCCGCCGAAAAAGATACGGCAAGTGCCAAGGAAACGCGAACAGAGCGCTTGTACGACATCTTGACGGCCACGTTGCAAACCCTGAACCGGGCGCTGCAACTGCCGCTTTTTGCCAGTCCTGACACGCCCTTCACCTATGTTTCTCTGGCAAAGCTGAACCCAAAGTTGGCGCCCGTGCCGGGTGTTTCCAAGCAGGTGATGGATTTCCTCTACTACCTCAAAGTGGGCGAGCACCGCTCCGCCGTGGCTTCCCTGCTGCGGGTGATGACCACCCTGAGCAACTTGATCGACAAAGACAAAACCCCCGTCAAGCGGGCCAAGCTGCTCGGCTTTTTCCAGGATTACGGCGATTTCATCGCGGGTCTGGTTGACGCCAAGACCAAGCCAGAAATGGAGTACCTGCTCAACAGCTTGGCCGACAAGCCCGGCAGCTCGCGCATAAAGCGCACCAAGGCGCAGAGCGTGAGCATCAATTCCTATCTGGGCGCTTCTTACGGCCAGGACACCTGGAGCCGGCAGATGGCTACAACTACCGTCAACGACAACTTCAATTCGCTGGCCCCCAGCATCCCCATCGGCATCAGCTACAGCTGGCTATGGGGAAGGAAGCCGCAGCACAAGCAGTCGTTCACCCTGCATGCCACCATCCTCGACCTGGGCTCCATGCTCAGCTTCCGCGCCGACGACGGAAACGACTTCGGCGAAGAGAAAGTGACCTTCAAGAATGTGCTGAAACCGGGCGTAGAGTTCCACTGGAACATACAACGCACGCCGTTCTACATAGGGGCGGGCTGGCGCACGGGGGTGCAGTTCCGGCAGGAGGGCGACCAGGAAATATCCTTCCGCTCGTCGCGCACGTTCGTTGCGGTGGGGATCGATGTACCGTTTAGGACGATTTATCAGCGGTAGGGCAAGCATATTGATTATGCTACTTCCTGCCTGATTTGGGCGACATATTCTACTGGAACACCCACAAATAAGGCAACCTCATCATCGCTCCAATCCGGAAACCTCTGGATGGTCTTAAGGGTGAAGTTTCGCTTTTCGAATTCAGCCCCTTTAATGATGCCCTCTTTAATGCCCTCTTTAATGCCTTCTTTAATGCCTTCTTTAATGCCTTCTTTAATGCCCTCTTTAATGCCTTCCTTGATACCTTCTTCCCTGCCCACTTTCCTCCCCTCCCTTATCCCCTTCCGCATCCCAGCTTTCTTCCATTTTTCGCCAAATATTTCAGGGATAGCGTCCACCCAGCTGTTCTCGACATCTGGCAATTCTTTGCTTAGGTTTTTGATCTCAGTCTGTGGCATATCAAAAAGTTTTACAAGGTAAAGTGTAAGCGATTGGAAAAGGATTTTCTCCCGGTTGTCCTGCGTGATTCGCACCCCAAAAGTAAGGATTTTTTTCCAGTTCTCCCGCACCAGCGCCTCATTTCTTGCCAGTTTCAAGGCTAAGAACAAGTTGCGCAGTATCTCGCTTTCCCGCTTTTGAAGGATCAATTGTTGAGGTGTTTGGCTTAAGTCGGTGAGCCAATAATGAAAGTTGGGTATAAACTGCTGCCAGTCATCGGGCAGACCGGGAAAATAGTCATTGAGCGGCTTTTGTTCCCAGCTTTGCTCCCCATGATATACGACAACGGGAATTACAACCGACAATGCCCGCTTGTGCTTCAAGTCATCTTCCCAGATTTGTAACAGATAATCGAGCAATTGCAGGTGGATAGGCACGGAAGGGACATAGCTTTTGTGCTCGAAAAGAAACAGCAGCCGCGCGGGTTGCCCTGTGGACAACCGGGTTTCGTAAACTACGTCACAAAAGGAAACGCCGAAGCGCCCGCTGACGAACGAAGTTTCACTTTTCCGAAAAACCGAAAAATCGACCTGCTTGTGGATGTGCTCAGCAGTATAATGAAGCAGGTATTTCCGGGCAATGGTGGCATCGCTGAAAAAGGTCTTGAAGACGGCATCGTGGGCCTGGTCTTTCTTGCGGGGGCGTTTTCGAGCTTTGGGCATTGGGCTGACTATTTTGAGTGTAAAGATAAAGGGGTTTTTAAAACAAACAAAATGTTTTGAGTTTATATTTGTTAACCCTGTAATTACGACTATGATATCCAAGAAGTGCATGTGATAAAGTATTGAGGCCGCCGCGCAAAAAAAAATGCACGATATCCTCACGGACATCGTGCATTTCCAAAAACAAAAGATACAGCCTACCGATACACTTCAATAAACCCTTTCAACCCGCCATCATCTGGCGTAGCCTTGAAGATAAAGTAGTATGTGGCATCGGGCAGAGGCTGGCCTGGGTTCCCGTTCAAGGTGCCGCGCCATGCTTTGTCGGGCTCGTTGCTGTATGGGTTGGCCTCGAACACCTTGGCGCCCCATTGGTTGTACACGATCAGGTGGTTGTTCGGGTACGGCTCGATGTCGAGGCAGGGGATTGCCAGGAAATCGTTGAGGCCGTCGCCGTTGGGGGTAATGATGTTGGGCACGAAGCTGCATATCCGCTCGCGCACGGCGATCGTTACCGTGCCGATGTCGCATAAGTTGGGGCAAGCTTTGGAGCAAAGAGAATAGAAGAAAGAGAAGTTCCCGTTCTTGTTCCCGGCTTCAAACGACAACAAGCCGTCGCCGTGGTCGATCAGGCCAGGGGGGAACGGCGGCAAAAACTTCAGCACGTAGTCATCCGTTTCATAAATGTCGTTGAGCAACACATTGAAATTGCTCAGAATCTCGTTGGTCGCCACTTCGTATTTGGTATCGTCAAAGGCTTTGGGCTGGCGGCCGATGCGCACCAGTGCCGAATCCAGTGGGGTAAGGCAGCCGTGCACCGTCGCATACACCGTATAGATGCCCGTAAGGGTAGAATCTATGGAGGGTATAAGGATGTTGTTGTTGTCGGGATAGCTCTGAAGTGGCCCTGCCCAGGAGTAGATGGCGCCCGGTATCACCGTAGCCGACAGGGTGACCTCGTCGCCCTTGCAGGCGATCTTGTCGCTAACCTGCGGGTCGAGCGGATACAGGGGCAGCACCTCTATTTTCACGGCACACATGGTGGTATTGCCGGCATCATCCTTGGCCAGGAAGCTCAGGTTGTGCGTACCGATGTAGAACACACTGGCGGTCGCCTGGCCTGAAGCCTGGGTCACTTGTGGCACACTGCAGTTGTCGGTGGCCGAGGGGTACAGGAATTCCAGCTCCACGCCCGTGCAGGTATTGATCGTGTCGGTTGCCGTGATGAACGACGAGGGGTCGGACAGCACCGCCCCGCTGATATCGACCTTGATGGGCGATATTGGGCAGCTGAACTGCGGCGCGATGGATTCCGTCACCGTCACGGTAAAGGAAGTCGTTACCGTATGCCCGAGGGTATCGGACAGGGTGTACAGCACTTCCGTGACACCGATGCCAAAAGTATCGCCCGGCTCATGGGTAGTGCTCAGGGTAATGGGGCCGCAGATGCCCGTTGGCACGGGAGCGCTCCAGGTTGCCACGGCTTCACAACCGATGAACGACTGGCTGACGGGCAGGTTGGTGAGGCCGATATCCGGGCCGATAACCTCTACCACGAAGGTGCAGGTGTCCTGGTTGCCGCTGGGGTCTTTCACAAATACCTTCACCGTGGTGAAGCCCACCGGGAACACGCTGCCGGGCATTGGCACGGAATACACGATCGGGTTGGGCGAGCAGTTGTCGGTCGCAGTAGGCTGCGTCCAACTCACCACGGCATCACAGACACCGCCTGAATTGACCGTCTTGTTGTCGGGACAGCCACTGAATGTGGGCGGCACGATGTCGATCACGGTCACCGTAAACCCACAGGTTGCGGTATTGCCCCACAGGTCGGAGGCCGTGTAGTGTACGGCCGTGACAGTTTCGGGGAAAACAGAGCCGGATGGGATGCTGACTGAAACGGTGCCAAGCTCGCAGTTGTCGGAAGCAGTCGGCGGAAGCCAGTTGGCCACGGCTTCGCAATTGTTGGTATAGAGCACTGTGTCCTTTGGGCAGTTGCTCAGCACGGGCGCTTCATCTTCCCGCACCGTGATGACGAACTTGCAGTTGCTGCTGTTCCCGGTGGTATCCGTTGCGGTATAGGTATTTGGGTAAATACCCGTTGGCAGCGTTGTGCCGCGCTCAATATCAACAGAAGGCACAATGGTGTAGCTGTCGCAAGGGTCGCTCACGTTCGGCGCGGGCCAGTTCACCACAGCCTCACAGCTGTTGGTGGGTGCCGTGAAGGTCAGGTTCGGCGGGCAGTTTGTCAGCACGGGCTTGGTCGTGTCCTGCACCGTTACCTTGAAACTGCAAGCAGCCATGTTCCCGCTGTTGTCGGTTGCCGTCATGGTCACTTTGGTAACGCCAATCGGGAAGGATGCCCCGGAGTTTGCCGTAGATGAAAGCACTATGGAACTGCTGCAATTGTCGGATGTGATCGGCGCGCTGAAGGTTACAATGGCGGCACAATCCGCAGCATTTGCCTTTCTGACAATATTGGCAGGGCATTGGATGTTGGGCTTAACGGTATCCTGCACGATCAGCATCTGGATCGCGGTGGTCATGTTGCCGCAAGCGTCTATGGCTGTCCATTTCCGCTGCAGGGAATAGCTGTCCTGACTGGTGCTGTTCATCACCGTTTCGCCCTCGAACAGGATGGTCGGCGACGCGGTGCAGTTGTCCGTGGCTGTGGGCGTGCCCACCGCCGGGATGGCATTGCAATTCACTGTCGTATCTTTTGGCACAAAGGTGAATGTCGGTTTCACAATATCCTGAACTGTAATGATCTGGAAAGCAGGGGACGAATTGCCGCATGCATCTGTGGCTAACCAGTTACGCTTTAATGTATAGTTCCCAGGGCAGTTGCCGTTGGTACGCACTTCGTTGAGATAGGTAACCGTCACGGCGGGGTCGCAGTTGTCTTTTGCTGTAGGGTTGCCAACGCCAGGTATGTTGTCGCAGCTTACCGTAACGGCACCTGGCACGAAGGTAAACTCCGGCGCCGTTTTGTCCTGAACGGTGATGCGCTGGGTAGCTTTGCTGGTGTTGCCACAGTTGTCGGAAGCCACCCATTCGCGGCGCAACAAGTAACTGTGGACACACGCGCCGTCTTCCCTGACTTGGCCGGAATAGCTGATGCTGACAAAGGCATCGCAGTTATCTATCGCAGCGGGTGTGCCGACGTTCGGAATGCCGTCACAGTTTACCGTAATATCTGAAGGTATCTGGGTGAAATTGGGCGCAGTTATGTCCTGTACCGTAATCATTTGCACAGCAGTTGCGGTATTGCCACAGCTGTCTTTTGCCGTCCAGGTGCGGCGCAGGGTGTAGGAATCAAGGCATGCGCCGTCGATCTTGGTTTCGCCGTTGTAGGTGATGTTCACCGCTGCCGCGCAATTGTCCGTTGCGGTTGGTGTCACCACTTGGGGTATGCTTTCACAGCTGGCCGCCGTATTTGACGGCACAGAAATGAACACAGGCGGGGTATTGTCTTCTACCGTCAGGATTTGAACGGCCGTGCTGCTGTTGCCACAATTGTCAGTGATGGTCCATTTGCGCTGCAGGGAATAGCTGTTGGGGCACGCGCCATTGGTCCGGGTTGCGCCATTGTACACGATGCTGGGGCTTGGGTCGCAGTTATCGGATGCCGTTGGCGTGCCGATGGGCGGGATAGCCTCACAGCTGACGGTAGCATTGGGTGGCACCGAAAGCACGGTGGGTTTGGTGACGTCTTGCACGGAAATGGTTTGGGAGGCGATGCTCGTATTGCCGCAGTCGTCTTTGGCTGACCAACTGCGCACTAATTTGTACTGACCAGGGCAGGCATCGTCGATGCGCGTTTCCCCCAAGTAGGTGATGTTCACATTTGGAGAACAATTGTCGGTCGCTACCGGGATTCCCACAGGCGGGATGTTGCTACATTCAACCAGCGCGGGCGCCGGCACAGAGATGAACACAGGCTTGGTCACATCTTGTACGGTAATGGTCTGGCTTGCGATGCTGCTGTTGCCGCAGTTGTCGGTCGCTACCCAAACGCGCTGCAATTGATAGCTGTACGGGCAAGCGCCATTCACCCGCGTTTCTCCGCTGTAGCTTATGCTCACGGTGGCATCGCAATTGTCCGTTGCGCTGGGTGTGCCGACCGGAGGGATGGCATCGCAGCTGGCGGTCGTAGCCGCTGGCACAAAAACAAAGGTCGGCGGGGTGATGTCGCGGACACTGATAACCTGGGTGGCTTTAGCGGTGTTACCGCAGTTGTCCATGGCCGTCCAACGGCGCTCCAAAGTATAGGTATCGGGGCAAGCGCCATCGGTACGGAACTCGCCGTTGTAGGTGATGACCACATTAGAAGCACAGTCGTCGGTAGCTGTAGGTGCGCCGATAGGTGGTATAGACTCGCAACTAACGGTTATCGCGCTCGGCACCGAAGTGAACTGGGGCGGCGTGTTGTCTGTCACCGTGATCGTTTGCACCGTAGTGGCGGTATTGCCACAATCATCGGCAACGGTCCATTTGCGCAGCAAAGTGTAGCTGTCGGCACAAGCGCCGTTGACGCGGGTATCGCCGTTGTAAGTAACGGTCAGGCTGAGGTCGCAGTTGTCGGTGGCGCTGGGCGTGCCAACGGGCGGGATCGCGGCACAGCTGACAGTGGTGTTGGCAGGCGTGGCCGTGATCACGGGGGCTATTACGTCTTGAACTGTAATGGTTTGGCTGGCAGTAGCGGTGTTGCCGCAGGCATCGGTCGCCCGCCAGGTGCGCACGAGCGCGAAGTTGCCGGGGCAGGAACCGCCAGCGCCTGGCACGGTTTCACCCAGGTATGTAATACTAACAACACCCGTGCAATTGTCGGTGGCGGTTGGCGTACCGACAGGGGGTATAGCTTCGCAGCTGGCAGTCATGGCCGCCGGCACCGAGCTGAACACCGGTGGCGTAACATCCTGAATGGTAATGTCTTGTGTCGCCTTTGCCGTGTTGCCGCAGTTGTCGGTGGCGATCCATTCCCGGCGAAGTGTGTAGTTGTTGGGGCAGGCCCCGTCTATGCGCTGCTGGCCGCTGTAGGCCACGTTGACCGCCGGGTCGCAGTTGTCGATGGCCGTGGCTGCGGCAACGGGGGGGATGGCGTCACAACTGGCCGTCAGGTTGGCCGGCACCTGGGTAAACACAGGTTTGGTAACATCCTGCACGGTCAGCACTTGTTCGGCGGTTGCGGTATTCCCACAGGCATCGGTTGCTTTCCAGCTGCGGCGCAGTTGGTAGCTTCCCGGGCAAGCGCCGTTTGTTTTCGTTTCTCCGGTATAGGCAATGCTCACCGATGGGTCGCAGTTGTCGGTGGCGACGGGGCTGCCAACCGGCGGCAAGGCATCACAGGAAACGGTGGTATTGGCGGGGACGCTGGTGAAAACAGGCTTGGTCAAATCCTGCACGGTGATGGTCTGCACTGCCGTCTTGGTATTGCCGCAATTGTCGGAAGCCGTCCATTGGCGCTTCAAGGTGTAGGCGCCAGGGCAAGCCCCATTGGTCTTTGCCTCGCCATTGTAGGTGATGCTCACCGACGGGTCGCAGTTGTCGGTGGCAGCAGGCGTTCCGACGGGTGGCACCGATTCGCAGGAAACCGTGGTATTGGCAGGCACAGAAGTGAATACGGGGCTTGTCAGGTCGCGCACCGTTATCAGTTGCGTTGCCGTGGCAGAATTGCCGCAATTGTCGGTCGCCCGCCAGGAACGGGTCAGGGTATAGCTGCCAGGGCATGCGCCGTTGGTTTTTGTTTCGCCCAAATACGTCACCGCCGGTGCTGCAGTGCAGTTGTCGGAAGCGACCGCGTTGCCTACTGCTGGGATTGACTCACAGGAAACCGTCGTGTTGGCCGGGACGGTCGTGAATGTGGGCGCAGTTACGTCTTGTACCGTTATCAATTGTTCTGCGGTAGCCGTATTGCCACAATTGTCGGTCGCTCGCCAGCTGCGACGCAGGGTATAGGCATCGGGGCAAGCGCCATTTGTTTTGGATTCGCCCAGATAAGTGATCGACACGGAAGCGTCGCAGTCGTCGGTAGCAGCAGGTGTTCCGACGGCTGGGATAGCGTTGCAGCTGACGGTCACATTGCTCGGAACCGTCGAGAACACCGGCGGTGTCAAATCTTGCACGAGTATCGTTTGCGTTGCCGTGCTGGCATTGCCGCAATTGTCGGCTGTGCGCCAGGTCCTGGTTAGGGTGTAGGTGTCGGGGCATGGGCCATTGGTGCGCACCTCGCCCTGATAGGTGATGTTGATGATTTCCGTGCAATTGTCAACTGCAGTCGGTACGCCAACAGCAGGGATGGTTTGGCAGGTTACGGTAGTGTTGGCCGGCACAGAAGTGAATACCGGCGGCGTAGTGTCGGCCACGTGCAGGAAATGGGTGACGGTGATGCCGTTGCCAGAACCGTCCGTGACACGGTATTTCCTGGAAATGATCAAAGGGTTGCCAGGGCAAGACAAGCCGCCGATAACGCTTTGGCTCAAAAAAGTGACTGTCGGCGTGCCGCAGTTGTCGGCTTCGGTGGTCACCACCCCCGGGTCGGCAGGGGGAATGTCGGCCAGGCATTGGAAGCCGGTGGAAACGGGCGGGTTGCTGGCAGTGGGGAACTGGGTGTCCGTTACGGTGACCGTAAAATTGCAGGTAACGGAATTGGAGCCGTCGTTGACCTTGTATTCAACGTTGTTGACGCCGGTGCTGAAGGGCACGGTGTTCGACAACTGGCCGTTTCCGGTTAGGTTGGTGGCGCCGGTTATTTTATACGTCAATTGTGCGCCGGGGCAGTTGTCGCTAAACGTGGCGTCGATGTTGGGGATGGTGGTGGTGCAGAGGTTAGGCTGGGCGTTGCCGGAAGCGCTGGCCGGGCAGCTCAGCGTCGGGGGCGTATTGTCGATGGTCGCTACGGTAGCGCTTTTCAGGCCCGTGCAGCCTTTTGAGTCGGTTATGGTTACGGTGTAAGTGCCTGCCGTAAGCCCGTTGATATCTTCAGTGGTTTTTCCGTTCGACCATAGGAACTTGTAGGGGGCAGTGCCGCCTGTCGGGGTCAGGTTTATGGCGCCGACGGCAGAGCTGGCGCAGGGTACCGGTGTGGTGGTGGCAATGCCTTTGATTTCCGGGTTTATCCGCACTAAGGCAGAAGAACCGCAGGTGAGCAGGTAGGGCGGCGCCGCGCCATAAGGGTCGAAAATGGCCGTCACGCTGACAGAATATACGGTATTGTTGTGCTGGGCTACCGTAAAAGGCCCCACACCCGGGCCTAGATTGCTGGGCATCCACAGGTAATTGTAATTCAAGGTGCCGCTGCCCCTGACGGAAAGGGTGACGGAGTCGCCGGGCTGGCAAAGGGTGAGGTCGTTTGGATAGCCGGAGTTCTCTTGCACCAAGATCGGGGCATCGCAACATATCCCGGTAACGTCGAAACACCCGGCCGTATTCACGTCGGAAAACGCGTGCAAGGAGTTTTGACCGCTGCAACTGGCGAGCTTGTTGGTGTCGAAATAGATGGTTTTCAAGCCATTGCATTGGCTATCGTTGATGCCGCCTGGAAATATCTTGCCGCCTTTGTGCAAAATAATCCGGGCATTTACGCCCAATTTGAGAAAGACGTTGGAGCTCCAGTAAAGCACACCGCCATCGACGATCAACTTCCCCTCATACGGCAAGCCGAACAGGATCGGCTCGTAGTTCACGTTTAGCTCAAAAGTGTCCCTGATGATAATGGTGTCGGTGCCAAACGGGCAGAGCGAGAAGGGGTTGGTGGAGGCCAGTATCTTGTTCGCAAAAACATGGGTCTTTGCTGCCGCATCGTTCGGCTGGAGCAAAACAAAGATCGGCAAAAGGACAAGGGGCAGGAGCCGCAATCCAGGCAACAGACTGCGATTTTCAAAGTGTTTTTCAAATGGGAACATAAAATCGTCCTTGATAGTGAATGTGTACGTTAAAACCTTTTCAGAGATTTTGGAAAATAACGTAAGGCAGGGACGGAAGAAGAGGAGAAAAGTAACCAGTTGTTACCCGGGATCTACTCGAATTAAAGGGATTTAAATGAAAAACGCAGCAATTTAAGGATAAAAATTGTTCAAAACCCCAAAAATGTGCGCATTGTGCAGAATTTTCATTTTTAATTGCCGCCGCCTTACTGTTGTAACCAGATTTTGGATAAAGCTCGGGCCGATTAAAGCATTTTTGATGATAATTTCGCTGCACAAAACTTGTTGCTGTCAAACCTTCAAAAACCGTGCTAAAATTGAACCTCAGCCAAAAACCCAAACCTGATATGCCTTTTTGACGACAAAATCAACCGCATAGTAACACTTATTAACAATATCTTTGCTACCCAAGCGGCGTCCCAAAATCCCTGGATGCCTAAAAAATCCAACATCAGCCATGCTAAGAGCCCTTTCCGTTGCCGCGCTTGTCAGCTTTTTGTCAGCTTTTGCCCATGCCCAGGAAAACCGTGCAGCGGGCAGGATACTTGACGCCAAAGACAGTGCCCCGCTGGCCGGCGTCGCCGTATTAGCCACCCGTACCGCCGACTCCCTGAAAATTACCGCCGTCAGCGATGCAGAAGGGCGCTTTGTGTTGGATAACATGCCCTCCGGCTATTACCGGCTCAGCAGCGCCTACCTCAGCTATTTACCCGCCGACAAACAGTTTTCCATAAGCAAGGGCGACCTGGAGCTCGGCGACATCTTCATCGCCCAAAACGCCAACATGCTGCGGGAAGTGCTGGTGCGCGAGAACCAAACCAGGGTGCAACAACTGGGCGATACCACACAATTCAACGCCGATGCCTACAAAACCAACCGAAACGCCAACGTGGAAGACCTCGTGACCAAAATGCCCGGTATCACCCTCGAAAACGGAGTGCTGAAAGTCCAGGGCGAAGACCTGCGGAAAGTCACCATCGACGGCGAAGAGTTCTTCGGCGACGACGCCACCCTCGCCCTCAAAAACCTGCCTGCAGAAATTGTAGATAAAATACAGGTGTTCGACCGCTTGAGCGAACAGGCGCAGTTCACAGGTTTCGACGACGGCAATACCCAAAAAACCCTGAATATCGTCACCAAAAGCGGCAAGTCAAACGGCCAGTTCGGCAAACTGTACGCCGGCTATGGCACGGACGAGCGCTATATCGGCGGCGCCAACCTCAACTATTTCAAAGGCAAACAACGCGTTTCGCTCATCGGCATGAGCAACAATATCAACCAGCAGAATTTCTCCTCCCAGGATTTGCTCGGCATCACCAACAGCAACGGCGGCGGGCGCGGCGGCGGCGGGGGAAGGGGCGGGCGCGGCTCCGGTGGGCGCGGCGGGCGCGACCAGGGCGGCGCTGCCAGCAATTTCCTGACAGGCCAACAAGCAGGCATCAGCCAGGTGAACTCCATCGGCCTAAACTACACCGACCGTTGGGGCGAAAAGCTACGCCTGAACGGAGCCTATTTTTTCAACAACAACCAAAACAACAACATCGGCCAGCTGAGCCGCGAATATTTCCTTGACCGCGGCGCCAACCAGTTTTACGACGAAAACAACCAAGCCAACAGCGACAATTTCAACCACCGGGTCAACATGCGCCTGGAATACACCATTGACAAGAAAAACTCCATCACGCTGCGCCCAAGCCTCAGCTTCCAGGACAACAGGCAGCGCAGCAGCTTTTTTGGCAGCAACTACCTCAACCCCACCGATCCCCTGAGCACCGTGACCAACAATTCCCGTGCCGACAACGCAGGCTACTCCTTTTCCAACGACCTGCTCTACCGCCACAGCTTCGAAAAACGCGGCCGAACTTTTTCCCTGAACATTGGTACTAGCCTGAACGACAGATCGGGCGACACCTATTTGTATTCCCAAAACCAATACTTCAGCGGCGCAGATACCAGCGAAACCCTCGATCAATTGGCGCTGTCACAATCGAACGGCTTTTCGGTGTCGCCCAACCTCGCCTACACCGAGCCTGTCGGCAAAAACGGGCAAGTGCAGCTCAACTACTCCCCCGCTTTCAGCCGCAGCGGTGCTGACCGGGAAACCAACAGCCTCGATTCGCTCAGCGGGGCTTATTCCCTGCCTAACCTGCTGTTGTCCAATCAGTTCGACAACGAAGTACACACCCAAAGGGCAGGCGCCAGCTACCGTTTCCGGAAGGAAAAGATCAACTTTTCCATAGGCTTGAACTATCAAAACCTGCGCCTGAGCAGCGTACAAACTTTTCCTGCCGCCTTCATGGTGGACAAAGGTTTTCAAAATCTCTTGCCAGACGCCTCCTTCAATTACCGCCCCTCCAAAAACGAAAACCTGCGTGTGCGCTACCGCGCCTCCACATCGGCGCCCAGCATCAGCCAGCTGCAAAACGTGCTCAACAACAGCAATCCCTTGCTGCTCTCAACGGGCAACCCAGACCTGAAACAAACCTACAGCCATTCCTTCAACGTCCGGTACAACAAATCCAATCCCACAAAATCAAACAGCTTCTTTGTATTTGGTGCAGTGGGCATCAGCGACAACTATATCGCCAACATGACCCAGATCGCGCAACGCGACACCATCGTGCAGGGAAATATTCCTTTGCTTGCCGGAAACCAGCTCACACAGCCCGTCAACCTGCAGGGCTATTGGAATGCCCGCAGCTTCTCAACGTATGGACTGCCCATCAAAGCCCTCAAAAGCAATTTGAACATCAACGCCGGGTTTTCCTACCAGCGGGCGCCAAGCCTGGTCAACGGCGCCAAAAACTTAGTGCATACCTACACCACCAACAGCGGCCTGGTGCTCGGCAGCAACATCAGCGAAAAACTGGATTTTACCCTCTCCTACAGCGCCAGCTACAACCAGGTGCACAACAGCTTGCAAGCCAACTTGGACAACAACTACTTCTTCCACAATGCAGGCGCAAAACTCAGTTGGGAATTCATCAAGCGCCTCACCATCAGCAGCGACATCAACCAGACCCTTTACACCGGCCTGGGCGAAGGATTCAACCAGCAATTTCTGTTGTGGAACGCCACCATCGGATACCGTATATTGAAAAATGAAGCCCTGGAACTCCGGCTGGGCGTGTTCGACTTGCTCAAACAAAACAACAGCATCGCCCGCAACGTGACAGAAACCTACATCGAGGATGAAATCACGAACGTGCTGCAGCGCTATGTGATGGTATCGGCGGTGTATTCGTTGCGGAATTTTGGGGGTTAGTGAGGGGTAAGCAGATATACTGAGCACAAAAAAGCGCTCATTTTACTAAAAAGCATGTAATTTTGTGTTCAAATTTGGGGCAATGACCCTAATTGTGCTTCTAGCCAGCCATGTATACAGCAACAGACATATCACCATTTGTCAAACAAAGCCAGGACACTGCTGATTTCATCACGGGAATCCGACAAGTTTATACGGCAGCCCGCCGTATTTTGAGCGGGGCATTGGGTTATATAGTTGTGCAAATGGTTATGCCCTTCACCGTGCTTTTTGTTTGGGGACTTCTTTGGAGACAACGAAGAAAATTGCAGCAGCTTCAGCCAGTAGATGTATTAACGAGTGCATCTGATTATAAAAAAATAAGGACTGAATACGATCTTTTGGTATTGATTTGTAATAAAATTGGTGACAAGAACCCTGATTGGGCTCAATACAATGCTCCATTCTATGCCAAAGGCACCCTTCGGCTGATCCTAGATATTCTCAACTTGATTCGGCATCGAAAGGATTCAATTGAAAAGCATCTGTTACAATTAGATGCTAAAGCTCCTGTTACTGATTTACTTAGGCCTGTACCAGAGGCTGAATTATGGGCAAATCGGACATCTGCTTATGCCTTTCGTTTCTAATGTTCGATCGCTCCTATCCTTTTATTAACCTTGGGTCGCAGAAGACTGAAGGTGAGCCGTATTATAGGGTACACCGGTTCACTTTTCGTGACAAACGAGATCAGCGATACATCGTACTATTGGAGGAATATGAAAAAGAATTCTTTGGGATTAAGTTTCATTTAAAATCCATGTCCAATTCGGCGAAGCGATATGAACTGCTGACTGGTTTTTTTGATGCGCCGGCAATAATTAACACCTGTTTGAAGGTTATGGCTGAGTTGCTCGAAACTTGCCCAAATGCCTCCTTTGGGTTCACAGGAGCACCCTTACTTTCAGATAAAGTTGATCAACCTACCAAAAGATTCAGGGTATATCGGAGAATTATGGAGAATCTATTTTCTCCTAGCACCTTTATCCATTACCAACTACCGGAGAAAAATATTTACTTGCTGGTTAACAGAAAAAACCTCGATCCTCAAAGCTTGGTTGATTGGATTTCAGGAATATTAAATGAGAATTATGAATTTTGATCGGCCCCAAACCCTGCCAGTAGCTAGAAAACTGGCTTAACGTGTTCGACTTGCTCAAACAAAACAACAGCATCGCCCGCAACGTGACAGAAACCTACATCGAGAATGAAATCACGAACGTGCTGCAGCGCTACGTGATGGTGTCGGCGGTGTATTCGTTGCGGAATTTTGGGGGTTAAGCCAGCTCCCCCCCACAAGACGAGCCAGCCCCCGCCGTGCACCCATAACAGTGCTGGTTCAGCACAATCCTGCGCTCCACCAGCGCCTCAAAGTCAAATTCGCTGATATGCGTGCCTTTGCTGGACACCTTCAGATCCAGCATCTGGTTGAAGTCGCAGTCGTACATCCAGCCGTCCCAACTCACGCTGATGGTGTTGCGGCACATCACATTGGCCACAGCTGCCGGGTTGAAAGCATTGACGAGGGTGTCCATGTAGGTCTCGTAATTTTCCGACTCGATCAGATAGTCCAAAAACCGGGAAATGGGCATGTTGGTGATGGCAAACAAGTTGTTGAAATCGATGTTGAACCGCCTTTTCAGCTGTTGCTTGAACTCTTTTTCCAGCCCCGCCTGTCCACCAGGAAGGAAAGCTCCTGTCGGGTTGTACACCAAGTCGAGCAACAGTCCCGAGCCTTCCTGCCCATACCCTACCCCATTCAGCTTTTGCAATGCGGCGATTGAATCCTCAAAGACCCCGTCGCCGCGCTGGGCGTCCGTCCTGTTTTTGGAAAAATACGGCAGTGACGACACGATATGCACCTGATTGGCCGCAAACCAATCGGGCAGGTCGTGGTATTTTGGGTTCGATTGTATGATGGTCAGGTTGCAACGGTCCATCACGGTTTTCCCCAGCTTCCGACATTCCTCCACAAACCAGCGGAAATGGGCATTCATTTCCGGAGCCCCACCGGTGATGTCCACCGTTTTGATGTCGTATTTCGACAAAATACCCAGGCATATTTCCAGGGTCTCCCGGCTCATGTTTTCCAGTTTTTTGTCGGGCCCGGCATCCACATGGCAATGGGCACAGGTCTGGTTGCAGAGCTTGCCGATGTTTACCTGGAAAATATCGATGCCCGTCGGGCGGAAATCGGGGTATCCGGCCTCGCCGATCTTTTTGGCAAAGGCAGGGAACTTGGCATCAGACAGTTCTTGCCCGTTCAGCACTTTCAATTGGAAAAAAGTGCTTGCCAGCTGGTTGCCCCTGACGCTCAGTGACTTTGTTCTTTGATGGATGGACATCTTGTGTGCTTTTCTGATTTTTAAGTGTGGTCACAGGGTAAATACCGCAGAGCTTCGCTCGGCGTGAGTATGTACCGCTGAGCTTTGCTCTCGGTGCGCTGCGCCGAGCAAAGCTCAGCGGTACGTGGGTGTGCCGAGAGAAGCTCGGCGTTACATGAGCAGCTCTTTTCCATGCTTCATCATCTGCGTGGAATACACCAGTGAGATGCCGGCTTTCATGGCCGCCGTCACGTGCACGGCCTCCATCATCTGCTCCTCGTCGGCGCCTTGTTTGATGCTTTCGCTGGTGTAGGCGTCTATGCAGTAGGGGCATTGCAGCGCATGGGCTACTGCCAGGGCGATCAGGGATTTTTCCCGGGCTGTCAGGGCGCCGTCGGCCATAGAGCTGTTGTAATATTCGAAGAACTTTTTAGCCAGATCGGGCTGCCATTCGCCGATGTTGCCGAATTGTGCCAGGTCTTTTGCCGGTTCGAAATATTCCTTGCTTTTGCTCATGAGATTGGTGGTTTTTAGCAGCAACCGCCGCCGTCGTAAAAATAAGTGGATGGTGAAATGAAAATATCGTCGCGGCCGATTCCTGCCAGGGCGCCCGCCGTTTTGTCACATACGGCCAGGGGCATATTTTGGTTCAGCAGGTGGCCCTTTTTATCGTCGAAATAGGCATCCTTACCAAAATAAATGGCCGTTTTGCCCGTAAAAACACAAGGCCCGTCGGCAGGCATAGGATCCTTGATGGCGCACACTTCCACCGACTCGATGTAAATAAGTTCGTCGGTGTTGTAATGGCCTGGTGCGAGTACCCGGTAAGGGCGTTTGGCCCGTATTTCAACGGTGCCAAAACCGACATCGGTGATCATTTTTATGTAATCCTGGAGCGGTATGGCCCCGCTCAGACATTCTGCCCGCAAACGGTCGTCGTTGCGCAGGGCATCGGGCATCGGCGATTCACAGGTGGGATCCGACATCACTAATCGCCCATGGGGCTTCAACACGCGGTACATCTCTTTCAATGCCTGCCGAAGCTCCTCCATTTTAAAAATATTGAAGAGGCAGTTCTGGGCAGCCACGTCGATAGAGTTGTCTTCTACGGGCAAATGCAGGGCATCACCTTTCCGAAGCGATACAAAATCGGGCTGAAACCAGGGGTTCAGGCGGGCAGCTTCTAAGAAGTTTTCCGCGCTGGCATCCAGCATCTCCTGCACCATATCCACCCCGATTACGGCGCCTTTGGTGCGGGAAAAGTAGGCGAACTGAAGCAGTTCCATACCCCCGCCCACGCCGACGTACAGGATTTTCGGGCTGTTCACTAAGTCGCGGGCATTGACCGTGGAGCCGCAGCCATAGTTCATCTGCAGCATTTTCTTGGGAATCTGGAGGCCGGGCAGTTGCCAAACGGGCGTGGTGGTGCAGCAGAGGCCGACATTGGGGGTTAAAGCTGCATCGCGGTAAAGGATGGCGGTGGCATGAAGATAGGCTGTGTCTGACATCGATTGTAGTTTCTGTTGAAAACGGGAAATATGAATTTAACGGTAATGAATGCGGCAAGAAGCCATATCCCCGCACTATGTACGAGGATTAGCGGCATTTGGTTTTGGAAATTTTCAAATGAGTACAAGATAAGTCCAGGCCCAGACAAACTGTCCTTAAAACAAACCTTGGAGCAGGAGGTTGTTTGCCGGCTGAAAAATTTTGGACAAACTGACAATTACTGCCCAACGCCTAGTGCCGCGCCGCAAATGACCCATGAATTGCCGGACGCGGCACTATCAATTACCACACATTCCCGATCCCTTGGTTGCCATACTTGAACGAAACCGTCCACACCAAACCAAATTTTCACTTGCGCACTAAGCAACCGGGTATATTCTTTTCCCGTTTGGTTGACCAAAGAGACATTATTTCTTTTCATTTTATTTTAAGTGGCGAGGTAGGCCAGAAGCAGTTCAGGCCTGCCTCATTTTATTTTTCAGGGTACTGCTTTGCCCATTCCCAAAGACACGCGCTTAACCCATGCAACCGCCCCGCCCCGCCCCTTGTCTTTTGCGAAAAGTCAACACTTTACGCAAAACAATCCGCTGTGAAAAATCTACTGCTCCTTGCTTCCTTTCTCCTCCCCGTATTTTCGCTCCAGGCACAGGCTCCCAGCCAGAACATCGAAAAAAAACAATACCATACCCAGCCCCTCGCCAACGCCGCCATCACCTTCGATGGAATCCCCGACGAGCCCGCCTGGGACAAGGTAGCCTGGGGCGGCGATTTTATCCAAAACCAGCCAAATGAAGGGAAGCCTCCCAGCCAGGACACCCGATTCAAGATCCTGTACGACGAAAAATTCCTCATCATCGGCTACCGCTGCTTCGACACCAGCCCCGACAGCATCGTGAAGCGCATGAGCCGCCGCGACGAGTTCCCCGGCGATTGGGTGGAGGTGAACATAGACAGCTACCACGACCTGCGCACGGCGTTTTCCTTCACCCTTTCGGTGAGCGGCGTGAAAGGCGATGAGTTTGTGACAGGAAACGGCGACAACTGGGACACCAACTGGAACCCGATCTGGTACGCCAAAACCCATGTGGACAGCTTAGGTTGGACGGCAGAAATAAAGATACCTTTCAGCCAGCTGCGCTACGGCAACCAGGCCGAGCCCGTTTGGGGCATACAGTTTACCCGACGTGTTTTCAGGAAAGAAGAGCGCTCTATCTGGCAAAACATCCCGCAAAACTCAGGCGTATGGGTGAGCGGCTTCGGCGAGCTGCACGGCTTGAGAAACTTGAGCTCCCGAAAACAGGTAGAGCTGGCTCCCTACTTGGTCGCCAAGGCCGAGCGCTTCGAAAAAGAGCCCGGCAACCCTTTTGCCGACGGCGCGCACAACCGCCTCAGCGCCGGCTTGGACGGCAAACTGGCCGTCACCAGCGACCTGATCCTCGATTTTACCATCAACCCCGATTTCGGGCAGGTGGAAGCCGACCCCGGCGCCGTTAGGCTCGACGGGTACGAGGTGTTCTTCCAGGAGCGGCGCCCCTTCTTCATCGAAAACCGCAACCTGTTCGACTACCGCCTTACCGATTCCCAAGCCGGCGGAAACTACGATTCCGACCTCCTGTTCTATTCCCGGCGCATCGGCGGCGCGCCGCACGGCTACCCCAATATCGGCGCCGGCGAATTTGCCGACATCCCGCAAAAAACCTCCATCCTCGGCGCGGCAAAATTCAGCGGCAAAACCAAAAAAGGCTTGTCCATCGGCGTCCTGGAAAGCGTGACCCGCCGCGAGACGGCCAGCATCGACCACAGCGGCGAGCGCCGGGAAGAGCTGGTGGAGCCGCTCACCAATTTCTTCGTCGGGCGCATGATGCGCGACTTCGACGGCGGCAACACCATCATCGGCGGCATCTTCAGCGCCGTCAACCGCGAGCACGAGCTGGATTGGCTGCACCGCAGCGCCTATTCCGGCGGGCTCGATTTCCAGCATTTCTGGAAAAACCGCTGGTGGTACGTCAAGGCAAACGCCCTGTTCAGCCGGGTGGAAGGCAACCAAAGCGCCATTTTGGCCACACAGACCAATTTCGTGCACCTTTTCCAGCGCCCCAATGCCGATCACCTCAGCGTGGACAGCAGCCGGACTTCGCTCACGGGCACCGGCGGCACCTTCAAGATCGGCAAGATCGGCGGCATCCCCGACAGCTTGGGCGGGGTGTTGAAATTCGAATCGGGCGTCACCTGGCGCTCGCCGGAGCTCGACCTGAACGACGCCGGTTTCCTGCTGGCTGCCGACGAGATCAACCATTTCACCTGGATCGGCTACAACATCCAAAAGCCGTTCTCCATTTTCCGCAATTTCCGCATCAACTACAACCATTTCGGCCGCTGGGACTTCGGCGGGCAGTTTTTGTATTCCGCCTTCAATACCAACGCGCACGCCTGGTTCAAGAACAACTGGCGGCTCGGCTCCGGCCTCACCTGGAACCCGAACGAGATTTCCAACAATGCCCTGCGCGGCGGCTCCTCCCTGCGCCGGCCTCCGGGCCTGGGCAATTTTGCCTACCTCGAAACCGACGGCAGGAAAAAGCTCTCCTTTTTTGCCAACACCTTTTTTGCTTGGGGCTTCGACAAAACCGTTCGCGTGCAAGACTATAACGTCGGCATGACCCTCCAGCCGTTAGATGCCCTGCGCATCAGCTTGTACCCCGGATACAGCTACAGTTGGCGCAGACAAGACCAGTTTGTGCAGCAAATCAACTATGCCGGAACGCGCCGCACCATCGTCAGCGAAGTGGACCAGCGCAGCCTCTCGCTCACGGCCCGGCTCAACTACAACATCACCCCCGACCTCACGGTGCAATACTATGGCCAGCCATTCATCTTCCGGGCCAAATACCAAAACTTCGGCTACGTCAGCGACCCGCTGAACAAAACCTACGAAGGGCGTTTCCACCAATACAATGCACAGGAGATTTCGGCAAGCGACGGGCGTTTCCTAGTGGACGAGGACGGCGACGGCGACACCGACTACAGCTTCGGCCAGCCCGATTTCAACTACATCCAGTTCCGCTCCAACCTTGTGCTGCGCTGGGAATACGTGCCTGGCTCCGAGCTGTACCTGGTATGGTCGCAGGGCATCACGCCCAATGCCGGCGCCGACCTCGACAGGCCCCTGGCACAAAGCCTGTTCGACAACGTGTTCGACAAGCAGCCGCACAATATCTTCTTGTTGAAGTTTACGTACAGGTTCTTGCTTTAACCACAACATTGGTCGTTACACCTGGTCTGACGACTCAAAATCGTCTGACCAGTAAGTACCCCACACTGCCTACCTTTCCCAAGCACCGCCAAGCTTGAAAAAACTGCTGTGCTTTTATGCGGAAATAAGGCATATTGGAAGGGGCTGCATCATATCTGCTTACTGGTCAGACGACTTTGAGTCGTCAGACCAGGTGGCCGAGCCTGAAAGTTATGCGCTGGCCAGGCCCGGGGCTAAGGTCGTTTTTCTTCAGTTAAAATCGGGTTTTTCAGCTCGTATGTCCTTTTTGTCAATAGTTCTGGCTTCGAAAACCAAACAGGTTTTTATTCCGTTCGAGTGTTATAGTCAACGCAAAGTGGTTGTGAAAATCTCGATCGCATAATCATTTGAA
>CAZULM010000008.1:142568-159411 GCA_964621185.1 uncultured Saprospiraceae bacterium | reverse complement strand
GAGGCGCCATCCTGTTTGTGCTTTCCGACAGCTTGATCGCTGTCAACAAGTTCGGGCACGCGTTCTCGGGCGGGCGCGTGTCGGTGATGGGCACCTATGTTTTGGGGCAATGGCTGCTGGTGAAGGGGGTTCGTGGGGTAATGAAAGAAAATTTATGAAGGGTTCGCCTAATGGGCAACGAAGGGAGGTCTGCCGCGATTGCAAAATTTCTTTTTCTCCTGTTATTAGCGGGCTCCTTCGCTCAATCCACAGCCCCTTCAGCGGCTTTGCGCTTGTGTTGTTGCCAAAGCACCACAATCCCCGTCAAGCTCACCAAAAACAGCAAAAAAGAAATGATCTCGGCCTGGGTGAGCTTCATGCCCAGCACCTCGTGCACCTCGTTCACGCGTATTTTTTCGATCAAAAAGCGCTCGATGGCGATGAGCCCGAGGTAGATGAAGAACAACATGCCCGTAATCTTCAGCCGCTTGCGCATCGACCACAGGATGGCGAACACGATTGTCATCATAACGATCTCGTAAAACGGCGTGGGGTACACCGGCTCTGCCAGCTGCATGTTGTAGTCCCAGGTGCAGCCTTCGATCGGGATGCTGCGCACGGGCTTGGTGTCCTCGGTGTTAAGCACATTGTGCGGGAAGCGGTACGCCCACATCCAGTCGGGCAAGAAAGACATCCAGCCCGGTTTCGGTGCGGTATTGAGGATGCCCCAATCGCCGTCGCCCGCCAGTTGGCAGCCGATGCGGCCCACACCATAGCCCGCCGTCAGGGCCGGCGCCACCGCATCTGCCGTAGGCAGGAACGGGATTTTGTGTTTCCACATATAAGCTACCACTGCGATGAAGCCCAGCACCAAGCCGCCCAAAAACGCCAGCCCACCGCCGGAGGTTAGCGCGCCGACAGGGTCTTGCAGGAACGACTCCCAGTTGTCGAAAAGGTCGAAAATTTTAGCGCCCAAAATACCGCCAACGGCTGCGGCGACGGTCATCTCGCTGATGCGGTCGTGCGGATAGACAGATAAGGTTTTTACCTCAGGTTTGTCCAATTTCCGGCGCTGCCCATCCCAGTAGGTAATGCCGGCCAACACTGCGGCGCCAATGATGCCGCCAACCCAATCCAGTTTAAGGGACAATATTACCGAAGCCGGATCATGCCGGAAGGTGCTGTAATTTTGATATGCGTACAAGCCTTTTCCGCCCAGGATCAATCCCACAAAGGCATTGCTGGCAATTTCGCCCAAAGAGGCTGGCAGCCCCAGCGTCACCGTCACCGATGCAGGTTGGTAATGCCCGCCCCTTGCCTTTCGCTTGAGCTCATGGTTGAACACCACAGCGCTGACGATGAAGGCAATGGCTAAGAAAAACCCGAAGGTTTTGAGCATGGAAAGCCAATTGTCGGGCTGGGTACCGATGAGGTCGTGGAAGAGGTAGGATAAGTCTGGGTACATTTGAAATAAGGTTTCAGGTTTCGGGTTTCGGGTTTCAGGCCTTGGGTTTCAGGCTTACAATATCTGTGGTGGCTTTAAAAAGGCATTTCAAAATTAACAACAAATGATGTAATCCTGAAACCAAAATCCTTAAACCTCCTGTGTCACCACCTCTGCCGACAAGCCCCGTTCCAGCAGGGCTTCACAGTACGGAATGAGTTCTGATCGGGAGCCGGATTTGACGGTGGCTTTGCCTTTGTAGTGGATGATCAGCGAAAGCTGTTCTGCTTGTTCGGAGCTGTGGCCCAGCACTTTCATGAAGCACTCGATCACCCATTCGAAGGAATTGACGTCGTCGTTCCAAACGATGAGTTGCGAGGTGAATCCGGTGTCAATTTCGTCTTCAACCAATACATCGACGTCCTCTTCCCAGAGCGGGTTTTCGTAATCCTTTATTTTATGAATGGTAGAAAACATGGGTGCGCAAAATACAGGAGGTTATTTTTTGAGTGCAGTCAGAACTTTGTTTACAGCGTCAAAATTAGGGATTTCACCGGCATTTTCGAGTACTTCGGCATAACGAATAATGCCTTGTTTGTCGATAACAAACGCGGAGCGCTTGGAAACGCCTTTCAAGCCCATCGCAAATTCCTTGTACAGGCTGTCATACTTCTTGCTTACCGTTTTGTTGAAATCGGAGAGCAGGGGAAAGTTGAAGCCTTCTTCCAGCTTCCATTTGGCAAGGGTGTAGGGGCTATCGACGGAAATTGCCAACACTTGGGCATCCATTTCGTTGTATTGAGCGATGCTGTCGCGCATAAAACACAGTTCCTTGGTGCACACGCTCGTAAAAGCGAAGGGGTAAAAGAGCAGCACCACGTTTTTGTCGCGCTGTTCAGAAAGCTTCACTAAGGATTTGTCGGATGCCCGCAAGGCGAAATCGGGGGCTTTGTCTCCGGGTTGGAGCATGATTTTTTGTATTGTTTTAATTTCTGCTGCAAAAGTAGGCAATCCCGCCAAACCCGCATCACTGAACATTGCCTAATTCCGCAAAGCCGCCAATAGCCAGTCGCGCTCTGTCAGCACAGGGGTGGCTAAAATTTCTGCCCGCAGCTTCTCCCGCTCAACAGGGCTGCCCTGGTTCACTGCCAGCAATTTACGGAGATGCCTTGCAAACGCCAGGTAATTGTCGCGGTGGTAGCCCAAAACTTTTTTCCGCCGGATGTATATCTGGATGCTGTCGAGTTGGTTTTCCAGGGCATCCCATTCATCCAGGCTAAAATAAATTTTAGACAAGATGGTTTTGGCGGTAAGGTTCTGCAGCACGTCGTCGTATTCAATGTGCAAGAGGTGTTGCATGGCGTCCCGCATTTCGCCTTTTTCGTAGTGATACCGCGCCAAATTGAAGTGCACCGCGCCTTCCCGGTGCTCTTCGGCGATCAACGGGGCGTAGTCGTGCAAAAAGCGCCACACCCACCCAAACTCCTGCAGCCGCAGCCCGGTACTGGTGATGTTGTTGTAGGTCCAGCGCGACAAAGTGCCGTCTTCCAGCAAGGCGCCGTGCTGCAACCCTGCCTGGTAAATGTCGAATATCTCGCGGAAGTAGCGCTGTTCCTGCTGGTTGATTTTGCGGATGCAAAAATTGATGGCCATCAGGAACAGGTCGTGGGTTTCTGCGAGCGAAAAAAGCGCGGCATACTCCTGTAACAAGGCTTTTAGTTTTGCAAAATGTTCGCTGCTGTCCGGGCCGCCCAATTGCGCCTGGTAACCGTGAGAATATGCTGCAACCGCCGGAATTTCCAGGTAGCGGTGCCCCGACAAGAACTGCAAAACCTGGTCGAGCAAGCCTTTGTCGTAAGTTTGTTTGCTCACCGATTGGTGGCTCAGCAGCAAACAACCGGTGCGCAGCTTTTCACAAATAAATGCCACATCCTGCGCTTCTGAGAGCTCCTGCGCGTTAAAAGCCTTGGCGCGACCCTGTTGCATGGAAAGGTGGTAGGCTTCGGTTTGAAGCCGATAATCGGCTTGCAGGTAATCGAGTCCGCGGCGCGCGTCCAGTTGCAGGCGCTTGCGCGCGTAGCGCAGCATACCCGCTGCCGGTTCTGGCAGTTGCAGCCGCCGAAGGGCTTCTACCGTGTCGGCGTTGCGGGAATGTTCCTGTTTCTCCCATTGCTCCTGGGCCAGGAATTTTTCTACGGCATCGAGTAAATAATTAACGAGGTGGTACACCCGGCGGGGTGCTTGGCCTGGTTCGGGCAGCAGGGCAGCTTCCACCTTTTGTTTGTCAATTTCGCCGGCATCCAGGTTTTCTTTCAAATAATCGAACAATTGCAGCACCCCGGCATGGGTAACGTGGTAGGGAGAATGCAGGAATTTCTCCAGGGCCCGGAGCCGGTCTTTGGGCAAGGCACGAAGTATGGGCAGGAGTGGCGACATGCGATAAGCTGCTTAAAAGGGTGTGGTAGCACTGGTACAAAGATATATTTGTTGAAATATTTTTTTGAAAATTTAGTACTTTATTTTTTATAAATAATTGATTATAAATACTTTTATTTAAATTTCTCATAGATTTATATCTGAAAATTAGCAAAAATTGTACTTGCGCACCCAAGGCAATCGCTGCACTTTTGTACCGTCACCCCTCCCCCCCGTATTCAATCAACAGAAAAAGTGCAAAACATGGACTACTTTCGGTTTATTATCCTCATTACCACCTTGTTGTTTGGTGCAGATTCCCATGCGCAAGGTTTTTACCAAACCTATCTCCCGGCATCCTCTACCGCCAATGATGTGCTGCAAACCGATGATGGCGGCTATTTTTTGGCCGGCTACGTCGCCAGCGACTCCACCTTGTTCCTGCAGCGGGCAGATGCCGCCGGGCAACCTCTTTGGGCCAACAACCTCAATGTGAACCGCTCAAAGGCCATTGCTGCCTGCAAAGCTGCCGACGGAGGTTTTGCTGTGCTCACCGAATTTTACGCCGATACCAACGGGTACAAGAACGCCGTGTTGAAACTCGATGCCAGCGGTGCGGTTGAATGGACGCGCGTGATCGGCAACTTCGTGCTGCCCAACGGCTTGCGCGACATTGTCGCCGCCGTGGATGGCGGTTTTTTGGTAGCAGGCGACACCCGTGATGCAAGCCTGGCTTTTCAAAACTGGCTTGTAAAACTTGACCCAGACGGCAGCGTCGCCTGGCAAAAAACGTATGGGGCTTTTCAGCACACCAGCCGCATCATTGCGCTTTCAACCGGCAATTTTGCCATCAGCGGAGGACGTAATGGGGGCGATTTCGCACTGGCGGTGCTCACGCCCGCGGGTGATTTGTTATGGCAGCAGGTATATGCCAAGCTGCACTACCAAAGGGCCTATGATCTGTTGGAAACGATAGATGGCGGGCTCACCATTTTGGGGACAACTCAAAACTTTTCCTACGACCTCGGTATCCTTAAAACCGACATCAATGGCACAGAGCTGTGGTTTAAAAACATTTACCCTTACTCCGTTCCGAACCTCGTTTTCGCAAACAGCTTTGCACAGGACAGCTTGGGCAACTATTACCTGCCTATTTGGGACAGCAATACCAATGGCGAACTGTTGAAGCTGAACCCGGATGGCCACCCGCTTTGGAAACGCCAGCTCCTTGCAACAAGCCTGGGCCAGGCCATCGTGCGCACAAACGACAATTACCTGGCAATTGCAGGCGGGAGCAGCGCCTATCTGCTCAAAATAGATACCGAAGCAGAAATTTTCGGCAATAAAATCATCGGCGCCGTGTACTACGATGCCGATGATGATTGCGATTTGGGCCCAGGCGAATCTGTGGCAACCGACTATATCGTGGAAGCGAGCAACAGTAACGGCGACATTTTTTACAAAAAGGCCGAAGCCGATGGCTCGTTTGAAATCCGGGTGCCGGAAGGAACGTTTCAACTGCTTGCCAGGCCAACGTTTGGCACGTTTAATTATGCCGGCGTTTGCGATACCTTGCAGGTTACCGTTGTTGGCAACAACCAAACAATCGACAACCAGTTAATTGGCATTCAACCCTTCCCGGATTGTCCCATGCTGCAGGTTTCAATGGCATCGGGACTGCTGCGCCGCTGTGTCAATACGCGCTATTTCATCAATTGGTGCAACTACGGCAACGTCGTGGCGGAAAATGCCTCCATTCAAATTACGGCCGATACCGTGTTGCAGTACCTCAACAGCAGCCTGCCGCTAACGGCCCAAAACGGAAATATCTTGAGTTTCGATATCCCGGATGTAGGCGTTGGGAGCTGCGGCAGTTTTTACGTAGATTTTCTGGTAAAATGCAGTGCCACCATCGGCCAGGTGATTTGTGCCGAGGCGCATGCATTTCCTGACAGCGCCTGCTTGCCGCCCGATCCCGATTGGGACGGCTCTGAAATTGCCGTCACAGGACATTGCGAAAACAACCAGCTTTCCTTCAACATCAAGAACAACGGCGCGTCGGCGATGTCGCAAGCGCTGGACTATGTAATTATTGAAGACCACATCATGTACATGCAGGGCGCCGTGCAACTTGGTGCAGGCAATGACACCACCATTGTAATTCCCAACCCCACGGGCAATTGTTACCTGGGAAAAATGCTGGAAGTGGGGAATGGCGTGGCGGTGGTGACCCGGCCTGCTGCGGCAGTTGCCAACTGTATCACGGGCGGCAACCTCAGCCTGGCATTGCAGTTTCAAACCGGGGAAAATCAATTGGCCATTGCCAATACCTGTGGCGCTGTGGTGGGCTCGTTCGACCCAAACGACAAACGCGGCTTCCCGCTCGGCTGGAACGACCAGCACCTGCTGGAACGCGACGAAGACATCACCTACATGATCCGCTTTCAAAATACGGGCAACGACACGGCTTTCCTGGTGGTGATTCGCGACGAGCTGCCCGTTGAAACCCTCGACCCGGCTACCGTGCGGCCCATTGCTGCCAGCCATCCGTACACCTGGGAGCTGAACGGGAACGGATCGCTTTCCTTTACTTTCCCGAACATCCTGCTGCCCGACAGCACAACCAATGAACCTGCCTCCCACGGCTTTGTACAGTTCCAGATAAAGCAGCGGCCTGATTTGCCCGATGGCGTCCGCATTGAGAACAGCGCCGCGATTTATTTCGATTTCAACGATCCGGTGATTACCAACGAATACTTCCATACCATTGGCCGACCGATGATTTCAGTGACGAAAAACCCCAACCCCCAACTGCTTGAATTTCTGGTGTTGCCCAATCCTTTCAGCCTTGAGACAACTTTTGTGCTCAAAAACTACAGCCCGAAAAACCCGGTACAGTTCCGGCTTTTTGATGCAAGAGGACTTCTCGTGCAATTCACCCAATTTACGGGGGATACCTTTTTGTTCAACAACCCAAAGCTCGAGCCGGGCATCTATTTTTTCCGAATGGAAGAAGCCGGAAGACTGCTGACATCGGGTAAAGTGTCGGTTTCCAAATAAGCCCCATCCACTATTACACAACAACAGAAATCTTGCTGTCATGAAAAATACTCTACTCTTTTCCATACTGATTTGCGCGGCTTTCAACATGCGCGCACAATGCATTTTCATCACAAATTGCCAGAGCGCCCAAACGGTTTGCGGCCTCACGCCCAACAACAACCTACTTTGGAATGATCCCAGTTGGTGGGACCCCTTCAACCAGTCCAATGATCTGCCGGATGCTCCCTGCGACCTGTTTGCCGCTGCCGTCGACACCTGTTCTGGTGCAAACCTTACAGCCAGGTACACCCTGTTCCTCGACATCGACAGGGATGGCATTTTGGAAACAGTGGTCAAAAGCTGGGACCCGCCCGCCCCTGGAACCGTAAATTTCAACAACTACAACAACCCCAATTATGATGGCGGAGAGCCGCGGGCATTTGACCAACGAGCGGTGCCTACTGATCAGAAATACCAATTCGCCCTGGAAACAATCGTCGCTGGAGATACCATGACCGCGCGTTTGCGCTGGAATACGCAAGCGGAGCCAGGCAGCTACCTGATGCCGGAACTACCTTACGCAGTCAACAAAATCAAATGGGAGTTCGAGGATGCCTGGGCAAACTACAAGGCATGCAACGATGTGTTTGTGGTAAAAGACTGCGCAGCGCCTTCCGTGACATGCCTGAATGGCCTGTCTGTAAACGTATTGTCCGGTGGCTACCAAACTATTTGGGCAACCGACCTTTTGCTGTCGGCGACAGACAATGCAACCGCGCCGCAATACCTAAAATATGGCATCCGGAGATCAGGCATGGGATCAGGGTTTCCAGTAGATGCCAATGGAAACCCAATAACAAAGGTTGTTTTCACTTGTAATGAACTGGGAAACAAGGACGTGGAGGTTTGGGCAATCGACTTGTTTGGCAATGCCGAATATTGCGAAACGTATGTCATTGTTCAAGACAACCTTGGTCATTGCGATGAGGCATTTGGAGGCCTTGATGTCTGTATCCGGCGCTGGTGCGATGATGCTGTCGTGACAGGGATTGACCTGGTCATCACAGGGTCGTCAAATTTTGCGCCACCCTTTTCCTTTTTTGGCTCGAACTCCTCCTATATGGACCAATTTGGCTGTTGGGCCTCAGATTCTGCCTTTTCGTCTGTGCCCATTGCGACAAACTTATCGATCAGCCCGAGCAAAAACGAGGAGCCGCTGAACGGCGTGACGCCGCTGGATTTGTTGAAAATCGCCAAACATATTTTAGGAATAGAGCCACTTGGAAGTTACAACATGATCGCAGCAGATGCCAACAGAAGCAACAGCATAACTACGTTTGATATAATAGAGTTCAGACAACTAATGCAAGGTATCTATCAAGAACTGCCCAGCAACAGCTCCTGGCGTTTTATTGACGCCCACTATGTTTTCCCAAATCCAGCCAATCCCTTCCAGTCGATCTTCCCTGAAATAAATTCAGTTGGCAATATTTTGCTCGATAGCCTGTACGAAACCGCCTTTGTCGCCATTAAAATCGGCGACGTTGATTGTGATGCCAGTCCAGGCGCTACGGCCACTCCCGATGACCGGCAAGTCAAATACGTGAGTTTGCCGGATGCAACGCTTGAAGCTGGCGAAACGATGGAAGTCCCGTTGGCTTTCACAGACACTGGCGATTGGGCGGCCATGCAACTGGGCTTGCAATACGACCCTGCCTTGCTCGAAATTGAAGCCATATTGCCCGGGGAATTGCCCGACCTGGAAGCAGGTTCCTTTGCCGAACCTGCTCCGGGATTGCTCAACATGGTATGGTTTACGGCACAGGAAAATCGGGTTGCTGCCCATGAAACCCTTTTCACCCTGCGCCTGCGCGCCAAACAAGCCCTGCAATTGAGCCAATCGCTCCAATTGACAAAGCGAACGCCTGAAACGCCCCGCTACTTACGGGCAGAGGCTTACGATGCCCATGAAACTGCCTTCAATTTCGAATTGCTTTTCCGGGAAAATGCAACAGAGATGCCCTCCACTCAAACTGTTATTTACCAGCCACAACCCAATCCAACGGCTGCTGGGGCCGCCATCCCGGTTCAATTGGCCCAGGGTGAAACAGTCAGCCTCACCGTCACGGACGTTTCGGGTAAATTGCTTTGGGAACAAGCATCGATGCGTGGAGCAGGGCTGCAAATGCTCGAAGTACCAGCAACGGTTTTGTCGAAAGCCGGGGTTTATTTCTGGAAAGTGGAAGCCGGCGAGGAGTTGGCAGCTGGAAAAATCATTCGCCTGTAAAAAACTGCGGTTCGACGCCTATGTCGAAAAATTTAACGAAACATGAAATATACTTCACGCCGCTTGGTTTTGTGCATGCCGATCTTTGTAATCTATTGAACATCAGTTGAATCAATCATACTCAATCAAAAAAATCAGGCGAATCACAGTATAAAACACCTGTCCAAACATGAAAAATTCACTTTTTTTACTCGCTTTCCCCTTTTTGTGCGCTCCCGCCGCGGCACAAAACACCATTCACGTCGATGTTTGCACCAAATTTTGGCCGGCTGCCCAGCCCGTAACCGCTTGTACCATCACGGCAACCGTAAGCGCTCCCGGGTTCACAACCCAAACAACCGAGGTTGTGCTCGACAGCACCCAAAGCTGCGCGGGCTTCGACTTCGACACCGGCCAGTACCCTGCTAATGCCGAATTTGCCTTCAGTGCCAGCAAAGACCAGGACGATCCGCTGAATGGTGTAAACATCCTTGATCTGGTGCTGCTATCGAAACATATCTTGGGGATTGAGCCACTGTCCTCCCCCTTTGCTATGGTTGCGGCAGATGCCAACCGCTCCAATACCATCACCACATTCGACATGGTGGAGGAACGCAAGCTCATAATGGGTACGTATTCTAATTGGCCCAACTCGCCGGTGTGGCGGTTTATCCCCGATTACTTTATGCCGTTCCAAAACCCCAACAACCCATTTCAGGGAACCATGGGCACCATGTCTTTGACGCTGACCCAATTGCAGGCGCTGAACGGCGGCACCATCGTGCTGACGGGGGCAAAGACAGGCGATGTGGACGGTGATGCAAACGCACTCCACAGCCTGACCGGTAATGGGTCCGATTCCATAGCCCTCAGCATGCCCGATTTGACCCTGATCGCCGGGGTTCCGACCATTGTTCCGATTTCCATGGCGGCTATGGGCCAAATGGCAGGCATGCAATTTGAAATCAAGGGAATTCCGGGCGCCGTGGTTTTTGACACGCTCACCGTCGACCCGATGTTCAACAGTTATTTTTCCGCCAAGGTTACCGACCCAGTACAGAAAAGCCAAATCCGGGCGGTGATGCTAGATGCCCAGAACACCCTTTCCGGATCACCAGTGATGTACCTGCGGCTCACTGCCAATACCAATACGTCCGTAAAGGAGGCGATTCAGATACAAAAGGCAGGTTTTTACCCGCTGGGTGTGACGGATAACACAGAAGTTTACAACCTGTACCTCGACTTTGCCAACACCACGAATACCCAAAGCCTTGCCGAACAGGATTTTGAGGTTGTGGCGGTTTCGCCCAATCCGTTCGCGGAACAAGTGCAAGTCAACATAGCGCTGAAAGTGCAGGAAACGGTATTGCTTGAGCTTATGGATGCCAGCGGAAGGTTGTTGCTTTCTGAAAAATACAGTCTTGGCGCGGGAGCGCACAATTTGCAATTGCCAACCGCCTCACTGCCCAGCGAAGGGGTGATTCTGTACCGTATCGCTGCAGGTGGCAGAGCGGCCAGTGGAAAGCTGTTGCGCAAGCAATAGGTTCATTCTGGGCTCACATAGCCGTATTGTTCCAGCTGCGTCCCATTTTGCCAATAAACACAATGCTTGCCCAACCATACAGCCGCCCCCTTTGCTGCCATGCCTTTGTGCAATGGAATTTCAAGTTGCAGGGGGCGGCTCATATTTTGCAAAAATAGCCGGGCGTCCCCAAGGTAAAACAGCCAGGCGCCGTCCATGTCAAAATCTGGTATCCGCATAGCGCTGTGTACCTCTTGCAGGTTGGCGTATTGGTCGAGGGTACAGAGTCCGGCCAATGGGTCGCTCAGGCACACGTATTGCCCGCTGTCGCGTATGCGCGTAGCTGAAAACCGCTTGGGAAAATAGATGTTGAGGGGCGGGCTTTCGAAGAGCAAGGAACCGTCCAGACTCAGTTTGGCCGCTTTGGAAACGGCGTCGTCGAACACCCAGATATTGCCATCGAAGGCCATTGCTACACACCGAACAGAATAATATCCAAGGCTCGAAAAACTCAGCCGCCCCATTTCCGTGAGGGTTCTGTCGAGCCATAACACCGTTTGAAAATCAGGGTACCAAACCAGTATTTTCAAAGGGTTAGAGGCATCTATAAAAGCAGCCTGCCCCAGGCGCTTGCTGGTAAACATCGCCACTTTCCTGCCCACGGTATCATATTTCACAATGGCGTTTTCCGGGGAAATGAGATAAGTATTCGACAAATTATCACTGGTGGCAAATGCCGCAACGGCAGGTATTGCCCGCTGAAAACGCAGGGTATCAGTCCGCTGTGCCTGCAAAAAGCCAAGCGCAGCGAGCAGCATAAAAACAGTAAGCAAGCGACATTTCATCCTATAAAGGTATCATTTTTTGGCGTAGCCATAATGCTATACCAGCACATCCCGCCTTCTCCCCGCAATACCCGCCCTGAAAAGTCGGAATCATTAGCATCGCGCGGCGCCCGATGGGAAATGCAACGCCCGAGGGGCATGAATGGGTGCCCGAGGAATGCAACCTACTCCAAAAAACAAACACGCCATTTTGTCATTTACGCCTCAAAAACACGCCATTTTGTCGCCAATGCTTTTCCCTTCCCCGCCAAAACTACATTTTTTCCCTAATGGTACGCAGATTGTATATTGTAAGGTGTGTTCAGGCTACAAACCACGGGCTTGGCACCAACTTGAATTCCAACCATCCACTTTTATCAAAATTGTGTAAAAAAATGACCAACATCGTTAAAGTCCATCCCTTCCCTGCAACTAAAAACCTCGCAAATGGGTTCTTGAATGAGTTCTTCAACCGCGGCCTGTCTGATAATATGGGGGGCGACACGGTGCTGAACCAACCGGCCACCAATGTCATAGAGACCAATGACGCCTTCAAGCTGGCGCTGGCTGCCCCCGGTTTCGACAAGAAAGATTTCGTTTTGACTGTCGATAATGGCCACTTGAGCATTGAGGCGAAACACGAGACGAAAAGCGAGGAAAGAAGCGAAAACGGCGAGCGCTTCCTGCGCCGCGAGTTCCGCTACGAGTCGTTCAAACGTTCGTTCAAACTGCCGCAAACCGTAAACATCGAAGGCATTTCTGCTGTTTACGAAAATGGGGTTTTGAACGTGGAACTGCCCAAGAAAGAAGAGGCAAAACCGATAACAAAAAGCATCAAGATCGGTTAATGCCCGATCGCCAAGAATTTTCATAAGGTTAGTTAATAGGGTTTTAGGTGTTTTCATGAGCCGGGCAGCAATTGTCCGGCTCTTTTTTTTACCCGCCGAAGCCCGCTGCACGCAGGGCAGCGAGCTTCGGCGGGTGGCCTAAGCGGTTTCGATAGCTTTTCTGCCCATTACCTTAGCCATTAGGATAATCATTTGCGACATATCTTTTGCAGCACTTAGCCCACATAGTTCACATAGCTGTTTTTTAGTCCCTACCTTTGCTCCATAACGCGACACACGTGACCGACATTACAGCACAAATACCGAACGATCCACACTACGAAGGCCTGCGCCTGGCCAGCCCCGACACATTTGCCGACATCTATACCGAGCACCGGAAGTCCGTCGCTCAGGCCATTGCCAGCGCTGGCGGCTCCAGCGCCGACGGCAATACCTTTTTTCGGGTAGCGTTGGCCCATACCGCTTTCTTGGCCAAGGAGGGCCAGCTCGATGAAACCGTGCCCCTTTTCTCCTGGCTGCAAGCCCTTGCCGAAGCGCATTTTCGCGACTGGGCGCAGGAAAAGAACGTCGAGCTGCCACCATTGCCCGCTGCTGGGCCGGAGCAAATCGCCCAGCTTGCGCTGCCCGATGCGGCCGCCAGGCAAGAATTCCGGCACATGATCCGCGCCAAACGCCAATTCACCCGTCTGGAGCCGTATTGCCAGAAAATTGTGCAGGAACTGGCCAAAGATGCCGCCATTAACATCGCTGACCCAAGGTTACAGGGAGAAAAAATTGAAGCCTGCCGCGAAAAATACCGGAAAAACTTAGGCATTTCGCCGGAGGACTGGCCCGACCCGCTGCCGCACTACGCAATCGCAGCCTTGAGCAACGAGCATTTCCAACAAACCTGGTCAGCCGTTGAAGCCATCGAAAGCCGGCTCGCCATGGGGCTGCCTGCCTTCCCCCGAAAGCCGAGCCATGTCACCCGTTACGTCCTGATCGCCCTGGCCTTGGCCATGCTCGGATTTGGGATTTGGAGCTACCTCAATCCCAGTATGTCACCAAAAAAGGTTTATGACGAAAACTTCCAGCCGCCCGCCAGTATTATGGCCGACCGCAATGCACGTTTCGCCAAAGACACCCTGCCCGTGGCACGGATTGAGCTGTGCGAGCAATTGTTCGAGGAAGCCGACAGCTACTACAAAACCGGGGCGTACAAGGAGGCAGCAGAGGTGCTGTACACCATGACCGCCGGGGAAACAGAAGCCTGCAAATCGGATGCTTATTTCTACCTCGCCATCATTGGCCTGCACCTGGAACAGCCGGGCATCACGATAGAGTGCCTGGCAAAAATTCCCGACCTGGAGCGCTTTGGTGAAGAGGTGTATTGGTACCAAGCTCTGGCTTTCGTCAAGATCGCCGCCCAAAACCCTATGCGCAAAGACATTGCCCGCCGCGCCGTGGAGCGCGCCCGTTCCAATACCGAAATACCGGAACGCCGTGCGCAGGCAGAAAAAATGTTGGAACAACTGAAGGACTAGCCGAAATGGATTTGATAAAAAAATACTTCCCCAAGCTCAGTGCCGAACAATTGGCTCAGTTTGAACAACTGGAACCGCTATACCGCGCGTGGAACGAAAAGATCAACGTGGTTTCCCGGCAAGACATCGACAACCTGAACGAGCGCCACGTGCTGCATTCCTTAGCCATCGCACGTGTGATCGGCTTCAGCCCCGATGCCAAAATCCTCGACCTCGGCACCGGCGGCGGCTTTCCCGGCATACCGCTGGCCATCTTTTTCCCAGAAACGCAGTTCACCCTCGTGGATGCCACTGGGAAAAAGATCAAAGTGGTGCAGGAAGTGGCCGCAGCCCTGGGCCTGAAAAACGTGAAGGCCATCCATTCCCGTGTAGAAGACCTGAAATTGCTGGGGCAGTTCGACTTCGTGCTGACCCGTGGCGTTGCCAGCCTCGACAAGCTCCTGGCCTGGTCCCGAAAGTTCATCAAAAAAAAGCACCTGCACGCCCTTCCCAACGGCATCATCGCCCTTAAAGGTGGCGACCTGCGGGCAGAGATAAATGCTCTGCCCGGCAAAGGCAAGAGCTACACAGACGTTTTCCCGATTCAGGATTTTTTTGAGGAGGCGTTTTTTGAGGAGAAGTCGGTGGTGTATGTGCAGGGGTAGAAGTGGCGTTGGTTCATGGCTTCAGGTTTGCGCCATTTGCAGGTGGCCTTTGAATAGGGGTTCAAATCTGACAATCAAGGGCGTGAACCCGAAACCTCTAAAAATTATACCTTTGCATCCAAGTTAAACGAATCAATGACTACCGACGCGCAACTGCTGATAGAAACGGAGAATCATATAAAGCAATTTTTTGCTGAGCACCTTTCCGCCGACTATGTTTTTCACGACCCTGAGCACACCGCTCAAACGGTATCGGCTGCCAGGACCATCGGTGAAGGCTTTAAGCTGGGCGACCGCGACATGCTGCTGCTGCTCTTGGCCACCTGGTTCCACGATACGGGCTATGTGCAAGGCCCGGAGGGTCACGAAGAGCGCAGTTGCGAAAATGCCAGGGCATTTTTGAAGGGCAAGATTTCAGATGCCGAGCTTGAAATCGTTTTGTCGTGCATCAGGGCCACGAGGGTGCCGCAAACGCCCACGACATTGCTTCAACAGATTATTTGCGACGCCGACCTCAGCCACCTGGGCCTGAAAATATATTGGGAGCGCAACAGCAAGCTCCGGCAAGAGTTTGCCCTTACCCGCAACCTCCTGATGAGCGACCAGGAATGGGTGGAATTTGAGATCGATTTCATGATGAAGCATGAATACCACACCATGGTGGCACAGGGCATGCTCAACAAGCGCAAAGCCAAGCACATCCAGCAACTGCTCAAACAAAAGCGCCGCCTCAACCCCAACATGGCCCCGACCGAGGAGGAGCTCTCGATACTCGACGAAAAAGGGAAGGCCAAAAGCCACAACCTCGACAAGGTGCTGCGCGACAGCGAGAACGAGCTGAAAATGGCGCGTTTCGGCCGGGGCGTGGAAACCATGTACCGCACCACATACCGCACCCATACCAACCTGAGCTCCATGGCCGACAGCAAGGCCAACCTTATGCTCTCGGTTAATGCCATCGTGCTCTCCATCCTAGTCTCCAACCTGCTGCCCAAGCTGCTCGACGGGTTTTCCATGAAGCTGTTCGTTCCGGTGGCGCTGCTCACTGCCACCTGCCTGGGCTCCATGGTGTTCGCCACCCTTTCCACCCGCCCGAAAATCACCGAGGGGAAAGTGACCAGGGAGGCCATCAAACAACGCAAGGCCAATTTGTTGTTCTTCGGTAATTTCTACAACATGGCCCTCGAAGACTTCCAGTGGGGGGTGAACGAAATGCTGGCCGATCCCGATTTCCTGTACAGTACCATGAGCCGCGACCTGTTTTTCCTGGGTATCGTTCTGGCCAAAAAATACAAGTACCTGATTATCTGTTACAACATTTTCATGTACGGGCTCATTGTCTCCATGCTGGCATTTGGAATTGTCTCCTTTGCCTTTTGACAGCCTTTTTGTACCCCCCGATTCATGGAAACCGATATAATAGTCTATAATAAGCGGTTGTAAAAACCCAATGCCTACAATCCATTGAAAATCAACATTGAAGCACCTATCAATCCTTCAAATCCACCCAAATCCGGGTATATCATGTCGCTCGTCATCATCCCTACATACAATGAGTTGGAAAACGTGGAAGCTATCATCCGGGCCGTCTTCGGTCAGCCTGAGCCCTTTCACGTGCTCATCGTGGACGACGGCTCTCCCGATGGAACTGCCCAAATCGTGCGCAACCTGCAGGCCTCCGAATTTGTAGGCCGCCTGCACCTGCTCGAACGCGCCGGCAAGCTTGGCCTGGGTACCGCCTACATCACCGCTTTTCAATGGGGACTGGAGCGCGACTACAGCTATTTCTTTGAAATGGACGCCGATTTCTCCCACGATCCCGACGACCTGCCGCGACTTCTGGCCAAATGCCGCGATGAAGGCGCAGGCGTAGCCATCGGTTCGCGTTACTGCCGCGGCGGACACCTTGAAAATTGGCCGGCCGACCGCATCATCCTCTCAAGGGGCGCGTCGCTGTACGCCAGCATGATCCTCTGGATGCCGGTGGCCGACCCAACAGCGGGCTTTATCTGCTACAAACGGGAAGTACTGGCTACGATGGATCTGAGCAAAATCCGCTTTGTCGGCTATGCCTTCCAGATTGCCATGAAATTTGCGGCCTATTCCCTCGGCTTCAAACTCAGCGAAGTGCCCATCACATTCAAAGACCGGGTGAAGGGTCAGTCAAAAATGTCGCTGAAGATCATCAAAGAAGCGATTTTTGGCGTGCTGCAGATGCGGTGGCGGAGTTTTTTTGAGTCATATGGGAAGAGTTGAGGGGCGGCGTCGCGGTATCGCGGGTATCACATATTCGGGGCGGCCACAAGGGCCTCCCCTCCCTGCGTTGCCCGGGGCGT
>CAZULM010000008.1:0-142468 GCA_964621185.1 uncultured Saprospiraceae bacterium | reverse complement strand
ATCACATATTCGGGGCGGCCACAAGGGCCTCCCCTCCCTGCGTTGCCCGGGGCGTCATCGTAGGGGCGGCCCTCGTGGCCAAATTGCGGCGTCGCGGCATCGCGGGTATCACATATTCGGGGCGGCCCTCGTGGCCGACCAAATTGCGGTGTCGCGGTGTCGCGGGTGTCACATATTCGGGGCGGCCACAAGGGCCTCCCCTCCCTGCGTTGCCCGGGGCGTTATCGTAGGGGCGGCCCTCGTGGCCGACCAAATTGAGGCGTCGCGGTGTCGCGGGTGTCACATATTCGGGGCGGCCACAAGGGCCTCCCCTCCCTGCGTTGCCCGGGGCGTTATCGTAGGGGCGGCCCTCGTGGCCGACCAAATTGAGGCGTCGCGGTGTCGCGGGTGTCACATATTCGGGGCGGCCACAAGGGCCTCCCCTCCCTGCGTTGCCCGGGGCGTTATCGTAGGGGCGGCCCTCGTGGCCAAATTGCGGTGTCGCGGTATCGCGGGTGTCACATATTCGGGGCGGCTCTCGTGGCCACCCAAGGTGCGGTTCAAATTTTTATTCTTTCAACATAACAAATCACCTAAACCAATGAAATACAACCCAACCATTCACCACCGCCGCAGCAAACGCCTACGAGGCTATGATTATGGAAAGGAGGGCATGTATTTTATTACCATTTGCACCCATAATAGGGTTCATTTTTTCGGAGAAGTTGAAGCCGGAATCATGATCTTGAATGAATTTGGCAAAATCGCAGCGGCGGAATGGGAAAAATTACCTGAACGATGGCCGCATCTGGAATTAGGGCCATATCAAATTATGCCCAATCATATGCTTGCTTGAAGTATCACAAGGAGACACAGCCCGGCGTTTGGCTAGACAAAATTTGGCAACGTGATTTTGACGACAGGATCATCCGCGATAAAAAAGCATTCGATAATATCGCTCATTACATCATCGATAACCCGAAGAATTGGAAGGAAGACAAGTTTTTTGAATGAAATGCAGGCCAAAAAATAGCAATAACAACGTTGCCATTGTCAATAAAAAAGAATCCTTAAATACAGCATCAAGACATTGGCTACCCCACCTCCATCTCAAAATACCCCAACGTAATCGTTGAATAGTGTTTCGGCAGCCCGGCAGGATTGGCGGGCGGCCCGCTGCCCAGGTACGTAAAGCCAGCGGCCTCATACACTTCCCGCAATTTCAGGTTGTCGCTCCAGGTGTCGAGGCGCAGGTACTTTTTGCCTTCCGCCCTGGCCAGCGCCTTACCCCACTGCACAATTTCCTGCACGAATTTCCTGCCCCGAAATGCCGGATCGGTCACAATGCGGTGGAAGTAAATGGACGGCTCCTTGTCGCGCTCGCCCCAAATGTCAGCGTCGGTGTAGGTGGTGACAAAAATGCAGGCGATCTGCCCATCCACCATGATCTTCCACTGCCGCCCTTCGGCGATTTCCTGCAAAACCATTTGTTCGTCGAATGGCAGCCAGTGCATGTTGGACACCGCTTTTTGATGGGCAACGGCCGCATCGTACAAGTTGAAAATGGCCGAAATATCGGCGGGGGTGCTGTTTAGGAATTCCATTATTGTTGAGTTTCGGGTTTCAGGTTTCGGGTTTCAGGTTTCAGGTTCACAATATTTATTCGTGGCTTTGAAATACGGTTTCAATCTAATAACAAATCATGTGAACCTGAAACCCGAAACCTGAAACCTCTTTTTTCAAAGTACCTGCAGCTTCGCAAACTTCAACACAATGCGCCGCTCTGCCATATCGTCGTCTTTGAATTGTATGGTGGCTACTTTGTTGTCTTTTGGCCCTTCCACGCTGGTGATTTTGCCTTCTCCAAATTTCTGGTGGAACACAGAAGCCCCTTCCACAATATCCTCAATGGGCGACACCTTGAAATCGGCGGCGCCTTTGGGGGGCGCTGGCGGTGGCTTTGGGGTTCGGGGGTTGGAAAAGTTGCCGCGCACGCTGGCCCCGGTGGAGGCGCGCGCGGGTGCTTGCGGTGCGCTGATGCGTGCGCTGCCCAGTCCGCCCAGGAACTCAAAATGCTGGGCGCCAATTTCCTCTAAAAAGCGGGAGGGCTCACTGACGCGTATCTGCCCGAAACGGTAGCGGTTCTGGGCAAAACTGATGGTCAGGAACTCCTTGGCACGGGTAATGGCCACGTAGAAAAGGCGGCGTTCCTCGTCGAGGCCGTTGGGGTCTTCGAGGGCCATAAAAGAGGGGAAAAGGCCCTCTTCCAGTCCGGTGACGAATATGCTCTTGAACTCCAGGCCTTTGGCCGCATGCACGCTCATCAGGGTGATGTAGTCGCTGCCCTCGTTTTTCTCGTCGGCATCGGTGAGCAGGGTGATGGTTTGGAGGTAAGCGGCGAGGGAGGCTGGCCCGGCGCCTTCGGCAGTCTGAATATCGCCTTCTTCCTGGGTGGCCGCTTCGGCTGTGTCCACAAATTCGGAGATGGCATCCAGCACGGCGTTCACATTTTCGAGCCTGCCGATGCCTTCCGGGCTGGTGTCGCTTTTCATCATATCGAGCAGGCCCGATTGGCGCAGGATGTCGGCAGCGAGCTTGTAGGCCGATTCGGTGGCAGCGCGGCGCTGCCAGGTTTCTACCAGCAGGCGGAACTGCGCCATGGATTTGCGGGCGCGATCGGTCACGTCGAGCCCGGGGCTGAGCATGGCCTGCCACATGGGAATCTCCTGTGCGCCTGCCACAGCGCTCAGCTTGGCCACGGTGGCATCGCTGATGCCCCTCGACGGGAAATTGATGACCCGGCGCAGGGCTTCCTCGTCGCGGGCGTTCACGGCTAAGCGCATGTAGGCGACGAAGTCTTTCACCTCTTTGCGCTGGTAGAACGACATGCCGCCGAATACGCGGTAGGCTAAGTTGAGCCGCCGCAAATGCTCTTCAAACTTCCGGCTTTGGGCATTGGTGCGGTACAGCACGGCGATGTCTGCATTGGGCAGATGGTAGCGGTGCTTGTGCTCCAGGATCAGGTCGGCCACACGGCGGCCTTCTTCATCGTCGGTGAGGCATTTGAGCAATTTGATCTTGTTGCGCTCCTGCCGGTCGGTCCATATTGTTTTTTGCAATTGCCGGCGGTTGAAGGCAATAACCTCGTTGGCTGCCGAAACGATGTGGTGTGTGCTGCGGTAGTTCTGTTCCAGCTTAAAAGTTTGGAGTGCGGGGTAGTCCTTTTCAAAATCGAGGATATTGTCGATGGTGGCGCCGCGGAAAGCGTAGATGCTTTGGGCGTCGTCGCCTACGATGAAGATGTTTTCGGGGCTGCCCTCGTATTTCATCAGCAGGCGGATGATGGCGTATTGCAGGAAATTGGTGTCCTGAAACTCATCTACGTGCACGTAACGGAAGCGTTGCTGGTACTTGGCCAGCACATTGTCGGGGTTTTTCTGGAACAGGCGGTAGAGTTGGTACAAAAGGTCGTCGAAATCCATGGCGCCGGAGCGGAAGCAGCGGGCGATGTAGCGCTCGTAAATATCCACGATGTAGGGGCGGCGCGCGGCGCGGTCCTGTTGTATCATCTCCTGATTCTGGCGGTACAGCGGCGGGGTTATCAGGTTGCTCTTGCACAGGGAAATGCGTGAGCGCACAGCCGAGGCGTTATACACCGAGGGATCGAGGTTCATCTCTTTGATGATGGCCTTGATGACGCTGGTGGTATCGTCGGTGTCGTAAATGGTAAAAGAGGAAGGATAGCCGATCTTTTCGGCCTCGTAGCGCAGTATTCGGGCAAAAATGGAGTGGAAGGTGCCTGCCCAAACTTGTTGCGCCTTGGGGCCTACCACTTTTTCGATGCGGTCTTTCATTTCGCGCGCGCTCTTGTTGGTAAAGGTGAGCGCGAGAATTTCGCGGGGCGGCACGTGGTTTTGCAGGAGGTAGGCGATGCGGTAGGTCAGCACCCTGGTTTTGCCCGATCCGGGGCCGGCGATGACCAGCACGGGGCCTTCCACGGTGCTGACCGCCTGGCGCTGGATGGGGTTGAGTTCGTCGAGAAAAGAAGACATGCCGCGAAGATAAAGGATTCGGCTGGAGGGTGGAATTATCAAATAAAATGTTTTGGAAAATATGGCCGTCAATTCATAGGTCATTCGCCGGACGCGGCACTAGCCTCGGGCAGTCTCCAACAAAACAGTATCTTTTCAAGGCAAAAAAATAAAACCCTGAATTTTAACACAGTTGGGTAGCACAAAAGCCAAAACAATGCTTACCTTTGGTTCTGCCACGGGCACCGTTTCATCTGCACCGGCTCGAACACACATCATGTTAATCAACAGGGGCACTCCCCGGACTCAAGGAAAGTTGTTGCCGTTGACTTGTCCGGCAATTAGCAGCTAGGCCCGACCTCCGTTCTGTCTGTCCCGAATTTACCAACCTGCGAAGCTTTGGTTCGCACATTGCGGTGTCTGTGGCTTTTTTCTTTGCCCCAATTCCTAAACCACCATTTCCACATAATACATGTCCATTTCTCCTTGAGCTTGCAGCCACTTTGTTCTGGTGCGCAAAAGAGCTTGCTTTTCATCCAATATAGCACCACACATTTCGATATACTATGATTCCGTGATACCAGTCGATCATTTTGAAATGAGTAACCATCAAAATTATATTTTTTAGCAACCATAGTTTGTTTTAAGTTTGTGCGAACAGTATTCAAAATCACTTTAATCACAGGAATACATCGGCAGCATTTCCCACACAATTAAAATTTGAACCATGAACAATCAAAACGAGCTGCTCATCAAAATGGCGCGTGCCACCTGGGATAGCCAACTGAAAAGGGCAAACGATATCTTCGACAATTTAACTGCCGAACAACTTCAACGAGAAATTGCGCCCGGCAAAAACACCGGCATTTATTTGTTCGGGCACCTTATTGCCGTGCACGATGCCTTGTTTCCCCTCTTGGGCTTAGGCGAGCGGTTATATCCGGAACTGGAAGCACCATTTGTCGAGAATCCAGACAAATCGGGCTTGATCAATTCCACAACAGAGGAACTGCGGCAATATTGGATGGATGTCCACTCGGCGCTCACCACAAAATTTGAAGCCTTTACCGACGAACAATGGCTTGAAAAGCACACGGCCATTTCAGCTGAAGATTTTAAAAAAGAACCCCATCGCAACAGGCTAAATGTACTTTTAAACCGGGCCAATCACCTGGCTTACCATTTGGGACAAGTGGTTTTGTTGAAATAACTTAGCCCGGGGCAGATGCCGCCCTCAAAACTTCAGCACCCTTTCCACCTTTTGATAATGCCTGTCGCTCACCCGCAGGAAATACGCCCCGCTTTTCAGCTGTTCCACGTCGAAACGGCCCAAAACCGGCGTGTCAGCGCTCGATTTATAGGTGTTTTTCAACAACATGGAGCCTAATTCATCGAACAGTGCCACGGTGTAGGTATTGGCCTTGTCTTCCGTGATGCTGAACTCGATCTTGCTCGATACCGGGTTCCCCAACACCCGCAGCTCAAAACTGCGGCCTGCCAGTTGCTCAACAGTGGACGAAATACTGCAGCCCTGGATGATGGGTAAATCCTGGTAATCGGGCGATATCAGCGTCTGCACCTTGGCCTTCGGCACCTTGAACCACTGGTTCAGCACGCTGCCGTACACCGAGCGGAAGTCGTACTGCATGGCCACGCCTTCCTGGTCGGTGGTGGTGGGCGATATGACGGGATTGTTCCCCAGGATGACGGGGTTGATGCAGGAGCCGAACAGGATCATTGGTGCTGCCGAGCCGTGGTCGGTGCCGCTGCCCGTGGTTTTTATCCTGCGGCCAAACTCGGAGAACGTCATGCCGATCACGCGGTCGTGCACGTTCAGTTTTACCAGGTCTTCCTGAAATGCGCATATCGCGTTGGATAAATCCCGCAACAAATTGGCGTGTGCACCGATCGTGTGGTCGCTGCTGTTCACCTGGTTGCCATGGGTGTCGTAGCCGCCCTGGTTCACCACGTACACCCGGGTTTTCAAGCCGCCGGAAATGAGTTTGGCCACGGTTTTCAGCTTTTGTGCCAGGGCGTTGTTTGCGCCGTATTTGGTGCTGAGGTTGCTGCCCTGGGCCGCCGCCTGTTTTATGGTGTCGTTGTACAGGTTGGTCTGTTTTACGGCATCCCGCAGATAAGTCAGTTCCATGCCGTAACAGTTATTCGGTACAGGCTCCAGGTTTGGGTCGTCGAGGAAAGAGATCGTGTTGGGGTCGATGACCGACAGGCTGTAATTGCCGTTTATGCCCTGGCAGGTCTCCGAGATGTTGTTGCCGATGGTCAGCGCGATGGGGTCGGGGAAGTCGGGGTTGGGAAATCCGTTGGGGTATCCGGGGAACTCGCAGTCGAAATACCGGCCCAGCCAGCCGGTATTCAGGAACTGGTCGGCGGCCGAAGCGGTGGTCCAGATGTCCTGCGAACGGAAATGGGAGCGGTTCTGGTTGGGGTAGCCTACGCTCTGGATGAACTGCACCGCCCCGTCGTTCCAGGCCATAAAAAGGTCGGTCATAGCCGGGTGCAGGCCGGTTTCGTTGTTGATCTTGATGGCGGAATTAGCCGGGATCAGCACCGGGTTTCTCAAGGCGCTGAGCGCCGCGTATTGGTCGAGCGGCAGCAGGGTGTTCAGGCCGTCGTTGCCGCCGTTGAGCTGGATGAGCACCAGCACGCGGTCGGTGTCGGCGCCGAGCATGGAAATCAGGCCCTGGCTGAAAAAGGAATTTACTTGCAGCCCATTGACAAACATGGGGACGGAAGCCAGCGAGCCGAGCTTTAAGAATGATCTTCTTTTCATTGTATGGTTATATTTTAAACCCGAAAAAGGGTGGATTTTTAATGATGAAAGTTCAATGCAACATAAACTCCGGGAAATTGAGCAGCACCGTAAAAAGCACCCGCACCTTGGCATCGATGGCGGCAAATATCTGGGGGTTGGTCGGGTCGCTGGCGTATTCGCTGTATTCGATGTTCCATTCATAGTCGGGCAAGCCGTTGAGCAGCACGTCTTTTAGCAAAAGGTACTGCGATGGGCCGAGCGGGTAGGCAAACAACAGGGCAGTCAGGTCATTCAACATTTCATCAATATCCGCCGGGTTGGGCAGCGCGTTGATGATGTCCATCACCGGAATTTTCAAAATCGGCAGGTTGTTGATGGCAAAGCCCGCATTGACGTACTTGTTGGCGTAGCGCTTGCGCTCCTGGAGGCTCACGCTGTTGATCCAGTGCCGGTAATACAGCGGCTCCTGGTAATAGGCCTTCCAGCCGGCCACGTCCGGCAGTTCGGAGACTATTTGCCCCATCAACTTTGAATCCTTCCACAAAAAATTGAAGTAGGTGTAGTAGTCGTTGAGCGCGGGAGGCACGGGGAATTGCAGTCCCTTGCTGATGCTCATGATAAAATCGAGGGGGCTTTTGATCATGCAGCCATACGCGGCATCCGAGTAAAAATGCTCCGATTGCAGCAGCGCTTTCAGGGCCGGGGCGATGTCGTAGCCGTCGTTGCGGATCATTTGGGCCATCGGCTCGATGATGTCCAGCTCCACATCCGGGGTGATGTGCGCATCCACGAACCAGCGGTACAGCTTCCGGGAAATGAAACGCGAACATTCGTCCTGCTGGAAAATGATGTCGATGGCCGTCTGGTATTCCGTGCTGCCCTGGTTGGGAATCACGGCGTTGTTGAAGCGGTACGACATCTGTTTTGGGGTCGTCACGTGCTTGCTGTTGTCGAACGCTACGATGATCTGGTAGGGCGCCGTGTAGCTCCAGCCGGTGAGGCATTCGGCCAGGGCGCGCACATCTTGTTCCGTGAAGGTGGTGTAGTCGCCCGGCCCTGCCAGCGGCCCTTTGCCGATGGTGAACAGTTCCAACAGTTCCCGGCCATAGTTTTCGTTGAGGGTTGTTTTGGTGTTGATGTTGCCGTTCAGGTAGCGCAGCATGCCCGCGTTGACGGTCATTTTTTTAGCCAGGTCTTTGAAATTGCCGAGCGCGTTTTGCTCCAGGGTATCGAAATAATTGTAGAACAGCCCGGGGTTCTCAATATCGGATACCACAAAATGGTTGTGCCAGAACAGCACCATTTTTTCCAGGATGTTGATCTGTGGCGATTGAAGCTTTAAAATATACCAGGCTTCAATAGAATCGATCCGGTATAAACCCAAACCCGCAGCCGGCGTAACGTCGGCGTTCACCCAGGTGCTGCCGACGGGCACTTCCGGGTCGTTGGTGAAATAATAGTTGAGCGGCCGCGGCGCGAACTGCCCGGGCGTGAACAACATGTCGAGGGTGTTGTCAAAGCCCATGTTGACGGCATCGAGCATCATCTGGCGGCTGGGGCCAAAGGTGGCGCGCCGCAGCAGGTGGGCGGCTTCTTTGAGGGTCCAGGGGCCGGCGTATTTGTTGAAGCCACCGGTGAGGGATTGGGGTTTGGCGGGGGCTGCTGTAAAGGAAGGAGTATTCATAAGGAACAAGTTTTACTATGATTCGCCTGATTTTTGTGATTGATTATGATTGATTTAACTGATGTTCAATTGATTACAAAGATCGGCATGCACAAAACCAAGCGGCGTGAGGAATAATAGGTGGAGCGATAATTACAGGGAAAGATACGTGGAAATGGGATGGCGCTGCATGGCAATTGTGCGGGGAAGTCGACAGTTGCTATTTTTGTCAAAACACAGGGAAAACAATGCTCAAGCGGCGCCCTGGCCTCGAGAGGCCAAACATTTGTAGCCAGAATGCCCCAAGCGCCACAGGGCCTCGGAGAGCCTAACATTTGGTGTTATATTCAACGGGTTTAGGCGCTTTTTAACGGCAGCATTGGGATCGAAAAATATGGATATGATTAGACTCGTTGGCCGTCAGCGTTTTGTGTTCACAAGGTTACAAATGTTGGGCCTCTCGTAAGAATCCGTCCAAGTTAAGTGCGCTGAGGGTACAAATGCCATCAGCATTGCGGTTTTCTTTCCCCTTTATACGTGGACGGATTCTTACGAGAAGGACAAGCAAGAGGGTGAGCAGTGTGCGGACAAGGCAAGTGGGTGAAAAATTGCCGTCAATTACGCATGTTAAAACTTTGAGTAAATTATCTAAGGATATTGAGTAATTTTGCTCAACGTATTGAGCAAATCCATTGCACCTTACGCCGCTTGGTTTTGTGCATGCCGATCTTTGTAACCAATTGAATCAATCATACTCAATCACAAAAATCAAGCAAATCATAGTATAAAATGTTCCAACGTCCTTATTTTCAACTACTTGCAAACAGGTTAGAAGAGCCCAGGGGGGTTATGCAGGTGCTTGCCGGCCCCCGATAAGATGCTATTGGTGGGCAGGGACGGGCTCCCCTGGGAGGAGTTTTTGCGGATTGAGCCGGTGGCGTTGTTTTAATCCCCCTCCCCCCAAAAAAACCGGTGCCCCTGCACTTTCATGCAAAGGCACCGGATCAAGATTGTTCCATGGTTTGGCCGCTACGGAGTCACTGCCTGGATAATTTGCACCACTCCGTTCATATTTGCGAGGTATCCCTTGCTGTAATTTGTCAGGTCCAACGTGAAATCGATAAAAGTTCCGTCTTCTTTCTGCGCTTGCCCAGTCAAAGTGAGGGTGGTGCCGGAACAACTGTCGGAATAGCTTCCCTGCGGCATATAGCTGCTGCAGATGTTCCCGAGCGTCAGGGGGTTGTTCTGTGGCGTCAATACGCCATCCTGATTGCTGAGCGCATCCAAGGGGCCGAAGTTGGTCACATCGTAGCTGGCGGGCACCGTGCTTTGGTCTGCTTTTTTAGCCGTTGTGTTCAAGGTCAGCGTCAAACCTTTGCTGGTCAGCTGATAACTCCCTCCCGGCACTAAGATGCCCTTCATGGCATTGGCTGCGTCGGTGGCATTGTCCGCCGAATTCATGGCGTTCACCAGCGGTATCAGCAGGCTGTTCGTGCCCCAAACGCCCTGGTAAAAGTCCACATTGATGAAATTGGGCCGGATGCTCAGCGAATTCCAGGCATTGAGGGTGTCGCGCACCAGCCGAAACCCCAGGGTCAGGTCATTGTATCCACGCGACGATTCGTCGATGCCCGGTGATTCGGTGTCGTAGAAATAGTGGTTGAACAGGTAAAGGTCGGGGTTGCCAGACAGCGGCCAGCGGTCGGGCTGCTTGAGGCTGTCGGGCTGGGCGTAGGCATCGGGGTTGCTGCCGTAAGCTTTGTAAATGTTCATGCCGATATGCGCATTCGCCGCCGGGCAGTAAGCGGGAAGTATCCATTTGTAATTGGTGTCGTTTTGAGCTTTGCTCATGAACACCACGAGCCGGGTGTTATTCGCGATCATCTGGTTCAGGCTGGGCCAATTGTTGGGGTTGGGGCCGGGCGTGTACACCAAGACCGAGCTGCTGCTCCCCGGGTTGTCCACCGTGCCGCCAAGGCAATCGGCATACACCTGCGCTACGCCTTCAAAAAACTCCTGCGACGACCACCCCGAATCATTGTCGCCTTCGTCGATGATGGTCACGATCTCGTTCGGGTTCTGCGTCAGGAACGTCACCACTTGGCTCAGGTAATCTTTGAACAGGCCGAGCGCGATGGTATGCTGCACGATGATGTTCCGCCCATATTTGATGAGGCTGGCCACGGGCGTGCCGGTGCTGATGCGCACGGCGCGGATACCGCCGTTGAGCTGGTCGATGGGCATTTGGGTCTGGTCCACGTAATCGTGGACTTTGTCACTGTCGGAATAGCTTTGCGTCGCGGTGTGCGAGTCGTGCGCCATGGCCCAGGTCACCTGGTTGTACGGTTTGCTGCGGTCGATTTTAAGTTCTACCATTTTGTATCAATTTAATTGTTAAAGATTCACGGTTGTTGCTCCCTGTATTTTTCTGGGCAATGCAGCGGCAATGCCTTTTCAGGACAGGAGTCGGGTTACAATGGGAATCTAATGGATGGAAGTCGGTGTGCTATACCGCGATGGTTGGCTATTGGCTTGTTCAGGGCCGCGTGGGATTCGGGCACGCCAGCGGGCTCGGAATGGGCGGCTGCTGTATCAATTTTATTTGCCGCCGGGGTATTTTATTGGCGTCTGTCTCACAAGCCAGCGCAGCATCTGGTGGCAAGCAATTGATCCGAACAAAATTTTGAGCAAGGTCCAAAGTTGACAACTTTTCGTCCTGCCCAAATCAAACGAATATTTGGATTTTAAAAGCCAACTTTTTCAAATTTGGACTTTTGAGACAGCCTCGGAGCGATGTTATACTATGATTCGCCTGATTTTTGTGATTGTGTTTGATTGATTCAACTGATGTTCAATTGATTACAAAGATCGGCATGCACAAAACCAAGCGGCGTGAGGTATAAAACTTGGCCTCGTGCGGAAAATTTCCTGCAAGCGGCAAAACGGAATTTGTTTTTGGGCTGTCTGGCAATATTAGCCTTCCCTTGAAAGAAGCGGCATCCACGCCCGTCGCGGTTTCAAAAACCGTCAGCGAAGCCGAGGGGTTGATGTAAAGCCGCGCCTCGGAAGCAACGCTGAGGCTGTTCACTTCAAAATCACCTGCGGAAATGATGGGCGAAAAAGACATGACCGTTGATGTGTTGGGCAACTCGACATCAGAAAATTCATTCGGCACGCGGTTCTCCAGCCAGTTGCTGGCGCAGTTCCATTCGTTGGGTCGGCCTGGGGTGCCGCCTTTCCAGGTGGCTTTTTTCTGTGCGGCAAGATTATTTCCAAAAAGTAAAAATGAAGCGGTTGCGACCAATGCGAAAAAGGATGCGGCGTTTTTCATGGCAATAGGTTTTAAACGTGAATGGTCGTTCTAGGATGCCCGCCGAAACGCTCGAAAACTATCAAAATCCTGGTCGTTCCGGCGGGTTAATCCTGCTTTATACCGATGGTACAAAAGTGCAGGGGGCGCCCGCCAGCTGTGTAGGATATTTGCCGCAAGAGATAGGACTTATGCCGCGCTTTACCGCAAAACTTCAAAAACCCGTTCCGCGCGGGCTTTGTTCTTGAAGGAAAACTCGCCCACCTCCCGGCAAGCGACCCTCCCGTCCAATTGCAGGAAGGTGGCTTCGTTCAGCAATATCTGCCCCGGCTGGGCGATGGATTGCAGGCGCTGGGCCGTGTTCACCACGTCGCCGATCACCGTAAAATCGAAGCGGCGCAGGGCTGCCGAGCCGACGTTGCCCGAAATCACCTCTCCGGTGTTGAGCCCGATGGTAGCTTGGGGCTGAAAAGCCTGGTTGCCGCTCAGCACCGTGACTTCTGCTTTCGCCAAGGCTGCATGGATATCGACCGTGGCGCGGACGGCCCGCAGCAGGTGCTCGTCGTCTTGAAAAACAGCCAGCACCGCGTCGCCGATGAATTTGTCGACCCGCCCCCCGGCCGCAATGACCGAGGGTACGATACAATCAAAAAACCGGTTCAAAAGCTGCACCACCACGTCGGGCGGTTCTTGTTCCGAAATGGCGGTGAAGCCGCAGATATCGACAAAAACCACGGTGGCGTCTATGGTTTCGTTGGCCGCAAACTCGTCTTCCGTTTTGTCGCCCATGAATTCCAGCACACCTTCGTCCACGTACATTTTCATGATCTTGTTCTCTTGGATGGCGCGGATGCTGCCTTTCAACTGTGCTTCGGCCCATTCTGTGGGCGAGCCGCCGAATTCTTTGGAAAAAAGGCGCGAGAAATAGGAGGGGTCGTTGAAACCCGACTGGAAGGCGATCTCGGCCACGTTCAGGTCGGTGCTGCGCAGCAGTTCCTTGGCGCGCGCCATGCGCTGGTCGCGGATGATCTGGGCGGGGGTGAGTTCGGTCATGGCCGCTATTTTGCGTTGCAGTTGCGATACCGACAGGTGCATGGCCTCCGCCAGGCTGCTCACGGAAAATGCCGGCTCGGTGTAGTTTTCTTCGATGACGGCCATTATTTTTTTGAAGAACGGGTTTTTGTAGGCCAGTTCGAGGGTCAGTTTTTCGCGCTGTTCTTTCAAGGCGGCAGCGGTGGCGCGCTCGTGCTGCATCGCGTTTTCCAGGGCGGCAGCGGCGAGCGTGGCGAGCGTGGAGAGCAGTTTGAGGTCGGCGGCGACAAAGCTCTCGCCTTTCAGCACGATGCTGCCCAATACCCGCTGGCCTATTTTCATGGCACATACGAGCCACATGGCTGGGGTGCCGTCGGCAGCGGCTAATATTTCCGATTTGCCGTTTTTGGTGATTTTGTGGATGTTCGGGTAGTCGAGCTTTGCCGTATCGCCCAACGGCTCCGTGCCGACCGACCAGCTTACCTTCCCGTTTTTTTCGTTCAAAAAAAGCACGTTTCCGCTGTCCATTCTAATGATCTGGCCTGCTTCCTGCACCGTGAGGCGGGCGATAGCCTCCGTGCCGATGGTGCTGGAAAGTTTTTCGGCAAAAGAAAAGATGAGGTTGATCTCGCGGTAGAGGTGCAGGGTTTCCGAGCCGAGCTGGCGTTTTTCGGCTTCCTGGCGCAACCAGTTTTCGAGCAGGCTGGCGACGAATTGCCCGGCCCCGCCCTGGCTTTTCACTTTCCCGATGGTTTCGCCTTCCAAAATGATGGGCTGCTCTTGAGCGGCCCCATCCGGCAAATTCCCCAACAACAGGTTGCCATCGGCATCTTCGATGCACCAATGCTCGGGGCAAAAATCGATGGCCTGCCGCAGCAGGGCCGCCAGGGCTTTTTTTCGGGTGAGCGCAGTAGCCAAAGATGTTTTCATTTTTGACGTGTTGAGTTGTTTATAGCCAACGCAAAGTGGTTATGAAAATTGAATGCTTGTAATCTGTTTAAAATCAATTTTTCGGCATCCATCAATCCTTCAAATCCACCCAAATCCTGGTTAACGCACAGGCAAAGTAAACCAAAAAACAGCGCCTTCACCGGGCGAACTTTCTACCCATATCCGCCCGCCGTGGTGCTCCACAATTTCCTTGCAGATCGGCAGCCCCAACCCCGTGCCCTGCGGCTTGTCGGTTAAAGTGTCGCTGCTGAGCTGCTTGAATTTTTCAAAAACCTGGTCTTGAAATTCTTTGTCGATGCCGATGCCCGTATCGGCAACGCCAACCAGGATATGGTCGGCGCCCAGGAGCTTTGCGGATACCGTTACCGATCCCTGCTCGGTAAATTTGGTGGCGTTCGACAATAAATTTACCATGACTTGGAGCAGGCGGCTGGGGTCGCCTTTCGTCGGGGGCAAGCCCGGGGCTATTTCGAGGCGCAGGTCGAGGTTTTTTTGTTCAAAAATGGTGCTTGTGGTGGCAGCAGCGTGTTCAATGGTTTTTTCGATCTCGACGCGTTCTTCGTGCCAGACAACTTTGCCCGATTCGATCTTTGCCAAATCCAGCACCTCGTTGATGAGCGTCGTCAGCCTTTCGCTCTCGCTAACCACGATGTTGAGGTTTTCCATCACCTGTTCGGCGGCGCGGGCGCTTTTCGCGTCGGAAAGGTTGGCAACGGGTAAAATCCGTTCCTGCAAGCGTTTTTTGATGATCTTTGAAAAGCCTGAAATAGAGGTAAGGGGCGTGCGCAGCTCGTGGCTCACGATGGTGAGGAACTGGCTCTTCGCGTCGCTTAAATCCCGCTGGCGCTTGGCTTCGGCGCTGGCGCGGTCGCGGCGGATTTTCAATTGGAAAAATACCACGGCGAAAAAAAGCAGCGCCACGCCGAACGCGATGGCCACGCGGTTGCGCCGCTCGATGTCCAGTTTTTCCTGCTCTACCCGCGCAACGAGTTCCTTTTTGTCAAAATCGTACTGCAACTGGGAGAACATGATTTTGCGGGCGGTTTCCTGGTTGAAAATGCTGTCGCGCAGGTCGATGTACCGCTTATGGTTCTGGTATGCGCCCTGCCAGTTGCCGGTGGCGGAATCGAGCATTTCCATGCCCCGGTACAGGTCGGCGAGCGGGATTTTGCTGTCGAGGTTTTGGGCGATGGCTTCCGCTTGGCGGAATGCTGGCCTGGCCTTGGCAAAGTTTTCGAGTTGCACATGGCAGGTGCCGATTTTGGCGAACACGCTGGCGAGCTCCATTTTGTTCGACACAAGCTGGAACTCGGCCACTGCTTTCTGGTAATTGGGGAGGGCTTGCGCCGGCTTGCCCTGAAAATTCCAGGTATTGCCGATGCCGGTGTAGGCGCTTGCCATGCAATAATGGTCGCCGATGCTGCGGGCGATGCTCAGCGCTGTGTCGTAGTTGGCGAAGGCTTCCCGGTAGTTTTTTTGCCGGTTGTAGATGTTTCCGATGCTGTTGTACGTATTTGCGCGGTTGATATGGTCGCCCGTGCGCTTGTACACCTCTATGGATTTCCGGTAAAAATTAAGCGCCTCCGCGAAGTTGCCGATTTTCTCATAAGCTTCGCCGATGTTGCTCATGGCAACAGCCGCCCCGCCCTCGTCGCCCGCTTTTTCGAAGGCTGAGAGTGCCTTGAAATTTTCCTTTGCTGCTTCGGCATAATTGCCTTGCGAACCGTAAATAAAGGCGAAAAACAGGTACATCGAGCCAAGGTGTTCCAAGTCGCCAAGCGATTCGTAAACCTGCCTGGCCTTTTCAAAATATTTCAAGGCTTCGGCGTATTTGGCATCGTCGGCGTAGTCTTGGCCGATATAAGTGGTTGTGAGGGCGATCCTTTTTTTATCGCCGAGCGATTCGTATATTTTCAGGGCTTCGTTGTGGTAGGCCAAAGCGGTTTCAAAATTGCCCTGTCGCCAGTGCAAGCGGCCGATGGCCGATTTTAGACTGCCCGCCTCGGCCTTTCCATCGTATTTCGCGGCAAGGTCGCGCACCTGCTGTTCGTATTGGAAACCTTCCTCGGTTTTGTACGAATCGTAGATGTACAATATTCCCAACAGCAAAGCCACGCGGCTGCTGTCGCTGTCGGCATGGCGCAAGCAGGTAGCCAGGGAATCGAGCAATAGGTGATCCCGAATCTGCTGCCCGGCTGCGGGCTTGCTCGCCAGCAGCAAGAACACCCATAAGAATATGTGTCTATTGCCTTTCATTCTTGACAATTATTCAACGCAAGGGCAAGGTAAACCAAAAAACCGAGCCTTCACCCTCGGCACTTTCCACCCAAATCTGCCCGCCGTGGTGCTCCACGATTTCCTTGCAAATCGGCAAGCCCAAGCCGGTTCCCTGGGGCTTGTCGGTAAGGGTATCGCTCGTCACTTGCCCGAATTTTTCAAAAACCATCTCCTGAAATGCTTTGGGTATGCCGATGCCCGTATCGGCCACCCCAACCACGATTTTTCGGTCTTCGGTCGGCTTGGCCGAAACCGTCACCCCGCCCCGTTCGGTAAACTTCACGGCGTTGGAGAGTAGGTTGACCAGCACCTGCAGCAAGCGGTCGGCATCGCCCAAAGTCGTCGGCAGTTCGGGGGCAATTTCCTGGCGGAGCCAAAGTTTCTTTTGCTCGAAAAGAGTCTTGGTGGCGGCAGAGGCCCGTTCGATGAGCTCGCGTACGTCTATCTTTTCTTCATGCCACACCAGTTTTCCCGATTCGATTTTCGCCAAATCAAGCACCTCGTTTATCAAGGTGGTTAGCCGCTCGCTCTCGCTTACCACGATGTTCAAATTGTCCATTACCTGGTTGGCGGCCCGTTCCGTTTTGCTGTCCGAAAGGTTGGTATTGGGGAACACCCGCTCTTCCAGGCGCTTTTTTATGATTTTGGAAAAGCCCAAAATGGAGGTGAGCGGTGTCCGCAATTCGTGGCTCACGGTGGAAAGGAACTGGCTTTTGGCTTCGTTCAACAGTTTTTGGCGCAGCACTTCGGCGCGGTCTTCGCGGCGGCGGATTTGCAGTTGAAAAAAAGCAAACAACACCCCGGCCACCGTCAGCGCATACAGCGTGTAGGCCCACCAGGTCATCCACCAAGGCGGCAAAATCCTTATTTCGAGCTTTGTGCCTGCCTCGTTCCAAAGGCCGTCGTTGTTGGAGGCTTTTACATGCAGCACATAGCGGCCGGGCTGGAGGTTGCTGAACGTCACCTCGCGGCGGGCGCCGAGCGGTATCCACTCCTGGCCCATGCCCTCGAGCTTGTAGGCGTACTGGTTTTTGAACGATTGGCGGAAGTTCAGGGCCGCAAACTCAAAAGTGAGGGTGTTCTCTGAAAAAGGGAGTTCTATGCGCTCCAAATCCGTGATGCCCGGCACCTCCACCGCCAGGAACTGCTCGCCTTGCCGCACGTATTTTTTTAAATTGGAAATGACAACAGGTGGCACGAATCCGCTGCTGCGGATGCTGTCGGGATGGAACAGGACAAAGCCGTCGAGCCCGCCCGCGAAAATGCGGCCCGAACCCGGGCTTATGCCCAGCGCGCTCATGCTGAACCGCTCGCAAGGCAGGCCGTCGCTCCGAAAAAAATTGGCAAAAGTGCCACGCTCAGGATCGAAGCGCGAAAGGCCGCGTTCCGTGGTCAGCCACAACAGCCCATGCCCGTCCTCGACGATGCCCACCACCACGTCGTTGGCCAGCCCGTCTTTTTCCCTGTATTTTATAAACCGCGCTCCGCTGGCCGTCTGGTCGAGCAAGTTCAATCCGCCGCCGTTCGTGCCCACCCAGAGGCGGTTTTTCCGATCTTCAAAAATGGCGGTGACGCGCTGGCTGCCCAGGGTTTGGGGGTCGTCGGGGTCGTGCTGGAAGGTTTGGAAGCTGTTGCTCTGGGGGTCGAAACAAACCAAGCCATCCGTGCCGATCCAGATTTTGCCAGACCGGTCGCTGGCAAAGGAGGTAGGGGAGCGCATCGGCAGGCCAAAATTTTCAAAAAACTGCATTTGAAAATCGATACTTCCAGCCACCGTTGGCGAAAGCTGCATCAGGCCATCGACAATGCCCGCCCAAATACGGCCGTCTGGAGATTCCCAGATGCTGTTGACATAATAGGGGTTGCCCGGCTTTTCAATGGGCAATGGGTTGGGGAAACGCCGGAACTGCCCTGTTTTTTCATCAAAAACCATCAAGCCCCCGCCCCAGAACCCCATCCAGATGTAGCCCCGGCTGTCTTCGAACACCCGCCGGAGGTTTATTTGCTTCATGACCTCCGGGAAGCCTCGACGGGTGCGCAGGTTGGCAAATTTGGCGCCTTCGCCTTTGGGCAAAACATGGCAACCTTCCGAGCGCGAGGCCAACCACAGCTCCCCGTTCCGCCGTTCCTTCAAGCTGTGCACATCCTTAGGCAAGCCGCCTGTCAGCCGCTCCACCGACTCGAAAGGGTTGCGCTGGGGGTCGAATTTAAACAGCCCGCCTCCGGTCATCCCCAGCCAGATTTCGCCGTTGTGGTCTTGCAGGATGCTGTTGACCCAGTTGTTCGACACGACGCTTTGGTCGGGGTTCGGGATATGGGCGGAGAGCAGGTGCAGGTCGCTGCCCAGGATTTTCAGCCCGTCGCCCGAAGTGCCCACTAGCAATTCGCCAGAGGCCATTTCCAGGATGCTGATCGCCGCGCTGCGCTGGTTGCCGACTTCTTTCCGGCAAACAACCTTGAACACATTTTGAGCTTCGTCAAAAAGCGTGGCATGGCCGCTTTGCAAGGCCCAAAACCTCCCCGAGGCGCCGATAAAAAAGCCCTCCACCCAAACCTGGGCGGGCGAAATATCCGGGTCGGCGGTCAAAACGCGCGACAGTGCGCCCGAGCCAGGGTCGAAAGCCCAAATCCCCGCACCCCAGGTGCCGATCATCAGCTTGCCCCGGTATTCGGCGATGCAGCGCACAGCATAGTCAATCAGGTTGCTCGAAAATTCGGTCGTGGGGAGCGGGTAATGGGCAAACTGGCCAGTTTGGGCATCGAACCTTTCCAAACCGGCATCTGTGCCGACCCATATTGTGCCAGCAGCGTCCTCGTAGAGGCATATCACTTTGTTGGAGGCAAGGCTGTTGGCATTGGCAGGGTCGCGCTGGAATTTTGTAAAAACCTCCGTGTGCGCATCGAGGCGGTTCAGGCCGCTGTTGGTGCCGGCCCAGAGAACGCCCTTCCTGTCCACGAGCAGGGCATTGATCTGGTTGCTCGACAGGCTGCCGGGATTTCCCTGGCTGTTCTTGAATTGGCGAAACCGGTAGCCGTCGTAGCGGTTAAGCCCGTTAACGGTGCCGACCCATAGGAAGCCCCTGTGGTCTTGGGTCAGGGAAAGCACGGTTTGGTGCGACAAGCCGTCGTCGGTGGAGCGTTGTTCGAAACTTATGTTTTGCCCCAGGAGCGCAGATGCCCCCATCATGCAGCAGAGCAATAAGGCGACGGGAATCGCTGGCGCATATTTTTTTGTTTCAACCATTTTTTACTCAACGGACGGGCAATGTAAACCAAAAAGTACAACCTGCGCCAGCCTCGCTTTCCACCCAGATGCGCCCGCCGTGGTGTTCCACAATTTCCTTGCAGATTGGCAGGCCCAAGCCCGTCCCTTTTGGCTTGTCGGTCAAGGTGTCGTTCGTCACTTGCCTGAATTTTTCAAAAACCAACAGTTGGTATTCTTTTGGGATGCCGCTGCCGGTGTCGGAAACGCCCAGCAGAATCGTGTTTTCGCCTTGAAGTTGCGCAGAGATCACGGCGCCGCCACGCTCGGTAAACTTTACGGCGTTGGAAAGCAAGTTGACCAAAACCTGCAACAGGCGGTCGGGGTCGCCAACAATGGGTGGAAGTCCAGCTGCGATTTCGCGCTGGAGCCGCAATTTTTTGTGCTCGAAAAGCACGGCGGTGGCATCGACGGCGCGGTTTACCAATTCGTCAATCCGGAGGGTTTCTTCCTGCCAGTCGATCTTTCCCGACTCTATTTTTGCCAGGTCAAGCACCTCGTTGATCAGGGCAGTAAGCCGCTCGCTTTCGTTGACCACGATGGCCAAATTGTCCATGACCTGTGCGGCTGCGCGGCTCGTTTTTGGGTCTGAGACATCGGTTTTGGGCAATATCCGCTCCTCCAGCCGTTTTTTGATGATTTTGGTAAAACCCATGATCGATGTCAGCGGGGTGCGCAGTTCGTGGCTCACGGTGGAGAGGAACTGGCTTTTGGCCTCGTTCAATTCTTGCAGGCGACGGGCTTCGGCATTGGCCTGGTTCCGCTTGGCTTGCAGCCGGGCAAAGGCGAAAACCACCCCGCCAATGGTCAATGCATAGAGGAGGTAAGCCCACCAGGTGGCCCACCAAGGTGCGAGCACTTCTATTTCGAGGCTTGCTCCCAGCTCGTTCCATAGGCCGTCGTTGTTCGAGCCCCGCACTTTGAAGGTGTATTTGCCGGGGGCGAGGTTGGTGTAGGTCACGGACCGCGTCGTGCCAAGCGTCTGCCAGTCGCGGTCGAAGCCTTCCATTTTGCAGGAAAACTGGTTCTTCAGGGGAGCGGCAAAGTCGAGGGCGGCGAACTCGATCGAGATGACCTTCGTGTCAGGAGTCAGCACGATCTTTTGTGCATAGCCAATGGCCACATTGAGCGGGGAGTCTTCGGTTTTGTGCGATACCGATTTGCCGGAAATTTTGAAATCGGTGAACACGATGTTGGGGACATGGGTGTTGGCCTGCAACATTTTATCGGGGTAAAAGGCGTTGAAGCCCTCGATACCGCCAAAGAACAGTTGGCCGTCGGCAGATTTTGCGTAGGCGCAAGTGTTGAACTCCAGGTTCTGCAGGCCGTCGGTCTGGTCAAAATTCCTGAAAACGCGCGTTTTGGGGTTAAAGACCGACAAGCCTTTGTTGGTAGAGAGCCACAAATTGCCCGCTGCGTCGGGCAACATCCCGTAAACCACCATGTCGGGAAGCCCGTCCTTTTCGGTGAATTTTTCAAAACTGCCTTTTTCCGTGTCGAATCGGTTCAGCCCGCCGCCACCGGTGCCGACGAACAAAAACCGCTCGGGCGCAACTGGGTCTTCGGCGATGCACTTCACCAGGTCGTGGCTGAGGCTGTTGGGGTTGCTGCGCTCGTTCTGGTATTTTTCAAAGGTTTCTTTGTCCTTGTCGAAGCGCCAAAGCCCTTCCGAAGTGCCGATCCAGAGCCTGCCCCGCCGGTCTTGGAAAATAGCGGGAAAGCGGTTCCGGTCAATCCTGGGCGCGTCGCCGTTGAAGAACGGGAATTTTTCAAACGTTTTTGTCTGCACGTTGAAAGAGCGCAGCGCGTCGGGGCTCACTAACCAAAGGTTCCGCGCGGCATCCTCCACGATCCCCGTTGGCGCCGAGCTGATCTGGTTCCCCATTTTGTCGGGCTCGGGCGCAAACACCTCAAAATGCGGCTTTCCGCCTTGCCAATCGCTGAGGCGCATCAGGCCCCAATCCGAGTTGCCGCACCAAAAAACGCCGTTTTCGCTTTGGAAAAAACACTGGAACACCCCCTGGCGGCCTTTGAAGGCGGAGCCGGCGGGCGCTACCTTGGTGATTTCCCTGGTATTCGCGTCCAACATGAGCAAACCGCCGCCCATAGAGCCCAGCCAAACGCGCCCGTCGGATGTTTTGAACAGCGCGCGCAGGCTTTCTCCCCGCCAGAGCCCGGGCGCGCCTGCTGCGGTGACGAAACGGCGGGCGTTGTCGTTGTATTTCAACAAGCCGTTGCCGCGGGTGCCGACCCATACCAGCCCGCCCGCATCTTCCAACAGGGTAGTCAACCCATACACCAATGGGTCGCTTTTGTCGGTCGGTTCTGGCGAAAAACAGCGGAAATCGCGGCTTGCCAAATCTATGCGGAAAGAGCCGTTGAAGCCGCCCAGCCAAAGCCGCCCTTTTCCGTCTTCCAGGCAGGCGGTGAAATTCCCCCAAACCTCGTGCTGTGCTGCCGGGTCGGTGAAGCGCGCAGGCACCTCTAACGCATCCATTTTGCCCAGGAGCGCGTCCCAGCACATGATTTTCCCGTTCGCGAGCTGCCATATCCTGCCGTCGCGGCCCCGCTTGTAAGGGTTGGCGCCTTGGCTGGCCGAATTGGTCTTTTTTTCGAAAAAACCGGGCAGGTCTTCAAAATTTTGGCTGAACTGGAACCTATTGAGCAGGCTGTCGTAGCGGACGCGGTACAGGTCATTGCCGTGTTTTACGGCAAAGCCATTGCCGGCATTGTCCCAGACGGGGGTGGTAAAATGGTTTTGGGAGTCCCGTTCGAGGTTGCTCAGCCCGATTTGGAGCCGCTCGATCCCTTGGCCGTCAGGCGGCAGGATCAGGCAAGCACCCGCCTGCCAAATACTCCCATACGGGCCTTCGGCAAGCGTGGCGTTTGAAACGGGCCTGGGGAAGTTGTAGAACGCCTCCTTTTCGCGGTCGAACAGGTCGATGCCCTTGCCCGTTGCGACCCACATTCGGCCATGGCGGTCTTCCAGGATGCCGTTTATGAGGTTGTCTGAAATGGAAAGCGAGTCGAAGGGGTCGTAGCGGAAGGTGGTGAATCGGTAGCCGTCGTAGCGGTTCAGGCCGTCTTTGGTGCCCACCCAGAGGAATCCCTGGCTGTCCTGCAGGAGGCAAAGGATCAGGTTTTGGGACAAACCGAGCTCGGAGGAGAGTTTTTCAAAATCGAGTTTTTGGGCGCTAGCAACTGCTGCCCAGATCAGGATGGCCGTGAAGGCGATGCTTGTTTTGCTGGCGCGTTCGGGCATGGCTCGTTGTTAAAACAAACAGGTTAGACCGGTTCAGTCCGACACTTCTTGCAAGCCCAGCACCTGCCGGGCCATGCCCAGCAGGAAATCGGGGTCGAAAGGCTTGGTCAGGTATTGGTCGGCGCCCGCGGCGGCGCCTTTTTGCTTGTCTATTTCCTGGCCTTTTGCCGTGAGCAGCACGACATAGACGTCCGACATGCCCAGTTCGTTTTTTACCTTGTCGCACACGTCCATGCCGTTGAGGAAGGGCATCATCACGTCGAGGAAGACTAATTGCGGGCGTTCAGACTGGATAAGGGCGAGGGCGTCGCGCCCGTTTTCGGCAAAAAGAAGTTCAACCCCTTCGTCTTCGATATCTTCAAAGGTTTGTTCGAGGAGCATTCTGATGTGGGCTTCATCGTCGGCGACTAAAAGTTTGAGTGGCATGGATGTGGAAGATTAATGGAAAAGATACCTGGATTTGGGTGGATTTGAAGGATTTGATGGATGGATCAAATTGATTATTATGGATTTAACTACTGAAATTTTCGCAAACTATACCAGGATTTGGGTGGATTTGATGGATAGATGGATGTTGAAAAATTGATTTTCAATAGATTACAAACATTCAATTTTCACAACCACTTTGCGTTGGCTATGCTTTCTGTTGGGTATAGGTGCAAAGTTGGGGAGTTTGGGTGGGGGGGGAGTAGGACAAATGCCGCATTTTGGTGGATAAATGCCGCGCCCCCCTCTACTTCCCCCCCCGCAAAAACCCTAACATTGCCAAATGTTGCGCTACCATTATGTCTTATATGGGTTGGTGGCGGGCGACAGCTGTAGAGTTTATTCTCGGTTTCATCGAAAAAAAACACTCGTTCGACAAAATAAATTCAAAAAAACCATAATAATCTTATACCCTTGTCTAACCAAATCATTCATCAATCCAAAACACTCTATGGAAGGAAATTCCTACGAACCAACTTTAAAAATTGGGGTGATTGTGGGTGGGGGAACGGGGATGGAGCTAACCCAGATATTTAAAGATTTTTTACAAACCCTGGTAGATAATTATTCTGAAAAAGCGGTAACCTTTGTTGAAGACACGCTCTCCAATGACATTCCCTACATATATCATTCTTACCAAACCCTAAAAGATGGCATTGGTGACGATCCAAAGTCAGCTAAGGAAATCTCCGATAAGGAGGCAAGCAGGATGGCAAAACTGGCGCAGCAATGGTATAAAGATGGCGTAAACGTCATCTTTAGGACGGCCATCAACGCTGAAGCACTATATACCTTCCGGCAGCATGTAAAGGCAATCAAAGTGTTTGGCTTAGAAACCATTACCGGAACGAAAATAATTTTCGTCCGGGATCAAGCTGGGGGGTATTATGCCAATACAGGTTATTCATTGAGCGAAGATGGGGGAGAATTGCTGGTCAATACAAAATTTACCAAGAAGCACATCCAGCGACTTGTAAATTTTGGTATCAAGATAGCCCAAGAAAGTTTTGGGGATAAGCATGACTTTAAGAAATGGGCCATCTATAAATTCCATTTGTTCGGCAACATCTTGGAATCTTGGGTAACAGAAAGCAACCCAGAATTCATGGCCTATCAGCCGGACACCGGTTCGACCAATTTGTACAAATTGATCAGTGAAGACAGGCACCACAAAAGGCCAAACAAACTTCTGATCATTTGTAGCAACGAGGTAGGGGACCTTATTTTTGAGCCGATCCTTGGTTACATCAATATGGGCGATGAAGTCAAGATCGATTTTTTTGCCCGAAACTATTATATTGAACCGCCATTTGAAGGGAACTTGGTTGAATATCAAACCGTTCATGGATCAGCGGACGACATTCAAGGCAAAGACAGGGTGATGCCCTATGCCGTGCTGCGGATCGCTGCGGACATTGCTGAAAAGCATTTCGGAGTCGCCGGAATCGTCACTTGCCTTGAATCCATCATTTCAAAATCGAAAAGAAAAAGGCTTGCCTCTACCAGTAGCATCTTAGAGGAGGTTTACTTACAAATAAAAACATTCCACAATGAAAAATGAAATATTGCAATCGCACCAGGAACTTCTGGCGAATTATGCTCAAACTCTGGAAGAGAAAAGTGAATCGCAATTGAAAGACTTGGAAAAAAAACTTTTAAAAGCCGACTTTTCCCCAAAAATTGTCGATAGAATTTATTCAGATCTAAATAATCGTGGCGGTGCGCAAATCTCCTACATACATTCTATCAGGGTTTTTCTCCAAGATAAACTGGATTTTCACTATAATGATGCTATCGATACCATTACCGAAATTTTCACTCCTAAATTTCGTGAAAATGACCTGGCATATCGCCAAGCCGTTCAAACCTATTTGCAAAACAGGAGCAAAGATTTGGTCAATGCAAGGGCTGAATGGCGCGCTTATTTTGAATATCGTTTCCGCAAACAGATTAACCGCCATTTAGATCAATACTTTCCGGAGCATTGGCTGACCTTGAATATAAACCTGTATTCCTTCATTGATAACCGAAACATGCCATTTTACCGGCTGCATTTGGGTGTTCCCGACAGTCATGATGCCAAATACAGAGCCGACAAAGACAAGTCACCATACGCTTTGAGGGAGGCCGCATTTACCGGATTGAGCCACTTTCAAGGCAAATACAGTACCGTATGGGAGATTATTCACAACAACGTAACCTCCATTTTCTACTTTGACAAAACCCCGCAAAAATCTTTGGACATGGTCGTTTATGAAATCGACCCAGACGTTCGCCCAAAAGTGAGCCGGGGTGAGCCATCTTACTTCGGCAAATTCAACGCCGAAGGTTCTCACCGGGAAAGTACCATCCTCCAGATAAAGCCAGGTGACACGAACCCAGAATTGGTTTTTCGAGCTGAACGGGCAAAATGTGTCAACCCTGAAGAAAAGACTTATGGAGAGTGTGAAAGAGAATTCCAATACAGCATTATGCGGTTCCTCATTCGCAGCGGCATCTTCAACCCATTGGATGCTGCTTTTCACGTCCGTTTATTCGAACCAAAATTTGAAAACATTCTACAAAAAGCATATAGCAGGTATAAAAGTCCAGGTGAACACATAAAGGACAACTCCCGTCATGAATACGAGCATATGCTTTTAAAAGAGCTGGAAAACTTGGGAAATTTGAAATCGCTGGAAACCACTGTTTTAGATCAGTTCAACTCCAGCCGTCGAAGGATCCCCTATTTTGACAATTCCAGCGACTCCTGGAAAAATTTTGACCACAATGACAAATACACCCAGGAAGAAAATGAGCAACTGGATTTGGTGATTAAGCTCTTGGATCTTGAGGACCCACTTTCACTTGATGTGCGCATGAGTATTTTTGAAGCAGGTTTCTTTTACATCACACAAGAAGACAACACGATTTCCCATATTTACTGGCTGCCTGTCATTATTAACTGGAAGGAGCAATTAACTGGAGGTGCCACGTTTATTAATTCTGACAAACGGATCGACCCAGATTTAGAATGGTCTAAGGACCCCGAAACAGGAAAATACGTTGAAGGTAGCAATGCCCCTACCATGCCCCTTACCCCCAGCCATTCTGTACCACAAGATCTCATCTCCTTGCTCTACTTCTTCAACGGCCTCTTTGTCGACAAACAAATCGGCGAGATCGAAGAAGTTGTCCGAGCCCCCCAGGAACGCTCCGCAGCCGTTTCAGTGATGTCAAGAAACATCAGCCACAACTTGGGCAGCCATGTTTTGTCATACTTGAAAAACACGCTTTCCAACGAGGAGCAAATGGTGGATGCTAATATCTTAGCTGGGCTGCCAGAGGAACTACTGAGTTTGATTCGAAATGGGGACATCGTTTTGCCCACCCTCCGCTCTATCGGCACCCTGCTTGACTATTTCCAGGAACGCCAGGACTATATCGGCACCTTTGCCTCCGACCGCTACCTGTACTTCAGCCCGGTATATTTCAGGTCAAGTATCCTCAAACACTTTTACACCCCCGTCGATCCCGCAAAAGAGCACCCTTTTCGAAATTTGATACTCGATTACATTGTTTATTCAGAGGGATACACGAGCAAAGATATTGTGATAAACACCCAATGGAAAGATGCCGAAACTGGTGAAGTGACACCATTGGATGACAACAACGATTTCGAAGTGGCCTTGCCTTCGGGCAATACCGGGCGGCAGGGCATTTACACCATCCTGGAGAACTTTATCCGGAACAGCGCCAAGCATGGGATACCTAAAGACAAGCGACCAAATCAACGGATGGAAGTGTCAATCGTGATCTCCGAGGCCCCCGAACCTGCCGATAAATCGGGTATCAGGTATTACAAGGTAGAGGTACAGGACAACAGCAGCAATATTGACCGTGCTAAATTGGAGCGTATCTCCAAAGCTTTGAACGACCCACTCATGCAAAAAGACGGCAACCCACATGAACAGCACAAAGGGATCAAGGAAATCCAGATAGCCACTGGTTGGCTGCGCGGCATCCAGCCGCACCAGCTGAACGAAGCGGCACCTGGGGAACTGCCTGTGTTGCAAATTCCCGAAAAGCCCAAAGATGATGAAGGCATCGCATTGAAATACGTGTTCTACCTCCGTCGCCCGACCCCTGGCCTGTTAATTGTGAAGGACAAATCCAAATACTATGGAGCTGAAAAAACAGGCGAGTTGATGCCTGCATACCAGGAAAACCTCAAAGACTGGCGAATTGAGGAATATTACCCTGACATTGAACTGAACCCTAAGAAGGTGCAGTACCAGTTTGTCGCGATCGAAAAAGCGCTGGAGATTGATACCAAAGATTGGAAGAAACAGTACTTCCACATATTGTCGCAATGCCCGGTAAGGGTGGTCACCGGGATCGACGACGGATTTTTGCTTGCTGCCGACTTCAAAAAACGCCTCGTTCAAAAATGGCTGAACGAGCATGCCCCGTTCGACGATATGCAAAAGCACAGCCGCTTTGCCATCACGCTACCCTTTGCTGCCAACCCTCGGCGGCTCTCTGAGGACAAGGACTTCCGCATTGGAATCTCCGACCCGAATCCTAGCAGGGCGTTTTCCGAGGAGCCCGATATCCGTGAATACGTTATTGACAACACAGATGAGGGGGAAAAACAGCCGATCGTGTTCAGGCGGCACAACGACCTGTCCGCACAATTTGACCATTTCCGGAAAGACGACTCCGAGCTCAAAGATTACCTCTTTGTGGAAGGAATTTCCGGCGACAATACCAACAACCGGCTTTTCCGCTTCGAAACGATCAGCCATTTGTGGCGCTACAAGATGCTGGAGGCAGCGCTCACCAAAATTATCATCATCGACGAGCGCATCTGGAACAACTACTACAAACCGGGCAGGACAAAAGAGAACGACCGAAATTATCAGTTGTGGGCCAAGAAGAATATCCATATTCTGTCCTTGGAGCAGGATATGGAGCATCCTGGGTACTTGTTTATGAAAGACCTCCGGGGAGAAAACGTCGTTCGCTTGGATGAAAACGGGGAAGTCGAGTTCGTCAACAGGGGCAGAAACCAGCCGATCTATGAACAAAGCCACTTTATTTCCCTGCACCAGGGCCTACTGGAACGGGGCATCAAATTCTGCAGCAATTCAGCCCTGCTGAAAAACAAGGACGAACAGGATCAAATAGACAGCTTGCTGAAAAGGTTCAAGGACGAGGTGTTTAAAGTGAAATTCAGGGTGACGATCCACTCCGGGCGCTCAAAAACCCATATCCTGCCTAAACGCACGGCTTTCGTGCAACTGGCCTCTTTGGGCTCGGCGCTACGCGACTGCAAACTTTCCCTCTGCGAGCTGTTTTATGCCACTATTCAAGAAGAAAACAAATAATAGCCATGGAAGACATCATAATCTTTAGCACGTACAAAAACTTGATCAACCAGATAAATGGTAAGGGCATTTTTAAGTACGGAAATGTTACTACTTTAAACGACGGCTCAGAAGGGTTCAAACTGAACGGCGAAAATATTTTTGCCTTCCCCTGCTTAGTTCGAGAAAAGGGCGGTGACAAAAAAGAGCACTTCAAGGCGATCATTAAATCTGTCTGCAATGCATTGCAAAAACAAGGAGTCAAAGCCGAATCCATCAATAGGGTTATCGTGTTTGCCCACGGTTATGATGTCGATATTATGGACAATATGGCTCCTATCCCTGATCCAAGTATGGAAGGCAAGAAGGGGATAGAAAATTTTTACAAGATATTGGAAGAAGGAGCCCAAGCCAGCGAATGGGGGGGGAATTTGAAATTTTCAATGTACAAGCCTGGTATCAAAATCCTTGATAATAAAAAGAGTGCCTTGATCGTGGGGTTTTCCCACACGGGCAACGTACTCAACGAGCTCTTAGCATCCAATACGCCGATTTATGGCGAACCGTTTAGCAAGGTGCAGGCTCTTGCGCGTTTTGCCGAACTATTGCACTACCCTTGGAGTGGGGAGAAAGCGTATGATGGTTTGTTAGACATCCCTTTTAGCAAGCAATTCAAGTTCATGGTCAACGGCTATGAGCAGAAAGTGCTTTCGAATAAACTGCCCGATAATTTTGTGTGGGAAAAAGCAAGTACAATCTTTACTGAAGCCAGCGACGAAAACGGCCACCCTGTCCATATTGTTTTTATGCCTATTGGGGCGATTTCAGATTTCGGCGCCAAGGATTTTTTCAAGCAGATATTGGAGACGTTGCTAAACGGCAACTCAACGGCACCCGTACTCTTTGTAAGCTCCGCCAATGTTATGGAAGATGGCAAGGCCCCTCAAATCAACCTAGACCCGCGTTTCCGCTTTTTAGATTCGAGTATCTGGTGCAGGTATGTTTCTTTGGGCAATTTCACTGAAGACATAAAAAAGGCTTTGGAAACCATTGCCTGGGCATACAAACACAACCTTTACCATAAAAACGTGTGCCGCGAATACATTGAATTTCACGGGCGCATGCTGGACAACTCACACCTTAGCGACAAGTTCGGCACAGGCCACGCCAAAAAAGTGCACCCCTTTATCTTTCATTCCGAAGGCAAGATGCAGGATAAGGCAAAAGAAACCAGAACTTGGTTCAAATCAGACGGTAAGGACTTGAAGTGGAATGTTTTGCTGGTGGACGATTTTGCGAATAATATGCTCCGGGAAAAGAACAATGTGCTTGAAAGCCAAAAAGGGAAAAACAAAAAAGACATTATCGAAAGCCTGATAACTACGGAGTTTGCAGCGGGGAAAAACGATATCGTCAAAGAATATAATGAAGCGGTGAGCCCTGCGGAAGCTGTTAGACTGATTGGTTGCAATGCGGCTCCAAATCCTGATTCGCCTGCTGTTAAGTTGGGATTTGTAAGGGAGAGCCTAAAGCCTCTCAGCCATGTTTTTGATCTGATATTGCTCGACTACCTGTTCAGCGAGCCCGAAGGAAACCAGGCCCGCGGTACCGACTTGCTCGACATGATCAAGTCTGCCGAAAGGCGCGACGGCTTGGGTATCGCACAGCGGTACTGGATTTACCCGATCACCGTGTTCAATGAAGCCATCCAATCGAGCATGCAAGAAAAAGGCCTGCAGTACGTCGATGAGCATTGGCACCTCGTTCGTGGCGCCGACCCGATTAATACCCCACATCTGTTCAGAGCCACCTTGTACCAATTCATGAAAGCCCAGGCCCAGGAAATACTGTTCGACGAAATAGAACTTTGGGCCTTCTTAGCAGAACATGGGGTTGTCACGCACAATGGTGGAACCCGCCTCGACCGGTCGGCTGCTATTCAGGCATTCAGGCGCTTTATCGAACGGTTTTCAGTTGATGAGGGCATTTCCGAAAAAAGTGCATTGGGATGTACTGCCAATGAATATTTGATGCAAAAACCTGTGACAAATAATGCTGGCAACGCAAAAGAACCAAAAAACAGCATTTCGGTAAAAGAGCTCCGCGACCATATCCGGCAATTATTCTATTTGCTTGGCTTCTCTACGGGTTTCGACTTTCCTGTAATTGAGCGTGAGTTCCAGGCCATTGAATATGCTTTTCACAGTACCCAATGCGATTTGGGTGATACCATCAGAGATCGGGTAAATATAGCCTTGGAGCATATATCCGAGGGCATATACAGTATAGAAGGCAAGTATTTTTAAGCTCCTGCCCAACATGTTTGTTAAATCTGCAGAAGTCAGGTAGAACCTTCCTTTGGCCTAATTTTTCCTGTTAATTATTATCCAGATTCTTATGTTTGAGCCAAAACCTATTACAGCGGGGCGCTATTTCAAGCCCTACTCCATATATAAGGATGGGCAATCGCTCGCATTCCACTATACCCGTTTTAAGTACAAGGGAAAAAACCACCCCAGGTTTGCAGAATATCCGGTGAGCTTGGTCTTGAGCCAGGACGGGCTGGCCGTCTATTGGCAGGGGAGTACCGTCAGAGATGGGAATGATGCCAAGTCAGATTACAGTGTTGAAAAACTGCTCGATATAAAGATCAATGAATCCCACAAGGCCATCTTCAAGCAATGGCTTTCGCAAACCAACTTGTTGCCAAGGGCAATGCCTGATTATATTATTCAAAAAGATGGCCCAGAGGCAAATAAGTCGTTTTATACTTTGTTCTATGAAGAGCATCCAGACCCACCACACGTGGGCAAACAGGAAATTTTGACCCGCCAGCAGTTTTTCCTCGATCTGCTGTTCGATCTTAGGTATTCAAATGTATTCAATAGCCATCCGCTTTACCTTGCGTTGCTCGACTACATTCAATCAATTCCACTGAGCTGTGCTATTTATTATAAATCAGAGTTTCTGTGGGCAAAAAACGAGCTTGAACAGGTAGCAAAAAAAGCAGGCAGTCCTGGTAAGGAAGAGCAGTTTAAATTTAATGACGAGCGTCTTGGAGCCCGTGCAAAGCGCTGGATAGCCTTCTTGAGAACCCCAGAAGGAGAAGCCGGCACTGAAGACGAGACTTGGTTTGTCAACGGAGTAGAAGGAGAGCATGATGCAGCCTTTTCGATTTCAAAAAAAACTGATGGAACAAGTAAGGAGAGTCCCCATTCTATTGCTTTGAGCATTGTAAAAAAAGAGGCAGAGGATTCCATGCAATGGCTTTTGCAGCGATATGATTTGAAAAAAGCCTACAGATTTCAGTTTTACAAGGTATTTGGGAAGGCAAGCCGCTGGGTTTTTAGGGTATCATTGTTCGCACTATTTATATTGTTGGGCTTTTTTATTTGCCGCGGCCTTAAGTGCAGTCCCAACCATGCGCTCTTCACTATTCTCATGTTCTGTACAATCTTTGTGATCGCTGGCATCATTGCGCTGTTTGTTATCGAACGCTTTGTTTTTCATTTGATCATACGGTGGCTCTGGAATCGTTGTTTCAAGAATAAATGGGATAATGAGCACAAATGGAACGACACCATCGCCTCTTTCCCTAAAATTTTACCGATCATCAAACCCAAGATTTTACTTGCCAGCGGGGCAGTTTGGACTTTCATTTTCACTTCTGGGATCGATTTAGTCTGGGATCCCAGCTTTCGCATCACCTGGTGGCTGATTGGCCTTTGTTTGCTTATATTCTTTGTTACCGTGATTTTTACAATGGGGAAATTGAACGGTATCGTTACTTATAGAAAACATAAAATGTGTAAGATGACAAAGCGCGGCTTTTTTGTCATTTCGGTCGCGTTCGTTTACAGTTTTGCCATCGGTCTGGTTGGCATGAGCGTGAACGCTGAAAAGCAAATTTATGCGGAAGGGCAAAGCAAATGGCTAATGTCTATGCTGGCAGACTCCTCAAGCCAAAATAAGATAGTGCAAATTAAGGATCAGGAAGGTTTGTTTATAAGCGAGGAAGCCCGTACGCAAGCAAAAATGGCCACGGGGCTTTCAGAAAGCCTGAGCATCATGCTCCCTGCTATTTGCCACGACAATCAACTAAACGACAGGGTTTATTTTATAGTCAATGGAGAAAAAATTTGCAGTTGGCTCAGCTCTATTCGCATTGTTGCACTTATAGATCCCTTGATTTTCTTTACCATCGTTAGCGTATGCCTCGGGCTGCTTCTGGAAATGAGCTTTAAAGTTGAAGACTCGGGCATTAGCTTCGATTAACCCCCCTCTACTTCCCCCCTCTCAAAAACCCCTCCATCGCCAAATGCAGCTCCACCATCATATCCTCCGTCGGCTGGTAGCGCACGATGGCGGCGTAGCGCTCGAAAATATCGCGGGCCGCCGCTTCGGGGAGTTCGGACACCGCCGACAGTTTCCTGAAAAAATCGTCGTCGGTGCGGGGCAGCTGGGTTTGGGCATCGATGGGCGCCACTAAGCCGTAGCGCTCGCGGAGCTGGGCCAGGAACAGCTTCATGCCCTGCATGCTCAGGCTTTGGTAGTTCTTTTCCCGGAAATGCAGGTGCGCGATGGTGCCGATGAACTCGTAGGAGGAGTTCTCGTTCTTTTTCAGCACGGGGATGATGGCGTGGCGGCGCTTGGCGCGGAACAGCAGCCACAGCCCCGTCATGCCCGCCAGCAGGTACCAGGCCCAGGCTAAGGCTTTTTGTTGCAGGATATAGGTCAGCGGGTGCTCGTCGGGGCTGCTGCGCATGCCGTTGCTCCCGTTGCGGCGGCGGCCAACAGCCTCCGGCACCCGGCTCACGGCATCCCAGTATATGTCGCCTTCCGACAGGTGGGCCCAAACGCCTTCCGCGTAAGGGCGCATATCGGGGCGCAGGAGGCTGAAATTGCTGAATGCTAACGGGGTGGTATGCAGCAGGAATCGGCCTTTGCCGTAAGGGTAAGCGGCAAAGTTGATCTCCCTGCGGTTGATATAGCCCAAGGGGAAATGGCGCAGCGAATCGCAAAAAGTATAGCGCTGGATGTAGTTCCAGGCATAATGTCGGGGCTTGTTCTGCACCGCGAAAAAGCAGCGGTATGCACTGTCGGGCAGTGTGGGGGTGCGCAAGCTAAGCCACCCGCTGGAATCCCCGAACGACCCGTAATCGCTCCAGGGCGCATCTTCGCACTCGTCGAAATAAACGTAGTTCATCAGGTCGAAAGGGATGGTCTTGCTCGAAATGAAGGCGGTATTGCCAGCCTGCACGAATTTCAGGAGCCGGTCGGTGCCGAGCGAATCCAGGTACAAAGCCTCGCCGATGAACACATAGTTGCTGCCCTTCCCGACGGAATCGCTGGGCAGCTCCGAAGCGAGGTCCTGTTTCAAGTCAACAAGTTTTTTCCCAGGGAAATACCCGTCGAGGAAGCGGTGCGCGACGTGGGCGCCGTAGGGCTGCGTGTTCTTTTCAGAATAACCGTCTTCTTGGCCCCAGGAGTTCTCCGACCAGTTGTATTTGGGCTTCCCGTCATCGTACAGGTAATACAGCGCCCCGCCCAGGATCAGGACGGCTGCCACGGCAATGTAGATGGGGGTGCGGTTGGTCTGCATAACGAGGGGGCTAAGGTAATGGATAATAAGGCTATAACAAACTCCAGATTTGGGGCGGCCCAAGGGGCGGCCACAAGGGCCGCCCCTTCGGGGGAGGAATGCGGTATTGCAAAGGTGAACCTTTGATGCTTTATGGTGAACGAATAAAAAATCAACTAGTTGATTTTCAGTTCTTTGAGCTGCTATAACAAAAGGGATAACAAAAAAAATATCTGCCTTTTAAAATTTTTTAACAACAAATTGTTGTAAAAAATGCAAGATGTTGTATTTTTGAACGATTTTAAAACATCTATTGTACCCACCATCCTTTCACATCAATCAAACGACTGAACCATGAACTTTTTTGCCCTCGTACTCGCCACCATCACGCCTATGGTCATGGGCTTCATCTACTACCATCCAAGCTTGATGGGCGGCGCCTGGATGCGCGCCAACGGCTTTTCCAAAGAAACCATGAGCCCTCCAAAACCGGTGCTGTACCTCTTGGCATTGGGCATGTCATTCTTGTTGGCCTCCTTCTTTTGGGCCTGGACCACTGGCGCCGGCGGCGCTGACGGCGGCGCCCAAACAACGGCTCCAGACGGCCGCAGCTATGTCACCTTTGGCCACGGGGTCGTGCATGGAATCGTTTTCTCCATTACGGTGCTGATGCCCGTTTTCGTCACCATGAAGATTTTCGAGCAGCGCAGCTGGGCCTGGGCCTTTGTCAACATCGGCTATTGGGCACTGACGGCCATCATTATGAACGGCATTCTAAGCGCCTGGCGTTGAGGTGTTTGACTGGGTTAGACCTTATAGAACCCATGCGTTTTTCAAAAAAAACTAGTTATACCCAAACTACTCTGGTTTGCGTAAATATCTAAATCTAAATCCATGATAATCAATATGATCCATCCTGAAAATCTCGCAAAGCACTAAAATCCTGGTATATGAACGAAACCATCAGCAAGAACACCCTCAATTTCCTCGCCGAGCTCAAGGAAAACAACAACAAGGAGTGGTTCACAGCCAACAAGCCGCGCTACGAAGCCGCTAAGAAAGAATTCGAGCGCTTTGTGGATGCCCTGATCGCCCGAATCGCTATTTTCGACCCCGCCGTGGCGCATTTTACGGCGAAAGACTGTGTGTTCCGAATTTATCGCGACGTGCGCTTTTCTGCCGACAAATCGCCCTATAAAACCCACTTCGGGGCACACGTGACCGCTGCCCCAAAGAAGTCGGAGATACATACACGCGCCGGGTACTACATCCACCTGGAGCCTGGCGCGAGCATGTTGGCGGGCGGGGCTTACCTGCCAGAAAGCACCTGGCTCAAAGCCATCCGGCAGGAAATCGCCTACAATCTGGAGGAGTTCAACAGCATCCTGAACAACAAGGACTTCAAAAAGTATTTCGGCGAAATAGAGGGCGAAAAGCTGAAAAGGCCCCCGGCTGACTACCCCGCCGACCATCCGGCCATAGAATTGTTGAAGCAGAAAAGCTTTCTCGCTGCGCACAAGCCGAGTGATGCGCAGGTGCTTGCCGATGATTTTTTAGCGCATTGCGGCAAGGTGTTCGAGGCGCTCAGCCCGTTTGACAGGTTTTTGAACCGGGCGAACGAATGAACAGGCACTGGCGGGACATTGCAACTGACGAATAACGCAGAGGAACAGAAAATATGGCCCTCAATTCGCAGGTTATTCGCCGGATGTGGCACTAGTGGTTTTCAAGATGGCCTTTTTCAGCCTGCACCTACAACTTTCCGCTCAAATACCGGCCCGTGTAACTCCCCTCAACCCCCACCAAATCCTCCGGCACACCCTCGAAAACCAAGTTTCCGCCCGCGCTCCCGCCTTCTGGCCCCAAATCTATCACCCAGTCGGCTGATTTTATCACCTCCATGTTGTGCTCCACCACCAGCACGCTGTGGCCTTTTTCAACCAGGGCGTTGATGGCTGCGAGCAGCTTTTGGATGTCGTGGAAATGCAGGCCTGTAGTCGGCTCGTCGAAAATGAAAAAGATATGGCCGCTGGAGTTTTCGCGGATGAGGAAGGAAGCGAGCTTCACGCGCTGCGCCTCGCCGCCGGACAGTGTGCTCGACGATTGGCCCAGCTGCACATAGCCCAAGCCCACGTCGAACAGGGGCTGGATGCGCTCGCGGATGTCTTTGTGGTCTTTGAAAAACACCAGCGCGTCTTCAATGCTCATGTTGAGCACTTCAAAGATGCTTTTGCCCTTGTACTGCACATCGAGCACTTCCTGGCGGAAACGGCGGCCCTTGCACTCCTCGCACTCTAAATGCACGTCAGCGAGGAACTGCATTTCCACAATCTGTTCGCCTTCACCCTTGCAGGCTTCGCAGCGCCCGCCTTCCACGTTGAAGCTGAAATGTTTGGGCTGAAACCCGCGTATCTTTGAAAGTTGCTGCTTGGAGAAAAGGTCGCGGATATAGTCGTAGGCTTTGACGTAGGTGATGGGGTTGGAGCGGCTGCTTTTGCCGATAGGGCTTTGATTGATGAACTCTACCCGGGTTATTTTTTTCACGTTGCCCTCGATGCCGGAATAGATGCCCGGCTGCTTGCCCGCGGCATCGGGCAGGTGTTGCTGCAGGGCCGGGTACAGGATGTCGCGCACGAGGGTTGTTTTGCCAGAGCCGGAAACGCCGCTCACCACAGTGAGGCAATGCAGGGGCAATCTGACATTCAGGTTTTTTAGGTTGTGCTGGCGCGCCCCCACGATGGAGACAAACTCTTTGGCAGGCCGGCGAAACTCCGGGGTTTTTATAGACATTAGCCCTGTCAGGTACTTGGTAGTCAGGCTTTCCGGCGCCGCTTTTTCAATGTCGGCATAAGGGCCGGCATATACCACGTGGCCGCCGTTCACACCCGCTTCAGGGCCCATGTCCACCAGGAAGTCGGCATTGCGGATCATGTCTTCTTCGTGCTCCACCACCACGACGGTGTTCCCGAGGTCGCGCAGGTCTTTCAGCACGTTCACGAGCCGGCCCGTATCGCGGGGGTGCAGTCCCACGGAAGGCTCGTCGAGCAGGTACATAGAGGCGGTGAGGTTGCTGCCTAAGGTACGGGTGAGGTGGATACGCTGGGTTTCGCCGCCGGAAAGCGAGTTTGAAACGCGGTCGAGGGTGAGGTAGCCGAGGCCGAGATCGACCATGAACTTCAGGCGGTTGTTGATTTCGAGCAAGAGGCGGCGGGCGATCTGGCGCTCGTGTGTGCTCAGCACCGTGTCGAGGCTTTGGACAAACGCCAGCACCTCGTCGAGCGGGATGCTGCTCAAGTCGGCGATGTTTTTGCCCGCGATTTTCACGCAGAGCGCTTCCTGCCGCAGTCGCCCGCCCTCACAGGTTGGGCAGGTGGTGCGGCCGCGGTAGCGCGCGAGTGTTACCCGGTTCTGGATTTTGTAGGTCTTGGTTTCCAGTTCTTTAAAAAAAGCGTCGATGCCTTCGAAGTATTGGTTGCCGGCCCAAACCAGTTTCTTTTCCTCCTTGCTCAGCGCTTCATACGGTGTGTGCACGGGGAAATCGAAATGGTGGGCCTGCCGCAAAAACGCATCGAGCCATTCCCCGTATTTCTCGCCTTTCCAGGCAGCCACCGCGCCTTCGTACATGGATTTCGACTGGTCTGGCACCACCTTGTCTTCGTCGATGCCCAACACGCGGCCGTATCCCTCGCAGGTGGGGCAGGTGCCGTAGGGGTTGTTGTAGTTGAAAAGCTGGGGCGTTGGCTCGGGGAACACCATGCCGTCGAGCTCGAAACGGTTGTTGAAAACGGCGGGGTCAGGTTGCGGCGCGGCTTCCTTAGCCATCACTTGCACCACACATTCGCCGTCGCTCTCATAAAACGAGGTGTTGATTGAATCGGCCAGTCGCATCCAGTCGCTTTCTTCCGGCATGGGCAGGGCAAAGCGATCGATGAGTATGTAAGCCGTTTTGCGAAGCTCGGTGTCGTGTTCGGTCGCCGGGTCTTCCACCAGGTCTTCGATGCGCAGGGCCTCGTCGTTTCGCCACAAGCGGGTATAGCCTTTTTGCAACAACACGCTCAGTTCCTGGATAAGCGGTCGGTCGTGGTGTTTTTTGTGAAACGGGATCAAGATGAGGCCCCTGGCGCCATCGGGGAGTTTTTTGATAAAATCCACCACGTCGCTCACCTCGTGCTTTTGCACCACATTGCCGGAAATCGGGGAGTAAAATTTGCCTACGCGGGCAAATAAAAGGCGCAGGAAATCGAATGTTTCCGTCATGCTGCCCACCGTGGAGCGGGTATTACCCGTGCTGACGCGCTGCTCGATGGCAATGGCCGGGCAGATGCCGCGGATGTAATCGACGTCGGGCTTTTTCATGCGGCCCAGAAACTGCCTTGCGTAGCTCGACAAGCTCTCCACATAGCGGCGCTGACCCTCGGCGTAGAGGGTGTCCATGGTGATGCTCGATTTGCCGGAACCGCTCACGCCCGTGACCACCACTAACTGGTTTTTGGGGATGCGGAGATCGACGTTGCGCAGGTTGTTGGTGCGGGCGCCCTTAATGGTGATATGAGTGGGATCGACCAGGTCGGTTTCAACGTCGGTTGATGGGGTAAGGGATACTGTATTGGGCTTTGCCATTAAACACATATTTTTATGACACGTGTTTTTTTAACACATAGGCACATAGGGGCATAGGACACATAGTTTTTATTTGAACTCAAATGTTGAATAGTCTACGTGTTCTATGTGCCTATGTGTTAAAAAAACCATGTACCAAATTCAACAAACAGCAAAAATAAAAAAACTTTTTGTTTTGAGTGGCTCGTAACCATAATCGTGGTAAAAAAAGCTCAACCACAAGCTTTTATCCCGCCGAAGATAACGGCCAGCCAGACGAGCCCTTTGATGAAAAAAAATAGAAACCCACCGATCCCCAACCGGCGCAGCCATGTCTTCCAGCCTTTTTGTTCCATGTTCAGCAGCAATTTTTACCCGTTCAGTATTGAAATATGGTTATTGAACGTTGCTTGCGGGCATTTTTGCGTTTAAAATTCAGTTGTTCACCGAATCGATCACGCATTTTATCCTGTCCATGCAACGCCGTATTTTTTCTGTTTCAATGTTGGCAATCATATTAACGCTACTCGTGTTGGCCTGCAAGCACGAGTCGCTGGTTCCCTTCGACCCGCCAGTTGACCCGCCATCCGGCAATGCCTGCAGCTCTGATTCGGTTTATTTCCAAAACCAGATACTGCCGCTTTTGGTGTCCAATTGCACGGAATCTGGTTGCCACAATGCACAAGACCACGCAGAAGGCATAGTGCTTGTTTCATACCAAAGCCTGATGTCAACCGTGGAGCGCGTAACCTCAAACGATTGGGACAAGAATAAGTTGATAGAATCTTTGGAAGAAACGAAAATTGAGAAAAGAATGCCCCAAAACAAGCCCCCGTTCAGCACAGATCAAATAAATATGATCAAAAAATGGATAACCCAAGGCGCTATGAACAACGCCTGCGACGAAAGCTTTGGCGGCTGCGACACCATTGCCGGCGCGAAGTACGCCGCGTTTGTGCAACCGCTCATCCAAAGCAAATGCAAAGGCTGCCATAGCGGCGCCAACCCGCAAGTGGGCATAAAGCTGACGACATACCCTGAGGTCAAAGCCCTGGCGCTCGACGGCCGGCTGTACAGTGCCGTGGCGGCTACCGTGAACTGGATGCCAAAGGGAGGCGCCAAATTGGACGATTGCAAGTTGGCCAAATTGAAAAGATGGGTGGATGCCGGCGCCCCGGAAAATTAAAATTTTCGCAAATAACGGGCTTTTGTTCAAACACTTTTCAAGTATTGGGGATATGGAATTTACCTTCGCACCCGACTTTTGTTATTGAAACCTTATTCCCGCTTACAAAACATGAGACAATTACTTTTTGCAGCGTTAACCATTTTGTTCATTGCAAGCCTTTCGCAGACCGCCTGCTACTACGACAACGAGCAAGACCTGTACGGCGCGGGCAACTGCGATACCAGTGCCGTGAGCTATATTGCCGACATCAGGCCGATCATTGATGCCAACTGCATCAGTTGCCATGCCCCAGGCGGCGAACAAGAGACAACGCCAATGGTAACCTACGCAGAACTGAAAATATACGCCGATACCCGCGACATTGTGAACCGCACCAACGGCACTTCGAGCCAAATGCCGCCGTCGGGCAAAATGAACAAATGCAACATCGCCCTAATCGAAGCCTGGGTCAATGCCGGCGCGCCCAACAACTGACGCCTACATCAAATAAAACTTTTGCCAATGAAACGCATCCTCATCGCATTGCTCGCCCTGGCCCTCATTGGGGCCGGTGTCGGCTATTACCTCTGGAACAAGCCGCACCAGAACATGGCCACCGCAAAGACCGACCTCGCCATCGACGCAGCCACCCTGTTCGCCGATTACAACGCCGACGAAGCAGCCTGTAATGCCAAATACCTCGAAAAAGTGATCGCAGTTACCGGGAAAGTGAAAGAAGTGACCAGCGACGAAGGCAACATAAAAGTGAGCCTCGAAACGGGCAGCGACTTTGGGGTGCGCTGTGTGCTCTCCACCACCAGCACCCACGCCCGCACCAATTTCAGCCCCGGCGAGACCGTGACACTTAAAGGCACCTGCAACGGATTGAACTTTGATGTGGAATTGTCGAATTGCGTTGAAATCAAATGATGAATGATGAGAGATGAATGATGAATTTTACACATTACCGATTTTTAAACATAAATCATCCGACATGCAAACTATGAAAAAGCTGTTTCTGCTGCTCCTGGCCCTTGTTTCAATGGCTGCGGGCATTTCTGCACAAAACTATTTTACCCGCGACGGCAAGGTGAAATTCGACGCCACGAACGCCAACTCGCCAGAAAACGTGGACGCGATCACCACCACCGCTTCCTGTGTGCTGGACGTCGCTTCGGGCAAAATGCAATGGGCCGTGCTCATCAAAAGCTTCCACTTTGAAAAAGCGCTGATGCAAGAGCATTTCAACGAGAACTACATGGAATCGTCCAAGTTCCCGAAAGCGACCTTCTCAGGCCAGATCACCAACCTCCAGGACATCAATTTTTCAAAAGACGGCACCTACAACGCCGTCGTTTCCGGGGAAATGACCATCCACGGCATCACCAAAGACCTTAGCACCAACGGCGCCCTCACGGTGGCCGGCGGCAAAATCAACCTGAACGCAGGCTTCAACGTCACCCTGGCCGACTACGGCATCTCGATCCCCTCCATGGTGAGCGATAAAGTAGGCAAAACAGCCAAGGTGCTGGTTGATGCGTCTTTGTCACCTATGAAATAAAAAATGGTTTCGGGTTTCGGGTTGGCTTCGCGCTTAGTATTGTTTGAGGCTCATAATAAAATATGGGGCAATAATGGCCAAAGTCCCTTCGCAATGCCAAGCGCGAAGCCAACCTGAAATCAGAAACCTGAAATCAGAAACCTGAAATCCGAAAACCAGAAAAAATTATGAAAAAACTCTACCTATTCCTTGCCTTCTTTTCCCCCCTCCTGCTGAACGCACAGGACGACCTGCTCTCGCTGCTCGGCGAAGAAAAAACCGTTGACTACGCTACTGCCAGTTTCAAGACCAACCGCGTCATAAACGGCCATTCCATTGAAAACACCGCGCCGGGCGTGCTCGATTTCAAAATCTCGCACCGCTTCACCCAGCTCCGCCAGGGCATCTACGACATTTTCGGCCTGGATGGCGCCGCCATCCGCTTTGGATTCGATTACGGCATCACCGATCGGCTGATGATCGGCATTGGGCGAAACAGCCGGGAAAAAATCATCGACGGCTTTGCGAAATACAAGATACTGCGCCAAAGCTCGGGCGCCAAAAACATGCCTGTCTCGCTGTCTTACCTGGTCGATGCTCAGATCAAAACGGTGAAATTCGCCGATGAGGAGCGCGACAACAAGTTCAGCTCGCGGCTGTACTACACCCACCAGGTGCTGGTTGCCCGGAAATTCAACGACCGGCTGACCCTGCAACTGATGCCTACCCTTGTACACCGCAATCTCACCACTACCCCCGATGATGCCAACGACGTGTTCGCGGCAGGTGTGGCGGGCAGGATAAAGCTCACCAAGCGCGTCACCTTCAACGCCGAGTACTACTACGTTCCGGAAGGCCAGATCGCTACGCCCTTCGCCAATTCCCTCTCTGTTGGCTTCGACATCGAGACGGGCGGCCACGTGTTCCAACTGCATTTTACCAACTCTCCCGACATGACCTACAAAGGCTTTATCACGGAAACCCAGGAAGAATGGTTTTTCAAGGGCAACGACGGCCGTATGTTGAGCGGGCTGCGCTTTGGGTTCAATGTGTCGCGGGTGTTTACGGTGAAGAAGCCGAAGCGCGGGTGAGGGGGCGATGAAGCTTCAGGTGGGTGTGTTCAACAAATTGTGTCAGGTGAACGTGACGCTTTACGAATGTGCAACGTTTAGGAGCAATTTTCGTAAAGCGATTGTTCCATGCTTTTTATACCTTTGTAAGTCTCTGCACCTCTGCGTCAATTTCTTTAAGCACTTCTTTATTGGCAATTTCTCCGTCAAGGCTGAATACAATGAATACCTTTCCTCCATAGTCTTCCTCGAAGTCTTGAAATCCTGCTTTCATTCTTTCAGAAACCGAGTAATTTCCAAAGTTTGACTTGGCTGTAACAGGTTTGATTTGAATACCAAACGCCTTTTCGCCGATGTATCCCAAATAGTCAATATCGCCAGCATGGTCAAGTTCTGACGGACTTTCCTCAAATCTTACTGAGGGGTACAGTTTTGCTAATCCATCATTGACAACCGATTTCTCTCGAATATAGCCATCAAAAGTCCGATTTATGGTTAAGTTGTGGATATAATCAATGCAATCTTGTAATGTCAAGTTTCTGAATGCCTCTTGCCATTCTGGAATAACAACTTCTGTTATTTTTTCGTGAAGCCGGTTACTGAGTTCTTCCAAACTCTCTTTGGTGACTTTGAAGGTGTTTTTACCATCGGTGTAGGCGTTTTTGAAATACCAGGCTTCCCATTCTTCAATCGTTTTTGGCTGACATTGGCGTATCAATGCCATGACCGCACCGACTTTGTTTGGTCTTGAAAGTTGGTAGGTTTGGCAAGCATAATTCAAGACTTTTTCTTTTTTACCAAATTCTTTGGAGTATCTTTTTGTCATGGGATATAGTTGCCGTTTTTACGAACCGCATCTGCTCGATTATTTCTTTCAACGAATTTTGCTGCGGTTTCTCGTTCATCATCGTTGAGTATTATATAGTCAACGCAAAGTGGTTGTGAAAATCTCGATCGCATAATCATTTGAAAATCAGATGTTTTTAATCACTCAAATCATGCAAATCACTTTAATCACAGTATAAATGCTCCACCATCACAAGTTCCAATCGGCTTATGATGATTGATTGCCATATCTGTTATCCAGTTTCTTACATTGTCATGGTTCGTTCCTTTCGGTGGCTCACCTATCGCCGATGCAATCACATCAATGTGTTTAGCATTATCAATACCAAGCGCATATTCAGTAGGGTAATTCCAAATATCATTTTGTCGTTGTTTCATTGAATTGAATTAAAAAGATTATTAAATTTTTGTTTGTATTTAAAATCAACAGAATTATCAACCAATGCTAATCCTTCCTTCAAAAGATGAGCATTTATGAATGTTTTATTTTCAAGATAGAGATAAGCCATAAGGTTGTTATGCTCATCGTGCTTGACTTCATCATATTTTAAAAACACCTTTTTCCCTTTTGTTTTTTTAATGAGAAATTCATTGGCGCTGCCATTTTTGCTAAGGTCTTGCTTAATCCCGATAAGTCTTATAGTTAAATCATTATTTAGTCTTATTAATTCAGGACTAATAACTTCTTTAACCGTATAAAAATCTTCTCTCTTAGCACTCCCATTAGCGTCGAGTTTGGAACCAAATTGAAGTTTCTTTACATCTATTTTTTTGTCTAATTTATGAGTATCTTTGAAAATGTAGGGCAGTTCTTTGATTTTTGCTTCAAAGTCAAACTTTAATTCTGGTTGTTCGACAAAATCTATTCTGGCATCGTCAAACAAAACATTGTCATTTGCTCCTAATTTTTGTTTAATAATTGGAATAAATTCTGGATTAATTTCATACCCGCAAGAGTTCCGTCCAAGGCTTTTTGCAACTAATGAGGTTGTGCCACTTCCAAGAAATGGGTCAAGTACATTTTCTCCTGGGAAAGAGAACATTTTTATAAGTCTTTTGGGCAACTCTTCTGGAAACATTGCCAAATGATTGTCTTGACGTACTCCACTAATATACCAGTGACCGTTAAAGTAAGTGTTCCATTCTTCCGTTGTCATTGCAGAATGTTCTTTTTGTTCAGCCGTTGGTTTGGGTGCATTTCCCTGCTTTTTAAAGAGAAGGATGTACTCAAAATCTAACTTTACAATACCATTTCTTGGATGAGGAAAACTACCCATTATGCTTGCGCCTCCTGTCGTATTCATAGTTGTCGTTTTCTGCCAAATGATAGAACCCATAAAGTCAAAGCCTATCATTTCACAAAACTTGATTATTTCACTATGAATTGGGATGATTTTATAACGACCGTAATAAACTGACCTTGCAAATTGGTCGCCAATGTTTATACATAAACGGCAGCCATTGTGAAGCACACGAAAGCACTCTTGCCAAGTCAAATTTAGATGGTTAATATATGTTTCATAGTCGTCGTGAAATCCAATCTGGTTTTCTGTGCCGTAGTCCTTCAACTGCCAATATGGTGGAGAGGTTACAATTAAGTGAATGCTCTCATCTTTGAGTTCACTCATTTGTCTGCTATCGCCGTTTATTATTTTGTGATAAGTTCCCTTCATAAAACTAAAATTTGGGTCAAAGATACTCCATTTTCTCCTCTTTTTTGATATATTTTGTTTTATTTTATTGCATGGAACGTTTGCTTACCCGCAACGGACGACTAAGTAAAACTCAAAAAATCACTTATTCGTCCGTTGCGGGTATGCAACCAATGTAAAATGCCCCCTGAACACTCGCATGGAGCAGTCAGGGGGCATCACTTGCCTGGTTTTTTTAGCCGAAGGCATGATTGTTTCATTTTGAGGTACGCAACGCAAATATATCGTCACAGTTCTAACCTACTAACTCTTTTGCCAAATTTTTTTTCGACAAATATCAAAATACCCAAACTATTAAACGTCTCTTTTAGCATTCTTCAAGCTTTTTAGTAGAACAGGCGTCAATTTCCATACTTTTTAAACTTGTGCACCCCTATAATACCTCGAGCCATCAGTTTTGCTCAAGCCAATGTTTGTATAGCCAACGCAAAGTGGTTGTGAAAATTGAAAGTCTGCAATCCATTGAAAATCAAAATTTAGCATCCATCAATCTTTCAAATCTACCCAAACCTGGGTATAATCAACTCAAAATCAAAAAAATCAAGCACTCATAGTCCAATAGCGTTGTACCATTTTAACCTTGTTACAAGCCCCTCCCAAGTCAACTCCGTAACCCTCATATCCCCCCCCACATCCGGCAAAGCCATACGCACCTTACCCAACGCGTTTTTTTTATCTTGCTGCATCAACGCCCAAATCACCGGAAATGCCGATTCCGGGATATGGCGATGCGGGAAAATACGGTGGATAAAAGCCGCCACTTCATCGCGTCGCTCCGAGCCTTCAAGTTCACAGATCATGCCGATGGCGATCGCTTCCCCGTGCGTGAGCGGCGCTTCGGTTTCTAAGAAAAAACTTTCAATGGCGTGGCCGATGGTATGGCCAAAGTTGAGCAGCATGCGCAGCCCTTTTTCATGCGGGTCTTCCTGCACGATGCGCACCTTCACGCCAATGGAGGCTTCCAGTGCGTTTTTAGCGCTGTGGTGGTCGCCCAACTGCGTCCAAAGCTCCCGGTCGCCGATGAGGGCGTGCTTGACCACTTCGGCAAAACCACTGCGCAGCTCGCGCTCTGGGAGCGTGTCTAAAAAATCGGGATCGACGAAGACGGCAGCGGGTTGCTGAAATACCCCGATGATGTTTTTAAGCCCCTGGAAATCAACGCCCAGCTTCCCGCCAATGGCCGCGTCCGTCATGGCCAGCAAGGTTGTCGGAACTTGCACAAAATCGATGCCGCGCTTCCAGGTGGCTGCGCAGAAGCCGCCCATGTCGCCGATGACGCCGCCACCGAGGTTGAGCACCAGGGCATGGCGGTCGAGCTTGGCCGCGCGCATGGCGTCCCAGATGGTTGCGCAGGTAGCCAGGTTTTTTTGTGCCTCGCCGGGTTCGATGACTATTAGGGGGGTATTGGGGCTTAGCCCGGTTTTTCCCAGGAAAGCAGGGAGGCAGTGCGCTTGCACATTCGTATCCGTAATGACAAATAATTGAGAATAGCCCTGGTTGTCAAGCCATTGGGGAAAGCTTTCGGCTAGGCATCCGATGAAGATGGGGCGGTTGTGGAGGTGGAGGGTAGGCATAAAAGTGGATGGTTTACCCGCCGTAGCCTTGGCGAAGGCGGGTGGACGGTTGGTACGGAATGCGTTTTCGACGCACAACCTGCCCGACCAGAATTGACCAAGTTGCACGGCCTCGGAGAGGCCAAACCTTTGTAGCCGAAATGCCCAAGTGACAACCGGCCTCGGAGAGGCCCAAAATTTGTAGAACCATTGATGAAGATGTTACAAACCGTTCCAGCGGAAGGGTATCTGTTCAGATTGGATACCGTTCCGCTGGAACGGTGCCGAAAACCCTATACCATTGCTACAAAGGTTAGGCCTCCGAGGCCGGGCAACCTGGTCATGTCTGGTCTGGCAGGTTATGCGTCGAAAATTTTGCCTTGCCAACCGTTCACCCGCCTACGCTAAAGCTACGGCGGGTAAACCATCCACCGTACTTCAATCAAACTCAATCGTATCCCCAGCCTTATACGTCTTTTTCTCACCTGCCTCTTTTTCAGCCTGCTTTTTTTCCGCTTTCGGCTCCCCCTTTTTTTCAGCGGCTTCCACCCCCTCATCGCCAAACAAACTGGGCTGCTTCGGCGCGGCAGCTTCCGGCTTCGGCTTGGCCTCTTTCGCCTCTACCTCCTTCACCGCGCCCAGCATCTGGTCGCTCAGGCGGTTGCCCACGGCTTTCCAGCCTTTCACGTCCATAAACTCGCCGAGCGACACCTCGCCGGTCATGGGCTTGCCCTTTATTTTGATGGTGTATTTGATGCGCGGGTTGGGCTGTACGGAGGCAAAGAGCAATTTCGATTTATTGTGGTCGGTGATGAAGGAGAAGCGTTCTTTCAGTTTGTTGGTCTCGATTTTGAAACGCTTCACCATCGTCCAGCCTTTGTGGCCGTCGTAGTGCACGGCATTGACCACCAAATCTTCAGAAAATTTGCAGAGGTGGGCAATTTCCTTTACCTCAAAACGCTGGAGCAGGTCTGTATCGGTCACCTCGTAGGAGCCGTCGTTAAAGAGCACGAAAATATTGTCGCCGGTGTCGAATTCGCCCAACAGGTTGCCGCGTTCCTGGATGTTGAGGCGGCCAGTGATGTCGTCGAACCAGAGTTTTTGTGCGCCGATGGTGCTTTTGCCCACTTCTTTTTGTTTGATCTGCTTCACGGGGTACTTGGTGAGCACGTTGCCTTGCGAGTCGCGGCCCTTGATGGCCAATTCCGCGAAGTCGTACTCGAAAATCTTGTTGCGGGCGGTGCTGGCCGGGGTGAGCGTCACCTGCACCACTTCGCTCTCGCCGTTGGGGTTCACGGTGAGGTACAGCATTTTGGAGCCCTTGGCCTTGGAGCCAAGCTGGTATTCCTTGTCGCGGGTGATGGCCGTCACGTTGAAGCGCTTGACGAAGGTTTTGCCCGATTTGGCATCAACGTAGGCCATGTTGTAGGTGGTGCGCTCGTCGTTTTTCTTCCACACGGCCACGTGCTCGATGTCCTTGCCCACAAAAGTTTTCTCTTCCACCCGCACGACTTTCATCACGCCGTCGCGGCGGAAAACGATGATGTCGTCGATGTCGGAGCAGTCCTGCACGAACTCGTCTTTTTTGAGGCCCGTGCCGATAAACCCGTCGGCGCGGTTGACGTACAGCTTGGCGTTGTTGGCGGCCACGGCCGCTGCCTGTATGGTATCGAAGGCGGCTATTTCGGTGCGGCGCTCGCGGCCTTTGCCGTGCTTGGCCAGCAAGTTCTCGAAGTACGCAATGGCGTACTCGGTGAGGTGTGCCAGGTGGTGCTTGGTCTGTTCCAGCTCGGCGTTGGTTTTGGCGATTTCCTCGTCGGCCTTGAAGGAATTGAACTTGGAAATGCGCTTGATGCGGATTTCTGTGAGCCGCACGATATCGTCTTCGGTGACGTCGCGCAGGAGCTTTATCTTTTTTGTCTCTTTGGCATAGCCGGGCTCGCTGGGCGTGCTCACGTATTTTTTCAGCCCGGTATCGATGGTGGAAATTACAGCTTCCCAGGTTTCGCACTCCTCGATGTCGCGGTAAATCCGGTTTTCGATGAAAATCTTTTCCAGCGAGGCGAAATGCAGCTTTTCCTCCAGGTCGGCCTTCAGGATTTCCAGTTCCTGGCGCAGCAAATCCTTGGTGTTTTCGGTGCTGATGCGCAGCAGTTCGTTGACGTCGGTGAACAGCGGCTTGTTGTCCACGATGACGCAGCAGTTGGGGCTAATGCCGACCTCGCAATTAGTGAACGCGTACAGGGCATCGATGGTTACGTCAGGGCTGACGCCGGGCTGCAGTTCAATTTCGATGTCGATGTCGGCAGCCACTTTGTCCACCACTCTTTTGATCTTGATCTGGCCTTTTTCATTGGCTTTAACGATGGAATCCATCAAGTCGCCGGTGGTAACGCCGTAGGGGATTTCGGTGATTTGCAGCGTTTTTTTGTCCAGTTCGCGCACGCGGGCCCGCACCCGGATTTTTCCGCCCCTTGCCCCGCCGTTGTAGTTGCTGGCATCGATGAGGCCGCCCGTGGGGAAGTCGGGGATCAAATCCGAGGGCTTTCCCTTCAGGCTGGCGATGCTGGCTCTTATGATTTCGATGAAATTGTGGGGCATTATTTTGGTGCTCAGGCCCACGGCGATGCCCTCGGCCCCATGCGCCAATACCAGGGGGAATTTCATGGGCAAATTGACGGGCTCGCGCTTGCGGCCGTCGTAGCTCATTTGCCAGACGGTGGTATCTGGGTTGAAGGCGATGTCGAGGGCGAATTTGGTGAGCCGCGCTTCGATGTAACGCGGCGCTGCGGCGGAGTCGCCCGTGCGGTAATCGCCCCAGTTGCCCTGGCAATCGATCATCAGTTCTTTTTGGCCCATGTTCACCAGCGCGTCGCCGATGGCTGCGTCGCCGTGGGGGTGGAACTGCATGGTTTGACCGATGAGGTTGGCTACTTTGTGGTAGCGCCCGTCGTGCTGCTCGTACATGGCGTGCAGGATGCGGCGCTGCACGGGCTTGAGGCCGTCGTCGATGGCCGGTACGGCGCGTTCGAGGATAACATAGGAGGCATAGTCCAGAAAATAGTTCTGGTACATGCCGGAGAGGGTTATGACGGAATCCTCGTGGTTGGCGGAGGTGGTTGGTGGGGCGGAAGTATCTTTTTTTGCTTTTGCCATGTTTGCCTGAATTTGGGGGGATTTGAAGGATTGGTGGATGCTGAAAGATTAATTTTCAAAAGATTTTAGCAATTCGATTTTTCTACTACGTTACTTTCACAATGAAATTGGGTGGTTACTCAAACACTTCCCCCCTCCTCACTAAACAGCAACTTATTCCCAAACGGATCGATCAGCGACATGCAAATACCGCCCCAAAAGGCTTCTTCGATGCTGGGCCGATAGTATTTGTAGTTTTTTTCGGCGATACTCTTATGCCAGGCTTTCAAGCCGGTGCAAGACACAAATACTTTGCCGCCAGGCGTACAATCGCCGACATGCTCGCTCAAGTGCAGTTTGAGATTGCCCAACGAAACTTGCATGTACAAGGGTGTCCCTTCTTCAAACCGGTGCTCCCAATCGATGGAAAAGCCCAGCCATCCGCAATAGTATTCCCTTGCTTTTTGTTCGTCGAAGATGCGCACGAGGGGACAGGTTTCGGTAACGGTCAGCATTTATACCAAGATTCTAGTGATTTGCAAGGTTTGCAGAATGGATCATATTGATTGTTTGGGATTTGCCTTTTCCTACTTTCGTTAAGCACTTTTCTTTGGGTATGGTTGTGTTTTTGAAAGTATTTGCAGCAAAAGTAAAAGTAATTAACAGAATATGTAAAACTTTTTGTGTTAAAAATTGGGTCGCCCCTTAACGCACCACCGTCACATCCCCCTTCTTCAACACCACCTCCCCGTTCGCCAACCGAACCTTCAGGTAATACACAAAAACACCCGGGTTCAGCTTGTCGCCCCGGTAGGTGCCGTCCCAGCCTGGCCACTCGTTCACCGGGATGGGCGAATCCCAGAAATAGACCATGCTCCCCCAGCGATCGAAAATCTGCAGGGAATTGAGCGCTACTACTGATGGCCCGGCGTTGAAGACCCAAAAATCGTTGTTGCCGTCGAGGTTGGGCGAAAAGATGTTGGGGATGTAAATGTCTATTTGCTTGCGCACGAGCACCCGCACGGAAGCCGTAGCGCTGCAGCCAAATGTATCGGTGATGGCCACCTCGTACACCCTGGAAACCTGGGGTATCCACTCCTGGCGCAAACAACCGGCGCAAGCCGAATCGGGCAGGGGCGTCCACACTAAGCTTTGCCAGCTTGTGAGGTTGGTTTGGGCTTGCAGCACCAGGGTTTCGCCGAGCGAAACCGTTTCCTCCGCCGGCAAGCTGATGAATGGCACCGGCGGCAAATCCACTACCACCACCGTATCAGCAGTGCAGCCGTAAGCATCGATGATTTCTACGAGATGTTGCCCGTCAGGAATATTGGGCATCAGTCCACCCGACGCCGCAATGCCATCTACGTTAACCTTGAACGGTGTTGCACCGCCAGAAGGGATGATCAGGGCTGTCGCTACGTCTTCGCCGCACTCCACCCCGGCGATGGAAATATTGAAGCTCAACGGCGGCGGCGCTGTCACCGTTGCCGAACCGGTGGCCGTGCACTGGTTCGCGTCTGTAATGGTCACGGTGTAGGTTCCGGCCCCTACGTTAGTCAGCGAAGCTCCGGTTTGCCCGGCAACGCTCCAGGCATATTGGTAAGCTGTTGTGCCGCCCGTTGTTACCGTTTGCACAGTCGCATCCGTGGCGCCGACGCAGCTTAGGGGGTATTGTCCGAAAGCCAATTGGGCGGTAGCCTGGGTGACAAGCAGCGCCGGAGAGCCCACCGTAGCCGTAATAGTTTTGGTCAGGCCGTTCGCCCCCGTCACGGTGACGGTGTAGGTGCCAGCCGGCAAATTGGGAAGCTGGATGCTTGTTCCGGCGCTGCTGATCGAGCCGGTGCCCATTTGGTTGCTGCCGTTCGACCACACGTAGCTGTAAGGCGCCAGCCCGCCGGCAGCGCCCAAGGTCAAAACACCGTCGCCGGCGCCGAAGCAGCTCACCGAGCCGTTGCTGAGGGTCAGCGCGGGGGCGCAGTTGGCCACATCCAGGGTGGTGACGGTCGTAATGGTGCTGTCGCAGCCTTTGAAGTTTGGGATCACCATACTGACCGAACCCACCTGTGCGGGGTCGCAGGTGAGCGCGTTGACGGTGGCGCTGGTGTGTTGGTTCACCGTTACAGTGGTCGTGGCGCTGCTGCTGCAGGCATTGGCTGTAACGGTAGCCGTGTAGGTGGTGGTGCTGGTCGGGCTCACGGTGATGGCCGCCGTTGTTTGCCCGCTGGCCCAACTGAAGCTGCTGCCCCCCGATGCGGTGAGGGTCGTGCTGCTGCCGTTGCAAATCGTGGTATTGCCCGAAATGCCGGCCAATGGCAGCGGGTTCACGGTGATGGAAAATGTTTGGGATTGCCCGGTGCAAGCGCCAAAAATCGGCGTCACGGTTATTTGCGCGTTTTGTGCCGCGACGACGTTTGCGGCGCTAAAGTTCAGGTTGCCCGTGCCGCTGGCAGGCAGGCCAATGGACGGGTTCGAGTTCGTCCAGGAATAGTTAACGCCGGGCGTCCCCGTAAAATTGACGGCAAGGTTGGCTCCAGCGCACACAGCCTGGTTCCCAGGGTTGGTCACCGTGGGGTTGTTGATGACCGTAATGGTGAAGGTCTGCGGGGTGCCGGAACAACCATTGGCCATCGGGATTACCGTCACGGTGGAAGTACCCGCTGTATTGGCGTTGAAACTGATATTCCCGGTGCCAGTAGCAGGCAAACCAATGCCGGTATTGCTGTTCGTCCAGGAAAATGTCGCCCCTGTTGTACCGGAGAAATTAGCGGAAACCGTTTGCCCGACACAAGCCGAAATATCCGATGGGTCGGTCAGCGAGGGAGACGGCAATACGGTTATCGTAAATGTCCGCGGGGTTCCGTTGCAGCCGAGCAAGGTAGGTGTGACGACAATGTTGGCCACAACGGGCGCCATGCCCGTATTGACCGCAGAGAAGCTGATATTCCCCGTCCCTGTGGCCGGCAGCCCGATGCTTGGGCTGCTGTTCGTCCAATTGAAGGTAGAGCCACTGGTGCCGTTGAAGCCAACAGAAATGGTAAAACCGGAGCATACCGATTGGTTGATCGGCTGGGTCATGGTTGGGGCGCTATTCACCGTCAGGAACACCGGTGTTCGGGTCGGGCTTTTGCAATTAGAAGATATTTCCCGGGTTTCAGCATAAAAGATATAGGTGCCAGGGGTAAATGGCCCCGGCGGGGTGTAGCTGTTGCTCCCGACAAATACTGGCACCCCGCCCGTAGCTGTTGTGTACCAATCGACGGTAAGCCCTGCTCCCGGCGGGTTTACCATCAGCGCCGGTGTGGGCACACCTTCGCAAATTACGGGGAAATTGGGGCCATTCGGCGCAGTCAAGGGCGGACAGGTGCAGTTCGGAGGGTTCACCGATTGCTGTGTGGAGCAGCCTGTGGCCGTTATGGTGGCCGTCAAAATGACCGCAGTGCCGTTGGGGATACCCGTGATGTTGAAATTGTTGCCGCTGCCCGACACGGTTCCAAGCGTGGCGCTGACGGTATTGCCGTTGGAACTGAGGCTGACGGAATAGGTCATCAAATCCGGGGCACAGGTGGTGCTGTTAACGGTGATGGTCGGTCGAGGGTTGACGGTGATGCTGAAATTTTGTGGGCTGCCGGTGCAGCCGTTTTGGGTGGGTGTCACTACTATATTGGCGACGATGGGCGCGGCTCCGGCATTGACGCCCATAAAGCTGATGTTGCCCATTCCCGAGGCGGGCAGGCCGATGGCAGTGTTGGCGTTCGTCCAATTGAACGTAGCGCCGTTGCTGCCGTTGAAATTGACGGCGATGGTATTGCCCGCACATTCGCTTTGGTTGGCGGGCGCCATGACGCTGGGGGTGGGGTTCACGGTAATGCTAAAATTCTGGGTACTGCCGGCACATCCCGCGAGCGTGGGCGTAACGGCGAGGTTTCCAATCGTTGGGGCTGCGACGTTGGCAGCGGTGAAATTGACGTTGCCCGTGCCGTTGGCACCCAAGCCAATGGCGGTATTGGAGTTCGTCCAACTGAAAGTAGCGCCAGCAGTGCCGCTGAACACAGCCATGACAGTAGCCCCGCCGCAGACGGTTTGGTTCATCGGCGCGGCAACGGTGGGTATGGGGTTTACAGTGATGCTGAAATTCTGGGCGCTGCCGGCGCAGCCGTTCAAAGTAGGCGTGACGGTTAAATTGCCCACCAAAGGGCTGCTCCCGGCATTGGCCGCCGTGAAGTTGATATCGCCGCTGCCCGAAGCGGCCAGGCCGATGCCCGGTTCGGAGTTTGTCCAGTTGAACGTTGCCGAGGATGTGCCTGTAAACACCACGCCCACGGGGTTGCCCGCGCAAACGGTTTGGCTTATGGGCTGCGTCACCGAAGGCAGGGCATTGACGGTCAGCGTCACCTGCAAGCGTGTCGAGCTCAGGCAGTTGGTATTGGTATCCCGCGCTTCTGCGTAGAAACTATACACCCCGGCCGTCAGTGGCCCCATGGGGGTATAGCTGGTATTGCCCATCAAGAGCAAGGTGCCGCCCGTGGCAGTAGTGTACCAATCGACGGTGTTGCCTGGGTCGGTGCTGACGGTCAGCGCGGGGATGGGCGCGCCTTCGCAGATGCTGGGGTTGTTGGGCATTGCAGGCGCGTTCACGGGTGCGCAATTGCAGTTCGGCGCGTTCACCGATTGCATCAATTGACAGCCTGTGGCGGTGTTCGTGCTGGAAATGTCCACATTGGTGCCGGCAGGTATGCCACTTACGGTGAAATTGCCCGCAGCTCCCGTTACCGTGCCCGCCGTGGCTGTCACGGTGGTGCCGCTGGTGCTGAGGGCCACGGAATAGGTCAACAAATCTGCGGCACAAACCACCGATGTGATGTTTATGGTAGGCAGCGGGTTAACAGTGATGTCAAAGCTCTGTGCGGTGCCGGTGCAGCCCCCTAAGCTTGGCGTGACGTTGATGGTGCCCGTGGTGGCAACGCCCACATTGGCAGCGGTGAAGGCAATGTTCCCGGTACCGCTGGCGCCCAGGCCAATGGCGGTATTGCTGTTCGTCCAGGCAAAGGTAGCGCCCGAAGTGCCGGTGAATGTGGTAGTCACAGGGCCGCCCGCACAGGCGTTGATGGATGCTGGCTGGTCCACCACGGGCGCGCCGATAACCGTAATGGTAAAATTTTGGCTGGCGCCCGTGCAGCCATTTTCCACCGGCGTCACGGTGACGGTGCCTACGCCAACCGCCCCTGCCGTGAAACTGATGTTGCCCGTGCCGCTGGCGGCCAGGCCGATGGCAGTATTGTCATTTGCCCAGTTGAAGGTCGGGTTGTTGGCGCCGCTGAAATTGACAACCACGGCGGTGCCGGAACAAACGGTCTGATTGGCTGGGTCAGCAACCGTGGGCGCCGGGTTGATGACGATGGTGAACGCAACGGCGGCTCCTGTACACGTGCCGATGACTGGAGTTACGGTAACGGTAGCCGTTTGCTGGGTAGCCACCCCCGCTGCGATAAAATTGAGGTCGCCCGTGCCGCTGGCGGCCAGGCCGATGGCAGTGTTGTTGTTCGTCCAATTGAAGGTAGCTCCCGAAGTTCCCGTGAAAGCCGCCATAACGCTGGTATTCGCACAAGCCGTAATGTTGCCGGGCTGGTTCACGCTGGGCGCGGGGGTTACGGTTATCGTGAAGTTTTGCGGCGCCCCGGTACAGCCGTTTTCCGTGGGGGTCACGGTCAGGTTGCCCGTGGTGGGCGCGCCCACGTTCGCGGCAATAAAATTGATGTTCCCCGTGCCGCTGGACCCTAAGCCGATGGCGATATTGGAGTTTGTCCAGTTGAAAATCGGGTTGACGGTGCCGCTGAAAACAACATCCACCATCGCACCGGAGCATACGGTTTGGTTGGGTGGGTCTGCCACCGTTGGTATAGGATTGACCGTAATGGTAAACGACACCGGGGCGCCCGGGCAGCCATTTATCATGGGTGTGACGAAGATATTAGCGACTTGTTGGGTGCTCACGTTGGCAGCGGTGAAGTTGAGACTGCCCAGACCGGCAGCGCCCAGGCCGATGCTGGTGTTGTCGTTTGTCCAGGAAAAACTCGCGCCGGAGCTGCCTGTGATCGCTACGACTACCGGCGCGCCGGCACATGCCGCCACGTTGTTGGGCTGATTCACGGTCGGCGTTGGGTTCACCGTGATGGTAAAGCTCTGGTTAGTGCCGGTACAGCCGTTGGCCGTCGGAGTGACGGTAATGGTGCCGGTTGTCGGCATGGTGACATTGGCAGCCGTGAAGGAAATATCGCCCGATCCGTTGGAACTTAGGCCGATATTGGTATTGGAGTTTATCCAGTTGAAGGTCGGGTTGCCTGTACCGGTGAACGCCACGGCTACCGGCTCGCCGGCGCATACATTCATGTCGGGCGGGTCGGCGACAGTTGGTCTGGGATTCACGGTAATGGTAAAGTTGACGGGTGTGCCGGCACACCCGTTCCGCACCGGGGTGACGGTAATGGTGGCTACCTCCTGGTTGGCCACCAAGGCTGTCACAAAGTTGATATTGCCCGTGCCGCTGGCAGCCAGGCCGATGGTGGTATTGTCGTTCGTCCAGTTAAAGGTAGCGCCCGCGGTGCCGGTGAAGGGCACATTGACGGCCAGCCCCGCACACACAACCACGTTACTTGGCTGGTTGACGGTAGGCAAAGGGTTGACGGTAATCGTGAACGTTTGGGCGGGGCCAACGCAGCCGTTTTCGGATGGGGTGACGGTGATGGTGCCCGTGGTGGGAACGGTCACGTTTGCTGCCGTGAAACTGATGTCGCCCGAACCACTGGCGCCAAGGCCGATGGCGGTGTTCGAGTTTGTCCAGTTGAAGGTCGGGTTGCCGGTGCCGACAAACACGGTGCTGACGGGGTCGCCCGCGCACACGGTTTGGTCGGGCGGGTCGGTCATGGTGGGGCCGGGTATTACTTGTACATCAATAGAATTTGTTTTGGTGCAGCCATTGTCATCGGTCACCGTCAGGGTGTAGGTATTGGTGCCGACGGGGGCGTTGGTCACGGTTGGGGTGAGGCTCGTGGGCGGGGTGATGGTGCCGGGGCCGGTCCATACCTGGCCCATCACATCGTTCGGGTGGTTCAGGGTGGCGCCCAGGGTGAAGGGCATACCGGCGCAAGCCGGGTTGGGGTTGGCCATCAGGTTGGTGGAGCTGGCATCCCAGCAGGTGATGCTGATGTTGTTGAACGTGATGCTTTCGTTGGCTGCCCAGGTATTGGTTTGCACGATGAGGCCGGCTGTTGCCGCGCCGTTGGTGCATACGGGGCCGTAGGTGACGGTGCCAGACTGGGCGGTCATGCCTGGCACGCCCACGAGTTTGGAATTTACGGTGACACCGTTTATTTGAAATTGCACGTAGAAAAAATCCCAGCATTGGTCGCAGCCGCCGCCATAGGGGTCGTTGGGGTCGCCCTGGCAGGGTGGTATCCCGAACGGGCATTCATCGCTCGATTCCATGTTTCCCGCACCCGGGAAAGGCAGGGAGAAGTTGTAGCTGATGGAAAAAGAAATGGATGTGCAGTTAGAGATGTCCACCGGGCCGTAAACATCTGTCGTAACTTGATCGGTATTGTTATAAGAAGCCCCATTGCTGGTAAAAATAACGGTTTGTGCCCGCAGGGGTGTTACGGCACAAAAAAGCCAGAGAGAAAACAAGACAAATAGTTTGGAATGGCGCATCTGCATATGATTTTCCGAATGGAAGTGAGCGAAAAAAAGGCGGCCGGCAAGGATTTGAACACGCAAAAGTAACCTGCAATGTTACGCGGGGCTCTTGATTTTGCGTTAAATTATTGATTAAAAAACGCTTAGCGCTTTTTTAATCTCAAAAACGGTTGTTCTACCAAAACCCAGCTCAACCTCGAAAGCAGGTAAGTTCCCGCAAAAGCGAATAAAATGAAGATGCCCTGCCCAAGCACGGGGTGCAAACTGCTGGCTAACAGGCGTTCCCCAAACCAGTCGCGCCAGAAATACTCGAACATGTGGTGGAATACGTACAAGCCATAGCTGTACTTGCCTAAGTGCATCAAAAACCTGTTTTCGCAGATGCGGCGTACCAGGGCATTCGGGCTTTGGTTAAGCGACAGGAACAGCAGCGCCCCAAAGAATATCGCGGACTCGGTGTACAGGCTCTGCTTCGTCCCGCTGATAAAATTGCCCATCACCAGTATGCCCATCCACACGAACAGTGCACGGGCAACCCAATTGTGGTAGGGCAGCTTCTGCAACCAGCCCAAACGCAGCGCCACGGCGATAAAACTCCCCGCCGCCAGTCCGTCCATGCGGCAAAAGGGGAAAGTATAGGAAGAAACGGAAAGGGTAGTGCCCACAACATGGTCGGTCAGGTGCCGCAGCCCGGTGCCCAACGAAATCAGTACCAGGCAAAGGATGGCAAGCCAGCGCATGGGCACAAAGTGCACGATCAATGGCCAAAACAGGTAGAACTGTTCCTCTATTGCCAGCGACCACAGGTGGTTGAGGTTGAAGATATGGCTGTGGTACAGGTAGCCGTTTTTCAGGCCCATCGCGATGTTGGGCGTGAAGGTGAAAAACCAGGAAAACGCGTCGAAGCCCTGCAGGCGCTCGGGGGCTTTTTCCACGAACAAAACAGTGAGCCAGGTGAGCAACACCACGAAATAATACAAAGGGAATATGCGCAACACCCGCCGCCGGTAAAAATTGCGGAAGTAATGCGCGTCCTGCTTCGCATCGAGCAGGATGCCCGTTATCAGGAACCCGGAAAGCACAAAGAAGAGGTCAACCCCGATCCAGCCAAACTGGGTGATAAAGTACGAGCGCTCGTCGGGGAAATAGGCCCGCAGCATGAAATGGCTCAGCAGCACCAGGGCAATGGCGATGCCGCGCACGCCGTCGAGGGCGGGGATATGGCCGCGGAAGTTCATAAGCATCAAATTTACCGGATCACCTGCACCCGCGCACCATCGCTCAGGTTCAACTGACCACTTAGCACCACCTTTTCGCCTTGCTTCACGCCTGAAGTCACTTCAACCTTGTCGCCGAATACACCGCCTAAGGTAATGGCGCGCTGCTCCGCCAAGGTATCCTGCACTACCACGAACACTTTTGGATCTTGCAAACTCCCCGCAATAGTACGGCGCGGCAGCGTCAGGCCCTGCCGGTTGGCGTTAAATGTAAAGTAGGCACGCGCGTGCATACCCCCGCGCAAGGGCGCCGAAGTAGGGTTTGTCACTTCGATCTCCACGTCGTAGGTAAAGGCATTGTCGGCTCGAAGCCCTATATTGGTCACTTTTCCGGCAATGCTGGTGCCAGGATACACGTCGGGGGTCACGCTCACTGATTGCCCTTTGCGCACGTTGAGCACGTCGCGCTCGGTCACTTTTACCATGAGGAAGAGCCGCTCTAAGTTCGTCATTTGCCCCACCTGGATGCCCGGCCCGATCACGCTGCCGCGCTCGATGAAGCGCAGGCCCAGGGTGCCGGTCATGGGCGCCTTGATGCTCGTGTTGGCGATCTGTTTTTTCAAGCCTTTTTCCTTGGCTTCGGCAGCCAGGATGCCCAACTGCAAATCCTCGATCTTGTTTTTTGGCGCAGCCTCGCCTTCGATGAGGTTGGCCACGCGCTCCTGGTCTTTGCGCAGCTTGGCTAAGTTGGCTTGGGTGGCCTCCAGCTCGATGCGCAACAGCTCGTCGTCCACTTTGGCGATCACCTCGCCCTCGTTCACCCATTCGCCCTTGTTTTTGAACACTTCCAGCACCCGGCCCGCAGTTTCTGAAATGATGAACATCTCCTTGGCTGGCAGGAATATGCCGTCGGCCTCCAGTCGGTTCGACAGGGTTTCCATTTTTGGCTCAACCACCTCGACCGGCACAAACGCCCGGGTCATGGAAGAAAGCTTGGCCTCGCTGTCCAACACCTTTTTGTTGCTCGACAATTTCCAAACCATGAGCGCTGCGATAACAGCGAGCGATAACCAGAGCAATATTCTGTTGCGCATATTATCTTAATTTGTTGAATGCTGCACGGTTGTTCGGGCAGTGGCGCAAAACTACGTTCTTTATCGTTGTTCGTTGTTCCTTGTTCGTTGTTCGTTCACATTGGCTCGGTTGCTGTTTGTTCCTGCTGGGTTCAAAATGGATATACGTAACAGCGGTGCATTGGGCTATGTCACAATGCGGCAAATATCCATCCGCCACAAGTAGGGTGTGTACCTAAAGATGCTGCTACTTTCGCATTTGCCGGACGCGGCACTAGCCAACCCTTTCAGGTTCTTATGTTCCTTGGTTGCCGTTCTGTAAGAATCCGTCCACGAAAAAGGGAAAAGGATATCGAAATGTTGCCACCTTTGTACATTCAGCGCACTACACGTGGACAGATTCTTACGACAACCAAGGTTAAGGAAAGTGTGCGGCCAGTGCGAACAGCTGGATAGTCAGGGCCTAAATGCTGAAACATCAAAGTTATCGGCTATTCTATGGAGACCGTGCTAGCTTGAACGGGATGTGCTTTTAACAAACATTTTGGGGGTTGACTGTTGAAAACTTTTTAGGACAACATTTGTCCTAAATAAAACTAAAACCATACCTTTGGACAATAATTGTCCGTGACAAATGAATAAGAATAAAGTAACAACATTTGCTGAACAAGTCAGAACGTTAAGAGAAGAAGCAAAACTTTCTTTGAGAGAGGTAGCAGAGGAAATTGGCATTGACACTTCTTTGCTTGGCAAGATTGAACGCAACGAAAGACAGCCGACAAAGGAGCAAATTAAACAGGTTGCAAAATATTTCAAACTTGACGAAAAGGAAATGCTGAAAGAATATTTAAGCGACCAAATCGCTTACAGAATTTTAGAAGAAGATGCCGACCTTGATATATTAAAAGTTGCTGAAAAGAAAGTTCAATATTTAAAAACCAAACAATGAGCTATTACGAAAGAATAAGAAAATTAACCAAGAATGTTCCAGCAACTTTAGTTGACTTCGGTTTGCCCCGTGACCCTTCACGTACCCCGACACAAGCATCTTCTAACTTTATCACAAATAAAGAACAAGGAGACTGGGCTGAAAATCTTGTAACAAGAGCAATCAACGAAACCTCCAAGAACTTTGTTGCAGTTAAATATGGCAAGTCAGACGACTTGGTTGCAGGAGAAGATGGCTTTGACACTTTCTATCAGGACTTTCAAAGTGAACTTGACACCATTGGCAAACGACCTGACTTACTTATTTTCAAAATATCTGACTTTGATAAAAATTCAGGTTACGACATAAGCCAAATTCCTCACAGCAAAATTACCGACTATGTAAAAAAAGCAGTTGCTGGAATTGAAGTTCGTTCAAGTGCATTTTTGATAGACCCTTATGAAACAGCAATGCAATTGAGAACGGAAAAATTCAAACAAATTGCTTTAGCCGTTAAGGACAAAATTCTCACAGAATTTGCTGGCATACTTGACAACCCTGCAAGACATAAATACATTCCTGTTTTAGAAGGAATAACTCCCGAAACATTAAGCGTTACAGATTTTAAAGTTCCCGGATGGGGTTCATCAGAAAGATTAGTTCAACTCAATGACTTGTTTAAAGAGTTAAAGAGAGCAATCAAGGAAGTTCAGAAAAGAGACTTCCTTTCTATCACTCCTAAAGTTGAGGACATCAAAGTAGTTTACAAATGGATTGAAACTTTCAATGTTCCTCATTTCTATTTTCAAGTATTCTTTGACAAGGTTTATGGAATTTCCTTTGAGCAAATTCTTGAAATAATTTCTGACCCTGATAAAGAGGATACCGTTTTTTCTGTTGAAGCTGACACTAAAAATCAAAACAAGACCACAATTAAAATCAACTCCAAAAGCGGGGTTCAGATTGCTTATAAAATTGACGAACCACAACACGAAAGTGTTCGCAAGGAAATGGGCAGAGGAAGATTATTGTTCTATGTAACATTCAAAGGCGGCACTGCATATTTGGATGTTGCCAATTTGTGTGGAGTATTGGGAATAAACCAAAAAGATTTCTGATGCTGGCAACTAAAGAACATATCGCAACCAACGAACCCGAAAGAGAATACTCTCGATTCGTTTCTTTGGAACACAGGAAGAAGTTTGCACAGTTCTTCACTCCTTTTCCCATTGCTCAATTCATGGCTAAATGGATTACAGCAAACAAAAAGCTACAAACAGTTCTTGACCCTGCTTTCGGTTTGGGTGTTTTTGCAAGAGCAATCCGACAAACAAACAAAGAGTGTTCAATAAAAGGTTTTGACATTGATGAAAATATTTTGCGGCAAGCCGCAAGTATTTTTGCCAATGAAAAGAACACTTCTATTCAGTTGAAAGATTACATGTTTAACGATTGGGAAAATCGTTACGATGGAATTATTTGTAATCCTCCATACTTCAAGTTTCACGATTACGAAAACAAGACAACGCTAAAGGTAATTGAAGAAAAGTTGGGTTTGAAACTAAATGGCTTTACAAATCTCTACACACTGTTTCTTTTAAAATCTGCTTATCAGTTAAATGTAAGCGGCAGAGCCGCCTACATTATTCCATCAGAGTTTTTGAATTCTGATTACGGCAAATTGGTGAAGTCATATCTCATCAAAAACAAACTACTTCGCTACATCATCATTTTTGACTTTGAAGAAAATGTTTTTGATGATGCTTTAACCACTGCTTCAATTCTGCTTTTCGCAAACGACAACGAAAAATCGGAAGTTGAATTTATAAACATTAAAACTATTAATGAACTTTTTGATTTGCAGAAAAAATTTTCAGCTTATCCCAAAATCAAATCAGAAAATGCAATTGCATTTTCAAAACTCAATCCTGAAATAAAGTGGAGGGCATATTACCAAGAGCAAAACGCAACAAGATTTAAAAACCTTGTGCCTTTCTCCAACTTTGGAAAGGTTGTTCGTGGCATTGCGACAGGTGCAAACGAGTATTTTACTTTCAACCAGTCAAAGGCAAAGCAATTCAACATTGACGAAAAATATTTGTTGCCTTGCATCACAAAATCAGTTGATGTTGACGGTGCCTTTTTTACAAAAGATGATTTTGCAAATTTGAAAGAACAGGACAGGTTTGTTTACTTGCTAAATGCAACTGCACCGACAGAACCGTTATTGAAAAAATACCTTGCAAAAGGAGAAGCTGAAGAAGTCCACAAAAAGTTTCTAACGGCAAGCCGTAATCCTTGGCACACATTAGAGAACAGACCACCTTCGCCTATTTGGGTTTCTGTTTTTAATCGGAACGGACTTCGTTTTATACGCAACGAAGCGAAGATTAGCAATCTCACAACTTTTCACTGCTTATACCTGAATATATTTTCAGAGCCGAAAGTTGATTTGCTATTTGCTTATCTACTCACTGATATTTCAAAGGAAATCTTCAACGACAACCGTAGAGAATACGGTAACGGCTTACAAAAATTTGAACCCAACGACATCAACAAATCTTTGATGGTTGACATTGACAGAATTGAAAAGAAAGACGAGGAGATGATTTTAGAACTCTATCGCGAATACAGAAAGACAGCATTGAAGAAACACCCAAAAGAAAGCTTGTTAGAAGAAATTAATTCAATCTTCGTAGAGATTTTTAAGCTATGACGGACGGTAGAACAGCCGATAACAAGGGGTTTGCGATAGCGGGGCTTCCGTGCTTCGCAGACACATTTGTGCAAGGTGGAAGTTCAGTTCTCCGAATGAAGTTTAGTGCTAAAACTCCCCGCCATCGCAAACCCCCGAAACGCAAAGCGCCATTTTACCGCTGTGCAACGAACCCTCCTTCGCTTTACCTGCAATAGCATTAGCAAAGGCAGGAATGCTGCGGAGGGCAAAACAACGAACAACAAATTGAGCAAACAACTAATAACCAAGGTTTCCGCCGTCAACAACCTAACCGATGCCCGCTATTTTGCGGCCAAAGAGGTTGATTATCTGGGTTTTAACATAGAAGAAGGCACTCCGGGATACCTCGATCCCATGTACATGAAAGCCATCCGGGAATGGGTGGCCGGGCCAAAAATCGTGGGGGAGTTCAGGGGGGCGCCCATGGCGCATGTGGGCGCGGCACAGGAGTTCTTCGGCCTCGATGCCGTACAGCTTACGGCAGAGAACCACGGTGATAACTTGCAGGAATTGCCGGGCGTTGAAATAATTTTACAGGTAAATTCGGCCATGGATACGCTTGCATTGGAGCGTACATTTCGCAACGCAGCGCCTTATGTTGCTTGTTTTTTGCTCGATTTCACCGAAACGACAAATTGGGAGGCGATATTAACGGAGAACAGCAGCTTTTGGAACGAACTGTTTGCCCTGCGCCCCACGCTGTTGCAAGCAGATGTGTCGGCTGAGCAGCTTCCAAAATTGATGCAAAAATTCAAGCTCGGCGGACTCAGCCTGGTTGGCGGAGAAGAGGAGCAGGTGGGGGTAAAATCGTTTGATGAAATGGATGAGATTTTTGAAGCGCTGGAGCTATACCCTGATTAAAGTGATTTGTATGATTTGAGTGATTAAAAACATGTGATTTTCAAATGATTATGCGATCAAGCCTTTCACAACCACTTTGCGTTGACTATAATGTAATAGCGTTACGGCTGCCAATATCGTTGCCATACCGCGAAGGCCATTGCAGCGTTGCCAAGTATCAGGACGCCCAGGGCAAACAGGTCGATTTTGGATTTCCATTTTGCCAGAAAACCGTTCGCGAGGCATAAGGCCGCCAGGGGCGCCACAGGCAGGAAATACCGCGCCTGCCAATTGCCAAGCTGCCCAGCGCCCACGCCATGCCACAAAGCGTACATGGTGACGGCAAACGCGCCGACGTACAACACGACGATACCGCCCATGCCAAAACGTTGGCGGTTCGACAAAAGGTTGTTTTCCGAAAAAACAACAATGGCCAACATTGCCCACAGCAACAATATCCACCCCGACGGCAAATAATTTTTTTCCCAACCAAACTTCCCCACAAAATGGGCAGCCATGGACGGCAATGCCCGAAACAGCGATTCACCGCAGATTTTGATGAAAAACACGGGTTTTTCAAGCACGAACGCCATTTGCCGGGCTGGGTCCACACCCGAGTTCAGCGTTTGGGCATCGCGGAAATCAGGGTGGTAGGCATCATACGGGATGAACCACTGCTGCGCCAATCGGCCCCAGAATAGCGCCGCCAGCAGGCCCGCTACGCACAAGGCTGTCGCCGCGCGCCGATCCATTTTGCTGAAGCAGCCCAGCAGCAGCAATGGCAAGGCAATCAGTTTATGCGCCGATACCAACACAGCAGGCAGTAACTTTTCGGTAAACAGCGTGGCTGAAGGCTTTGCCAAAAAAGCGGCGATCAGGAACCAGCAAAGCCCGTTCGTCAGCACTTCGGCGTTGGCGGTGGCGGCAATGCAGAGCGTTGCGGGCAAAAGAGCCATGGCCGCCAAAATGCTGCGCATAAACGGCATCAAGCGCAATGCTGCCGCCACCAGGAGCATCCAAACCAGCAAATTGGCGATCCTGGCCACATAGAGCAACTGCAGCGGCGTGGCCCCCAATGGCCGAAAAACGGCGATGGCCGCCGCTTGGGGGATATAAGCCGTGGGCGCATAGATGGCGGTGTTGGCAAAATCGGCAAATCGCCGTTTCTCAGCTTCCAGCGGTATGGAAAGGGTATTGCGCAAGGTGCGGAAATGCAGGCGGGCGTCTGGCGCATTTTTCAAAAACAAAAAGGAATCGCACACCTGGGTCAGGCTGCCGGGCAGAACGCCGCCCAACCTGTTGTCCACCTTTTCCGGGAAAAAAGTCCCTTCGCTTACCTGCCAGGCCCGCAAAAAATGGTTCGGCTCGTCGGGCGATTGGAACGGCGGGACGAGGAGGGCGAAGAGCAGGCCGAAAAGAGTGATGAGAGTTGAGTGATGAGTGATGAGTGATGAGGATGTTTGATCTGCGAGAATGAGAGGATACAATGGAGTTTGTCTCCGAAAAAATTTTCTTTGAAATGCTGGTTGGTGCAGGAAACTGCATTTTGAATCGCCAAAGTTGCTGGCTGCAATGCAGATTTGAAAAATATTCTCCTCAAAACAAGGTGCCAGACCCCGAAAGATCGGAAAAAACCTTCAAACGTGTTACAAGTTTCTCCCAAAGTATTACACCAGAACCGCCCATTACTGATTTGGAACGGGATACAGGCTATTGGAAGCCATTCATTAGTCATTAAAACGCGGAAAAAATGTTACAATATTTTGTGCTGCGCCCCCGGACTTTTGACCCATTCGCCGGGCGTCCGGCAAAAGGAGTTCAACTATTTTTCAAATTTCAACACTTAAACAATGAAAAAACTATTCTTTCTCCTGCCTGTTTTCCTCGTCACAGGGAGCCTTTTTGGCCAAAGCTATCGCCTCTCTGGAAAAAAAATTGAAATTGGGACACACCCAGCTTTGACAAAAAGCTTTGAAAGGTGCGCCGTTTACCAGGTGCCTGCAGATGATCTGTTCCTGTTTGCTCAAAAATCAACAAAAGGCTTTGGTTTGCAGCTTGAATTTGACGGGCTTCCAAAGCTTGATGTCCAGCTTCAAGCAAACGGCTTGCTGGCTGAAGGCTATACCACCGTTATTGCGGAGGAGAGCGGTGTCAGAATCAGTACAGCCAAGGCCGAAGTTTTCCCACTCATCAGCAAACCCAACGACGGCAAAACGGCCAAGGCAGCGATCACGGTTGCCCCAGGCTATCTATACGGCTTGTTCTATCAAGAGGGCAAGACCTGGTATATTGAGCCGCTTTGGTATTTCGACCCTACCCAGGCGCACGATTTGTTTGTCGTCTATGAAAGCGCCGATGTGTTGCCGATCCCTGGCAATGGATGCGCCATGCTGGAAGCACAACACGAAATGGAGAATGCCCAAGACCGCACCGACAACACCCAGAGGGTTTGTGGCCCACCGGAGTTGGAACTGGCCATTGCCAACGATTACCAGATGGTGGTAAAGTATGGTTCGGTCAGCAATGTGATAACCCATAATATCGGTGTGATGAACGATGCACAAGCCAATTGGGACGATGAATTCGCAACTCCGGTGATGTTCAAGATTGTGACCCAATTTGTGCCAACCTCGCCAAGCACAGACCCATTTCCTTCTACAACGGACATCGTTGCGCTCATCGATGCTTTCCGTACCTGGGCGAATGCCGGCGGGTTTTGGACTTTAAATTATGATTTAGGCCATTTGCGTGCATCGAGAAATTTTAATGGCGGCGCTTTAGGGGCGGCTTATACCGGGCAGTTGTGCACCTCGTACCGCTATGGCGTATTGTCTGACAAAACTTTGAATGCATGTGGGTTGCGCACCGTCGTGAGCCATGAGATGGGCCATTCTTTTGGCGCGAGCCACAACACCGATATTATGAACGCTGTTTTTACTGGCTGTACCAACGTCTGGAGCGCGACTTCATTGGCTCAGATCAATGCCCTTTTAGGCGCATGGCCTTGCCTTACACCGTCTGCCAATTGTCCGCTGCCAACGTATATTCCGCTTCCAGCTGAACTCGCCGACATCTGCAGCGATATTGAAGAGTGTGTAACATTGCCCTTCAACCCCTGTGTTGCTTCCTATACTGCTTCAACCAACGACCCTTATTTGCAAGTCACCATCACAGGCAACACAATATGCTTAAAAAGCACCGCGCATGCATCCAGGACTTCATATGTGGTAGTGACACCGCTTGATTATTGTGGCAACCCTCCGGTGTACAACCCCCAAGAACCTAGCGGCCCATGGATTATCCGTATAGACTACCCGCATTGCGGAGGTTTTCAAGACGGGGGCTCCGATAACCGCAGCGCAACGGAACTGCAATTGGGCCTCAATATCTACCAGTCGCAGGATGTAATAAACGTCGAAGATTTCGATATAAACCTGCGTTCCAAAGATATCCGCATCTTTAACATGAGTGGCCAATTGCTGCTCCAGCAACATGGATCATCCAGCTTACAACAGATCAACATTTCCAATTTGCCCACTGGAATGCTGATTGTCAAAGTAAATGTCGGGAACCAGGTGCTGAGCAAAAAGATTTTTAGGCAATGAGGGATGAGTGATGAGAATGAGTTTGCAGAATATTTGGGTTTTGTGCGTCTATAGCCAACGCAAAGTGGTTGTGAAAATTGAATGCTTGTAATCTGTTGAAAATCAATTTTTCAACATCCATCAATCCATCAAATCCACCCAAATCTTGGCATAACTACAAATATTCTGCAAATTCATCGCTCATTTTGCGACAACAAACTTCTTCGTACCCCACACCTTTCCATTGCTTCGGGCAAACACCAGGTATGCCCCCGGCGCGAAACTGCTCAGGTCGATCTGTGCATCGTGTTTCCCAAAGCCTTTGTAGAATTCTTTCCAAAGGGTCCTGCCGGAAAAATCGGTGATAAATACTTCAGCGCTTTGGTTCGACTTCAAGTTGTCGACCACCAGGTAGGTATTGCTGTAAGCCAGTGTTGGGCTTAATGTGAGGATGGGTGGCGCCACGCCGCCGGGACTGAAGGTGGAGGAATTTTCGCCGATGCGCAGCGAATCTAAGGGAAAACTCATAATGCTGCGGGCAAAGGTGCCTGCGATGAGCGTTTTTTTCGAGAGGTTCAGCGACAGGTCGTACACGGGCACAAAAGGCATCCCCGTACCGAGCCGCTCCCAGTGCTGGCCGCTGTTGAAGGTCAGGTAAACACCGCCGTCGGTGCCCACAAAAATGACCGAATCCTGGTGGCCGGGCAGTATCTGGATATCGTTGATGGCCAGGTTGGGCAAGTCGCCGGAAATGGGGATCCAGTTGCTGCCTTTGTCGTCGGAGCGATGGAGGCGTGGCGTGAAATCGTTGTCGCGATAGCCTGTTTGTGCCACAAAAACGCGGCTTGGGTTGCTGGGCGAGGCTTTTACCGACGACACATAGCGTTTGGGCAAGCCTGGGCTGATGCTTGTTTTGCCTTTGGTAAGGGTATTAATGCGCCACAGGTTGCCGTCGTTGGTGCCCACATATACTTGCTCTGGGTCGAGCGGGCTTTCGTCGAGGGTGCTGATGGTATGGTAGCGGGAGCCAAAGATGATGCCATCGGTGAGGTCGTCGGTGATGGGGGCCCAAAAGGGCAGGTGCCCGTAGCTTTTGTATAAGCGGTAGGTGCCCGTGTACATCACATTGGGGTCGTGCTGGCTGATGAAGTACTGCATGTCCCAGTGGCGGCGGTCGTCGGGGTCGATGCCTTCGGTGGCATCGTCAAAATTCTCGCCATCAGTGGTGCCGCCAATGGCCCCGTTTTGGTATTCGTAATAGAAGATATTGGGATCGCTGGGGTGAAATACTGCCTGGAACCCATCGCCGCCATACACGCGCTTCCAGTTGTTGATGGCTGCCGCGTTGCCTTTGGAGGTGCCGTTGTCTTGTGCGCCGCCGTAGTAAAAGTCGGGGCTATGCTGGTTGTAGGCCACCCGATAGAACTGCGTAGTCGGGATGTTTTCCGCGCGTGCCCAGGCGCCGGCATTGTCGGTGCTGCGGTAGAGGCCGCCATCGGTGGCCAGCAGGAATTCGGTGGCCGACAAAAAGGCCAGGTCGTGGTGGTCGGCGTGCACGCCTTGTTGTCCGCTTGCAGCCAGCGACCAGTTTTGGCCGCCATCGGTTGAGCGGTAAGAAGTGACGCCCAGCAGCCAGATGTCTTGGGAGTTGTAGGGGTTGATGCGTATTTTCCCGAAATACCAGGCAAAGTTGCTCTGGAAGTTCATGTTGAGGCCATTGGTTGGGTTGAGCTGCCAGGTATTGCCACCGTCGAAGGTTTCATACAAACCGGAAAAGCTCAAGTTTGAACCTGCGTACGAAGCAAAAATGTGCTGCCCGTTGTTCGGGTCGATGGCAAGGCCGATGCGCGATTGCGACCCCTGCGGCAAGCCTCCCGCGAGCTTGCCCCATGTGAGGCCCCCGTCGGTGCTTTTCCAGATGCGGGCATTTTCGCCAGAAATCAAGCTTTCCTGGTTGTTGCGGATGCGGTCCCAGGCTGCGGCATAGAGGGTAAACGGGTCGCTTGGGGAAACCACCAGGTCGATGATGCCGGCCTGGTCGGAGATGAACAGCGACGACTGCCAAGTAGGGTTGCCAATAGTGCCTTGGTAGAGCCCGCGGTTGTTGTTGCGCTGAAACGGGAGCCCCATCGTGGCCGCATATACTTTGGCCGAGCCGCCGGGGTTGACGAGCAACTTGGAGACAATGCGCTGGTTCTCAAGCCCGTAAGGCATCCAGGTCTCTCCTTTGTCGTGGCTTCTCCACACTCCGTCGCCAATAAAAGGGTAGCCGCTGATATTGGGGTCGCCGGTGCCAACATACACAAAATCGGGGTGGCTGGGGTCGATGGCGATATGGCCGATGGAGAGGAAATTGTGGTCGTCGAAAATGGGCGCCCAGCTTTGTCCGCCGTTCGTGGTTTTCCACACACCGCCGTGAGAGTAACCAATATAGATGGTGTTTTTGCCGCCAGGTTCCACGGCGATGGTATTGATCCTGGCGCCGATATTGCCCGGGCCCTGGAGGGTCCAGGGCGCGTAAATGCCTTCGTTGCCGCCGCGCGGGCGGGCAGCTTCATAGCCCTGGCGGGCGATGGCCATGGCTTCTGTGTATGCGCGCACATCGGGCTTGAAGGCTGGGTAGTCGCGCATGGCGTAGAACGCTTCGAAGGGCAACAGGGCGCTGTCGCGCTTTTCTGCCGCCTCGTTCTCCACACCTGGCGTTTCTTGTGCAGGCTGCTGCCGCATTTTGCTCCAGATAATATAGAGCAAGCCGATCACTGCGGCAGCGAGTACCACGATGTTCCGGGCAGGGAAGGTTTGGCGGTTTTGTCGTTGAAACATAAAGCAGGAGGTTGGGTGTAGTCAGCTTGTTTTGGGTGCGCTAAGATAATCCCTTTGCGCGACCTTATCGGCATCGGGTTCCTGAAAATGCGGATTTGTCCGGATTGGGCGTGATTTTGGTTATTTTTACCCCAAAAAATGCCCACACCCGCTGCTTACTACGCCCTCGTCCGCCACGCATTCCACACCCACGGCAACCCGGAAACAGCCCAGGGCCAAATGGCCTACATGCGCAACAAATTTGAATATTTTGGCCTGAAAATGCCGCAGTGGACGGCGATCACAAAAGTCATCCACAAAGAACAGGGCTTGCCACAAGGCGAGGAATTGAAGCAATTGGCTCGCCGCTGCTTTGAAGACGATCACCGGGAAATGCACTATTTCGCGCTTGAAACGGTGCAAAAAACGCTGAAAACACAGCCCGCCGAATTTATAGAGTTCCTCGAAGAGCTTATCCTCACCCATTCCTGGTGGGATACGGTGGACTGGATCAACAAACTGGTGGGCCTGCATTTCAAGCGCTACCCCCAACTGATTCAGCCTGTGACGGAACGCTGGATGGCCTCTGGCAATTTTTGGCTGCAGCGGGTCTGCCTGATTTTCCAATTGACCTACAAAGAAAAAACGGATGCTGCGCTGCTGTTCAAATACGTGCGGCAAGTGGCCGATAGCAAGGAGTTTTTCCTGCAAAAAGGGGCTGGCTGGGCTTTGCGGCAGTATTCAAGGACGAACCCGGAAGCGGTGCGGGAATTTGTGGCCAACACCCGGCTTTCGGCGTTGACGAAGCGGGAGGCGATGCGGCTAATAATATGAGCGGGGCTGCACATCCTTGTTTGCAGCCCCGCCGGTACTCATATTTCCCCGCCAATCAATCCAGGATTCGGGTATGGAACACCCCATCGGAAAAAACGATGCTGTCAGGGGCGTTCCAGCTGTGTGGAAAATCTTTTCGACGCCAAAGCGTCAGGTTAAACCGTCCTTTTATTTCTGTTTTTTTCTTGTTGACACTGGTGACTTCCAAATAGCTGAGTGAGTCATTTTGAGCTATTCTAAAAAAATTATGCAATTGGTCGTCATGCCCATCTGAATATAATGCTCCAGACAATGAGTCATCAGGAGGTTGATTGAATGTAAGTAATAGTTTATACTTTCCTTCCTTTATTGGGATTTTATAAAAACTGAGGCTTGAAATCCAAAACCCCTGGTCGTCCCGATTTTTGATTTGAATGTCAAATTTTTGGTCAGAAAACCGGTTAGTGGTAGCCCTGATTTCTCCGCTCCATGCGTCACCATTTTTTAAGGCTGTTACAGTGCCCCAGCCTTTGTCTTCATCCTTTTTACAAGAATGGAGGGCGAGGGCGAGGAGGAGGATGGCGGAGATCGCGATGCTGTTGGACATATCTTTAGAGTTTAGTGAAGGACGGTTAACTTTTTGACGGTTGATTTTGAGTTGGCCGTCAACCTCAGGAAGTAAGTTCCCGAAGGAAGGCTGGCTGTATTGATGGGGATTTCGACGGTTTTGGTTGCCTTTAAACTAAAAGTATTTGTGGAATAGAGTTTTCCAAAAGAATCCCTCAGTTCAATATAACCAACGGTGCTTTCTTCTACTGCGTTTATCAAGGCAATCGCTTCTTCATCAACCGGGTTTGACCTTATTTGAAATACTGATGGCTGACTCAAGGATTCTTCTGCTTGAAGTGGCCGGGCATTCAGGCACTCCGGGGTGTCATCTATTATGAAAACGTTGAAATACGCATATATTACCTGCTGGTTAGGTGAGGTTACCGTAAGCCGAATGAATATTACGTCCCCCACCTGTTTGTTTGAGAGGTCAAGCGTCAATACATCGGTTATAATGAGCACTGGGCTATACGTGTAGCCGTTTATCGCTGTTTGCCAAGCATAATTGTAGGTGCCAGGGCCACCACCGTTCACAACAGCATAAAACACTGCAGGATCAGAAACCCTGGATAGGCATACATGGCTTTCTCCATCAATATAGGCAGTTAAATCCTCTGAGTTCCGGTAGCCGGCAACCTCACATGCTTTGCCAATAAGTTGCAAAACATTATTCCGCATACCTGTGCCTGTTGGTATTTCGTGAAAACTCACGCCAGGATTGGAAAAGTGAGGTATTCTGTCCTTTTTCTTAGGGATATCCGTTTCCATCACGGTGTATCTGTCTCTGCCCTTCCAATGGAACCAATGTGGCTGTTCGGTGGTAGGCTCACAGCCTCCATTATTTTTGCCGACGGAATGTTTGCAGCCAAACTGGTGGCCAAGTTCATGGGTAAATGTTTTCCACGGCCCGGCAGCTTCTATCTCAACTATTGAAAATGCGCCTGTTGAGGTAGGGCCACAAGAAGGTGTGAACCCCAAAATATCCCCATATTTGCCGTCAGTAAGCAGCACTACACAATCGGCATTCAATTCGTTTCGCCGTAGATGCACAGGCGAACTTGGGTCCGTAAACACATCAAGGTCGGTATCGATATCAGCACTTTCAGTAAACTCGGGCATAAGCTCATGTCCTGCCAAAAAAAATGTCAACGATTGGCTGTTCACGTAACTGTTGCGCAAAATATTGTTGGCTTGAGCGATATAGCTATTTACCTCAAGGTTGATATTCTTCGATTTATTAAGCGCGGCACTTGTATACAGGACCAATACTTTCACGTCACAATTTGTGCCTCGGTATTGCGCTTCATGCCCGTGGCTCTCTTGATGGCCAGAATTGTTTGAGTTGCCGGGCGGTTCGTGTAGGCCGCAAATTATTGGCCTCCCGTCATCTTCATATTCAACCAATACATAATTTTCGTTCGCAATCGAAAATAACGAATAGACACCCGCTTCAGTGGTTAAATCGCCGAGCAATTCTCCGCCTTGGATTTGGAAGGAGGCGTAACCGTAATTTGAAGAAGGAGTCGAAAGCACTGTTTCCCCATACCAAGATATATCCCCATTGGGCTTGGCTTCGACAAACTTTGCTTTAAAAGCGTATAATGCGGTATCGCCTGGGATCATAATTTCTACATAACCGTCAGCAGCCTGCTGGGTGAAATTTATTCCGTTTACAATACTCAGTGATTTTGTGTATGTTCCAGATTCCAACTTTTCATACAAGGCCAGGCTAGAGCCACTTAGATCGCCTTTGGTTAAACTTGATATCTGGAACAACGTTGACTGTGCCCCGAACAAGTTGAAAAATAGGATTTGAACCAACCCTGTTAGATAAAGCAATTTAGGTATTCCGAAGAAAAAATATAATGTGTTTTTCATAAAGTATTGAATTGGGCCAGGACAAATATGTATGCCCCTAGCAATTTCCGCCTACTCTTTCCGCTTTTCAGCATCCGCGCCCTACTTCTTCCAGTGGTTTCGGGTACGCCCACAGTTGCAACTTGGCACAAATGTGCGCGCGCCCAGTCCAGTAAAACTGGATTCCTGATTTTACGCTAAATTTTTTTTTCGATAGCCCATTTCAAAACTGACGGGATGCTCGTAATAATACGATCCAACAGCCTGGGAATACTTGATGGGCCCACCCATGGCTTTCAGTAACTCAAGATAATTGTACAGCATTGATTTTGAAATCCCAATCCGGGCAGCGAACGCTTTGGGGTTTCCGGTGGCTTTCATTTGGATCAGTTGGTTCATTTGTTGGAGGCGGTTTAGGATGTCAATAGCTTTCATGGCAGTGTTTTGTGCGTACAGAAAAAGCGAATATGGCTTGTGCGGGAACACAAGCATGTTCAAGGATTTCAAAGAACGTCAAGTGGAATAATGGCAGGGCCGGTTTTGGTTGGCCTATTGGTTTCTTCGCGTGAATGGCGGATGCGGGGGGGGGTAAAGCATTGGTTGGCGTTTTAGTTCTACAAATATAGGATGTTTTTGGATTGAAATCAAGGACAGTTTCTGACAATTTGATACATTGAGACAAATGTTTTTCAAGGGCCGAACCACGAATATCAAAAAAAGTGGGGCTGCCATGCAAGGTTTTGAACCTTATCTGACAGCCCCGCTTGTAGAAGGCGTGGCATTAATTTTCTGACATGATAATAACGATGCCTTTATTGGTTATTTTTTGGCATCGTCAATCCTCCTAAACATTCATTAAGCGGCTTGGGGCTTCAATGATGCCAATTTGCGGCCAACGTAAATGGCGGCGAGAACGAGTGTGTACGTAAAAGTTGCTGTCATGGTTAGTGTCGTCGGTTTTGTGATTAAAGGACGTTTTACAAACGTTTTGCCCCCATGAAAGTGCTGCCTTGGTTTTGTTGTTTTTTTTAAAAAAATAAAACCGGGGCGCTGAGGGCTTGATTTTCAAGCCTTTAAATGCAGTGTGCCAGTTCTGTTAAATACAAAAAAAGAAGCCGCCCCGAATGGGAGCGGCTTCCAATGTTGGTTTTGCCCTTTCGGGCGCTGTATGAATGGTTTAGTGTAAAACTACTTTTTGAACGACCAGGCCTTCTTTAAACTGTACCCTTGCGAAGTACACGCCGGAAGCCAGGTTGTTGCGCTTCACGTCGAACTGGCTGTTGTTCACGTTTTGGAAATTGACCACGCGGCGGCCGGCAACGTCCACCAACTCAATACTTTGGATGGTGTATTGTGCATCCGCTCTGATGCTGAAATCACCTTTCGATGGGTTTGGAATGATTGAAAAGCCTATTTGTGAAGGGTTCAGGTTGTTGGTACCTACCAGTTGGCAGTCGGGCGAAAGGCCCAGCACGGCGCAGGCGCGGGGTGCGAAGTAGCGCATGATGGTATCCATGTAGGTGCTGTGTGTAGTGGCCATGGTTTTACAGCCCGGATCATTTGTGAGGCCGTACGGATTGCTGCTGGAAGCAAACGTCCAGGGGATGGGGTCGGCGCCAAGAAAAGGATAGAAGCCTTCGATATTGCCGTTGAACGTACGCGCTTTTACAGAAAGAACATCGTTCAGGTTCGCATTTATCAGCGCATTTTGGTTGCCCAGGTTGTTTATGATTGGCTGAAAGAAACAGCTTCCAAATGCTTGGAATATGGGGAGAAAAGGTGGCCCTATCAACAGGTTCGAGCCGCAAGGCGCATAGGGGTCTGTTGGATTGTGAAATGAAACGACGGGTATTTCGCCCGCCTCTATCCAGCTGGTATCGGCCAAGGCGCCGCTGAGGTTCACCGCCAGCGCAAAATCCGAATCGTAACCGACATGGTTCGGGTAACAAAGCGTATCGCCAAAAGGGTACGGAAGCCCAGGAAACCCGATGTTAATGCCGGTATTGCTGCCATCTACATTGCCATTCACGGCTTCCAGTACCATGGGAAACTGTGGGGTCAGGAATTTAGGGATATGCAAATCGGTAATGGTGTCGAGCATTGCTGACGCGAGGGCAATGTAGCCCCCGGTTCCAAAGCCCCAAAGCGTTATTTTGTCCGGATCGATTTTATAGGCATTATTCGTTGCAGCATCTTTCTTGAAAAATCGGACGCAGGTGCGCGAATCTTGAACGCCACGGTAAAGGGCGTTGATCAGGGTAAAAGCACGCTCTGTCTGGGAGGTGGCAACAGGATTCCAACCCAGGCGGTAGTCGGCCACGGCGGCAACATAGCCCATTTTGGCCAGCCGAGTGGCTATCGCTACATTGTCTGCGTCTTTTCGGGTTCCGGAACAGCCGCCGTTGACCTGTGGGGGCAGGAAGTTGCCTGTGTGGAGGAGGATGACCAGGGGGCGGGAAGGGGCAGTATCGTTTTCTGGTTCATAAATGTCTGTTTTCAGCTGTTCCGGGATGGCTTGCCCGACAAGCGGCGAAGCCAGGTACAAGACCGTAGCGTTTACCCCATATACTTTGTCGGCGCTGATTTTTACGGTTGGAAAAATTTCATCAAAATACCGGCGATCTTGTGCTGAAATGGGCAATTGGAGCGCAAGTGCGAAAAGCAAGAGGAGAATTACCTGTTTCATTTTGTTTATGTTTTGGTTTTGCAAAATCAAAGTTATTGAAATTTCAGCAAAAAAAGAAGCCGCCCCGAGCGGGAGCGGCTTCCAACGTTGGTTTTGCCCTTTCGGGCGCTGTATTAACGGTTTAGTGTATAACCACTTTTTGAACCACCAAGCCTTCCTTGAACTGTACCCTTGCGAAGTACACGCCGGAAGCCAGGTTGTTGCGCTTCACGTCGAACTGGTTGTTGTTCACGTTCTGGAAATTGGCCACGCGGCGGCCGGCAACGTCCACCAGCTCAATGCTCTGGATGGTATATTGCGCATCCGCTTTGATCGTGAAATCGCCTTCAGATGGGTTTGGAATGGTTGACAGGCCCACTTGCGAAGCGTTCAGGTTGTTGGTGCCCACCAGCTTGCAGTCGGGAGAAAGGCCCAGCACGGCACAGGCGCGTGGTGCGAAATAGCGCAGGATGGTGTCCATATACGCTACGTGGGTTGCCGCCATGGTTTCACAGCCAGGGTCGTTCATCAGGCCATAAGGGTTGGTGCTGGCAGAGAATCCCCAAGGGCTTGCATCTGTGCCGAGGAAGGGGTAAAAGCCTTCTACATTGCCGTTGAGCGCGCGCGCTTTTACGGAAAGCCCATCGTTCAGGTTTGCGTTTATCATGGCGTTCTGGTTGCCCACGGCGTTCAGAATCGGCTGGAAGGTGCAGCTGCCCGACACTTCCACCACCGGGAGGCTTATCGGCGGCGGCACCAGCACGATACCGGTGCCACAAGGGGCAAACGGATCGGTCGGATTGTGGTATGAAATAATCGGAATCTCGCCGGCCTCGATGAAGGAGGTGTCGGCCAGGGCGCCGCCGAGGTTCACCGCTAAGGCAAAATTGGAGCTGTAGCCAACGTGGTTGGGGTAGTTGAGGGTGTCGCCGGCTGGATAGAAAGGAACCGCACCTCCAACGTTATACCCAACTTTCAAGCCATTCACATCTCCGCTCAGAAACTCCAGTACCATTGGGCCATTCGGTGTCACGAATTTTGGGATATACGTATCGGTGATGGTATCGAGCGTGGCAGATGCTGCTGCGATATAGCCACCGGTTCCGATGCCCCAAAGGGTGATCTTGTTGGGGTCTATCTTGAAGGTATTGGTCGTTGCTGCGTCTTTTTTGAAAAAGCGCACACAAGTGCGGGAATCCTGCACGCCGCGATAGGCGGCGTTGATAAGGGTATATACCCGTTCCGTTTGGGTGCTGGCAATGGGGTTCCAGCCAAGGCGGTAGTCGGCAACGCCCACTACGAAGCCCATTTTAGCCAAGCGCGTGGCAAATGCTACGTCGGTAGCGTCTTTCCTGGTACCGGAACAGCCGCCGTTTACCTGTGGAGGAAGGAAGTTGCCGGTATGCATGATGATCACCAGCGGGCGGGCAGTCAGCACGTCGCCTTCTGGCTCATAAACGTCCACCCGGATGGGCTCAGCGATGGCTTGCCCGAAGCCGTTGGGCGGCGGGGCCAGGTACAAAACTGTTGCGTTGACCGCGTAAGTGACATTGGCCGTCACCTTGACGTTGGCAAACACCTCGTCGAAGTAGCGGCGGTTCTGTGCCGTGAGGGACACCGCAAAGGCAAGCGAAAAAAACAGGAGTAACTTTAGTTGCTTCATGATAAAATTGTTGGTTTAAATATTCAAAAGAAGGGAAATGATGGAAAGCTGCCAAGAAAGCCGTGCTCGCCATCGGGAGCATCATTTTTTCACAAAATCGTAAATCACCGACACATAAGCCATGGTGCCGATGCGCGGGCCTCCGTAAGTTTGGGAAACCTGGTTGTCCAATAAGTTCGATGCGCCAACCTTGACCGTGGTGTTTATTTTGTCAAAAGTGGCATTTATCTGGGCATCGAGCATATCATACGTTGGTACGCTCCCTGTAAATTGGGGAGAGCCTTCAAAAGTAAAGCCTTGTATCCACTTGTAGGTTATGTTGAAGCCAGTTTTTTTCAATCTGGCAAAACCGAGGTTCAGCGGCACGTCGCGGCCAGAGATGCTGATGTTGTATTTGTGCTCGGGTGTGTTGAAGGCCGGGATGATGGGGTCGTCGGGGAAGGTCTTGTTCAATTTGTTCCAGGAATAGTTGCCGGCCAATTGGTAATACCGCGCAAAATAGTAGTTCATGCCGACAGAAAGCCCTTGCGTCGTCACTTCGTTGCGGGAGTTGGCTGCCACGCGATATACCCTTGTATTGAGCGGGAAGCCGGTTTGTGGGTCGAAATCGGAATAGATGCCGAGGTTGTACCCGATGAAATCGTTGTAAAAGCTGTAATAATAGCCGGCATCGACGTACAGTTTTTCGAACAAGGTGGTGCGGTAGCCTATTTCAAAAGTTTTTACTTTTTCGGGCATGATGGGCGGTGCGTCGAAGCGCACCACCGAATCGCGGTTGTCGAGGTAGCGGCGGAAGGATTCTACCGTGATCATGTCGTTGAAGCCCTCCAGGTTGCCCAGCAGGGTAGCCCGGCCCACGTTGAGGTTCAGGTACTGGTCGGTAAGCGTGGGGTTGCGCACGGCAGAGGAAAATGACAGCCGCAGGTAGTTGTTGATGGCGGGCTTCCAAACCAGCGACGCTGCGGGCGTGGACACCCAGTTGAAGTTCTGGTTTTTATCGACGCGGGCCGATACGTTGGCGATCAGCCGGTCTCCGTAAAACTTTTTCTCGATGCCGCCATAAATGCCAAATTCGAAGTTTCGGATCTTTTCGTCGGTGGTGTCTTTAAATATGGTGCCGTCGGAAATGGGGGTGTACAGCCGCCCGTTGCCGCCCACGCGAATTTCATCGGTCCATTTTGGCTGGAACTTGTACTCCCCGTGCAGGTGGTACAGGGCTGATTTGTCGTAAAAACGGGTGCCGCCTTCCGACGACTTCAGGGAGGTGATGCGGTCAAACTGCTCCTTGAACTCCGGGGTGCCGGGCGCCAGGAACGGGAATGTGGTGTTGGGCTGTTGCGGGTCTATCTGGTTGGCATAGGTCTCGGCGAGTTTGTGCCACTCGAACAAATCGGCTTGGTGCTCGCGGAGCCACTGGTAGGAGGCCGCCGTATCAAACGTCACAAAGGGCGGTTCGGGCAAAAAAATCAAATTCTGGGGATAGCCCATGGGCTTCATTTTTTTCAGGAAAATCTCGTTGCTCCAGAAGTTGATGTAGTTGAGCGACCAGTATTCGTCGTTTTTGGCGTAGCGCTGCAATCGAAGGGCGGTGAAATATGGGTCAAAGGAGCGGCCGGCATCCTCGTTGGTAGCGTAGGCGCGTATAAAGAACTTGTCTTTTTTCCTGAACTCTATGCGGTTTTGGAAAAACTTGATGCCCCGCAGGCTGAACCTGTTGTCGCCTTGATAGACGGTGGTGCCGGTGCCAAAATTAGAGGCAATGATCAGCTCTGGCGACTCAAATTCTTTGCTCGGGTTGGTTCGGATGTGGTAGGCTGCGCTCGCTTTGAGGTTCTTGGTGCCGTAGTCCACCAAATCCTCTTCCCGGTAGCCTGTGCGGTAAAATAGGCCAAGGCCGGCAGAGCTGAGGCCAAGGTTGGCTGGGTCGGACAGGTCGTTGAGGGAATAAAACTCGTCGCCGTAGATGTTGACGGCATCGAAGCGCCCGGGATTCGTTTCGTCGGTGCGGGCGCCTTCCACGGGGCCGTAGTTGTTGGCCACCCAGTCGTCGGCGCGGAGGTAGAACAAGTTCACCTTCAAGGCAGAGGCAAGCTCGCCTTTTTTGTTTTTGAACGCTTCCCCGAACCGTATGGCCGCTTCTGCCATGTTCCGGCTGCCGTATTTGACGCTGGCCGCCAGCCCGCGGTGCACGAAGGGGTTTTTTGTTTCCATGGAAATGACGCCGTTGAAGGCGTTGGGGCCATAGAACGCCGAGCTCGCGCCCTGGATCAGGTCAACCTTGATCACATCCAGGTCGCTGGAGCCCAAGAAGTTGCCCAGCGAAAAGTTCAGGCCGGGCGCCTGGTTGTCCACCCCGTCGATGATCTGCAGGGAGCGCACCGGGCTGGTGGAGTTGAAGCCGCGGGTGTTGATGATGGTAAACCCAAGGGAAGCGGTAGTGAGGTCCACGCCCTTCAAGTTGCCCAAGCCTGTATAGAAGCTTACCGCAGCCGTCTGCTTGATGGCAATGGCATCCAGGCTTTCCACGGTGAGCGGGGCTGCTTTTTGCTTGTCGTCGATGCGCTGGCCCACGACAAGTGCTTCCGCCATCACGATGGCACTGGAATTCAAGCGGATATCGATCTTTTGGTCGGCGCCGGCAACTTGCAGGTCCAGCGGCTCATAGCCAGTGTAAGACACCCTGATCGATACCGGGAAGCCCTCCACTTTCAGGAAAAATTCGCCCTCGTAATTGGTCAGGGTGCCACCTTCGGCGCCGGGGACGACGATGGTGGCGCCGATCAGGTCTTCGCCTGTTTCAGCATCCCGCACTTTGCCCTTGATGGTGGTTTGGGCGCTCAGCAAACAGGGCAAGATTGCCGAGCCCAACAGGCAAAAAATTAATATTTTGTAGCGTTGCTTCATAACGAACGGTTTGTTTTTTCAAAAAAAGCTTTTCCGAAACGGAAGTTTTTAGAAATAGAATAGGTCAGGCAAATAAAGAAAGAAAATTTGATTCCAAATCAAAAATAGCGGGCACCTGTCAAAACTATACTATGATTCGCCTGATTTTTGTGATTGAGTATGATTGATTCAAGTGATGTTCAATTGGTTACAAAGATCGGCATGCACAAAACCAAGCGGCGTGAGGCATAGCAGCCTCAAATGGGCGGCAATATTCGACATTTGTATGGAAGTGGGCACATTAATCTTTACGTAGCACATAGCCCTGCCCGAACAGGGTATGCAGCAATTTTTGGTCAAACCCCTTGTCTAACTTGTTGCGCAGGTAATTGACATAAACCTCGATCACATTGGTGCCCGTGTCGAAATTGACGTCCCATACTTTTTCTGCAATCTCCAGTTTCGACAAAACGATGCCGGGGTTTCGCAGGAAGAACTCTAAGAGGGAAAATTCCCTGGGGGTCAGGTTGATCTCCTTGCCGGCGCGGCTTACTTTTTTGGTGTTCAGGTCGAGCGCTACATCCGCGAACCGAAGGATATTTTCAGCCCTTATGTTGGTTGTCGGGCGCCGTGCAAGGGCTTTGATCCTTGCTTGCAGCTCCTTGAACTCGAAAGGTTTGGCAAGATAATCGTCGGCACCGGCTTCGAGGCCAGCCACCTTGTCGTCGGTATCGGAGAGGGCGGTGAGCAACAGCAAGGGAGTCCGTATGCCTTGCGTGCGCAGTTGCGCGCAAAGCTCCAGCCCGCTGATGCCCGGCAGGGTGATGTCGGAAACAATTACGTCATAATCGTTGTTTGATGCCAGCCGCAGGCCGGCATCGCCATCGGTGGCAGTGTTTACCGTCCAGCCCTGCTCTTCCAGCCCTTGGCGCAGGGAAAGCAGGGTTTTGAGTTCGTCTTCAACGAGTAAAATGCGCATATTGGGGCGAAAGATAGCTTGGTAATCCCAATATCTTAAAAGGCTCCACAATTTATTTGATGCCCGGAAAACTTCAAAAAAACCGCAACTGCCAATAATTATGCCTTTTTTGGGCTAAATAGCCCCTGGAGACTTCTACCTTTGCGGTTTTCTGTAACGGGCCCGCCTCCGCCAAGGCTACGGCGGGCAAGCAACAAATACAATGAATAATACAGCACAAAATTTACAAGAGGCCTTCGACGAAAACGGGCAGCGCATCAGCCCGCAACTGCCGCCGCACCTCAAAAACTACCTGATCGACATCGATGGCACCATTTGCGACGACGTGCCGAATGAAGAGCCGGAGCGCATGGGCACCGTAGCCCCCTACCCCGATGCCTTGCAGATACTCAACCGCTGGTACGACGAAGGGCATATCATTTTCTTCTTCACCAGCCGCACGGAAGCTCATAGGCCCATCACAGAAGCCTGGCTCGACAAGCACGGCTTCAAATACCACGGCATCGTGTTCGGAAAGCCGCGCGGTGGCAACTACCACTGGATCGACAACCATATCGTGCGCGCCACGCAGTTCAAGGGCAAGTTTACCGACCTCGTTACCCGCAAACATGACATAGAGGTCTTTTCCGAGTGACCTTGACCCAGCTTCCAAGCGCCAGCCACCATGCGACAACTATTCAGCAGAAATCTGTTATTTCAGGCTTTCCTGGCGCTCCTGGCGCTGGGCCTTTGTTTTTGCCACGCCCAAAAACCGGCCAGGATTGCGGTCGAAATGCCCCATATCCTCCATTATGACCTGGAACACCCTTCATCGAGCATTGACTTCGACGCGGAAGAACTAAAGGAGATTTCCGCCCTGAGCCCCACCGATGAAAAGGGTATCTTCCTCGCCATTTCCGACGAAAAAGGCGAGTTCTTCTTTATCGATGCCGGTAGCGGCGCCATTACCCAACGCGTCTTTTTCCGGGAAAAAGGAGATTTTGAAGGTGCAGAAATGGTGGGCAATGTGCTGTGGGGCCTGAAAAGCGACGGAAAGCTGTTTGAAGTGCGCAACTGGAAACAGGGCGAGCCTGAAGTAACTGAATTTAACACCCCGCTCAAAAAAAAGGACGACGTGGAAGGGCTGGGCTACGATGCGGCTCGACACGCCCTGCTCCTGGCTTGCAAAGGCGACCCCGACAGCGCCGATCTCCGAAATATCTTCGCCTTTGATTTGAACACAAAAAAGATAGACGACAAGCCGCTGTACACCATCGACCCAAAAATCATCAACCGCTTAGTGCCTTATCTGGACACGGAAAAGCACGACTATTTCAGCCCTTCGGCAATAGCAGTCAGCCCTATTGACGGCAATGTATATGTCATTTCAACGGCATTGAAACGGCTGGTCATACTCGATAAAGACAGCAAAAAAATACAATTTGCCACCCGCCTCGACAAAACCCTGCTCCCCCAGCCAGAAGGCATCGCCTTCGACCCTGAGGGCAACCTCTACATCAGCAGCGAAGGGAAAAAGGAAAAGGGGCGGCTGCTGCGGTTCGATTATGCCAAAAAATAGAACCAAAGCGCAAATTCGGCGTTGTGCCAGGTGAATCCGTACCTTTGTGCCACCTTTTACATATCCATCCCGTTCGGGCGCCCCAAAACCTTCGGCGGTAAAGTCAGCACGAATGCCGTCCCATTGTCAAATCATCACATTACCACATTATCAAATTAACCAACAATGCCTGTTGTCGAACTGAAAATCCCAAACCTGGGCGAATCCATATCCAGTGTCACCTTTTCCAAATGGCTCAAGCCCAATGGCAGCACCGTGGCCATGGACGAGCCGCTCTGTGAAATCGAAACAGAAAAAGCGAACCAGGAGCTTTCTGCCGACTCCGCCGGCAAACTGACCTGGGTGGCAAAGGAAGGCGAAGACCTTGCCGTTGGCGCCCTTTTCGCCACCATCGACACCGAGGCCAGCGCTCCAGCCGCTACAAGCAGCTCGAAGCAAGCGGAGGCCGCGGCGCCTGCTGAAAGCCAGGCAAGCGAAAAAACAGCTGCGCAGCAAACAACCTACGCAACCGGTACGCCTTCTCCTGCAGCGGCAAAAATCCTGACAGAAAGCGGCGTGAACCCCGCTGACGTGAACGGAACCGGCCGCGATGGCCGCATTACCAAAGAGGATGCACAAAAGGCCGTTGCAGCACCCGCTTCAAAACCAACGCCCGCGCCGGTGGCCGAACCGGAAAAAGCAGCTGCCCCAGCAGCCCCCCAACCGGCGTTCTCCCGCAACGAGCGCCGCGAGCGCATGAGCCGCATGCGCCGCACCATCGCCAAGCGACTCGTGAGCGCCAAGAACAACACCGCCATGCTGACCACCTTCAACGAAGTGGACATGAGCGCCGTCATGGCTTTCCGCGAAAAATACCAGGATGCTTTTGTCAAGAAGTACGGCGTCAAACTGGGCTTTATGTCCATCTTCGCCAAGGCCTGCGCCAAGGTGCTGCTCGAAATGCCCGATGTGAACGCCATGATCGACGGGGATGATTTTGTGTACCACGATTACGCCGATATCAGCTTTGCCATCAGCACCCCCACCGGATTGGTTGTGCCGCCCATCCGCAACGTCGAAAGCCTGCATTACAGCGATATCGAACTGAAAATCAAAGAACTTGCCACCAAAGCCCGCGACGGAAAACTATCGCTCGAAGAAATGTCGGGCGGTACGTTTACCATTACCAATGGCGGCGTGTTTGGCAGTTTGATGAGCACGCCAATTATCAATGAGCCGCAAAGCGCCATCCTGGGCATGCACGCCATCAAGGACCGCCCGATCGCCGTTGACGGAAAAGTGGAAGTGCGGCCCATGATGTACCTGGCGCTCAGCTACGACCACCGTGTAATTGATGGCAGCACTTCTGTGACTTTCCTGGTGAAAGTGAAGGAATTGCTGGAAGATCCAATCCTGTTGTTGATGGACTTGTAGAGCACGCTACTGGACATTTTTCGCGCAGATTTGACGCGTAAAAATCTGCGTCAAATCTGCGTGAAATTATATGTCGGATATTGTGCTTGTAGCGAACGCAAGGCTCTTGTAAAGAATGGCTGCAATCCATTGAATGTCTGTCTTTCACCCGCCTTCGCAAATGCTACTGCGGGTAAAGCATCCATCTATCCTTCAAATCTACCCGAATCCAGCTATACATGGCGCTCCCGGAAATTTGGCAACAACTCCTCGATGGCCTCCTTGCCACCACTTGGCTTGAGTTCATCGCCGTCGTTTTTGGCATCGCCAGTGTCCTTTATTCCCGCGCCGAGAACATCCTGGTGTACCCCACCGGCCTCGTCAACACTTCCCTCTACATCTATCTGTGCCTGGTGGCTGGCCTCTATGCCGAGGCCAGCGTGAACGCCTATTACACCCTGATGAGCATCATCGGCTGGGCGATGTGGGCGCGGAAATCGGAGGGGAAAACGGCGCTTCAGATCACGGCTTCTTCTGCGTTGGAATGGCGCAACGCCTTGCTCTTTTTTGGCGCAAGCTGGCTGTTGCTCTGGTATGTGCTGCGCCATTTCACCGACAGCACCGTCCCGCTCGCCGACGGCTTCGCCTCGGCTTCCGCCTACACCGGCATGTGGTTGATGACCCGCAAAAAGCTCGAAAACTGGATTTGGTGGATTGTCACGAACCTGGCTTCCATACCCCTGTACTTTGTGAAGGGATACGTTTTTACCAGCTTTCAATACGTGGTGTTTTTGATATTGGCCATGTTAGGCTTGCTAGAGTGGCGCAGGAAGCTGAATAAGGCCGCGATGTAACTTTTCCCGGGCCGATAACCATCCCAAGCGGCTCAAAAAAAGTTTCTCACAACGACACAACGACACAACGGGCTTTAGGAATGAAACAAAGCGGCGGGAACTATTGCCCGGCGCATATCGCTTCGTCGTGCCGTCGTGTCGTTGTGAGAAACTTTTTTAAGCCCCGTACAGCGGAAAGTCCTTCATATACTTATTCACTGCCCCCCGCACCCTGGCTTGCACGGCGGCATCGTCTGGGCTGCTCAGCACCTCGTCCATCCACACGGCGAGCTGTCGGCAATCGTCCTCTTTGAAGCCCCGCGTCGTCACCGCTGCGGTGCCTACCCGAATGCCGGATGCCGTCATGGGCGGCTGTGGATCGAACGGGATCATGTTTTTGTTCACGGTGATGTCGGCCAAGCCCAGGGCGTGGTCGGCAGCTTTTCCCGTCACGCCTTTGCGTTGCAAGTCGAGCAGCATCATGTGGTTGTCGGTGCCGCCGGAGATGATGTCGTAGCCGCGAGAAACGAACTCGGCCGCCATTGCCTGTGCATTTTTGATGATTTGCTGGGCGTAGGTTTTGAACGAGGGTTCTAAAATTTCCCCAAAAGCGACCGCTTTGGCGGCGATCACATGCTCCAGCGGACCGCCCTGCATGCCGGGAAACACCCCGCTGTCGAGGATGCTCGACATTTTGATGGCGACACCTTTTTTCGTGGTGCGGCCCCAGGGATTGTCAAAATCATTGCCCATCAAAATAAGCCCACCCCTCGGCCCGCGCAGGGTTTTGTGGGTGGTGGTGGTCACGATATGGCAGTGCGGCAAGGGGTCGTTCAGCAGCTTGGCGGCGATAAGCCCGGCCGGGTGCGACACATCTGCCAGCAAAATAGCGCCCACGGCATCGGCAATCTTGCGGAAACGCGCATAGTCCCAGTCGCGGGAATAAGCCGAAGCGCCGCAAATAATCAACTTAGGCTTGTGTTCCAGCGCCGTGGCCTCCACTTTGTCCATGTCGATGCGGCCGGTTTCTTTTTCCACGCCATAAAAAACGGGCTTATACACTTTGCCGGAATAGTTCACGGGTGAACCGTGCGACAGGTGGCCGCCATGCGAGAGGTCGAAACCCAGTATGGTATCGCCCGGTTGCAGGCAGGCGAGAAATACTGCTGCGTTGGCTTGAGCGCCGGAGTGCGGCTGCACATTGGCCCAGGCAGCGCCGAATATTTCCTTCCCCCGGTCGATGGCGATCTGCTCCACTTCATCCACGACTTCACAACCACCGTAATACCGCCTTCCCGGATAGCCTTCGGCGTATTTGTTGGTGAGGCAGGAACCCATCGCATCGAGTACAGCCTGACTTGTAAAGTTTTCAGAAGCAATAAGTTCTGCGCCGTGGCGCTGGCGTTCGAGTTCTTTTTGGATCAGGGAAAAGATGATGTCAGACATGAATAAGTTCCGTTATGTGGTGATGGCTTGTCGTTTTTGAAGGGGGTAAAAGTAGGAAAGTTATACTGTGATTCGCCTGATTTTTGTGATTGAGTATGATTGATTCAACTTATGTTCCATTGATTACAAAGATCGGCATGCACAAAACCAAGCGGCGTGAAGTATATCTTTAAAACCCAGCCCGCACCGTCACCCAAAAATTCCGCCCCGGCGCATTGATGCCGGATGCGAAAGTGCGGTAGTTGGTATCAAAAATATTGTCGATGCCTGCTTGCAGGGTCAGGTTGCGGCTGAGCTTGTAAGCCCCGCGCAGGTTGGCGGTGTACCAGGCAGGCATACCGGTTCTGGGTGCGTATTGCAGGTTGTCTTCGCCCTCTAAGTTGTAGTCTTCCAGCTTCTTTTTGCCGTTGAACAGCACGAATGCTTCCACCGAACCGCGGGTATTGTGCCAGCGCGCACCGAATTTGCCGTACATCGGCGGGATATGGTCGAGCGGCTTTTGGCTGTCGCCGCCGATGCGCCCTTTGGTGTAGGTGAAGGAGGCATACATGGCTAAGTTGGGAAACACGTCTGCATCGAGGATGCTGCTGAACCCAAAGAGGTTTGCCTTGCGCTTGTTCTGGCTGGCCAGTACGCGGCTCAGCACCCCGTCGTACAAAATGCTGTCTTGCCCGTTGAAACTGAAAACATCCGTCACGATGGCGTCGCGGAAGCCGGTGACCCATACCACGTTTTCCCAGTGCACGTTGTCGGAAATCGGGTGGGTGAGGCTCAGGTCGAGGTTTATCGTCTTTTCTGGCTTCAGGCTGGTGTTCGGCACCACGACGCTGCCTTTTTGGGAGTCGAACACTTTGGTCAGGTCGTCCACGTTTGGCACCCGGAAACCTGTGGAGGCGTTTATGGCTACGCGCCAGTCTTCTGTGCTGTTCCATACAGCGCCCAGATTCCCGGAGAAGGTCGGGCTGTTCTGCTCCACCGCGTCGAAAGGGAACGGGTAAAACTCCCGACTCACAAAACTTGCGTTCAGGCTGGAAAACCCGGCCCGAAGGCCTTCGCTGAACGACCATTCGCTGTCACTACCGGGCTGCCAAAAGTGTGTGGCGTACAGCGCGGCATTGAGCATGGTGCTGCCGCCGTCGGGGTAGCGGGTGCTTTGGGTGGTGATTTCGCCTGAATTGACATTGTAGCGCTGGGCAGTGGATGTGACGTCGTTGTACTGCCCGTCGAGGCCGATGCGCAGGCTTTGGGTTTCCCATACTTTTACCAGCTCGGCCAGCAATCCATATACTTTCACATTTTCTACCCGGTCGTTGCGGCGGCTGTTGCCAAAATTGCGGTTGTGGCGGCTTTCTTCTATGTCCTGGTAACTGGCCGTGACGTTCAGGCTGTTGAACGTGCCCACGTTTTTCAAGCCCAGGGTATAGGCGGCCATCATCCGCTCCTGCGGGCCGTAGTACCATTCGGCGGAAGCGAGGCCGTTGGCGCTGCGGTCGGTGAGGCGGTCGTAGCGGGGTATGTTGGAGGAAGTGCTGTATTGCACGTTGAGGGTGTGGTTGGTACGCTCGTTTTGTTTGAACACGATCTTTTCCAGCAGGTCGTATTGTTTGAACCCGCTGAATTTTTGCTGGTAGGGGTCGCTGTTGCGCACGAGGGAGTCTTTCCCGTTTATCCGCTCTACGTAAAATTCGCGTTTGCCGAACACGCCTTCCAGACCGGGGTTTTCGCCCATGCGCAGGTCGCCGAAATCGCTGAAGGTCAGGGAGGTAAACGCGGCGATTCTTTTTGAGCCGAGGTTGAAATCAAGGTGGCCTGTCTTTTCCTCGTTGACCGTGCCGTAGCGGACAAAAGCGTTCGCGCCCAGGTCCAGCTTTTTGTCGCCTGCCGCAAAGGCGGGGTTTTTGGTAAAAAAGCAGATCGCCCCGCCGAGCGCATCCGAACCGTACACCGTGGAGGCTGGGCCGAACAGCACCTCTGCACGGTCGAGCGCGGCATTGTCCATCGTGATCACGTTTTGCAGGTGGCCGGAGCGGTAGATGGCGTTGTTCATGCGCACGCCGTCCACCACGATCAACACCCTGCTGGCCTCGAAGCCGCGCAATACCGGGCTGCCGCCGCCCTGCTGGCTTTTTTGCACAAATACCTGCCCGGTGCCGGAAAGCAGGTCGGCGGTGGATTGGGCGTTGGCGAATTCGATTTCGGAGCGGCGTAGCACTTTCACTTGCTGTGCCACCGATTTTTTGGCCTGCACCCCGCGGCTTACGGAGATGACGGCTTCGTTCAGCGGCACGGCGTTCAGCGTGGTGTCGATTTTTGATTTTTGTGCCGCAGCCCACAGGGAGGCCAGCAGCAATATGCTGAGAGAGAATATTTTTTTCATGAAATTGAAGGTTTTGAAAGCTCAAAATGGGCCACAGGGCTGTAGCCTGTTGGCAGAGAATGGCGAGCGAGGCCGTCTCGTACGGGTTCACGCTGTAATGCCAAAGAATATCAGATGCCAAAATTCGGGCTTTTCTGCAATCAAGGTGACTGAAGGCATCGGAGATGCCAAACATTTGTAGAAATCATTTGCGGCCATTTTTCCAGACCTCGGAGAGGTCTAACCCTTCAACGGCAACCTGCATAATTTTAAATGTTGGACCTCTCCGAGGTCAACCAACCAATGCTCAAACAATCCTATAAATGTTGGGCCTCTCCGAGGCCAGAAACCTTTGGTTGCCCCGTCAACGTGCTTACCGTATTGAGGCAGGCATTCAATTTTGGCTACTTTTATACCCAAGGAAAAGCGGTTTGCGAAAATATCAGGGGGTAAATCTTTGATAATCAATATGATCTATCCTAAACATCTCGCAAATATAAAGAATCTTGGTATGACACAACGGCCTGCTTTTCAAGCCATTTTCGGCGGCAAAAACGGCGGGGAATGCATCCCGGCAGCGTCCGGGAAACGCCAGTGGAACACGGCTTTTTTCAGCGCCAAATTGTTCATGGGCAGGGCAATGCCCTCCGGCACCAAAAACGCGGCGCCGAGCCATTGGGCCAGCAAAAATGAAACAGGGTTGGCCTTTCCGTTGGGGGCGTTTTCGAGCTGGGAGAAATGGATGCCCAGCAAGTCGTACAGCGCTTGTTCGCGTTTGTCGTGGTAGAGTACCAGGTGGATGGAATCGCCCTTTAACTGGCGGCTTTTTATGTCGTACAGGTTGCCGTTGAGGCGCACTTCGCGCTTGCCGGCTTTGATTTTGTTGAAATGGCTTTGCGTGAGGGTAACGGGGACCAAGGCCGTATTGTCGCGGAACAGCGCTTTGTGCGCGGCAATTTTGGCTTGCCACTGCACCCCCTGCCAGGCCAAAAACCAGCCCATGCCCTGCGCCAATACCAGGGCGAGCAATAGGAGGGGCAAAAAGCCCTTGCCGTGTCGGGCAACTTGTTTCAAAGCCGGGGCAAAGATGCGAGGTTTTTGGAAATGCTTGTTGCTGTTTTAAGGGGCTGTTGTAAATGTCTTGTAGCGCGTTTACGTGAACAGCTTCCGAACCTCTTCCGAAAAGCGCTCGGCCACGCGGTCGCGCCTAATCTTGAGGGTCGGGGTGAGCAGGCCGTTCTCCGGCGTCCAATCTTCGTGCAAGAGCTGGAAGTTGTGGACAGCCTCTACCGTGCCGAGCTTTTCTGCGTTGATGCGCGCTATTTCCTCGCGGTAAAACTTTTCAATTTTGGGGTTCAGGATCATGAACTGCGGCGCCGTCCAATGCACCTTGTTTTCCTGGCACCAGGTTTCGAGGGCGCTGAAATTGGGCACGATGAGCGCGGCCACGAACGGCTGGTTGAGCCCCAAGGCCATGCACTGGCTGATGTAGGGCGAGCCCATCAGTTGTTGTTCCACATAAGCCGGGGCAACGAACTTCCCCGTGGTGGTCTTAAATATCTCGCTTTTGCGGCCGGTTATCTTTAAAAAGCGCTTGAACTCGAAGCGGCCCATGTCGCCCGTCTTGAACCAGCCGTCGGGTGTAAAACGCTCTGCGGTTTCTTCCGGCAGATGCAGGTAGCCCATCATCACGTTGCTGCCCCGCACCTCAATTTCGCCGTTGCCCTCTGCGTCCTGCTCGGCAGCGATGCGCACCTCCACACCAGGCGCGGGTATGCCCACGGTGCCAAAATGCACCCCGCCCGGCTCGAAGCGGTTGAAAGCGATTACGGGGCTGGTTTCGGTGAGGCCGTAGCCTTCGCGCACGTCCACGCGGGCGGCGGAGAACAGCCGGCCCAGCCGGGGTTGCAAGGCTGCCGCGCCCACGGCGATGTACTGGATGCGGCCGCCCATGCGCTTGCGCCACTTGCGATATACCAGCAGGTCGGCCAGCCAGCGCTTCAGGCGGTAGTCGAAGGGCATGGCGCGGTTGCCGGAATAGGGGAAGCGCTCGCCGAGGGCGATGGCCCAGTCCATGACTTTCCGGGTCAGTTTGCCGCCTTTGTCGCGCTCTTCGAGCAGGCGCTCGTAGCTGCGTTCCAGCACCCGCGGCACTGCGGTGAAAAAATGGGGCCGTACTTCCCGCATCGTTTCGGGCAACCCCTCCATGCTGTCGGCAAACCATATTGGCACGCCTGCCGCCTGGTAGGTATAGGTGACCATGCGCTCGAAGATATGGCTGAGCGGCAGGAAGCTCACTGCGGTGCTTTGCGGCCCTACCGGCACGATGGCCAGCACCGATTTCACGTTGCTCACGATGTTGGCGTGGCTGAGCATCACGCCTTTGGGCAGGCCCGTGGTGCCGGAAGTGTAGAGGATGGTGGCCAAATGCTCGGGGCGGATGCCGTCGCGGAAGTACTGCATGCGGCCGGCTAAGTGCTCGTCGGGCGCGCAGGCAAGTTGGTTCCAGGGCAGGCCGGAATGTTCCGATTTGCCCTCAAAGGAAAACACGTCCTCGGGGGCAATCCCTGCGGCCACGATCTTGGCCATCATGTCTGCATTGCTCACGAAACAGGCTTTCATGCCCGTGTCTCTGACGATATGGGCCATTTCATCGGGGCGGGCGGTGGCGTGGATGGGCACGGGGACAATGCCTATTTGCAGCATGGCGGCATCGGCGATGCACCATTGCGGGCTGCCGCCATGTGCCAAAATGCCGATGTGGTCGCCGTGGTGCAGGTTGCGCTCCATCAAGCCCGCGCTGATGCAGTCGCGCTCGTACAGCAACGCCTCTGTAGTCCAGGTGCGCCACTTCCCGGCTTCGCGCCCGGCCATGGCCACCTGCTGCGGGAAGCGCGACTGTTGGTAGGGCAATATGTCGAAGATGCGGTGGAAGTCCATGCTTGGTTATGGCTGCTGTGGGCAAATCTACGCAGGAATAGTACAGCCGTGTTTATCTCGCCCTTCAAAATACGCTTTGAACTGGATAAGGCCGGCAAAAATTCTTAATTCAGAGACGCTCTCCTGCTTTATGCCGGTTTTTTTCAGAGCTTTACAGCTGGCTACATGGAAAACAGCAAGAAATATCAGAATTGGAATTTTGTCAGTCGTAAGAATCTTTTTCTGGCAGACGGTTTAGGTGCGTTGTTGACCGCTTTTATGCTGGGCGTAATCCTGATAAGGTATGAAAGTGCTTTTGGGATGCCTAGGCATGTGCTATATCCATTAGCCTTGATTGCCGGCCTTTTTTCCATCTACTCGTTTACCTGCTTTTTGCGCTTTCCCCATAATTGGCGGCCATACCTCAAGGCCATCGCATGGGCAAACCTGGCATATTGTGGCCTTTCAATGGGGATGGTCGTTTTTTACTTCCAAAAACTAAGTTCATTGGGATTGAGCTATTTTTTGCTCGAAATTGTTGTTGTTGTTCTACTCGCTATCATTGAGCTGAAAACTACGCAAAGATGAAAGAAACCATAACCCTAATGCTCGCACTCACGGCCTTATACCCAACGGCTCGAACCTGTACCTGTGGCGATTATCTCCTCGATTTGCCCATCAAAGAAATGGGCTGGACAGAAAACGAATCAGACCATATTTCTAGCCCTTCAGATTTGATTTTCACGGGCTCGTTGGTCGATTATTACCCCGTTCAAGAGCAGGCGATGCATGGATTAAACCAAGAATCAAGCACACAGAAAATGGAGTTGGTATTCAAGCTGATAAAGTCCTACAAAGGGGAAAAAGCTGATACCATCAGGGTCAGAACCAATATTGGAAGTGATATGTGCGGTTTTTATGCCCCGAAAGGAAGCGATTGTATCATATTCGCTGCGCGCGCCAAAAATGGATACTATTTTACGGGGCGTTCCGACTGCTTTAAAAGCATTTCAAAGGTCGAGGATGAAAAACGTTACACAAAATATGTAGGCTTTCTGGAGTCAATCCTAGGCATGAGAGATTGCCAATACAATTTCAAACAAAGCAAGTCCTATTGGAACGGGGGTTGGCCCAATCATGCCGATACCCTCGACTTGATCAGCTATGGAATAAAGGGTGGGAAGTTCCATGGAACCTGGAAAATCACCGACAGGAAAGGCCGCGTCCTGGAATCAGGTGAATACCGGAATGGGCAAAAAGTGGGTGTCTGGAAAATCTTCACTTATACTGAAGGTGACAATTATGGTTTCACCCAAAAAAGCGAACGGCTCAAGTATCAAAATGGCCGGCCTATAAAAATTAAAGCAACAATTAAGGATTTTGAGATCAATTTTGAAGATGCTGCAATCAAAGCTGTTCGAACGCAAAAAACAGTAAAGAAGTATAAGTACAAATAGAGATTCAGCAGGATCCGCCACCCACGCAAAAATTGCCCCCTGAGGGCCAAACATGAGTCATCCCGAATTTTTGGGAAATGAATAAGCAAGCTTTTTTACCTCCTTTCGTCGCTTTAAAAGCCCTGAAAGGGCGACATCATTAACATTGGGCAGCGCCCGATGCAAAAAATCCTTCCAGCACACCACGCCCCACTTGCCCCATAAGCCTTATTGTCCTTCTCGTAAGAATCCGTCCACGTAAAAAGGGGAAAGGGCAACGAAATGCCGCGGCTTTAGCACCTTTAGCGCACTCAGCACGGACGGATTCTTACGAGAAGGACAAGGGGGCATACGGGGGTAGAGGGCATTGGTGGTGGTGGAGCCAATACATTGATTCGTGGTTCGCCTAATTGGCAACCAAAAAAAAATTCGGGATGACTCATGGTTGCACCGTGCTCAAAATTTTGTTCAGATCAATTGCCTTCCATCTGAGTATATGAGACAGCCCCTTATCGCACCACCACCTTACCACGCCACATCACCCTTTCACCTTGCCCGATGAACTGAAAAAAATACGTCCCGCTTGCCAATTCGCCGCGCTCCAAAGCCATCGGGAGCCTGACGGCGCTGCGCTGCTGCACCCGGCGGCCAAGGGCGTCGGCCATCAGGAAGGTATAGGTTTCCCCGGCGTAAGTTTCGGCGCTGAAATACAGCATGTCCGAAGCGGGGTTGGGGAACACCCGCAACTGCGGGATGCCCGGAAAGGCTTCATCGGTGGCGACGGTGCCCACGAAGTTGCTGCCAATGGTGTGGAAGGTTTTGTTGGTGATGATCGGCGGGTTGAAATCGAAATAGATGGCCGCGTCGTTTTCGATGCGGGTATTGTCGGGGTTGTTGGGCTGCTGTTGTATGGAAAACTGCACAAAACCCTGGGAGCCTTCGTCGTTGATGGCCTGGTGGGGCAGGTTGATCTTGTCGAAGGTGATGCGCAGGATGTTTCCCTCGCTCAGGCTGAACTTGTAGGGGTGGCTGGCCGCGCCGAGGCGCAACGATTGTGGGGACAGGAAAGGCGACAGCGTGTCCACCAGCACCACTTTGTACGCCGTATCGGTGCCCGTGTTCTGGAAGCGGATCATGTATTCCAGGGGCGTGTTTTTCTCGATAAAATGCTGGCTTCCATAGCCTTTCGGCAGGGCTTGCTTGTCGTTCGGGTCGTATGCGTTGGTGCTTTCCCGGCAAAAAATGGCGATGGTCGGGTTGCCGTTTTCTGTGGGGAAAACGGTCACCATGCCGGGGTTAAGGCCGCCGCAGCCTTCAATCGTTACAGAAGGCATCCCGCTGTACGGGTATCCCGGTTCCTGCTGGGCTTCCAGGCGGTACGTGGCGCCCGTGCCGGCGATGGGCGCCAAGCTCATGGTTTGGTTCTCTGCCAGGACAAAATTCCCGCCTGTCAGCATCAAAACATCTTCTACCACTACATAGTCGAGCAACTGGGCATTGGGCGCAGTGCCGATGTTTTTAATGCTCAAGAAAACAGAATCGTTCAAGCAGTAGCCTTCCACGCTTACTTCAGCGCCCGACCAGGGCAGGCCAATGGGACAAATGGTGTCAGGATAGATGCGCGCTTCGGAACAGTGGGTAGCGCCCACCGGGGCATCGCAATCTGTGTGGAATTTCACGGAGAAAAGCCCCGTTTTGCCCGGATCAAGGGTGCCCAACTCGAACCTGAAACTGTTGCTCCCAAGGTTTGTTGCCGGAATCGTACTGCTCACGAAATTGAGGTAGGCATCCAACTCCAGGTCGATATACGCATCAGGTATCGTGAAAGCGCTTGCGTTGGCGTACGACAGCGCGTAGTCGTTCTCAAAACAAGGGCGGATGCGGTTGGTGGCTAAGCTGAGGTACAACTGTGGGCAGGTCTGGTTGATGTAAAGGCCCGGCGTTACGATCAGGGCGCCCCAGCAGGAGGTGCCCATATTGTTGGTCACCCTGTACAGGTGCTGCCCAATATCGGAGGCTGTCAGGGTTATGGAAGGCAGGAACGGCCCTGTTTGGTTGAGCTGGAGCAAGTACAGGTCGTTAGGGCAGTAATCGCCCTCCAACACCATGTCGGGGGTCAATTCCGCCGTGCCATCGATGCCGAGCGCGACCGTTACCTGGTCGTTGCAGGCCATAACGGGACTGGAAACACAGGTGTCCACGGCCACTTTCGCTACGGCATAATTGGCGTTTCCAGCGGCATCCACCACCCAAACGGCGACGTTGTGGAACCCTTTTTGGCTTGCGGTAAATTCAAGAGAAATAGTACTGGGCGGCAGGGTGGAGGCTGGCGCCGGTTCGAGAAAGAAATTCAGGTCGCTGTTTGCGGTGCAGTTGTCCCAGCTGTTGAAATCAAAATCCTGGGCAAAAACAGTGACGGGGCCTTGGGCTGTGCTGACGATAAGCTGCGCACGGACGACAGGCACGGGCGGGGTGATGTCGGGGTTGCAGGAGGGGCCTTGGGCAAAGGCGGCACAGTGGCCCAAAAGCAAAACAAGCAGGGTAATCAATCGTGAACTTTTCATTTTTCTTGCAGTATTTTTTTTGAATTGATTGTCGATAGGCGGGTCGAAATATTTCCAACGGTACAAAAGTGCGGCATCGAAACGGGGGCGAAAAAATCAAAATTGGGAATTTGTAGAAAATAAATTTGTCAAAAAACGAAAGATTTTTTCAACTAAAATGTAATTTAAATATTGAAAATCAAATATTTAACCCTAAAATTTCTTTCCATGAAATGGGTAATTTGTAGAAATTATCTACAAAAAATGTCCTTCAAATTTTACACCTTGCCGGCGCAAACTACCGCATCATGCAAACCAGCAACCTGTACCAGCTTGTGCAATCCCTGACGGCCACGGAGCAAAAAAGCGCCCTGCGCTTCCTGCAGTCGCCCTATTTCAACCAGCGGCGCGACATCACCAGGCTGTTCGAGCTGCTTGCTGCTGCCCCTGCACCTGAAAAGTCGCTGCTATGGCCGGAAATTTATCCCGGTGAAACTTTCGACGACACCCGTTTCCGGCTCTTGATGAGCTATTTGAACCGCCTGCTCGAGCGGTTTTTATTGGTAGAACAACTGGAAGAAAAAGCGCTTTCCAACAAATTGCGCCTGGCCGCAGCCTATCGAAAACGGGGGCTGATGGGGCATTTTGAGCGCAACATGCGGGCATTCGAGCGGGAAATAGCCCAACAGCCGCTGCGCAACGCCCAGTACTTCAGCCTGCAGCGCGACTATTTCCTCGAACGCCACGAAAACACCATCAAGCTCAACCCCACCGACCTGGATTCCCTCAAAACCCTTGCCCACCACAGCGATGTGGCCTACCTCACCGAGCGCTTGCGCCTGATCTGCTTGGAATTGGCGCAAAAAAATGTGTACCACAGCCGCGAAGGCAGCCCCTTGCACAGCGTGGTGCTAGAAATGGCAGGGCTGCAGGAATGGGCCAACCTGCCGGGCATCGCGACCTACCTGGCCGCGTGCAAGATGTTGCAAATGCCGGAAGAAAACCTTTACTACCAGGCGTTTAAAGAAAAATTAGCCAATGCTGGGGAGCTGTTTTCCGGGCAAGAAATGCGGGAATTCTACACCTTTTCCATCAACCACTGCATCCGCCAGACCAACCGCGGCGAGCGCAGCCTGGAACACGAAGTGCTGCACCTTTACCAAAAAGCCTTAGATGCCGGCTACCTTTTCGAAAACGGCACCCTGTCGCGCTTCACCTACCACAATATCGTGGCCGCCGCCCTGCGCTGCGGCGAACTGGACTGGGCCGAAGCCTTCATCGCCAACTACAACCCGTACCTGGAAGACAGCTACCGCGACAGCTCTCTGAGCTTCAACCAGGCCCGGCTCGACTACGCCCGCAACCGCTACGATTCGGTGCTGCTGCTGTTGCAAAAAGCCAATTACCGCGACCCCCTGCTCAACCTCGCCGCCAAAACCCTCCTGCTCAAGACCTACTTCGTGCTGCAGGAACACGAGCTCCTGCAATCGCACCTCGACGCCATGCGCAACTACATCCACCGCAAAAAAGTGATCGGCTACCACCGCAACAACTACCTCAACATCATCCGCTTCACGGAGCGCATCCTGCAACTGGAGCCAGGCAACAAAAAATCGCAGGAAGAGCTGCGCACAGAAATTGAAAAGGAAACCGTGCTGACGGAGAAAGAATGGCTGCTTAATTTGATATTTTGACTGCAATTCCCACTATTTTTTCAAATGACTTGCAAGAAAACAAAAATGCCCATACGTTTGCAGCAATCAAATTGTTGATGACACTGCACACCGGCACATATTATTCTGGTTTTTCTTTTTATTTTTTCTATTGTGGAGAAAATAACAGGAATGACCTTGCCATGCCGGATTGACCGCTAACACACTGACAACCAATGGCAAAAAGGGAGTTCCTGCACAGGGGCTCCCTTTTTGTTTTGCCTTTTTTACTTATGAACAGCAATACCGACCCATTCCCCACCGCCAGCCGCCTGCAAGGGGTGCACGAATACTATTTCGCCGCCAAACTGCGCGAGATCGCACAGCGCAACGCCAGCGGGCGCCAGGTACTGAACCTCGGCATCGGGAGCCCCGACCTGCCACCCGCGCCCGGCGTGACAGAAGCCCTGCGCCAGACAGCCGCGCTGCCCACCGCCCACGGCTACCAAAGCTACACCGGCATACCCGCCCTGCGGGAAGCTTTTGCCCAATGGTATGCCCGGCATTACGGCGTTTCGCTCGACCCAAACGGCGAGATATTGCCCTTGCTCGGCTCCAAAGAAGGCATCCTGCACATTGCCATGAGTTACTTAGAAGCGGGCGACGTGGCGCTCGTGCCCGACCCCGGATACCCGGCCTACCGGGCCGCCACGCTATTGGCCGGCGCCAATGTGTTGCCCTATAACTTGTCGGAGCAGCACGGCTGGCGACCCGATTTCAGGGTTTTGGAACAAATGGACCACGCGCGCAGCAAGCTGATGTGGGTCAACTACCCTCACATGCCCAGCGGCACAGCTGCTTCCCAGGAAATTTTTGAGCAGTTGGTCGATTTTGGGAATAGGCACAACATATTGATCGTCAACGACAACCCCTACAGCTTCATCCTAAATGACAGGCCCAAAAGCATCTTGTCGGTGCATGGGGCAAAAGGCATCGCACTGGAACTGAACTCCCTCAGCAAAGCCCATAACATGGCGGGCTGGCGGGTTGGGATGCTGGCGGGCGCGGCAGCCAATATCCAAAACGTGCTGCGCTATAAGAGCAACATGGACTCGGGTATGTTCCTGCCCGTGCAGATGGCGGCAATCGCTGCCCTGAACTTGCCGGGAACCTGGTACCAATCGCTGAACCAAACCTACGCAGGTCGGCAAAAAGCAGCGACAAAGCTGCTGCAGCACCTGGGCTGCGCGGTCGCTCCGGGGCAGCAGGGCCTGTTCGTGTGGGGGAAAGTGCCTGCCCAGTACGGCCACGATGGCTACCAGATGTCGGATGCGCTTCTGTACCGGCACGACCTGTTCCTGACCCCCGGCGGCATTTTTGGCCAAAACGGGGCGAGCTTCATCCGGGTATCCCTTTGCGCCGACGAATCGGTGTTCCAATCGGCCTTGGAACGGCTCCATCCAAGCTGCCAAGCCCGGCGCCAAACGGCTAGTGCCGCATCCTGAAAATTATCAAATCACCCAATTCCCACATTAAAAAAGATGAAAGTAGGAATAATAGGACTTGGCCTCATCGGCGGCTCCATAGCCATCGGGCTGAAAAAATGCGGTTTTGCCAGCACTGTGCACGGCATCGATTTCAATCCCGAACACGCCCAAAAAGCCCTCGAATTGGGATTGACAGACACCATATCCGACCTGGAAACAGCTATCAGGAACAGCGATATCATCGTGGTAGCAACTCCCGTGGATACCCTGCCCACACTGGTGATGCAAGTATTGGGCCAGATCGGTGAACGACAGGCGGTGCTGGACGTCGGCTCCACCAAAATGCCCCTGCTGGATGCCATCCGCCACGCGCCAAAACGCAGCCGTTTTGTGGCCGCGCACCCTATGGCCGGCACCGAATACTCCGGCCCCGAAGCGGCCGTGGAAGGTTTGTTCGCCGACAAATGCTGTGTGCTTTGCGACGTAGAGCAGAGCGCGCCCGATGCCCTGGCTATGGTTGTCCAAATGTTTTCTGCCCTCCAAATGCGGCTCACCACCTTGAGCGGGCAGGAACACGACCTGCACACCGCCTATGTGAGCCATATTTCCCATATCGCCTCTTTTGCCCTGGCGCTCACGGTGCTGGCAAAAGAGCAGGAAGAAGACCGCATTTTCGACCTGGCCAGTGGGGGCTTCAGCAGCACCGTGCGGCTGGCCAAAAGCAACCCCAACACCTGGACGCCCATTTTCCAGCAAAACCGCGACCACGTGCTCGACGTGCTCGACGAGTACATCAACGCCGTCAGCCGCTTCCGCACCCTGCTCATAAAAAAGGATTTCAACGCCTTCCACCAACTCATCGCACAAGCCAACGACATCCGCCGCATCATCGGCTAAGACGACCCAAGACAAATCCTTGACAATCAAATCAATCCATCCTAAAATCTTGCAAAGCGCTAAAATCCTGGTATATGTTCAAAAAATCCGACCACACGCCCTTCCTCATCGCCGGCCCTTGCAGCGCCGAAACCCCCGAACAATTGCTCGACACCGCCCGGCAGTTGGCTCCGCAGGGCATCGACCTGTTCCGCGCCGGCATCTGGAAGCCCCGCACCCGCCCCGGCGCATTCGAAGGGCTGGGCGCCAAAGCCCTGCCCTGGCTCCGCGACGTAAAGGCAGAAACCGGGCTGAAAACGACCATCGAAGTAGCCAACGGGAACCAGGTTTATGAAGCCCTGAAATTTGGCGTCGATGTGCTCTGGGTAGGCGCCCGCAGCACCGTCAACCCCTTCTCGGTGCAGGAAATATCCGATGCGCTGCAAGGCGTGGATGTTCCGGTGTTGGTCAAAAACCCGGTGAACCCCGAACTTGAATTGTGGATCGGAGCGCTGGAGCGCATCGCCAAAGCCGGCGTGGCGCGCCTGGGCGCCGTCCACCGGGGCTTTTCCACCTATTCCAAATCAAGGTTCCGCAACGCGCCATACTGGGAACTGCCCATCGAGCTGAAGCGCCGCATGCCCGACCTGCCCTTGATTTGCGACAACAGCCATATCTGTGGCAACCGCGACGACCTGGCTGAAATCGCCCAACAAGCCCTCGACTTGCAATACGACGGGCTGATGACGGAGGTGCATTGCAGCCCAGACGAGGCCTGGAGCGATGCCCGGCAGCAGGTGACGCCGTTCCGCTACCAGGAAATCGTTCGGTCGCTGATGGTGCGGCGCGAGTCCACCGACGATTCCGGTTTTTCCGACAATCTGGAGCAGATCAGGCATAAAATTGACGAAATAGACCTGGAGATGCTCAACCTGATGGCCCGGCGCATGCGGCTGGCCGAAGACATTGGCCGCATCAAGCGCAAGAACAACATCGCGATACTCCAAACCGCGCGTTGGAACGAGATACTGGAGCGGGGCTTTGCGCAAGGGCGGGAGCGCAACTTGAGCGAAGCGTTTGTGGAAAAGTTTTTGAACGCGGTGCACCAGGAGTCGATTGCGCACCAGAAGTCGGTGATGGAAGCCGCCCGGCGCCATCAAAGCTGAAATTTCAATGAAAGCCGCAGGGCTGCGTTGTCTTTCCAGCGCGGGCTTTGCAGGGGCCCCCACAGATAATAGATAGCTGTGCCTAAGCCCACGGTGGCGAAGTTCAGGTAGTTGAGCCGAACGAGGTTGTCGAGCTGCAACCCTGTTTCGTACAGCATTTTTTCGGCGCTTTGCAAGCCTGTTCCCAGTTGCAGTTCAGGCGCCCTCAAGCGGCCCCAGGCAATTTTTTGGTGCAGGGTAAGGAATGGGGAGGAGTACTTGGACTTGTACAGCACGGGCCCGAGCTCCTGGGAAAAATAGAGGTTGGCAAACTGGTCGGCAGCAAAAAGCGTGTCGGGCAAGGCCTGAAAAGTGTTTTTCAAGGTGAAATAACCGAACTGGCCCTGGTCGGGCGACTGGTTCAGGGTGAATAGTTTGGCCAGCGGGACAGTGGGATTTACCTGCCCTGCCTCAATACGCCAGCTGCAGCGGCCCAGGCGGCGGATGAAAACCGACTGGTAAACAGCGCCCATCCAGCGGTCGTAGCTGAACTGCCCGCCGAGCACTTTGGGCAGGCCGCGGGCGTAGGAAATCTCCAGCACCGGCCAGTGCTGCACGGAACCAGCCTCGTTGCCCAAAAAGCTGCGCCTTTCCTCGTTGTGGGCATAACGCAGGAAAAGGCTTGCCTCTGCAAAGCGGAAGCTGCCGCGCTGCGCGCCATCCGATACCTGAAAAGCATAGTTGTACTGCGGGCTTACCGTTTGCCGGCTGAATTTCCCTTGCAAAAACAAGCGCCGGCCCAAGCGGCTTTCAAGGGTTCCCCACGCCTCGCGCAGCCTGTCCACTTTTTTGGCGTAAATGAACCGATCGACGTATTGCCTTGCCGCGCTGGGCAGGATGCCTGGTTCCTGCAGGTCGTTTCTCCAACCTGCCGCACAGTTGGTGCCGCTGTTCCGGGCGATGCGCCACAAGAGCTGCCCGCCGTATTTCCAGCCTTTGTCGCGAAACCCATAGCCGCCATATACACTGGCCTCCAATCGCCGCGCTGCCTCCAGGGATCGGGCCTGCGCCGTGCTGAGGCCAAGGCCGAGCCGCAAATTCTCATATTCGCTGAACCGGATCACGTTGTTGACATCTAAGTTGATGGGGCCGGCGATGGGGAATAGCCCCGTGTTCAGGTAGTCCATGGCGTTGAAAAGCAGGCCGATCTTTTTCTCTTTTCCGAGGCTGTCGAGCCAGGCGTAGGTGCGCAGTTCCCGGTCACTGAGGGGTGCGGGCGCGCGCCAGTGTTCCCAGGCGCTGTCGGCCCGGGCATGGGCATTTTCCAGCATCAGCAGCGGCTTGTCGGGGTTGAAGTCGCGGAGGCGCAGCCCGGGGTTGATGCTCGCCTCGGAGATATAGCTCCTGCCGACAGCCCTTACACCCATGTATTCGGCGGGGTATTTTCGGAAAACGAGCTCGAAGTCGAGCTGCTCGGGGAACCATTGCCGTTGCTTGCCATCCGCTGGGTTTTCAAGGGCCACTCTTTGGTATGCCTGCTGCACCTTGATCTCCATATTGCCCATCTCTGCGGGCCAGGCTTGCACGTTTTGCAGGGCGTAACCGTCAGAATTGATGTGCAGCACGCCTTCCAGCGCCGTGAACACCTTGCCTTTGCGGGGCCGGAACGAAACCGTCCATATCGTGTCGCGGCCTTGGAAGAGCGTGTCTTCGAGGTTGAAAAAGTACAGCGCCGTGCTGCCCGGACTGATGGGGTTGACAAAATCCTTGTCGATGAGCTGCAGGTAATCGCCGTAAAACGTGAAGGGCTGCAAGGCATTGGCGACGGCCACCAGGCCGGCGTAGGAAGCGCCGCTCACCCGGTTGAGCAGCACTTTTTCCTGCACGCTGTTGGGGGCTAAGAAGCTCCTTTCCGTCACGCTTTCCATCAGGAATAGGTGGTGTTGCGCGCTGCTTTTCTCTAAGGCTTCAAATTCTTTCAACTGCTCCCTTGCCGACTCGGAACTGCTGTCCTTTTTTGCGATGGATTTTTCAAAGCCCTTTCGGTTGGGCAGCAGGTCGAAGCTGTTCTTGTTGTAGGTCATGCAGCGGTAGCCGCGCTGCTTTTCGGGGTTGTTGGCATCCCGCGCCGCGATCACCTTGCGCATGAGGATGTTGGCCTTGTTGACGCCGGGCCGCACCAGCACTTCGGGCAGGGAAAAGTCTTCTGGCTCAAGTTCAATTTCCAACTGCTTTTTGCCCTGCCACACTGCGGGTTCAATCCGTAAAGTTTTGTAGCCGAGATAGCGGAACTGGATGGACCTCGTGCTGCGGGGCAATATCAGCTGGAAACGGCCTTCCAGGTCGGTCAGCACGCCGCCTGGTGTATCGGCTTCCAGCGCAACGGTAACAAAGGCCAGGGGCTCCTGGCGTTGATTTTTGACACTGCCCTGTAGCATGGTTTGGGCGTTGAGCAGGCTGGAAAGGGAAGCGACAAAACAGAGGCAGAGCAATACGCGGGGCATGTATACAATGATTCGCCTGATTTTTGTGATTGAGTATGATTGATTGAACTGATGTTCCATTGATTACAAAGATCGACATGCACAAAACCAAGCGGCGTGAGGTATATCACATTCCCCAAATCAGCTGTAATTAAAATCCGGGTTCAACTTCGCGCCGCGCATCCCGATCTTGAACACGCCGTAGGTGCAATTCTTGAACGGATCGTCGTAGTTGTCGGCCAAAAGGTCGGCTTCCGAGACCGATGCCGGCACCAATTTCCCGTAGGAAGTATAGAAATAGGCGTCAGCCCCGGCGAGCAGGCCGTAGTCGCGGCCCCGCGCGATGATGCAGAAGCCTGGGTTGAGGCAGCCCACTTTCACGCGGGGGTTCCCGCCGGTGAAATCTTCCTTGGCCATTTGGCTGAGGGCCAGGGTCAGGGGCCTGCTTTTGAACAGCACGCCCGTGAGGTCGTCGTTCAGTTTGTTCAGCAGCTCGTCAACCAGGCCGATGGCTGTTTGGCCGATAGCCGGGAACCCGATGACGGAGGTAAGCGCCTGGCCGGCGCCCGATTGCAGGAAGCCGAACACGCGCTGCCACCATTGCGGCTCCTTGTGTTTCACCACCTCAAAAGTCATGCGCGCCAAGCCGCCAGGTATCTCGATGGGGCGCTTGCCGAATGCCTTGGTAAAATCGGCTTTCAAGTCCTTGCTTTCAGCGGGCTTGCCTTTGGCCTGGTCGTACAGTTTCAGGCCGGCGGCAATGGTCCAGAAGGCCGTGTCAAAATATTTGTCGCGGGAATTTTCGTCCTTGCCGATTACCAGGCGCATGGTTGCCCGGGTGTCGTTCGGGATGCCTTCGTCTTGCCCTACGTGGAAGGCGATCATCTCGATGCTCATCTGCACGTCGGGGGCATCGGCGCCGCCGACCAAGGATGGCTTGACGGTGGAGGTTTCCATCACGGTGCCGCCGGTTTCGGTGTTGTTGAGCTGGAAAACGATGAATTGGTTGGCCAGGTCGTCGCCGCTCGTCGATTCCAGGCCCTTGGAGCTCATTTCTAATTGGCGGATCAGGTCGGCATGGGCCAGGGGTTGGGCAAGTTGGTCGTTGAATGGTTGAGTGTTCATCCTGGTTTAATTTGTTAATGTCATAATTTGGAAATATTGATGGCGGTTATGGTGATTGGGATGGAGGCGCAAGATAGTTTGAATTTGAAACTGTGCAGCGGCTTTTGCCTGCCTTTTGACCATATGCCTCCCCCCGGCTTGTCCTGCTGTATGAATCCGTCCATGTAACGTGCGCTGCATGTACAAATACCGGCGGCGAGGAAGGATACTTTCCCCATTTTGCGTGGACGGATTCATACAGAAGAGATTTCACGCGGAATTTGAAAATAATTGAAGGTAAGCCGCAACGGTATCCGACATTAGGAAAGGGGTATGCGCTTTTGTCAAAATTGGCGCTTCCAGGGCATCCTGCACGAGGTTAGCCAACGCCGCCGCCGTATCGGCACAAGGCCCCATTGCTGGCGCGATGCCCACCGGTGTGCCCACGACCCTGCAGCCGCTCATGGCCGCTTCTGAAAGCACGTAACCCTGCGATTCAAAATTGGAGGTATGGAGCAGTACCTTGGCTTGCCCCATTTTTCCCAACACCTGTGGCCTGGGCAGTTCGCCGGCAAATTCCACTGTTTGGGACAGCCCCAATTGCGCTGCCTTTTTGTCCAGCCGCTGCTTTTCTGGGCCGTTTCCCAACAGGACAGCTTTCAGTTCCGGCTGCTTTTTGGCCACAGCGGCCACGGTTTCCAACCACAAATCCCAGTTTTTCAAGGGGATCAGGGAGCCGGCCCCCAGGATATCTATCGGGCGATCTTTGGAAAATTCAGTGGGGATTTCGGCGTGGCTGACGCCCCAGGGGATAACGTTCGCGGCGCGGAAACCTGAATTCCGGGCTAACGCGTCGTTTTGAAAACTTGACAAAGCTACCAGCCGCGCTGCCCGCTCCTCGGTCAGGAATTTGAAGCGGTGCCGGTTTTGCGGCAGCACGTCTTGGCCCATCAAGGTGCTGATATGCCGCAGCCTATATTGCTGCCCCAAGTGTTCCCCGATGCCGGAAGCCCAGCCCAGCCAAAAGCTGTGCAGGGCAGCTGTTTTGCCGTGCGGGGTTTCTCGTACAAGTCGCTTGCAAATTTGAGAAGCCCGCCATATCGTGCGCGGTTTCAGCCAGCGGCTGTTGCGCCCGCCGCAGGGGTGCACGGTAGCGCCTTTCCATTGAAAAGCCTGGTTGGAAAAAGGGTAGTCCAGCGCGACCACCTGCACCTCGACATTTTGTTCCAGCAAAGCGTCCACGTACAACTGCAGGGTGGGCAGGCAGTTTCGGTCGTGCTCGTCGGCGGTAAAGCCGGGCGTTATCAGGATAAGGCGCATGGTGCGAAATGGGGCGGATGTTGTATCACCCGCCCCGTGTATGGAGACACCCCGACGGATCAGGGTGGAACGACGGCGGTCCCGCTCAAGGGCTGGGATTCCACCGTTTTCTTATTTCTCGCGCTGTTTAGTTTTGGCTGTTGGCGGCCTTACTGCAAATCAAAATGTTGCGATATTGGTCGTGCACAAAACCTAGTGCCGCGAGGCAAACCAAGATCCTAGTGCCGCGTCCGGCAAATGGCCCGTGAATCGACGGCCATATTTTTCGTTTCTCTGCGTTGTTCGTCGGTTAAAATGTCCCGCATTGCGCCCTCCTCACGCCTTGATGAACAAAAAATCTACCACGTCGATTCACGGGTCATTTGCCGGACGCGGCACTAGTGATTTGCAAGGTTTTAAAGGTGTATCATATTGGTTATCAATGATTTAATGCCTGATATTCTCGTTAACCTCTTTCCATTGAGTAAATGTTTCCTGTTTTACCGAAACCAAGCGTAAAGGTCGGGGTTTTTTTGGAAAAGTGCGAAGCAATAATACATTCAATTACACCTCACGCTGCTTGGTTTTGTGCATGCCGATCTTTGTAATCAATGGAACATCAGTTGAATCAATCATACTCAATCACAAAAATCAGGCGAATCATAGTATATCGTCGATTCTCCCGACTTTTGCCGCTATGCGTCGTATTTCCGCAATTTTTTCTGTCCAGGGCGGCAAGGCCGGTTCTCCCTGGTTCTGGCTCGGCCTTGGCCTGGCTGCTGTGCTGCTGCGCGGCCTTTTCTTAGATGTGATGGACGTGGATGCTGCCCAATATGCGTCAATTTCGATGGAGATGCTGCAAAATGGCTCCTGGCTGCAGGTGCAGCACCGGGGCGCCAATTATTTAGACAAGCCGCCTTTGTTGTTTTGGCTTTCGGCGAGTTCGTTTGCGCTTTTTGGCATGAGCAATTGGGCGTACAAGCTGCCGTCCCTGTTGGCGGCGCTGGCGGGCGTTTGGGGTGTTTACCGGTTCAGTCTCCTGTTTTATGGGGAAAGAACGGCGCGGCAGGCGGCCTTTATGCTGGCTTCAGCCATGGGCATCATCGTGATCTGCAACGACGTGCGCACCGATACCCTGTTGCTCGGCACCACTGCCTGTGCGGTATGGCAACTGGCGGAATACCTCCAAAGCCTGCGCTGGCGCTATTTGCTTGGCGGCTTCTTTTGCATCGGCTTGGCCATGTTGGCCAAGGGGCCCATCGGCCTGGTGATTGCGGGCTTTGGCGTGGGCACGCACTTGATTTTCAGCGGGCGATGGCGTGACATCTTCAAATGGCGATGGCTCATAGGTTTGGGCATTTCGGCCCTGGTATTGGCGCCGATGTGTTGGGGGCTTTGGCAGCAGTTCGACCTGCACCCGGAGAAGGTGGTGAATGGCCGCACGGGTGTTTCCGGCCTGTACTTTTTCTTTTGGGAGCAAAGTTTCGGGCGCGTGACGGGCGAGAACGTGTGGAAAAACGATGCTTCTGCCTTCTATTTCCTGCACGTTTACCTCTGGGCATTCCTGCCCTGGTGCCTGCTGCTGCTCCCAACTTTCGGGAAGTTGAAAACTTCCCGAAAGTTCAGCGAGTATTACTCCCTCGGCGCATTCGCGCTCACCTTCATCGCCTTGTCCATGTCGCAATACAAGCTTCCGCACTACATATTCGTGACGCTTCCCTGGGCGGCGGTGCTGGTGGCGGCGCACCTGAACCAGGCAGAAGGCCAGAACCAGAAGATGCGTTGGGAATGGGCCGCCCTGTATTCTTCCATTGCAATAGGCATCATCATCGCCTTGCTGATCCCTTCCTTTGTGTTCCCTTCTGCCAACGTATTGCTTTGGGCGACCGTGTTGCTGCTGCTCGGCGCTTTGTCCTTTAAAATCTTCAAAGCTCCCTTCCCGAACAACTCCGACAAGATAGTGCAGCGCGGTGTTTTGGCCGCTGTTTTTATCGGCTTCATGCTCAATTTTTATTTCTACCCGACTTTGCTGCCTTATCAATCGCCCAAGCGCATTGCCGAATACGCACGGGAGAATGGCATCCCAGCCGACCGGATGGCCTATTTCCACCGGGGCAGCAATGCACTCGATTTTTACAATGGCGATATTTTGGAAGATTTTGAGCTGCACGACACCTTGCGGGCGCATGTAAACAGAACAGGGCCACTGTGGCTACATGCCGACAGTGCCGGCAAGGGCGAGCTGGAAATGGCCGGGCTGCCTTTTGAGGTGGCCCAAAGCTTCACCCATTTTCAGGCGGCCTTGCTAAAAGCAACATTTCTCAACCCCGCCAGCCGCGTTTCCACGCTGGATACCTTATATTTGCTCAAAATCTTGCCGGAGAAATGATGTTTTCTCCGTTTCTTCACAACCACTTTGCGTTGGCTATAAAACAGATAAATTGATATGGAAAAGCCCTGGCTACAACACTACCCGGCGGGCGTGCCGGTAAACATCGACCCGAATGCCTACCCGCGTGTCATCGATATGCTGGAAGAGTGTTTCAAAAAATATGCTGACAAACCGGCATTCTACTTTATGGGCAAAATGCTGACGTTCAGGCAAATAGACGAGCAGAGCCGCAACTTCGGCGCCTACCTCCGCTCGCGCGGCCTTGAGCCCGGCGACCGCGTGGCGCTCATGATGCCCAACATGATACAATACCCCATTGCCATGTTTGGCGCCCTGCGCGCCGGCCTGATCCTGGTGAACACCAACCCCTTGTACACCCCCCGCGAAATGCGGCACCAGTTTGTCGATTCCGGCGCCAAGGCCATCATCATCGCAGAAAACTTCGCCGCCAACCTGCAGCAGATCATCGCCGAAACACAGATAAAAACGGTGATCCTCACTTCCATCGGGGAGATGCTGGGCTTGAAAGGGCCCATCGTGAACTTCGTGATCCGCCGGGTCAAAAAAATGGTGCCAAAGTTTGAGCTGCCCAACACGGTGTGCTTCACCGACGCGCTCAAAGAAGGCAAAAGGTTCAGCATCGAGCCGTTCCAGTCGGGCCCTGAAGACACCATCGCCCTGCAATACACAGGCGGCACCACGGGCGTGTCGAAAGGCACCATGCTCACCAACCGCAACTTAGTGGCCAACATGCTGCAAATCCGCGCCTGGCTTGGCCCCTTGTTCAAAGAAGGGGAGTCAATGGTCGTGCTATGCCCCCTGCCCTTGTACCATATCTTCTCCTTCACCGTAAACTGCTTAGCCTTTATGAACTGCGGCGGCTCCAACGTGCTGATCGTCAATGCCCGCGACCTGCCGGCACTGATAAAAGAGTGGATAAAGTACAAGCCCAACATCGTTACCGGGGTGAACACCCTGTTCAACGGGCTGCTCAACCAGCCCAATTTCAGCAGCATCGATTTCAGCAGCCTCCGCGCCTGCGTAGGTGGCGCCATGGCCATACAGCGCGCCGTGGCCGAGCGCTGGCAGCAGACCACCGGCTGCCAGCTCACCGAAGGCTACGGCATGACGGAAAGCAGCCCCGTGCTCTGTGTAAACCCTGTTGACGACACCATGCGCCTCGGCACCATCGGCATGCCCGTACCTTCGACCGACGTGCGCATTGCCGATGAAAAGGGCAACCCGCTGCCGCCGGGGCCCGACAATGTGGGCGAGATTCAGGCCCGCGGCCCACAGATCATGAAAGGCTACTGGCAGCGCCCCGACGCCACTGCCGAAACCATCAAAGACGGCTGGCTCTGCACCGGCGACATGGGCTTCATGCACCCCGACGGCTATTTCCAGATCGTCGATCGCAAAAAGGACATGATACTGGTATCGGGCTTCAACGTTTATCCCAATGAAATCGAAGACGTGCTGGCCCTTAACCCCAAGATACTGGAATCTGCGGCCATTGGCATTCCCGACGAAAAATCGGGCGAGGTGGTGAAGGTGTTCGTTGTAAAAAAGGACCCTTCCCTCACCGAGGCAGAAGTGATCGCGCACTGCCGCGAAAACCTGACAGGGTACAAAGTGCCAAAAGAAGTGGTGTTCCGCGACACACTGCCAAAGACGAACGTGGGGAAGATTTTGCGGCGGGAGCTTAGGGATGCGTAACCGGGGAACTGATTCCAAATTATACCTGGATTTGGGTGGATTTGAAGGATTTATAGATACTGGAAGATTGATTTTCAATAGTTTACAGACATTCCATTTTCACAACCACATTGCGTTGGCTTCAGGAAGCGAAGGCTGTTATTTTCAACAAATTGTTGCTGGGAATATTCAAGTGCAAGGCCTACCTTTGTAAATAAATAAATTTTGTTTTAAGTCATGGCAGAAACTGTATCGAAAGAAACACTCAAGGCTGCTTTGGCCGAATTGGTCCAAACCGACAGGGAGTTTTTCATTTCCCTAATCTCTGATACCTTAGCCCACGCTATGGCTTCTGCGGAGCCTGTTGCCACAATTAAAAACAAACAGAACAAGCGAAAGCCCCTTCCTGCCAAAGTTGAACCTGCCTATCGCAAAGGATCAACGGCACTTATGGACGGATTAGCCATAAAAAAAGAAGCCTTGTTAAATCTTCGCGCGCTTTTTTCTGATCAGCCTCCCGCAGAGGAAATAATTGCCGCCCTCAGTAAATAATGTCCATTCTGCTTGATACGAACATACTTGTACACTTAGTCCGAAACAGCGCCAAAGGCGTTGCTCTTGAGCAAGATTTTGGCCTGCTTTCATTATAGCGTATGAAACCCTCCCTCTACGCCCTCATCATCGGCATCAACGCCTACGACCGCAAGGTGATTATTGACGGCAATTACGCCTTCGGCCCACTGGAAGGCTGCGTCGCCGATGCCCAGGCGCTGCACGATTGGCTGGCACAAGACGACAGTTTTGCCTTTAAACCAAGGCTGTTGTTCGACGATGCCGCCACCAAAGCCAATATCGTGGCGGCGTTCAAAGAACACCTATCGCTGGCCCAGGCCGGCGATTCCATCCTGGTTTTTTTCTCCGGCCACGGTGGCGTCGAGTATGCCGACATGGAAATCTGGCCCCAAGAGCGCGACGGCCGCCTGGAGGGCATTGTCTGCTATTACGAACAGGGCGATGCCGGAAAATTCGTTTTGGCCGACAAGGAACTCCGCTACTTGTTGCACGGAATAAGCAAGCCCGACGTGCACATACTCACCCTGTTCGATTGCTGCCACGCGGGCGACAACACCCGCAACGCCATCGACATGGAGATAGTGAAAAAACAGGCCTTTGCCACGTTCAAACAGCGCCAGGATTGGAAGGATTTTGTCTTTTCCGAAAAATACAAACAACGGGAGGAGTTTGTATGGGAAAGCGCTGAAAAGCTGCTGCCGGAAGGCCAGTATATCCAGCTGGCTGCCGCAGAAAGCAACGAAGCTGCCATTGAGGCGCTCATTTTCAGGCAGGGCAAGCACGGGGTGTTCGCCTGGTTCATGCTCGAGATTTTGCGCGAAACCGGCGGCCACATCAGCTACCGCGACCTTTGCAACCGCATCCGCAACCGCATCCGGTACAAGTACGACCAGCGGGTAAAGATTTATGCCCCGCCAGCCGCGCGCGGGCTCGAAACATCGGGCTTTTTGAAAAAGCAAATCCCGGATGTAAGCACCGGCTACGGCACGGTCGATTTCAACGCGGAAAACCTCGAGTACCGCCTCGACAAGGGCATCCTCGACCGCGTGGCCTCGCAAAAAACCACCGTGCTGGTGACCGACGAAGATGAAAGCACTTACACCGGCCGCGTGGGAAGCACAGAGCTCGACAACGCCGAGGTGATTTTTGACGACACCACGCGCTCCAAGCTTTCCCAGAAGCCCATGCGGGCCCTGCTGGAGAACCTCGCAAGCCGACCGCTGCGGGTATATTTTGAAAACAAAGACCTGACGCCCCAGCAAGCAGAAACCCTTTCGACCACATTGTTTGCGCGTGAAAACGAAGCGTTTGTGCAGCAGGAAAGCGAGCCGACAAGCGCCGATTATTACCTGGTAAGCGCGGAAGGCATGTACTACCTCTGCAAAAAAGAAGATTGGTTCCGCCCGGTGGTGATGCCCGTTTTTCAGGATGAGGAAAACGCTGCCGACAACCTCCTGGCCCAAATCAAGCATATCGCCCAATGGCATTTCATGCTCGATTTAAAGAACGATACCGACACCAAAATCTCAACCGACTTGTTGGGTGTCGAAATTACGGACGCGGAAGGCAACCCATTGCCCCTGAACAAAAACGAGGTGGCCATTTCCCTGAAAAAATCGGGTGACAAATATGCCGCAGACATCAATATCCGGCTCACCAACCACGCTGCACAAGACCTGTACGTGCAGCCCATACTGATGTCGGACTATGGCTGCTGGCTAAGCATCATCACCAACCCGGACGGAAGCCGGGCCATCGAGCCAAATAAATTTGAACCGCTGGAAATCAACAAATCAAAAGCCCTCTCGCTCAGCCTCGACAACAATGCCTGGCTCTTCAACCACAAATCCAGCGACAGCACCCTGAAATTTATCATTAGCGCCGTGGCAATCAACGGCGCTGCAAAACTGGAACAACCATCGCTCCCCACGCCCGACAAACTGAGCACGGCGCGCATCACCAGGGGCGAAATGGCAAAAGGGAACTTTGAGGCTACCACGCAAACCCAGGAATTGCCCGAAGGAGGCTGGAACGCCTTGAATTTGGTGGTACAAACGCAAAACCCGCTGTACAATGCCTTGGACAGCGATGGAGTGGCCGCGCTCTTGGCGAAATATGCGGGGAACAAGTATTTGTCGTATTTTTTGGAGGGGCTTTACGGCAAAGCGTAGTGCCTGATCCCCAGAAAATCAGCAACTTTGCCAAAACATCCCGGCATGAGATTTTTCAAATCGCTTTTTTTCCTGTTGCCCTTGTGCTGTTCGGCACAGGTCAATTTTACATCCTCCAACCTGCCCATCGTCCTGATCAACACCAACGGGCAGGCCATCCCGCAAGAGCCCAAGATAACAGCCCAGATGCAGGTGCTGTACAACGGCCCCGGCCTCCGAAACTACCTCACGGATGCCCCGAAAGACTACAACGGGCTGATCGGCATCGAGCGTCGGGGCAGCACGTCTGATTTTTTTTCCGACAAAAAGCCCTATTCCGTGGAAACCCGCGACATAGAGGGCGAAGACCTGGACTACCCGCTGCTGGGCATGCCCAAGGAAGCTGATTGGGCCTTCCTGGCGCCCTACAACGACAAAAGCCTCGTGCGCGACGCGCTCATGCTCGAACTGGCGCGGCGCATCATGCCCTGGGCGCCGCGTACGCGCTTTGTGGAACTGGTGCTGAACGGGCAGTACCAGGGCGTTTATTTGGTGACAGAAAAGATCAAACGCGGGAAAAACAGGGTGGACGTGGCCAAGCTCAAAGAAACAGACCTGGCGGGCGACTCGCTCACGGGCGGCTACATCCTTAAAATCGACAAAACAACAGGCGAGGTCGGGGCAAACTGGACATCGCCCTTCCCGCCATTTCCCGGCGCCTGGCAAAGCACCCTCTGGCAGGTGCACTACCCCAAAGTTGGCGACATACAGCCCCAGCAGCGCCAGTACATCCAAGCCTGGGTCAACAATTTTGAAGCCGTGATGGCTTCGCCCAGCTTTGCCGATACAGCGAGCGGGTACACAAAGCTGCTGGATGTTCCGTCCTTCATCGATTATGTCTTGCTCAACGAGATCGGCAAAAACGTGGACGCATATCGGCTCAGCACCTTTTTTTACAAAGACCGCGACGACAAAGACTCCCGCCTGCACGCCGGCCCGGTTTGGGATTTCAACATCGCGCTGGGCAACGCCGACTACTGCGGCGGGGAAAGCACCGCCAACTGGGCCATCGATTTCAACAATATCTGTGGCGGCGACAGCTGGGTGATACATTTCTGGTGGCAGAAACTATGGCGCGACCAGGAATTCCGCCGACAGGTGAAAGAGCGCTGGGCAGAACTGCGGCAAGGGCCATTTACCAATACAGCCGTGCTGCAGGCGCTTGACTCCCTCACCAACCTCCTGAGCGAAAGCCAGAGCCGCAATTTCCAGCGCTGGCCCGTGCTGCACCAATACCTCTGGCCCAACCCTTATTGCTGTGGCAGCTATTTCAACCACACCAATTACCTGCGCAACTGGCTGCAAAACCGCCTTGCCTGGATGGACAACACCGCCAAGACCCTGTATGTGGGCGAATACGAAGCCGACAAGCGCTTCACGACTGTGGTCTCGCCCAACCCTTCCAGCGGCGAACTGCGCTTTAAGATGTACCTGCGGTACAACGATTTGGTGAGGATACGGATACACAATGCGATGGGGCAATACATGACCTACTTTGACTACGACCCGGAGCTAAACGGCGAAAACGAGCTGAATTGGACGCATAGCCTGCGCAGCGGGGTATATTTTTATGAAGTGCTCGTCAATGGGAAAAGGGAATCGAGTGGGAGGTTTGTGGTGCAGTACTAGGGCTTTGCCCCCTTCCCAAACACCGCTTCCCATTCCATCGTGCCGCCTTTGAGGTTGCGCACATTTTTGAAGCCATTGGCCATCAACAGACCTTGCACCATCGCCGACCGAGAGCCGGAGCGGCAATGCACCACGATCTCGTCTTCCTTGTGGTCTTCCAGTTCCCACATCTTGTTCATGATGTCGCCGACCGGTATCAGCTGGCCGCCTAAGTTGAACTCTTCAAATTCCCAGGGCTCGCGCACATCGAGCAGCAGGAATTTTTCGCCTGATTGGATTTTCGCGCTGAGGTCTTGTACTGTTATCTCCATAATTGAGTGTTTTATTGCTTTAGCATTGGCCAATTATCAAATTAATTCCTTTGCGGCTTGTCGATCGTGATGTACAGGTCGATCTGTTCCCCTTTGCGCATGGTGCCGTTGGGGTCGTACTTGGGGCTTTGGCGGTAAACATAGGCATTGAGGTCGTCTTTGGTCACGGTGCCGTCGGGGATGATGGTGCCGACGTTGAGCTCGCTGGTCTGTATCAGGAACTTGGCGGCATCTAAGGTTTGGCCCACGCAATCAGGGATGTTGACGGTGAGCGTCACTTCTTCGCTGACGATGAAATCGATGGTTGAGCCCATTTCCACGGGAATGCCATAGCGTATTTTACGGGTGATGGTGTCGCCCCGATATACCACATCGACAATGACGTTGGGCTTCAGTATCGGGTCGGCCACCCGCGCCACGATGCGGGGCTTCAAGCCCAGGCGGCTCAGTTTCCTGCTGTACAGCTCATAATCGTCGCTGCCAGCCAGGTCGGGCAGCTTGATGATGTCGGGGTTGTTTTTGGTGACGGTGAAATAGATCGTGCGCCCTTCTTTCACCCGGCTTTCGGGCTTGGGGTCTTGCGACACGATCTCGCCCGGCGGCTTGCCCGGCACGTAAATGGAGTCGCTCACGGCTACGCCAAAGTCGCGCGAGCGGGCTTTACGGGCGGCTTCCCGGAAGCTCATGCCCACGTAAGTAGGCACCTGTACGCTGTCGCCGTGGTTGGTATAGCACTTGAGCCACCAAAAGGTGAGCATGAGTATGCCCGCCATGAGGCCCATCATGCCCAGACAGTTTTTGAGCACGAAGGAGGTTGTGAAAAACGCATACAGCTCAACACCGAGGCGCCGGATTTTTTGCCACATTTTTGATTGGTTTAGGCTTTGTTTGCGGGAAACTTGGTTGCAAAATTAGAATAGTCGGGCAAATCGCCCACTAGTTTTGTGCAGGATGCCGTTCTTTGCCCCAAGATTCCCCTTTGAGTGCAAAGGAAGCCATTGTTTTTTTGACAACCCTGTCAAGCTACCAAGCGTTTGCGACAAACAATCATTCGACGGGCGGCAGCCCATAAACGAAAACTATGTACGAGAATTCGCGCCTTATCATCGATTCGTCAAACATCCCTGATGCCGGGAGCATCACCTGGCGCTCGCCCAGCAACATCGCCATCATCAAATACTGGGGCAAATACGGCGTGCAACTGCCCCGCAACCCCTCCCTGAGCTTCACGCTTTCCTCCTCCTTTACCGATACCATGCTCAGCTACGAATTTCGGGAAGGCCAGCCCGACGGGCAGATCGAGCTGGAGTTTTTGTTCCACCAACAGGAAAACGAAGCTTTCCGGGCTAAAATACTGGCCTACCTGCAAAGCCTGCTGCCCATTTACCCTTTTTTGAAACAGTTGAAACTGTCCGTCCAATCGGGCAATTCTTTCCCCCATTCAGCGGGCATCGCGTCATCGGCATCCAGCATGTCGGCCCTTGCCCTCTGCCTCTGTTCCCTGGAAGACGCGCTTTTTGGCACCCTCCAAGACCCTGCGGCATTCGACAAAAAAGCCTCCTACCTGGCCCGCTTAGGCAGCGGATCGGCTTGTCGCTCCATTTTCCCCCAGGCAGCGGTTTGGGGCCAGACGGCGCAACTGGACGGCAGCAGCAACGAATTTGCCATACCGGCCGAACACCTGCTGCACGAAACCTTCAAGGATTTTCACGACGATATCCTGTTAGTCAGCCGCGACGAAAAAGCCGTGAGCAGCCGTGCCGGCCACGCGCTGATGGACGGCAACCCCTTCGCCGAGCCGCGCTACGCACAGGCACGCGCGCGCCTCGGCAAACTGTTGGATGCCCTCAAAGCGGGCGACATCGAAGCCTTTGGCAAAATCGCAGAAGACGAGGCCCTGACCCTCCACGCCCTGATGATGGCCAGCAACCCCTCGTACACCCTGATGCGCCCCGGCTCCCTGGCCATCATCGAAAAAGTGCGGCAATACCGCCTCGATACGGGCAACCCGCTGTACTTCACCCTCGATGCCGGCCCCAACGTGCACCTGCTGTACCCCGGCGACATCGTGCACGAAGTGCGGGCCTTTATGGACGAGCAATTGCTAGAGCATTGCGAAGGCAACGCTGTGCAGCAGGATTGGGTGGGGGATGGGCCGGTGGAGGTTTGACGGGCGGTTGACGGTTGACGGTTTGCACATCTTGGTCTCATGCTTTTGGTTCGAGTATTTCAGCCGTTTGGGAAGGTTTTTAAAGAGACTGCCGATGCTCACAATCTAAGCCGAAAGTGCTGAAGCACAAATACCAAACCTGAAAACCTATGCTGTGCAAACCGTCTACCGTAAAAGCGTTACAATTCTTGTCTGCGTCCCGTGGTTCGTCTTCAAATACACCACATAATTGCCTGCCGGCTGGTGCGCCAGGCTCGCCTGCAACAGGTAATCACCTGCCGCTTGTTCTCCTGTCCAAAGCAGTTCCTCGTAGCCGCCGTTGAAGGCGTATATTTTCAGGATGACCTGGGTTTTTTGGCGGAGGGTGATGGAAATTTGGAAATTGCCGTCGTTAGGGTTTGGCGAAATGCTCAGGCCGTGGAATTCGCCGTTTTCACTGGCAGCGGCTGGCTCCGGGGCAACGCTGGAAATGCCGTCGAACCGATGGATGGTTGAGCCGGACAAGAATGCCCTCGTGGGCGATAATCGCACAAATCGGTTGAAATTGTTGCCGTTGATACTGATGGAGTTGATATTTTGCCAAGTTTGCCCGCCGTCTGTTGTTTCAAAAAGGAGCTCGTCGCCCGTCCATCCGCGATCTTTTGTCACAAACCCGATTGCCTGTAACCTGCTGTGGGTGTTTTTGACCAGCACGTTTTGCCAGGAAAGGCCGCCATCGGTGCTTTTGAGGATGTTGGTTTTTGCATTGGCAGAAAAATCCCTTTCAATGGACGCAAACCAGTTTTGCGCGTCCAAGCGCTGCATTTTCCATACATAATCGCCATGAATGCCCGTGTGCGCCACTTGTTGCCAGGTGGCGCCGCCGTCGGTGGTGCGCAAAATGACGCCGCCCGCGTCCTGCTTCGCCCTGCCGCTGACCCAGCCTGTTTGCGCATCAATAAAAAGTATATCGACAAGCGCGAGGGCATAAGCCGACATATCTATTCTTTGCCAGGTAACGCCCCCGTCCGCGCTTTTTATCACGTAGGCTGGCGAAGCAAAAACCCCACAACCGTAAACCACTTTTCCGCCCGGGCAGGAAAGCCCGCAGACCCCTGCTTGCAAGCCGGGCACTTTATTGGTTATGTTGGTCCACGAGTGCCCGCCGTTGGTGGATTTGAACAAATAGCTTCCCGCATCCAGCCCGCCACAAAAACCGGTGTCGGCATCCATGAACTTTATGCTGCGCAAATAGTCGCCCTGGCTTACGGGGTAGTTGATCCAGGTTTGGCCGCCATCGGTCGTCTTGTACGACTGTCCATTTAAGTTGCAGGTCCAGGCCACATTATCGTTCAGGAAAAACAAGTCGTCGTAACGTCCGGCAAACGGCACATTGAGGGTGGTCCAGGTTTGTGCAAATGCCTGGTGGCAAATCATGGCGCAGCAGAAGAGTAGCTTGAGTGCTTTCATGTGTCGAATTTTTGGGCAATATAGGCGATCAACAGACAATTGTTGCGTGCATTGATTGAGCAAGGTCTTTTTTACCATCAAGTTATGCCCTGATTGAGCAGAAACCGCAGAACTTTTCCATTTTTGCACATCCATCGGCGTATTGGAAAACGTCAAACCAACCTTTCTGCGATGCAATCTTCTTTCATGGAATTACCCAACGGCAAAGTACACTGCCTGCATTTTGGCAGCGGCCCCGAACTGCTCATCGCCCTGCACGGGTTCAGCGACCGCGCCCGGATGTTCGCGGTGCTGGAGCCGGCGCTCTCAGAAAAGTACACCGTGGTGGCCATCGATTGGCCATTTCATGGGCAAACGACCTGGGAGCCGAACACTTTTTCAAAAGACGACCTGCTGGGCATTATCCGCCGCATTTTGGCCGAAAAGGGGAAAACGCGCTTCAGCCTCATGGGCTTCAGCTTTGGGGGCCGCCTGGCGCAGGCCATGCTGCCCGATCTCATCGGCCAGCTCAACAAACTGTACCTGCTCTCGCCCGATGGCGTAAAGACCAAGGGTATGAGCATGGCTGCCCGCACACCGATGTGGGTACGCCGGCTGCTCTACCGCATTTTGCAAAAACCGGGCTGGTTTATCGCGCTCATCAATTTTGGCAAAAAAATAGGGCTGACCCCGCCGCTGATCCATCATTTCCTCACCAATAACCTCAACCGCCCCGAGCGCTTCCGCCGCACCTTCGGCTGCTGGTTAGCCATGCGCTCCTTCTACCTGAGCCGGCACATCATCCAGCGCATCCTGGGCGAGAGCAAGCTGCCCACCGACGTGTATATCGGGCTGAACGACCCCATGCTGCGGCAAAAAACCCTGAAAAAGCTGTACGAAGGGCTGCCCAATGTGCGGGTGTTTTGGCTGGATGAAGGGCATAGGTTGATAGGGGAGGAACTGGGGGAGCAGATTAGGGGAAATGGGTAAGGGGGGAATGTCCAATGCCCAGGTTTGAAGGAATAATTTCCAATGCCCAACACGGAATGTCCAATGTCCAGGTAGTCAAAGCCGCTGGTCTTTCCGGGAAAAAAGCAAATGACCCATTCACCAATGTGGATAATTGGACATGACAAAACCTGCCGAATCCAAACATTCCCGAGCAGCTGTACGAGTTGGGCATTGGACATTCCATGTTGGATAATACCTGGATATTGGACATTAAAATTGCCCATCAAAGCTTCACCAGCCGCTGCACCGCCCGCGCCCCACTGCCCGACCTGATTTCAACGAAATACACCCCTGCCGCCAGGCTTTCCAGGGAATAGCGCTGCAGGGCAGTCTCCCAGCGCCGGAGCGCCTTGCCGCCAAGGTCCATCAAAACCACCGATTGCAGGGCTTCCCCGCTGCCGGAGCCCTTGATTTCAAAGTAATCCGTGGCCGGGTTGGGCCTCAGCTGTACATCAGCGCTTGGTGGGTCGTTGGTCGCCACCACGCTGCAGGAGCCGTTGAAAGGGTTGAAGCTGCCCGAAGGCGTCGAAAAACACAGAAATTTTATATCAAACCCATCTACCACGCTGCCGCACTGATAGTCGGGGATCAGCACGAAAGAGCAAGTTGGGTAGCTCACATCGAATGGCTGGCCGACCATGCCGGCGTTTTCCAGGATATCGAATTTCCAATCTGTAGGCGTACCGTCGGGCTGAATATAGCGCACCCGTTGGCGTTTCAGCGTCAGGCTGCCTGCCTGCACCTGATCTATGGATTCGATCTTGTAGGTAAAGGAGCCCCATTCCCTGGGGACTTTCAGTTGCTCGCCCACGGCTAAGGAGAAATCGTAAATTTTCACGAAAGAATCGAGGCTGGCGACGAAGGAATAGGCGCGCGGGCCGTCGCTGTACGTGAATTTTGGCTCCATCTGCAGGAAACCGGAAAAATGGAACACCCATTTCCGGGCTGTTTTGCCCTGGATTACGGTGTCGGCCTCTGCGACCATTTCAAAATCCTGGTTGAAGCCCCCAAAGCCGCCGCTGAGGTTGAACACCCAGCGGTGATCGGCGGAGAACCAGTTTTGTGTATGGGCAGGGGTTGCCAGGGAGGCGAAAAACAAGGAGAGCAGGAGTAGTTTTTTCATGTCAAGCTATGTTATACTGTGATTAAAGTGATTTGTATGATTTGAGTGATTGAAAACATCTGATTTTCAAATGATTATGCGATCGAGATTTTCACAACCACTTTGCGTTGACTATATCGGTGAATGAGCGATATTTTAAAGACAGCGAAGTTTTCAAAAAAGGTTGGGAGCTGTGTGTTTTGCCCGCACTATTCGCCAATGGAACGCGGATTGAACGGATTTGACGGGTTGGGACGGATTTTTTACAGCTTTTCAGCTGTCGCCATTTGCTGCACACTGGCCTGGCCCTTGGCTTGTCCTTCTCGTAAGAATCCGTCCATGTATAGAGGGGGAAAGCAGGCCGAAATGCTGCCTGCTTATGAGCGTTCAGCGCACTTTATGTGGACGGATTCTTACGAGAAGGACAAGGAAAGGGAGTGGGTAGCATGGGGCTGGGCAGTTGCGGCGCTTTTATGCTTTATTCGAGCCATTCCGGCTTTTCAAACAAATGCGGGTGGGTTTTGCGAAGGGTGGATTCTATTTCAAGGGGGATGGCTGAGGTATAAAGAGTTTTGACATTTTGTAATTGCATAGCAGTTAACCCCCGAGCCTCAATCAATATAGTTCTGGAGAGGAGGGCATCGTCTAAGATTGTACCTACAACGTCTTCATCTAAGTAGTTATCGTGTTCAAATATGGATTCGCCCATGTATGCATTAATAAAGTTTACTCTTTCTAGGTTTGTCCTAGTCATATTAGTGCCGGACAAGTTTGCGCTTCCCAAATTTGCTTCAGACAGATTTGAATCTGACAAGTCTGCCTTAAAAAGGCTTGCGCGGTATAGGGTTGCTCTAGTCAGAACTGCTCCAGACAAATTTGCGTTCCCCAAACTTGCACCGTATAAGTATGTGTTTGCCAGGTTTGCGCAAGAAAGGTTTACACCATCCAAATTTGCGCCTCCCAGACTTGCGCCAGCTAAGTTTGCACCTGACAAATTAAAATAACTCCAATTGTCTCCTTCCGATACCAGTCTAATCAATTGCACAAGTCGGGTTCTGTTTTCATCGTTAAAATAATTCTCTCCCTCCCTGAGATGGCTAAGCACCGTCCAAAAACCATAAAAAACGGCAGAAATGCTGTCCAAAGGCTGGCCAACACCTTTTGTTGACAGAAAATCACAATCCAGCCAATCATTCATCCATAGAGTCACGTTTTTGGAAAGTTCTTGCTTGTCCGCCAGCTCGTCGTTTCGAATAATTTCAATCAAATATTTGACGATTTCAATGGAAAGTACCTTGTGGCCAAAGATATCATACAGGCTTTCCAAGCCGTATTCCGCCTTTTTGGGAGGCTTTTCAAACTCTTCGGTGATGCTCCGCCATATTTTTTCCGCACACAAATACTCATACAGCGATTTGTGCAAAAACTCAAGGCCGAAATCGTGGTCGCGGTCGCCTTCATTTTCGCGGCTGCTGCTTTTTCGCACCTCGTCCATGTAAAACGCCACCATCACGCTGCGCCAGATATCGATTTTGTTGTCGAGGGCGGTTTCCAATGCTTTCACTTTGGGCAATTTGTGCAAATCCGATTTATACAGATAACCTTTCTCTGCGTGGAAAATCGCATGGGCTATATCTTGCAAGGCATGGCGCAGCATTTCAGGATTCAAGCCCCGCAGGGTGGCAATATTGCCGCCTTTGTCCCAGGCACGGGCCACCAACTGGTCGAACAGTTTGGTATAGATGGCGGCGCGGTTGTCGCCGCCCGCAAGGCCATCTTCAAGCGTGGCCACCATCTGGAGCAGGATGGGCTGGGTGATGAGTTCGCGTATGACCTTGTACTTTCCTTCCTCCTGGTAAGTTTTTAATGCCGCTTCCGTTAAATGGCTTTCCGGATGAAAAATACGGTAAGCTTTTAGCCATGATTTTTGGTGTTGAGGTTCAAATTCGGAGAGTTGCAGTACCAAAATGTTGCGGTTAGCGAGTTTTTCTAGTTTGGCATAGCCATAACGCGCCGTCAATATCACCCGCAGTCCCGGGAACTTTTCAGTATTGCGCCAAATTTCCTGCACGATGTCGTCCACATCGCGGCTGCTCATATCGCTTTTGATGGATAGCTCATCCAGGCCATCCAGCACCAGCAAGGCGTTATTGAAATTTACGATAAGGGAATCGCCTGTTTCTATTTTCCCTTCATGCATTATCTCCTGTTCCAAAACCTGAAATGGGTTGTTTAAAAGCGCCCTGGTGTCGGTGATGTAGCGCAGCCGCACCAGATAAACTGCATGCTCTGGATTTTGGGTGATAGAATCGTGGATCAAGCGCTTGGTGAACGAGGTTTTGCCCTGGCCGGGATAGCCGAGCAGCAGCGTCAATGCCGGTTTGTTTGTCTTGTGAGGTTTGTTTTCTTTGTCCAGCAGCACACCCTCAACAATGTCGTGAATGTTTGCACCTGTTGGGAAAAAGCCGTTTTTGGCGGTCCTGGACTTGTACGATGAATCTGTTTTGTCCACACAAAATTCATGCACCCCACAATTCGCTGCCACATAAACATCCGACAAACGCATCCCTTTTTCGTCGCCCAGCACCACGTCGTGGTACAGGCTGGCCAGCCATGCCTGGTAAGGGTGCAGGGTTTGTACCTCCAGGTATTCCTGTAGCTTTTCGGCAATGAACTTTGCGGGGAGTGCATAAGGGTTCAGGTCGGCCTTTCTTGGGCTTGGCTCCTCTCCATCGCTGACCATACCCAACACATAGCCCATCTGGGCATGCACCACAGGCGCGCCGCTAAAACCTTGCCGAATATCCATGTCCGTATTGAGTTGAAGGAGGGGGACTCTGTCGTTGGAAGTGGCGGTGTTCACAATTGTCCCGTGTGCGGGGCGGCCATGTTCCGAAAATGCTTCAGGGAAACCAAAAGCCTGAAATGGCGGCGGCTCAGAAAAGCTGATGTCCAAGAGCTGGAGGGCCAGGCAATCGCCGGGGATGTCCTTTTCGGCAACTTCCAACAGGGAAACATCACCTTCTTTCACGGAGATTTGGGCAAGCAACTTTGCGCGCACGTTTTTTTCAAAGCTTTCCTTGCCGTCAAACAGCCTTATCTCTATTGCTTTGTTGTCTTCCAATACATGAGTACAGGTGAGCACGTAGCGTTTCCCGTTTCGGCCTTTCACCCAGAATCCGGTACCGTCTTGCATCCTGACGATGGAGGGGCGCAAGTGTCTTTGGTAGGTTATCATGGCGCATCATTTAGTCTCGCGGTCGGCGAGTTGTTTGGAGTTCCATTTCAGGGTCAGTTCGAGGCTGCCTTCTGCGCCAGCATTGGCGATCACGATGTTAGCGTCGGCGGTGAACTTGATACCGATTTTGCACTCGATCTCGTCGGGGTACAGGGGGTTGTTGGTGATGGCTTTGGTGATTTTACCAGCCAGTACGCCGATGGAGTTCAGGGCATCGTCGAGTTTGGCTACCACTTTCGTGACGGATTTGTTGGTCAGCTTGGTGGTTCCCTTGGAGGTGCCCTCCAGGGCTGTTTCCGGGGTATCCACCACTTCAATGTAAATGATGCCCAAGTCTTTGTCTTTGAATGGAATGATTTTAGCCATGTTGGGTTTTCGCTTAGTTTTAGAAAAATAGTTTCGAGATATTAAGCCTGAATAGATCAATGACTTTTATGGTACTCGTGCATACTTTTTCCAAAGGTATAGGTTTCATGGCCAATTCCAAAAATCCGTCTCAACCCGTCAAATCCGTTCAATCCGTGTTCCAACAACGCACAAAAAATACGCCGCTGCTGAACCAATTTTCGACTTCCTCCCACAACCTACGAAAAATTTCGTAGAAAAATTTGGAACTACGAAATAATTCGTAGATGTTTGTGGCGAAAATTCGGATCAGCTATGAAACATACCTTTCTTTTGATCTTTTGCCTTTTCTCCCTTAACGCTGATGCCTGGGCCCAAAACGCGCTTTACCTAAAGCTCGATGCCCTTTTGCAAGAAGCTTCCGATAAAAACGTGTTTTCCGGCAATGTGCTGGTTCATCAAAACGGGGTGCTGCATTATGAGAAGTCGGTGGGCATGGCAGACCATGCGAACAAAGTGCCCAACGGCCCTGAAACGCGCTTTTCCATCGGTTCTATCACCAAGCTTTTCACTAAAATCCTGGTCATTCAGCTCATGTCGGAGGGCAAGATCAAGCCCGCCGACAACCTGAGCCAATACCTTTCAGGCTTCGAGCCTTCCATCGCTGACAAGGTAACCATTGCCCATTTGCTCCACCACGAATCTGGTTTCCTTCAATACCACGATGTGCCAGGTTTCGACCCTGAGCATGGGAGCGTGAACAGTGCCAGCGATTTCCTGCCCTGGCTGCGGGAAGAAAAGCTGGCTTTTGAACCCGGCACACAGGCTGAATATTCCAATTCTGGGTATGTGCTGTTGGCGGCGATCATTGAGAAAGTGACGGGTGAAAATTATGCAGAAGCCTTGAAATCGAGGATTTTTAATAAACTCGGCATGAGAAACACGGGCTTTTTGTACAAGATGAAAAACCTCCAGGGGAAGGCGGTGGGCTATCTTTCGAACCAACCCGGGCCGCTTGCCGACAACCTTGGGTTCGGCTTGCTCGGCGGCGGCGACGGCGGTATTTATTCCACCTGTTCCGACCTGCTGCTTTTTGCCCAATCGCTGCTGCACGACAATCGCCTGCTTTCGGATACCGACAAAGTGCGTTTAGTGAACGAACCGATTTTCCCGAAACAGTACGATACTTGGGCAACATTTCAAAAAGAAGGCCAGATGGCCGTGGCGGGCGGGGGCCCCGGTATAAGCGCGGTCCTGGGCATCAACATGGCAAAAAACCGCGTGACAATTGTCCTGTCCAATTATGACGACCGGACGGCAGAAGCTGTCTTCGCGCGGACTGTCGCCATTATTAACGGCCAAGAACCAGCACCGCTGCAACCTTCCCTCGGGATTTTCCTCTATAATTTATTGACGGAAAAAGGCGCCGACAATTTCAGCAACAACGTCGAGAAAGAACTGAAAGCACAAGGTTTCGACCTGCATGACGACAACGACATGCCGCTCTTGTTTGCCGGCCAGGCTCTGCTGCAAAAAGGGAAAGCCGACGAAGCCATTGCCTTGTACCAGTACTACACCAAAAGGTTCCCCCAAATCGTGGTGGCATGGAACGAGCTCGGCGATGCCTATTTGCTGAAAAACGACAAGGCGAGCGCAAAGAAATGTTTTCAAAAGGCGCTGGAATTGCGGCCTGGAAACCCAAGGGCCATCGAGAACTTAGAAAAATTGTGACAATATGAAACCTACCGATTCCGAACTCGAAATCCTGCACATCCTCTGGCAACAGGGACCCAGCACGGTGCGCACCGTGAACGACCTGCTCAATGAGGACCGGAAAGCCGGCCCAAAGGACGCTGCCGGCTACACCACCACCCTAAAACTGATGCAGATCATGCTGGAAAAGGGCCTGCTGACACGCAGCGGGGAAGGGCGCACCCATGTCTATACCGCTGCGGTACAGGAAACAGAGGCGCAATCCATGCTTTTGCGGGAATTTGTGCACAACACGTTTCGCGGCAGCACGGCCCGCCTCGTGATGCAGGCGCTGGGCAACCATGAGGCCAGCGCCGACGAATTAGACGAGATCAAGGCGCTCATCGCTAAAATTGAAAACCAATCGGGGATATGACACAAGATGCTTTCCTCCGCGCGCTCGGCTGGGCATTGGCCCATTCGCTCTGGCAGGCTGCTGCTGCGGCCTTGTTGCTCCTGTTGTTGCTGCCCCGCCTGAAATCGGCACAGCAGAAATATTGGGCGGCTTATGCCGGGCTGTTGACTGTATTGCTCGCGGCCATCGCTACCTTTTTTTGGGTATATGAGCCGGGGCGGCAAGGGGCCATTTTCAGCGGGCTGCGCTTGTTTGAAAGTACCGCGGCCACCATGCTCGTGCTGGAGAACCAGCACCTTGGCGGCAGTATTTGGCAATCGTTTTCGGCCTGGCTCGACAACAACCACGCCCTGATTGTCGCCATCTGGCTCCTGGGCTTCGTTTTTTTCCTGCTGCGCTTAGGCAGCGGCTTATGGCATACGCACTGCTTGCGGACGCGCGGCGTGGCAGCCCTTGAGCCGCTTTGGCAGGAGCGCTTCCAATTGCTCCGACAGCACCTGGGCTGCAACCGGGCGGTTTCCCTGTTCGAGTCGGCGCTGGTGCAGACCCCTGTGGCGATCGGCTGGCTAAAGCCTTTCGTGCTGCTGCCCATCGGGCTCGTCAACCGACTTTCCGTGGCGGAAGTAGAAGCCGTTCTGGCCCACGAACTGGCGCATATTGCCCGCCGCGACTGGGTCTTCAACCTCATCCAAGCCTTCATCGAAAGCCTTTTTTACTATCACCCTGCCGTGTGGTGGATGTCGGGCGTAGTGCGCCGCGAACGGGAGAACTGTTGCGACGACGCTGCCCTGGCTGCCACTGGCAACCCGCTCGCCTTTGCGAAAGCTTTGGTACAGGTACAGGAGCTGGCCACTCCTGCCCCCGTGCTGGCCCTCGCCTTGAGCGGCGCCAAGCGCCGCCGCCCCCTCCTGGAGCGGGTGCGGCGCATCTTGAACCAACCACAGCAAAAACAACAACAAGTTATGGAAAAGATCACAGCAACCGTTATCCTGCTCGCCCTGTTGGCGCTCGTCGGCATGAAAGCCAATTCCGTGCCCGCCATTGAGGCAGTTTTCTCCCAAATTTCCGACATCCCGACAGCGCTGTTCGGCCACCAAAACAAAGGCGCCGACATGCTCAGCGATTCCCTGCCCAAGCCAAAATCGACGCGGAAAATCACGCGGGAAGACGACAACCAACGCGTAGAGGCAGAGTACAAAGACGGCAAGCTCACGCGCCTGAACATCGACGGCAAAGAAATACCCGCATCGGAATTTTCGCGGCACGAGGCACTGGCGGCAGAACTGCTGGAAGATGTTGCCCCGCCTGCGCCCCCAGCCCCGCCAAGCGGGATACGGGCTCCTGCACCCCCCTCACCGCCTGGCGCCCCCAGCGCCCCGCGTGCATTTTGGTTCAACCCCGACGCGCCGGCTGCGCCATTCCCGCCCATGCCACGGGGCAGCAATATCCGAGTCTATTCCGACAAGGACGACAAGGGCAATACCGTCATCAGGCTCGACAACAACGGCGAAGCCACAGAGGTGGTGGTGAAGGGAAATGAGGTATATGTGAACGGCAAAAAGTTGGCAGAAGGAGAGGAATTAGAAATCCCGGGTATGCGCTTTGACGGGTCAGGCTACAACTTTTTCCCGGAAGGCTTTGAGTTTCATTTTGAAGGCCTCGACGGAGAAGGCCATGCCGAACACCGGGAGCATTTCGAGCATTTCTCGGAAGACCACAGACGGGAGATGAAAAGGGCGATGGAGGAGCACCGGCGGGCAATGACAGAAAGCCGGCGTGAATACAAGCAGCAAATGAAAGAAACCGAAAAAGACATGAAACGCAGCCAAAAAGAATGGGAAAGGGCGCAAAAAGAATTCAAAAGGGAACAGGAGCTTTGGCAAAAAGAACAACAAGCCTGGCAGCGCAACCAGGAACAATGGGCCGTGGAACAACAAGCCTGGCAAGCCAAATCCAAAGCTGTGGAAGAAACCTTAAGGTCGGAGCTGCTCAAAGACGGCCTCATCAGCAACCCTAAAAACTTCTCGTTACAAGTGGACGACAAGGAGCTGAAAGTCAACAAGAAAAAACAGTCGGAGGCGATGCGGCAGAAGTATATGGAGCTGATTCAAGGGCTTAACGGCCATAAAGTGAAAGGCAAGGCAAGCTATCACTACAATTATACCGACGATGAGAAGTGAGCTGCGGTGGGCTTGCCGCGCCGTGCGCAGGAAGGCTGCGGTCTTGTAAGGGTTTTCTGCGGGGTTCGCGTACGATTCGTTCGCCGGTATGTTGCCGTCGTGAAAAAACCTAATAAAGTCGTGGTGTCGTTGTGCCGTCGTGAGAAACTTTTTATCCCCGTAGTGCCGCCATGCCGCCGCGAGTAACAAAACACTACCTTGTTGCCCAAAAACACCGCCCATGTCGCAAAACCTCCAGCAAAAGCTTACCTTGTACGGCCTCACCATGGTCGCCATCGGTTCCTGCATCGGCTCCGGCATATTCGTGACGCCTGCCCAGATCGTCAACGCCGTGCCAAACGCCACTTTGGTGCTGGCCGTTTGGGCGCTCGGCGGCGTCATCGCGCTCACGGGCGCGCTCACGTTCACGGAGCTGGGCGGCATGTTCCCCCGCTCGGGCGGCGTGTATGTTTACCTGAAAGAGGCTTATGGCGACATGGTGGGCTTCCTGTACGGCTGGGTGATCCTGCTGGTGATCAACACAGGGGCCATGGCCGGGCTTTGCGTGGCCTTTGCAGAGTACATGAAGGTGTTCGTGCCAGACTTGAGCGGCAATGCCAAAACGGGCATCGCGGCCCTCACCATGCTGGGGCTCACGGGCATCAACATCCTGGGCGTGAATGTGAGCCAGGGCATGGCCAACCTGTTCTCGGGCCTGAAACTGCTGGCCATTGCCGGCATCATCGTCGCGGGCTTCGCCTGCTTCGACCCGGCAAAGACGCCCATCGATTTTTCACTGGCCGCCAACGTGCCGGCCCATCTCGGCACGGCCATGCTCACCGGCCTCATCGGCGTGCTGTTTTCGATGGGGGGCTGGCACCACACCTCTTACTTAGCCGGGGAGGCCATAGATGCGCCGCGTACCGTGCCGCGCGCGATGTTCCTGGGCGTTTTGATCGTAACAGTGGTGTACCTGCTGGTCAACCTGGCCTACATGATGCTGCTGCCGCTCGACACCATCGCGAAAACCCCCCGTGTGGCCGGCGACGCTATGGCCAGCCTCGCGCCCTGGGGCGGACAGGCCGTGGCCGTGGGCATAGCCATTTCCATTTTTGGCACCATCAGCATTTACACCATGACGGCGCCGAGGATTTACTTCGCCATGGCCGCCGACGGCATTTTTTTCAAGCAATTAGCCTACGTGCACCCGCGCTGGCGAACGCCCGTGGTGGCCATGCTGGTGCAGGTGGTGTGGGCCATCGCCGTGCTGCTGTTCTTCCAGGGTTTTTTCGACCAGATCATCACGTTCGTCACCTTCATGGACATCGCGTTCATGGGTCTGGCAGGGGCGGCGATCTTTGTGTTTCGGCGCAAAAGGAAGGACGCGGAGCGGCCAATTCGGACCTGGGGCTACCCGGTCGTCCCGCTGATTTTTATCCTTATTTCAGCGGCTTTTGCGGTGAACACCTTGCTGGAAAGGCCCGATCAGGCGCTTCCGGGGCTGGGGCTGCTGGTTTTTGGGGTTTTGGTGTTTTGGGGGATAAAAAAGGGGCGGCGTATAGACTCCCTTTAACGAAATCATGGCGCTGTTTCCCACGCCAAACTACTGTGCAAATTTGGTACAATTATTGCCGCACCTTCCCAGCGCCTCTTTATTGTCGGCTACTCGACAATTCAATAAATGCCCGTAGCCAGCGTAGGAGTATTCATTTTATCCAACAGTACAACATTATCCTTTAGCAATGCACAAAGCCTAATCCTTCCATTTGAAGCCTTTGTGATAATCCTGCAGCGAACGATTTGGCGTCCGCATTATTCCCGCCTCTTAGGAATTCTTTTATCCCAGCTTGAAACCTGCGTGGTTTCCAGCTGCTAATACTGTCGATTAATTTCATCACCTGTTCACCTATCCCTATCCTATGAATCGAACTGTACGTTTATTCGGCTTTTCCTGCGCTTTTGTTTTTGGCCTGAGCGCTGCCCTGCAAGCGCAAATCACCTTCACCTGGAACTTTGAGGGCGGTACGCCCCAACAGGGCGCCAGCTCCAACAATGCCGTGGCCACCGCCGGCTCGGCCGCTAACGGGACGGGGCTCAGCAACGCCTCCTACACAGCCCCCGGCAATGGCGGAGGCCAAGGTTTTACGGCGAACGAGTGGGCCACGGGCGGGATCGATCTGAATGATTATATCGAATTTTCCTTCAGTACCCTGAGCTGCAGGACGGTTACGATCACCACCTTGAATTTAGATGCGAACAGGGAGTACAACAATGCCTCCAACAATGCGCCAGCCACCCTCAGCTTGCGCTCTTCCTTGAACAACTATGCGACCTCACTGGGCACCATCAGCACCGCTACCACCAATACCTGGGCATCACATTCCATTACCGGCCTAAGCGTTCTGGTGCCGCAAAACACCACCATCAGGTTCCGCATTTATGGCTATGCTGCCGGCAACACGCAGCGGTATTTGAGTTTCGACAATGTGGTGTTTACCGGCACGTTTACCAACACCGCCCCTTCCGCTTCCCCAATGCCCGCTTCGGCAACCAACTGTGTAGGCAGCACGTTTGCTTTTAATGGCACGCCTTCCGGAGGTTCAGGGGTATACAGTAGCCATGTCTGGACGGTTCAAAGCGCTGGCAGCACCGGTGCCACCAACGCCAACCTGAGCAACGCCAACACCCAAACCGTTACTTTCAATACCAGCGGGCTGATGGCAGGCACCGCCGTGCTGCGCTACACGGTGACCGACAACTTGGGTTGTACCGGCACCGCAGATGTGACGGTGACTTTAGACCCCATCGTACCACCGACCTTCACTTCAATGCCGCCAAACCTCACCATTTCCTGTCCCTCTGGATCACCGCTGGGCACGATGCTTTCCTATTCCAATGGGCAAGCGGGCGCCTGCCTTATCAGCGGTTCTGTAACGGGCACTGTCACCGGCATGCACAACGCCTGTGGGGGTTCCTACACTGAAACCTGGACGGCTTCCGGCAATTTTGGCACCATTACCACCAGCCGCACCATCACCGTGACTGCTGCCCCGTTGCCCACCATGACAGCCCCGGCCAACATCACCGTTGCCTGTGGCGCCATCCCGGCATCCAGTACCCTCGCCTATACCAACAGCCAGTTGGGCGGCTGCCTCATCAGCGGCAACTCGAACGGCTCCACATTCACGGCAACGCCCGGTGCTTGCGGCGGCACGGTGACAGAAACCTGGACCGCCACCGATGTTTGCAGCAGGGCCCTCGCTTCCGTTTCCAGAACCATCACCGTAAGCCCCGCTGCCCTGCCCACTATGACCGCGCCACCCAATATCACCGTGGTTTGTGGCGCCATCCCGGCTTCCAGCACCGTCGCCTATACCAATGGCTTGGGTGGCGGATGCCTCATCAGCGGCAACTCGAACGGCTCTACATTCACGGCAACTCCCGGTGTTTGCGGCGGCACCGTCACGGAAACCTGGACGGCCACTGATGCTTGCAGCCGGGCACTTGCGCCAGTTTCCAGAACCATTACGGTAAGCCCCGCCGCCTTGCCCACGATGACAGCGCCAGCCAACATCACCGTCGCCTGTGGCGCCATCCCGGCATCCAGCACCCTCGCCTATACCAACGGCTTAGGCGGCGGATGCCTGCTCAGCGGCAACTCCAACGGTTCCACCTTTACGGCAACCCCCGGTGTTTGCGGCGGCACGGTAACGGAAACCTGGACGGCCACTGATGCTTGCAGCCGGGCGCTTGCGCCAGTTTCCAGAACCATTACGGTAAGCCCCGCTGCCCTGCCCACCATGACAGCACCGGCCAACATCACGGTGGCCTGTGGCGCCATCCCGGCTTCCAGCACCCTCGCTTATACCAATGGCCTGGCTGGCGGATGCCTGCTGAGCGGCAACTCGAACGGCTCCACATTCAGCCCTGCGCCCGGTGTTTGCGGCGGCACGGTAACAGAAACCTGGACGGCCACCGATGCTTGTGGAAGAACCATCGTCCCTGTTTCCAGGACCATCACCGTTAGCCCCGCCCCGCAAGCCGCCTTTGATCCGGTATCGAATACCAGCGTCTTGTGCACGGCTGCCCCGCCTGCCGGAACGATGTTAAGCTACGACAACGGGCAAACGGGCGACTGTCAGATAAAGGGCTCTATCTTAGGCGTGGTCACGGGCACCTACAGCAATTGCAGCAGCGTATTTACAGAAAGCTGGACGGTCACGGATATTTGTGGCAGAACTTCCACGCAATCGCGCAGCATAAGCGTGAGCGCTGTGCCATTGACCATCGTTTGCCCCGATAATGTCATCCAATCGGGCTGCCAGACGGAAGGACAGATCAGTGCAGCCTTCAATGCCTGGAAAAACAGCTTTAGCCCGGTCGGCGGTTGCGGCACAACGGCTACCGACCTGAGCGCGCTGACCCCGCCGCCGCCCGGTGGCAGTATAACCGTTACCTATACCGCTTCCGACGTTTGTGGCCAGGTGCAGACCTGTACCAAAACGTTCAGCGTTACCACCTGCATCGGCATCAGCGGCAAAATATTTTGGGAAGGCACGCGCCTGACAACCATGACCGGCGTGAACGGCGTCACCGTGAACCTTTCCGGCGACGATACCGGCTCGAACGTGACGGGATTGCCGGGAACATATGTCTTGTCGCCAACCATGGGGACTAATTTTATGATAACGCCCGTGAAAAACCGACCCATGCCCCATGCCATCAATGGTTTGACGGCTGCCGATGCTTCCCGCATACAGAAACACCTGCTCGGCTTCCTCATCACCGATGTGTACAAGCTGATCGCAGCCGATGCCAACAAATCCAATTCCATCACGCAAGACGATGCCTACCTGATTCAAAACGCGGTACTGGGCGACCCGATGGCCCAAAACTGGTTTGCAAACAACACCTGGCGCTTTGTTCCAAAAGCATATGTGTTCTCCAACCCCGGCAATCCCTGGGGCTTCCCGGAGAAAATCAACATCAACGTCATGACCGACCCGCTCGGCAACAACGACTTCATCGGCATGAAATTGGGCGACGTGAACAGCAGCGCCAACCCGGTGAACGGTCCCAGTGAACAGGGGCCGGAACTGGTTTGGAAGGTTCAAGACCAGGCGCTGCAACAGGGTGAAACGGTCACGGCAACCCTTAGCGCCAACAATTTCAACAACCTGTCTGCCATGCAGTTCGCGCTTCAATTTGACCCGGAAAAACTGCGATTCGAGCAAATAGAAACCATTGCCGGAAGCCCGTTCGAGGCCGAAAACTTTGGGCTGTTCAACGTTGAAAACGGCGAAATACGCGTGTTCCTTTCCCTGGTTCAAAGCGCCACGCTGGCAAACGGGGCGCCGGGCTTCCACCTACGGTTCAGAGCCCTGCAAGGCAATGCCAAGTTGAGCGAAGTTTTGTCCTTGAACAATGCCCAAATCCCCGCAGAGGCATACACGGGCGATTATGCCCCAGTCAAGGTTCAGCTGGCCTTCGAGGGGCTTTCCACCAACGCCATCGAACCGGATCGGCTGCAATCCAGGCTTGAGCAAAACCAGCCCAACCCTTTCACCAAAAGCACGGCAATCGGGTTCTATCTGCCCGAGGCGTGTTTGGCGCAGCTGCGGGTGTTTGATATTGATGGCCGCCTTGTAAAAGCGCAAAAAGGCTGGTTTGAAAAGGGCTACCATCAATACACCTTCCAGTCTGAGGATTTTTCCGGCGATGGCATGTTGTATTATGAATTGATTACGCCGTTTGGCACGCAGAGCAGGAAGATGATTCGGAAAAATGAATGAGCTTTTGAAATAAATTTTGAAACATGAGTCATCCCGGTTTTTTTTTTTGTAAAAAAGTGCTGATTTGAGCGTTTTTGACCCTGAAGGGTCGCAGCATGAACACCGGGCATCGCCCGGTGTGATGATGGCTCACGCATTCGCGCCCTGAAGGGGCTTTCTTGAATTTCTTCAAGATCGGCATGCCCCTCCAGGGCGCGAATTTTTCTGGCTTCTTGCAGTGGGCGTTGCCCAATGTTGATGATTTCGCCCTTTCAGGGCTATTACGGTGGTGAAAGGAGGCAAAAAAGCTTGCTTATTCATTTCCCAAAAATTCGGGATGACTCATGTTTCCATTTTTTCTTGTGCTATTTCTGCTTAGAAATTATGCAAAGCATTTACAGCCAATTGCTTGCAGTGTTTTATTCACAACAGAGGGCGCAGCGTTACGCAGAGGTTTCACAGCGTAAAAAGGGCTTCGCCGAATTTTTGAGCAGTTCAAAACAAACCTCTGTGAAACCTCTGCGCAACGCTACGCCCTCTGTGGTGATTCTATAAGCGTAACCCAGTAATAGACACCAAAAACATACTACTGGACATTTTTCGCGCAGATTTCACGCAGATTTGTTTGCACAGATTTTACACAGATTTTTTCTGCGTAAAATCTGTATCCTTTTCTGTGTAAAATCTGCGCGAAATAAAATATCCAGTAGTGTGCCAAAAAATACCACACACTTTTCTGAGTTGAAGTGGGCACCACATCGAAATGTGAATCGCAAAAAGATACTATTTTTTGTTTTAAAATGCGTTTTTTTCAAAACATTTTTTACAACAATGTCGGGGCAGTCCCTATCTTTACCCCGCATTATGGACTTCAAAATCACATCCCACTACGTCCCCACGGGCGACCAACCCCAGGCGATCGCGCAACTGGTGAACGGCGTGAAAAACGGCGAGCAAGCGCAAGTGCTTCTGGGCGTGACCGGCTCCGGCAAAACGTTCACGATGGCCAATGTCATCGCGCAACTGAACCGGCCCACACTGGTGCTGACCCACAACAAAACCCTCACCGCGCAGCTCTACGGCGAGTTCCAAACCTTTTTTCCCGAAAACGCCGTGGAGTATTTCGTGAGCTATTACGATTATTATCAGCCAGAAGCCTACCTGTCGGTGTCGGATACATACATTGAAAAAGACCTGCAGATCAACGAGCTGGTGGACAAGCTGCGCCTCAAAGCCACCTCGACCCTGCTTTCCGGCCGCCGCGACATCGTCATCGTCGCTTCGGTTTCCTGCATCTACGGCATGGGAAATCCCGACGATTACAAAACCGGGATCATCCGCCTAGAAAAAGGGGCGAAGATGAACAAAACCGATTTTCTCTATTCCCTCACCAACAGCCTGTATTCCCGCACCGAAACCGATTTCGTGCGCGGCACCTTCCGCGTGCGCGGCGACACGGTGGACATCAACCTGCCCTATTCCGACAGCGGGCTGCGCATCGTTTTTTGGGGCGATGAAATCGAGAGCATCGAAACCATCGACATTGATACCGGCAAACGGATAGACGAGGTGCAAGTGTCAGCGGTATTCCCCGCCAATTTGTACGTGGCGCCCAAAGAGCGGCTCGGCCAGGTGATCGATGAAATAAAGGAGGAAATGCGGGCGCAGGAAAAGTTTTTTGCCCGGGAAGGCCGCCTGCTGGAAGCCCGGCGGATAGCGGAGCGCACGGCATTTGACCTGGAAATGATCCGGGAATTGGGCTACTGCTCCGGCATCGAAAACTACTCCCGCTTTTTCGACCGCCGCGAGCCGGGCACACGGCCCTTCTGTCTGCTCGATTATTTCCCCGACGACTTTTTGATGATCGTGGACGAGAGCCACGCCACCATCCCGCAGGTGCGCGGCATGTGGGGCGGCGACCGGGCGCGGAAGCAGTCGCTGGTGAACTGGGGTTTCCGACTGCCCTCGGCCATGGACAACCGCCCGCTCAGCTTCGAGGAATTTGAAGGCATGATAAACCAGGTGATCTTCGTGAGCGCTACCCCCGCCGATTACGAATTAGAAAAAACGGAAGGCGTGGTGGTAGAACAACTCGTGCGCCCCACCGGCCTGCTCGACCCGCCCATCGAGGTGCGGCCTTCGATGAACCAGATCGACGACCTGTTGGAAGAAATAACCAAACGCAGCGAAATCGGGGAGCGGAGCCTCGTAACCACCCTGACTAAAAGAATGGCCGAAGAATTGGCCACCTATTTTGCCAAAGTCGGCGTGCGCTGCCGGTACATCCACTCGGAGGTGGAGACCCTGGAGCGCGTGGAAATCCTGCGCGACCTCCGGCTTGGCGAGTTCGACGTGCTGATCGGCGTGAACCTGCTGCGGGAGGGCCTGGACCTGCCCGAAGTGTCGCTCGTCGCCATCCTGGATGCAGACAAAGAGGGTTTCCTGCGCAACGCCCGCTCGCTCACCCAAACGGCAGGCCGCGCGGCGCGCAACTCCAACGGCATCGTCATCTTTTACGCCGATAAGATCACCGATTCCATGCGGCACACCATCGACGAAACCAACCGCCGCCGCGCCGTTCAGATGGCCTACAACGAAGCGCATGGCATCACGCCGACCACCGTTACCAAAACCAAAGAGCAGATTATGGCGACCCGCAGCATCTTAGATATCCGGGACGTGGAAGCGCCGAAATACTACATTGAAAACGAGGAGATCAACTTAGCTGCCGAGCCGATTTTGGCCTACGCCTCCCACGCGCAACTGGAAAAAATGATCGCCGAAACGGAGAAGCGCATGAAAGCCGCGGCCAAGGAATTAGACTTTATCACGGCGGCGCAGCTGCGGGACGAAATGCTGGCTTTGAAGAAACAGCTGGGGGAAAAGCTGGGGCGGGAAGCGTAGGGGAGCATTATGCCGGGGATTTGGGTGATTTGTTGGGAGGATTCATTTAAGAGAAAAAAATCTCCCAAATTGCCGGGAACAAAGAAGAAGTGATGGTGCTCAACGAAAACAACCATGTGATGGTAAAACGGCTGGTTTTTTTGCATCGAGACTCCCAGCAAAAGGATCAGGAGTTTGAACTTTGGCAAGAATCGGATGGTACCCGGCGCTTGTTTGAGCTTGCTCCGGGTCTGTTTAAAGCCGTTAACTTCAATGGAGCCAATATGCCGAAGTCAAACCAGCGCCGACCCTATAAACGTGGAGCACCGCACAGGGATGCCCGTTTGTTTATCATTGTGGCAGAAGGCGAACGAGAAGATGCAGATACTTCCCCGACAATAGCATATCCGGATTTTCTTCAAACCAAATCGTACCAGTTAGCCCAAAAAATGCTGGAAGTATTAGGTAATAACTGGAACGTCAAGTAGATACCGGGCATTTGCCCTTAAAGCCGAAACCGAAAAGCGCATAAAAGCCGCCGCCAAGAAGTTCGGGCAGGGACAGTTAATTTTTCAGCACCCTTTCGCTCAACACAACATTGCCAACCTGGTCTTTAACCACCAAAAAGTAAAGCCCGGCAGGAATGCCGGCAACATCCACAACCAGGTCGCGCAGGGGAAGTGCGTTGCTTGTTTTGGACAATACCGCCCGTCCCGTACCATCGTACAGGCGAATATTCCCACTAAACATATCATTAGAGCCGGATTTGAAGAACAGCTGCGTCTGCACGGGGTTTGGGTAAACATGGGCATTGCCAAGAAGCTCATGTTCGGCATCCAGGGTGCCTACCAGCGTTTCCAGCGACACGGAATACACCCCGCGCCCATGTGTGCCCGCGTACAGGCGCCGCGTCGATTGGCGGATTTTCAAATCCAGCACATAGACGGCGGGCATGCCCATGCCATAGGGTTTCCAGTTGATCACATCCGCATCGGAGTAATACACCCCGATGTCGGTGCCGACAAGGAGGTAGTTGGTTTGGGGGTCGAATATGATGCAGTTGACGGGCACATTGGGCAGGTTGCCCGAGCGGTTGAGCCAGGTAGAGCCGCCGTTCGTGCTGGCGAACACTTTTTTCCCGGCAGCGTACCCGCTTTTGCAGGCCCACAGCACTTGTGTGTTGCTGGGGTGCATGGCCACGCGGGTAATATCCTCGGGCGTAGAAACAATGTGCTGCGACCAGGTTTGCCCGCCGTTGAGCGTGCGAAAAAGCCTGTTCGACCAAGTGGCAACCAGGAAATTGGTATCGCTGGGCGACATGGCGATGTCTCGGATTTTACGGTCCACATTGCCGGTGAGGTTCTCGCTGATCTTGTGGAAATGGTCGCCACGGTCGAAAGAGCGGTACACATCGTGCAGGCCGACAATGAAAGTCTTCCCGTTCTGGGGGTTCAGGATAAACGGCGTGACCCAATCGCCGGAGGGGTTGCCAGGAATGTTGTCGGCGATGTTGTCGGAGCTGATGTAGTCGTTCGTGGTGCGGTAAATATCGTTGCCGCCGTAGTACTCGGTGTACATGATGACATTGTTTGTGGGGTCGATGATCTGGCACATGGCATCGCCGCCATTGGTGTGCCGCCAGCCGCCGAACTGGCTGCGCAGCCAGCCGCCATTGTCTTGCGAGCCGGCAGCTATTTTCAATAGACCCTGCTGCGACACGTCGATGCGGTAGAACTGTGCGATGGCCAGGCCGTCGGAAAAATCGACCCAGGTCTCCGAGGATTCATCGTAGCGGTACAGGCCGCCGTCGTTGCAGTACCATATCTCGCTGGGGTTGTGGGGGCTGTGCACCAGGTCGTGCGCGTCGGCGTGCACTTCGGTGTGAATGCCGTCGTTGTACCAATGGGTGATGGGCGCCCAGGTAGCGCCCTGGTCGGTGGAGCGGCTCACCACCACCCCGCAGAGGTACAGGGTGTTGGTATCGGTGGGCGAGAAGCAGAACACGCCCCAGTCGTCGTCGGGCGCGTTGTTCTCCACGTAGGTATTGCCGCCGTCTTTGGAAAGCAGGAGTTTTTTCCCGTTGGAGAAATGCACGGCGAGCCAATCGGGCATCAGGGGGCTTACGGCCAGCCGTATGTCGTTTTCAGAGACCTGGAAGCTGCTGATTTGAGTCCATGTTTCGCCGCCGTCGGTGCTTTTCACCACCTGGCTGGTGCCCCAGTAGTTGTGGTGCGCGGCGTAGAGGGTGTTGGGGTTGCCTGGCTGGAATTTAAGGTCGGTGTATTCGCCCGAGCGCAGGTTCTGCCAGGAACTGCCGCCGTTCTGGGTGCGGTAGATGCCGCGGTTGGAGGCGACAAAAATGGTCTGCGGGTCGCTTGGCGACATCGCCATGTTATAGATCACGTTTTCCTGGGTCAGCTTCCAGTCGAGCGCCGTGGGCGCCCAGGTATTGCCGCCGTCGGTGCTTTTGTACACGCCGAGGTTCCACATCCACCAGCCGCCTTTGTCGCCTAAGGAGATGTAGAGGGTTTCGGGGTTTTGCGGATCGACGAGTATCACGCTGACGGGCAGGTAGGGAAGCCCGTCGCCGAGGGCATCCCAGGAGTTGCCGCCGTCGCTGGTTTTCCAGATGCCGCCGTCGGGGGTGCCCACCCACATGATATAGGGGTTTGTCGGGTGGAAGGCCACGTGTTTGGTGCGGCCCATGCCCCAGTAGCCGAAGGCAGGGTTGTGCTTTGGCCCTTCGTTTTGCCAGTTTGGCTGCTCGCTGCGGCTTTGTGCTTCCAGGGCCTGGCGTTGGCGCTGGTCGAGCCATTGTCCGCGCAGTTCCGGGAAGGAGCCATCGGGGTTCACCCGGTCGCGCCACCACCATTTCCAGCGCTGGTATTTGACGAAATTGTTGTCCCAGCAGTCGGTTTCATCCACCTGCGCTGTGCTGAAATATTCATCTAATTGCCGACAAATTTCAAAGTAGTTTTTTGAAACTACGGGTGCGTCGATTTCGGGAAGGGTTTGGGCGGCAAGCATGTTGGCCAAAGACAGCAGTATGCATGTGGCGGCGACGAGGAAGCTGTTGTATTTCATAAAACAGGCAGAGATGGATAATAGAGGCCCAAAGGTAGCCAAAGCGCTGCAATTGCTGCAAATTCAAGAACAAGCGCTATTTTTCCGCCGTTTTTGGCAAAGGCTTGAACCATTTTGCAAAAACGCCGATTTACACACCCAGAAAGATACGCCATGCCCGTTTTCCTGCTCAACAACGACGACCCATCCTTCCCGCAAGCCGAACTGGCAGAGGAGTCGGGCCTCTTGGCCGTAGGCGGCGACCTGAGCGAAACGCGGCTCTTGATGGCCTATTGCAACGGCATTTTCCCCTGGTTCCAGGAAGGCGCCGATTTTTACTGGTACTCGCCCGACCCGCGCTTTGTGCTGTTTCCCAAAGAGCTTCGCGTACACAAGAGCATGCGCTCCATTTTCAACCAAAATAAGTTCCGCATCACGCTCGACACCTGCTTTGAGGCGGTGATGCGCAATTGCGCTTCCACGCCGCGCCCGCCCTACGACGGCACCTGGATCAGCGAAGACTTTGTGAAAGGCTATACGCGCCTGCACGAGCGCGGCTTGGCGCACAGCGTGGAAGTGTGGCAGGGCGAGGCCCTGGTGGGCGGGCTTTACGGCATTTCCATCGGGAAGCTGTTTTTTGGGGAAAGCATGTTCGCCCGGGTCGCGAACGCTTCAAAAGCAGGGTTCATCACCCTGGTGCGCGCCCTGGAAAAAATGGATTTCTGGCTCGTCGATTGCCAGGTTGAAACCGAGCATTTGGGCAGCTTGGGCGCCAGGGGCATCCCCCGGACCTTGTTTTTGGAGTACCTGGCCAAGAACGCCTACCAAAAAACGATGGCGGGGAAGTGGCGCTTTGCGGAATCAGGGGGTGTTTTGCTGGCTAACGAGGGCCGTTCAGCGTAAAACCACATACCCAAACGCCCCATGCCGGCCCAAATACTCCGGGAATTTCTCTTCCATTTTCAACACGAAACGCAACAGCGCCGGGCCGCCCAGTTTGTCGTGCACATAGTACTTGACAAAGTCTTGGTGGATGCTGGTGAGCGATGAAAACGAGACGCTTGCCCCTTGCTCCCGGCCGATGCGCTCGAACCAGGCCGGCGGGTGCGGGTAAAAATACAGGCCCCCGGAAAGCCATCGCTCGCTGGCGCGCACAGTAAAATAGCGGTACAAGCGCTTGGCTGCCTTCACCGTCCGCACCGGAAACAGCAGCAGGTTCATCAGCCAGCTGTGCCAGGCCCAGTTGTACAGGATGACGACCTTGGCGCCGGGCTTGGTTACGCGCAACAGTTCTTTTACCGCCGTTTCCTGCAAGGCCCGCGGGACATGGTACAGGGTGTGGATGCTCATGGCGTTGTCGCAAAGCCCGTCCTGGAGCGGGAGCCTGCTGATGTCACCCTGGATAAATATGCCCTTTTCGTCGCCGATGTTGCGGCGAGCCTCCACGAGGGCGCGGAAGCTGAGGTCTATGCAGATCCGTTTTTTGAAATTTTCGGAAAGCGCCTGGTTTTCCGCTTGGAACACCGGGCCAGAGGCCACGTCGAGGAGGTAATCGCCCGATGGCTGGAGGAATCGTTGGAGGCGCTGCATGGTTGTTTGGTAGTATGCATCCACCGCCGTTTTCTGCTCGATAAACAAACTGCTGTCGTGAAAACGGCCGTCGGCATCGCGCTTCCAGCCATAATCTTCGTAAAAATCCTGCACCATTTTCATGTTTTCGTGCAGGGTTTCGCCGCCGTGGGGCAACATACAAACAATGCCGTCAAGGATCGGGTAGAAATGGGCGCCGGATTGGTTCAGATAGCCCGCGCGGACGTTGTTGGAGCCTGTTTCATCAGGTACGAACCGGGCGAAGGCCGATGGGTCGTCAGTAAAAAACAAGGCTTCTTGCGTGACTGGGCAACGCAATATGGTGGAGAGCTGTTTAAAGTCAAT
>CAZULM010000007.1:0-164966 GCA_964621185.1 uncultured Saprospiraceae bacterium | reverse complement strand
ATCCGCGTATTATTCTGTGTAAAATCTGCGCGAAAAGATATTCCCGTTTGATGTACAATTGGGTACAGGCTCCTAAGTTTTGCTTGAAGCCCTGCATGCTTCAGGGAGCAGCGGCGAGTTTGCCGATATGGCGCTCGCCATCATTAACGGCTACAAATCGTCGTCTCCATCGTCGTCAAAATCGACAGCGGAGAGTTTGTTCGGCGCTGATGAGGAACCTGCGAGGATATGCTCCTTGATTTTCTTTTCGATCTCTGTGGAAGTTTCCGGGTTGTCGAGCAGGAACTGCTTGGCTGCTTCTGCGCCCTGGGCGATCTTGGCGCCGCCGTAGCTGTACCAGGCGCCGCTTTTCTGTATGATGTCGTACTGGGCGCCGAGCGATACAATTTCTCCGGCTTTTGAGATGCCCTGGCCGAATACGATCTCAAACTCGGCGATGCGGAAAGGCGGCGCCAGTTTGTTTTTGACCACTTTTACTTTCACCTGGTTGCCCACTACATTGCCCTCCTTGTCTTTGATGGCAGCGCCGCTCTTGCGGATGTCGAGGCGGACGGAGGCGTAAAACTTGAGGGCATTGCCGCCGGTGGTGGTTTCGGGGTTGCCGAACATGACCCCGATTTTTTCGCGCAATTGGTTGATGAAAATGCAGCAGCAGCCAGTCTTGCCGATGTTAGCCGTCATTTTCCGCATGGCCTGGCTCATCAGGCGGGCTTGCAGGCCCATTTTGGAATCGCCCATTTCGCCTTCAATCTCCGCACGCGGAACAAGTGCCGCCACCGAGTCGATCACCAAAATATCCACAGCGCCGGAGCGAATGAGGTTTTCAGCGATTTCAAGGGCTTGCTCACCGTTGTCGGGCTGGCTGATGAGGAGGTTGTTCACGTCCACGCCTAAGCCTTCCGCATAGAAGCGGTCGAAAGCGTGCTCGGCATCCACAATGGCCGCGATACCGCCTTTTTTCTGACATTCGGCGATGGCGTGGATGGCTAAGGTGGTTTTACCGGAGGATTCGGGGCCGTAAATCTCCACGACGCGGCCTTTGGGGTAGCCCCCGCAGCCGAGGGCGATGTCGAGCCCGAGCGATCCGCTGGGAATAGATTCTACTTCTACGGCTTGTTTGTCGCCAAGGCGCATGATGGTGCCGCGGCCGTAAGTTTTGTCAAGGCGGTCTATGGTCGCCTGAAGGGTTTTGAGGCGTTGGTCTTTATCGTCTGCCATGCTCATGCTGTTAGGTTGTTTACTTTGTGAAGAGATATGTTTCAAGGTTTCAGGGTTGGGTGAAGGGTTTTTGGTCAATATATAGAATCTGGGTACATAGCATTGGTTTTAGGTTGGTTAAAAAATTGATTTTGAAGCAATTAATCAACAAAAAATTGATTGTTGCCCGAAACCAGGACACAAAAATAAACAAAGTGTTTTTTATTTAAAACATTTTGCGTGATTTTTTTAAAAAAAATTATGATGGGCGGATACTGTGCGCAAGCTGAATGCCAGCCCTGATCGCCAATCCTACTATTAAGGTAAGGGATTTTTGGCAACTTGCAAGTTTTTTTTCTAAATAAAACAAGCCGGCTAAAGGACGAACCTTTGGCCAAAAACAACAGGCTGCAAAGCGCGAAGCCCATTATCACATTCCCAAATTATACTATGATTCGCCTGATTTTTGTGATTGAGTTTGATTGATTCAACTGATTTTCAATTGATTACAAAGATCGACATGTACAAAACCAAGCGGCGTGAGGTATATCCCATTAAGCACTGGGTTTTTCCGGCGCCGGCGCGCTGGCATGGTAGTCGCGCTGCACGCGTTGGGCATAGTCGTCCAACAGCTCGATGACGCGCTCGCGCTTGGGCGACTGCACGATCAGGCCCACGTGGTAGGTCTCGTCGGTCATGCGCCACACGATTTCCTTGTCGTTGAACTGGCTGAGGTCGGGGTGCTTTTGGCGGGCGAGGGATACGATGATGCCCGCATGGTCGTTGCGCACCTTTGGCAGCTGGTATTTTTTACCGGAAGCCACAGCAGCCTCGATCCTTGCCCATTCGTACCACAAGTTGATGCCGGAAGATGCCTCCACCATTTCAGCCAGGTGGGCGCCGCCGACACGGCAAGAGGTTTCTAGAAAATAAATCTCTCCCGTTTGATGGTTTTTTATAAACTCGGTGTGGCTGGCGCTGTACTGCATCCCGAATGCCTTCATCACGTCTTCGTTCAATTTCAGCAAGCGCTTGTCGTCGTCAGATCCGAAAGGCACGGTGGCGCTGCGGAAAATACCGCCGCCGTGCGCCACCTCGAAAGGTGTGGAGAGGTACATGGAGGCGCGGGAAAATATCACCTTGCCGCCCATCGACAGCGAATCGACGTGATACACATCGCCGGGCTTGAACTGCTCCACGAGGAAATGGTGGCGCTTGTCGCCCAAGCTGTGGATATGCGCCCACAGTTCATCGCCAGTTTGTACTTTCTTCATGCCCGTGGCGGAGGCTTGCCCGCGCGGCTTCACGATCCAGGGGCCCGGGAAGCCTTTGATGAATTTATTGATCGCCTCGTCGTTGAAAAGCGGGCTGAAGCCGGGCACGGGGATGCCGGCGTCGCGGGCTTCGATGCGCATGGCGAGCTTGTCGCGGAAATGGCGGGAGGTGGTTTGCCCCATGCCAGGGATGCGGAAATGCTCGCGCAGGAAAGCGCCCTTTTCCACGTCGAAATCGTCGAGCGCGACGATGCGGTCGATTTTTTTGGAGCGCATCAGCCAGGCCAGCCCGGTGGCGGCATGGTTCATGTCCCATTCGTTCTCAGCGTCTTCCTGGATGTAGAATATGTCGTCGAGCGCTTCGCGCGCCCAGGCTTTGTCGCTGTGCTTTTGGGAGGTGACGAGATAAACAGTTGCGCCGGCGGCTTTCATGCCACGCAAAAAATCGTTACCTTTGAAATAGCTGGCAATACAGAGGAAAGTGGGTTGTTCCATAAACTACGAAGAATAGGTGAGGAGGTAGGGAAGCACAAATGAAGGGATTATTTTTTACCTTCGCAATATAAAAATCCTTCTAGGGTAAGAGACAATCGTTGTCGGACGCAAAATATGGCTATGTCAATAAAAAGCAATACAATTTACACCATTGGCCACTCGAACCATGAATCGGCCTATTTTACCGAACTGCTCCTGCTCTTCGGGGTCAATTGCGTGGTAGATGTCAGAAGTGTGGCGGCAAGCAGCCGATTCCCGCAATTCAACAAAGCGGCGCTGTCGGAGGCTCTGTTGGCACAAAACATACGATACATGCATTTTCCCAAAGCTTTTGGCGCGCGGCACGATGAAACAGGGTTATTGGATGAAAACGGCAAAGTAGATTTTGAAAAGGTGCAACGAACCCAAGCATTTCAAGAAGGTGTAGAGCGCCTTCGTGCAGGATTAGAGAAAGGGTACTCCATCGCTCTGATGTGCTCGGAAGCTGAGCCTTTCGACTGTCACAGGTTTTCCATGATCTCTAAATATTTGCAGATGGTCGGGTTCGAGGTGAAACATATATGCAAAGACAAAACGCTGAAAACAAACGGCCAATTGGAGAACCAACTCTTGAAAAAATATGCCCGCCAACTGCCCTTCGCCCCCAGTCTCGACGAGCAAGTGGCATACGCCTATCGCTTGCGAAATCAGGACATTGCCTATTCCCCGTATGCCAACAAAGAAATTGAAGAATCAATCTGAACACCTATGAAAACACAACTTTATACAATCGGATTTACCAATAAACCAGCAAGCAGGTTTTTTAAATTGCTGGGCGACAATGGAATCACGAAGATTGTTGATACCCGCATCAACAACGTTTCTCAACTCGCAGGATTTGCAAAAGGCGCAGATCTTGCCTATTTTGCAAAAGCGATAGGCCGAATGGGTTATGAACACAACATTGAATTCGCCCCGACCAAGGACATGCTCAGCGATTACCGCGACAAAAAAATGGACTGGGAAACCTACGAAATCGAATACCTGAACTTATTGGACCGCCGCAAGATCGCCCAAAAGATAAATGTCGAAAGCCTGCACCAGCATTGTTTGTTGTGCAGCGAGCACACACCCGAAAAATGTCACCGCCGCCTATTGGCAGAGTACCTCCAAGCTGCAGGAAATGGCGTAGAAATAATCCACTTGATATGAAAACACATCATTAATCAATCAATATCATCACACGCTGAATGAAAACATCAATAATTTGCCTTGCCAACTCTTATAAAGAGGGCGGGCGCTGCGTCGCTGGCATTGAATGCCACCAAGGCATTGCCGTTTGGAATGAAAATGACAAACCCAAATGGATCCGCCCAATCAGCCTTATGTCGCCCCACGGTGAAATAGAAGCGCTCCAAACGTACAAACTGAAACTTTTGGACATTGTGGAGTTTGACATGGTAAAGCCAATACCGCAAGGATATCAGGTTGAGAATGTGGTCTTTATGCCTTCCACATTTAAATTGCTGGACAAGTTTGACCCGCGCGGCTTGGAAGGGCTCTGCGACCAATACCAACCCCTGCTTTTTGGCAACAACGGCAAGGCGGTCTCAGTAGAAGAAGCTGCCTTACTAAGCGAGTCTCTGACGCTGATTAGGGTATCAGAATTTCAGATTTATGAAAAAAAATACCAGGAAAGCCGAGAAAAACCTGCGGTTCGACTCAATTTCACCTTCAATGGTTGTACTTATGACCTTCCAATTACAGACCCCGTATTTTTGCAAGAATATAGATTTGATAAAAATTTCTTGAAAGACGCAAAACTGCTATACCTCTGCCTTTCGCTCGGTGTCCTGTACGAAGGGCTACACTACAAACTTGTCGCGGGTATTATTCCGGGCTAAAAACAATGCATTAGTTATGACCTCCACCGTCACCTACCTCGGCGACCTCCGCACCGAAGCCGTGCACCTCCAATCCGGCACCAAGATCATCACCGACCCGCCCCTCGACAACCAAGGCCGCGGCGAAGCGTTTTCGCCCACCGACCTATGCGCCACCTCCTTAGCCGCCTGCATGATCACCATCATGGGCATCAGCGCCCGCAACCACGGGCTCGACATCACAGGCGCGCACGCGACGGTGAACAAGATCATGGCCGCCGAACCGAGACGCATCGCCCGCATCGAAATTCACATCACCATGCCGAAAAACGGTTTTACCGAAGTACAAAAAAAGCTGTTGGAAGCTGCCGGCCGCGCCTGCCCCGTGGCGTTCAGCCTGGCCGAGGGGATCGAACAGGACATCGAGTTCGAGTGGTAACTTGTTTAATTTGATAATGAGGGAATCGGCATTTGCGGTAAATTATTTTGACATGAAATCCAATTCATACTTTTTGCTGGCTGTATCGGCACTTGTTTTTTTCCCAGCTTTAGTGCACGGCCAGGAGCCAACGCCGAATTATATCCGCTACGTCAACCCGTTTATCGGCACAGGCGGTCACGGCCACACCTACCCTGGCGCCACCGCCCCCTTCGGGCTGGTGCAGCTCAGCCCCGATACGCGTATTGACATGATGGACTGGGACGGCTGCTCGGGCTACCACTATTCCGATACCTTGATATTCGGGTTCTCCCATACACACCTGAGCGGCACGGGCGTGGCCGATTACGGCGACATCCTGGTTATGCCTTTCACCCGTGGCGCTGCCTTGAAACCCTTGGACTATGCCTCTGAGTTCAAAAAAGAGCAGGAAAAAGCAGAGGCAGGGTACTATTCAGTTTATTTGGAAAAAGACAAGATATTGGCAGAGCTGACGGCAACCGAGCGCGTCGGCGTGCACCGCTATACCTACCCCCAGAACCGCGAATCGGGCAGCCTGCTCATCGACTTGCGGCATCGCGACGAGGTGCTGGACGCCCATATCGAAGTGCTGAACAGCCAGGAAATAGCAGGCTACCGCATTTCGAAGGCCTGGGCGGCAGAACAGCATGTTTATTTTGTGGCGCGGTTTTCAAAGCGCATCGCCAGCAGCATCATGCTCGACATGAGCAAGAACCCCATCGAAGCCCTGCCCAAAGTGACGAGCAAAGCCATCGTCGGCTTGCTCGATTTTTACCAGGACGGCGAACCGCTGGTAGTCACCGTGGGCATTTCCGGTACCGGCATCGAAGGGGCCCGCCGCAACTTAGATGCCGAGTGCAATCACTTCGACTTCAACAGGGTTCGCGCCCAAACCCAAGCCAAATGGCAGAAACAGCTCTCAAAAATCCAGGTGGAAGGCGATAACGAAGACCAAAAGACCACCTTTTACACCGCCTTGTACCACACCATGATCGCCCCCAATATCTGGAACGACGTGGACGGGCGGTACCGGGGCCGCGACAACAAGTTGCACCAGGCAGAGGGCCACGATGTATATACCGTCTTTTCCCTCTGGGATACCTACCGCGCCTGCAACCCCTTGTACACCATCCTCGAACCGAAGCGCAGCAACGACTTCATCCAAACCTTCCTGCGCCAGTACGAACAGAGCGGGCTGTTGCCGATTTGGGAGCTCTCCGCCAACGAAACCGACTGCATGATCGGCAACCACGCCATCCCGGTCATCGCGGATGCCTACCAAAAAGGCATCCGCGATTACGATGCCAAGCTCGCCTTGGAAGCCATGGTGAAAAGCGCCAACCAAGACCGCTATGGCATGAAATGGTACCGTGAAATGGGCTACGTGCCAGCCGACAAAGAACCGGAATCAGTGTCCAAAACCCTGGAATACGCCTACGACGACTGGTGCATCTCCCTAATGGCAAAGGCAATGGGAGAAACAAGGATCGCCGAAGAATTTGAAAAGCGCTCCAACAACTACCTCAATGTATTTGACCCGCAGACCTTGTTTTTCCGCGCCAAAAGAAACGCCACCTTCCAGGAACCCTTCGATCCCTTCGAGGTCAATTTCAACTACACCGAAGCCAATGCCTGGCAGTATTCCCTCGCGGCGCCCCAAGGCTTGGCATTGGGCAACAACACCCTCCATTTTATCTACAACAGCCAAATGGGCGCAAGGCTCGACAGCCTGTTCAGTGCCAGCACAGCCACCACCGGCCGCAACCAGGCCGATATCACCGGGCAAATAGGCCAATACGTGCACGGCAACGAGCCCAGCCACCACATCGCTTACCTCTACCAATACCTGAACCGCCCCTGGGACACAGAGCGCCGCGTGCGCCAGATCATGGAAACCATGTACCACAACCAGCCCGATGGCCTGAGCGGCAACGAGGACTGCGGCCAGATGTCGGCCTGGTACGTGCTGTCGGCCCTCGGATTTTACCCCGTCGCGCCCGGCAACCCGGAATATACTTTCGGCGCCCCATTGTTCGAGCGCGCCACCATCAGGCTCGACAACGGCAAAAAATTCGTGATTGAGGCGCCGGGCGTTTCAAAAACAAAGTATTACGTGGAAACAAAACAGCTAAACGACGAAATGCTACGGACGGGTTCGTTCCGGCACACAGCACTGGCAAACGGTGGGAAATTGATTTTTGAAATGAGCGAAAATCCCACAACCCATAAAACCATGACCCGCTACAGCGAGCAGTGGCCCATCGTGCCAAGCCCTTTCGTGCGGGTCGGCAAGCGCGTTTTCCGCGAGCAGCAAAACCTGGAACTGGCCTGCCTAAACCCGGAAGCTAAAATAGTTTACACCCTCGACGGCTCAGAGCCGACAGCGCAGTCAAGCCCATACACCGAACCTGTTTTATTGAAAAACAGCAGCCTGCTCAAAATGACAGCCTATTACAAAGGCGAAAAAAGCCAGACCGCCAGCGCTGAATTCAACAAAATATCAGACGCGCTCAAAGTGCTGCGCTACAACAGTGCCTACAGCCCCCAGTACACCGCCCGGGGCGACGAGGGGCTGATTGACGGCATCAGGGGGAGCAAGACCGATTTCCGCACGGGCGACTGGCAGGGCTTTGAAGGCCAGAACCTGGACATAGTGATCGACCTGGGCAAGGCCCAAAAAATAAGCCGCGTTACAACAGGCTTCTTGCAAGACGAGAACGCCTGGATATTCTTTCCCTCAAAAATGCTGGTAGAAATATCCGACAACGGCAAGGATTTCAGCCCGGCCGGGGAAGTGATCTGCTCAGTGGCGCCTTCGGAGAAAGGTGTGCTGCAACAAGATTTCAGCCTCGATTTGCAAGGCAAAAAAGGGCGCTACGTGCGGGTAGTGGGAGTTTCGCTGGGAAAATGCCCGGAATGGCATAAAGGAAAGGGGTATGCCTGTTGGGTGTTTGCCGATGAGGTTACTGTTCAGTAGCGCGACCTTTCAGGCAAAGCAAGGGCCTTACTTGCGGTTGGATGCGCAAGTTCAGACAGTCCGATGTCTTTTTCCTTTTTCAAAAACTGTAGCCGAAATTGAAAGAAGCACCCAAAAGGGCTTAAACTTGCAGCACCAAACCTGTTGCCACACCATGTCCTTCAACCTCTCTGCTTCCAATACCGTCGCCAACCAGTTTATTGCCGAGCTGCGCAGCACCAGCATCCAGACTGACCGCCTGCGCTTTCGGCGCAACCTGGAGCGTGTCGGTGAAGTATTGGCGTATGAAATTTCTAAAACGCTGGACTACCACATCGTCCCGACAGAGACGCCGCTGGGCGTGTCGGACATGAGCGTGCCTTCCCAGCGCATCGTGCTGGCCACCATTTTGCGCGCAGGGTTGCCCTTCCACCAGGGGCTGCTCAACTACTTCGACCGCGCCGACAACGCCTTTGTTTCTGCATACCGCCGCAACCACAAAGACGGCTCCTTCGAAATCCAGCTCGACTATATCAGCACCCCCGATTTGGACGGATGCGTGCTCATCGTAGCTGATCCGATGTTGGCGACAGGAGCTTCCGTCAACGTGGCGCTGAAGGAGCTATCCCGTTTCGGCACTCCCAGCGTGGTGCATATAGCCGCCGTCATATCGAGCGTTGCGGGCATTGAAGCGGTAAAGGCAGCCCATCCCAATGCCCGCATCTGGTCGGGCGCCATCGACGAGGAATTGACGGCCAAATCGTACATCGTGCCGGGCTTAGGCGATGCGGGGGACCTTGCTTATGGGGAAAAAAGGTAGAGGGGTCAGCGCAGTACCTGTTTCAGCGCCTTGAGCGCCGCCTGGTTCTCGGGTGCATGGAACGATTCCATCAAATCGAGCTTTTCCCGTTTGCTCAAGTGGAAGCTCATGGAAGCTTCCCGCTTTTTTTGAACCGCATGGTAGTGAAAGCGCACCATAGCCACGTTCCCTTTTTTGTAAATATCGCCCAAAAGGCTCAGCGCATTGTCTTGCTCAAAGTCCTGTATGTCGGTCATTTTGGCGGCTGCGGAGGCCGGCATGAACAGATTGCTCAGCACACCCGAATCGTCGCTTGTCTTGATGGTGCTTATTTTGTCGAAACAACGTATGTGCACGATCACCACCCCGCCGGTATTTTCCTCAATCCAATCCTTGAATACGTGCGCAAAACGGATGGCCAGGCTGATACCGTAGTTGTCGCGCAGGCCGGCGTCCATCGCTTCTATGCCTGGCTTGGTGGGCAGCCAAACATTGGGCAGTATGAACGGATAGGTTGCGTTCATGCGCAGGGCGCTGGTGAAGGCGAGGCTGTCGGCCTGTTGCCCGGCGAACAGTTTCCCGAAATCGACCCCGTCAATCTCCACTTGTTTTTGCAGCCGCTCGCTGGTGTGGGGGCGCATCAGATAGGAAACGCCATGCGGGCTGATGAGCACCCTGCGGGCATCGTTGAGGATGTATGGCGAGAACACCATCATGGGTATGGTTGCATCTGCTTCAGGCTGGCGGTAATCGGCCAAGCGTTTTCCTAAAAAATTTCGGCAGTTCTCGTTCAGTTGGTTCTCAAAAAGGTAGCCCCGGTCTTTGCGGTAGGTGAAGTTGCCGGAACGGAAGGTGGAGATCGGGAAGAACAGGTCGTTGGACACCACCGCGAAGCTGATGGGGTTCAGCAGGTCTTTCCCCATGTCGTCGATCAGGTAAGGGTCTTGGGGCGACAGCCGTTCGCCCTGTTTTTGCCGCAGCATGGCTTCCCGGATGTATGCCGCGCCCAACATGCCGCCGGAGGCGCCTGTGATCATTGCTGCCTGGCCCAGCAGTTTGCCGTCAACCGCCTTGTCGGCATTTTGCAAGGCTTGCATAGTCCACAATGCTGCGCGCATGCCGCCGCCGCTGACGCAGATGAAGACCATTTTCGGGCGCGGGTTGTTTGGCTTGCTGTTTTTAGCCAGCCATTTTTCCAAAATCTTGATCGTGGCAGCCTTGTCCTTGTCAACCGCCTCCTTGATCACCATCTTCTCAAATGCGGGGTAACTGTATTCGGCGCGCCGCTCTTTCTCATAGTCGAGGCCATAGGCGCGATTCCGGTAGTTGAAAAAGCCATAACTTGTGATCAGGTTTATCAGGATCAACAAGCCGACAATGACGAAAGTGCTCCACTGCCGAAACCAAAAAGTGACGGCGCCTATCAAAGAGATACCCATGCTGGCCAACAAAAACACGCTGGCAGCCGCTGGGATACGCAGCCAAACGCTGTCTAAAAACACCCCTTGCACCATCAGCAAAACCAGTGCCGCGACCTGCACCATGACGGCATTCCAGTGGTTTTGGCGGAACACCCGCTCCAACAACCGGGGGTCGTAGTGCGACACGCTGCGCACCAGGCGCACCCGGAAACGTTCGGTGACGTAAGTGTGGACATTCCAACTGGTCACCCCCAATTGGATTTCCCGTATCGAGGGCAGCCTTTGGCCTGTCATAAATATCTTGGAGCCAAGTTTGGGGCTGAAAAAAACCGGGTGCTTCAGGGAATAGATGTCTTTGTTTGTCAGGTGCAGGAAACCCGCCAAAAAGCTGGTGACCAGGAATGTGCCAGCCAGAAACCCGCCGATGTTCCAAAGGATTTCTGTGCCGGAGGTCAATTCATCATGCCATTGAAACCAAGTTGTGCAGCCAATGTAGAGCAGGGCAAAACCAAGCGGGATAAGGGTGTTGTTCAGGCAAAACTTGGTAAATGGCGCACTCAAAGTGGCCAAGAACGGGAAACGGTTGGAGCACAACAGGTAGGTGGTGAGGTGCCAGATCATCACCAGCCCCCCAAATGCGCCGCCGGTGATGAAAAAGCTCCAAAAATTGACCTTGCCCCAGTATTCCGGGGTCAGCATCAGGTAATGCATCCCAAAAAAGCGCCCGACCAGCCCGGTAGAAAACAATGCCAGGATCAGCCACAAGATCAGGATAAGCACGTGGTTGCGCAGGTGCAGCACCACCAATTGTACCGGGAAAGAATAATAAATCGAGCGCAGAACGGTCATCCGTAGAGTTCAAAATGTATTTGGGGGCGGTCATATCGGAGCTTGATAAGCAGGTTTTCAACCGCCTCGTCGATCATGTTGCTCCAGCCGCACAGATAAAATGCAACGTCGGGGCGCGGGATTTGGTATTGCTCCAGGTAAACTTGGTGCACATATCCTTTCCAGCCTGCCCAACCGGGCTGCCGCGAAAGTGCAATATCGTATTTAAATCCGGGAACAGCTTGTGCCAGCGCCTCAAATTCCTGGCGGTACAAGATGCCCGATTCCTCGCGCGTGCCAAATATCAGGTGCAAGCCCCGGTGCGGCTTGCCGGTTTTCTGCAAATCCTGGATCATGCTCCTGAACGGTGCGATGCCCGTGCCGGTGCAGATAAATACCAGGTCTTTGTCGATGGTTTCCGGCAGCACAAAGCCGCCGTCTGGGCCCTTGAACTTCAATATTGACCCTTCGCTTACCGAATCAAACATATAATTGGAGCCTGGCCCCTCTTCTGACCGCACAATGCAGAGTTCTAGCACATTGGAGTCGTTGGGCGCGTTGGCAATGGAATAGCTGCGCCAGCGCTGCAGGCGCTTGTCGCCAATGGGCAAATCGAGGGTGATAAACTGGCCCGCCTGAAAGTCGAAGCGGTCCAGCTCCGGGATTTCAACGTGGAATTCGCGGACGAACGGGCTTAAGGGCTTGATTTTTCTGACGGTTCCTTCGTACCAGGTGGTGGGCATTTAAGTGATGAGAGATGAGAGATGAGTGATGAATGGGCAAAGATACCTAAGATTCGCGGCAATTGGCCAGCAGCAGGGATACTGCTTCCGCTGGATCGGGGTTTTGGTTCAGGATTTTGATAAATGCGCTGCCGATTATTGCCCCGCACGTATGCTGGGTCGCATCTTTGAATGTCTCTGCGTTGTGGATGCCGAAGCCGGTGAGCAAGGGAATATCGAGGTGTAGCGCGGCTATTTTTTCCAAGGCCTCTTTTTGTTCGCTGGAAAACGAGCCGGTTGCCCCTGTGGTAGTGGCCGAGGAAACGACGTACAGAAAACCCTTGCTTTCGGCGGCAATTTCGCGAACCCTTTGTGCTGGGGTGCGCGGCGTCACCAGAAATATCGGGCAAATGCCCGACGCATCGAACAAGGGCTTGTACTCCTCTTTATAAATTTCCACCGGCATATCGGGCAAAATCACGCCATCGATGCCGCAATTGCGGCAGGCTGCAAGGAAGCGCTGCATCCCGTATTGCAGCACCGGGTTCAGGTAGCCCATCAATATGAGCGGCACCCGTATTTCGGCACGCACGTTTGCCAGTTGCGCAATCAATCGGTCGATGGTCATGCCGTTGCGCAGCGCCTGTGCCGAGCTCTGCTGTATCACCTCCCCATCGGCCAGCGGGTCGCTGAACGGCATGCCAATCTCGATCATATCCACGCCGCCCGCCTGCAACGCGGCGAGCATGGGCCGGGTGTCGCCCAGTTTTGGGTGGCCTGCGGTGAAATAGACCGTAAATACCTTTTCAGATTTGGTTTGGAACAAATTGTCTATCCGGTTCATATTGCATCAGTTGTTTTTCCAGTTTTTACAAAGCCTAGCGCAGTCAATGTATAGTTTAGGCCAGAAGTGCCCAAGCATTGTATGGGCTCGGAGTGACCCAATCTTTGTAGCCCGAAATGCCCCAAGTGACACAGGGCCTCGAAGAGGCCTAACTTTTGTAGCTCCCCATATACGCCTCCAAATCCTTATCGCCCCTCCCCGAAAGGTTCACCACCACACAATCGCTTGGTTTCCAGTCAAAAAGCCGCAATGCCGAAAGCGCGTGCGCCGATTCCAGCGCCGGGATGATGCCTTCCAGTTTCGACAATTCGTATGCCGCTTCCAGCGCTTCGGCATCGGTGATGGCCACGAATTGCGCGCGCCCGCTCGCGTGCAGGTGCGCGTGCAGCGGCCCGATGCCGGGATAATCGAGCCCTGCAGAAATAGAGTGCGGTTCCACAATCTGGCCATCAGCATCCTGCATCAACAAGGTGCGGCTACCGTGGATGATACCGGGGGTGCCCAACACAGAAGTGGCGGCGCTTTTGCCGCTGTGTATGCCCAAGCCTGCCGCTTCGGCTGCGATGAGGCGAACCCCTGGCTCGTCGAGAAAATGATAGAATGCCCCCGCCGCGTTGCTGCCGCCGCCAACGCAGGCGATGATGGCATCGGGCAGCTCGCTGCCTGTTTTTTCCAGCAACTGGGCCCGCATTTCCGCGCTGATGACCGCTTGCAAGCGGGCCACAAGGTCGGGGTAAGGATGCGGCCCCACCACAGAACCTATGATGTAGTGTGTGTCGGCAGGGTGGTTGATCCAGTACCTAATGGCTTCGTTGGTGGCATCCTTCAACGTGGCGCTGCCCGATGCAGCCGGCCGCACCTCCGCGCCCAACATGCGCATCCGGGCCACATTGGGCGCCTGGCGCTTTATGTCCACCTCCCCCATGAACACCGTACATTCCAGCCCGCGCAGGGCACAAACGGTGGCCGTGGCCACCCCGTGCTGCCCGGCTCCGGTTTCGGCAATAATGCGCTTCTTGCCCAAGCGCTCGGCCATCAGTATCTGTCCCACGGTGTTGTTCACCTTGTGCGCGCCGGTATGGCAGAGGTCTTCCCGTTTCAGGAAAACCCTTGCGCCGAACTTTTCCGACAAGCGGGCGGCATGGTACAAGGGCGTGGGCCGGCCAACATAGTCGCGCAACAGACTGTGGTACTCGGCCAAAAAACCGGGATCGCTCAGGAAGCCCAGGTATGCATCGGCCAGTTCCTGCACGTTCGCCCAGAGCATTTCCGGGATGAATGCACCGCCGAAGTCGCCGTAAAAACCTTTGTTTGAAACAGTGAACATAATGATCAAATTATCAAATTAAAGAAAGCCCCCAGCGCCCCCACATCCTTCAGCCCCGGGCTAATTTCAAACCGGCTGTTCAAATCTACACCCGCCAGTTTTGGGTGCGCGATCGCCTTGATTTTCAGCGCATCGCCGGGCGAAATACCGCCGCTGAGCAGGAACGGGGTGTCACCGGTGTACGCATCCAGTACTTTCCAGTCGAAAGGAAATCCGTTGCCGCCGCGACTGGGGCCTTTGGTGTCGAAAAGGAAAAAATCGCAGGCGCCTTCATAGTTTTTGGTCGGCGCAAAGTCGGCGGCTTCCGCAATCGGGAATGCCTTGATGACGCTGAACCGGCGGCGCAGCTCACGGCATTGGTCCGGTGTTTCCTGGCCGTGCAGCTGTAGGGCATCAAGATCAAAGGCTTCTGCTGCCATAGCCATTTTTTCCGTTGTGTCATTCACAAACACCCCTACCTTTTTTTGCCCCGGATTGGAAGGCTTGAAAGCAGCCCCGTCTTTCCCGACATAGCGCGGCGATGGCGGGTAAAAAATAAAGCCCAGCATGTCGGCACCGAGCTCTCCGACGGCCTGGATGTTTTCGGGCGCGCGCAGCCCGCATACTTTTATCAACAGTTTTTTCATGCCGGCAACGCTGATGATGGGTTCCCGATAGCCCGGGCAAATTCGGCGCTTGCCCTGCCCGGATCACCTGTTTTCATAAACGCCTCTCCGATCAGGAACCCGCGGTAGCCCGCCGATTTCAGTTCCATGATGTCGGAAACACGGTGCAAGCCACTTTCCGAGACCAATATCTTGTCGGTGGGCAACTTTTCCACCATGTCGAAGGAGGTTTGCAGCGAGGTTTCAAACGTATTCAGATTGCGGTTGTTCACGCCGATCAGGGCAATATCGGGCGCTATATGCCCAATTTCCGATTCCTCGTGCAGTTCGAGCAGCACTTCCAGGCCCAGCGAATGTGCCAGGTCTGACAAGGATTTCACTTCCGCCGGGCTCAAGGCCGAAGCGATCAGCAAGATCAAGTCGGCGCCGATGGACTTGGCTTCCAGCACCTGATATTCGTCGAGGATAAACTCCTTGCGCAGGACGGGCCGCTGAACAGCCGCGCGCACCGCAAGCAAGTCAGCGTTGCTGCCGCCAAAAAACGGCCCGTCGGTAAGCACGGAAATACCGGAAGCGCCGGCCTGCACGTAGGCGCGCGCAACTTCCGCCGGATCGGCCCCAGTATTGATGGCGCCTTTGGAGGGCGATCTGCGCTTGAACTCGGCGATGATGCCCGCCTGGTCGTCGCTGGAAAGCAGGGCGCCGAGCGACAGGCATTCGTGTGCGAAGTGGGGGCTGAGCTCGAGGGCTTGCCAGGGCTGCTTAGCCCTTCGTTCCGACACTTCGCGGCGCTTGCATTCGAGTATTTTGTCCAATATCATTTTTAATGTGATAATTTGATAATGAGGTGATTTGATAATGTCGCGCAGCCCATTGAGGTATAATTGGCTGTTTACAAGTTACGTTTGTAGCAGGTTTTGGAAAGCCTGGAGGGCTTTTTGGGACTCAAGGGATTCGGTGGCAGCAGCGACGGCGCTGGGGAAATCGGGGTGAATGCCGAGGCATTGCAGGGCCAGGGCGGCGTTGGCGACAACGACGTTGCGCTGGGCTGGGCTGGCTTGGTTGTGCAGCACATTTTGAAATATCCGGGCGGCTTCTTCCACTGTTTCGCCGCCGAAAATGGAAGCTTGGCTGAGGGTTTCAAAGCCGAGTTCCGATGGGCTTTTTACTTGTTCTCCCTGCCTTTGGAACAATTTTACGGGAGCGGTCAGGGAAAGCTCGTCGTAGCCGTCGAGGCTGTGCAGCACCACGTATTCCTCTTCTGTTTGCTGGCAGATATAGTGGTAGCGCCGCGCCAGTTCGAGGTTGAAGACGCCGGTGACCCGGTATTTTGGCCGGGCGGGGTTGACGAGCGGGCCCAGCATGTTGAAAAAGGTTTTGATGCCGAGCTGTTTGCGCACAGGGCCAACGCGCTTGAGGGCCGGGTGAAACAGCGGGGCATGCAAAAAACAAATCCCCGCGCGCTCTAGGCAACGGTTCAGGTGCGCCGGGTCAGTGGAAAAGTTGTAGCCCAGAGCCTCCAGCACATTGGACGAGCCGCTTACCGACGAAACGCCGTAGTTGCCGTGCTTGACCACCTTCCCGCCCGCGCCCGCCACGACAAAAGCTGCCAGGGTAGAAATGTTGAAGGTGTTTTTCCCGTCGCCGCCCGTGCCGCACAGGTCGATGGCCTCACGGGTATGCAGCTGCGGGTCGAGGCATAGCTCCATCAGGGCCGCGCGGAAGCCGCCCAGTTCTTCCGGCGTTATGCTGCGCATCAAAAAAACGGTCATGAAGGCCGCCAGCTGCGCTTCGGTGCCTTCGCCTGCGCTGATGTGCAAGAGGGCTGTTTTGGCGGCATCCGCGCTGAGCGTTTGGTGTTCGAAGAGTTGATCCAGTATTTGTTTCATGCTGTTACTTTTGACAGTAGTGCCTGGTTGGCATTCTGCGTGTTAGTCAGGTTAGTGGGATAAAAAGTTCTCCAGCATCCGTTTCCCATGTTCGGTCATGATAGATTCCGGGTGGAACTGAACGCCGGCAACGGGGTATTCTTTGTGCTGGAAAGCCATTATTTCACCCGATTCGTCGGTCGCGGTCACATTGAAGCTTTCGGGCAACGTGCCGTTCTCTACCGCCCAGGAATGGTAGCGCCCGGCGCGGAATTTTTCGGGGATGCCCTCAAACAGGAACCCTGGGCTTTGGGCCAGTTGCATCTCGGTGGAAACGCCGTGAAACACCTGGGAGAGGTTTGTCAAACGGGCGCCGCAGGCTTCGGCAATGGCCTGGTGGCCGAGGCAAACGCCCAGCATGGGCTTTTTTCCCATATAGGCTTTGATTAGGGGTATCAATATCCCTGCTTCTTCGGGGATGCCAGGGCCGGGCGAAAGGATTATCTTGCCATAAACGCCGGCATCTTCTACCGCGATGGCATCGTTGCGCCTTACGGTAATTTCAGCACCGCCTATTTCCCGGAGCATGTGCACCAAGTTGTAGGTAAACGAGTCGTAATTGTCGAGCAGCAGTATCTTTTGCATGGCGCTTCAGAGTGTTTCGGCAAGGGTGATGGCCCGGCGCAGGGCGCGGAGCTTGTGGCGGATTTCCAGGCGCTCACTTTCAGGAAAAGAGCTGACGACCACGCCGGCACCTGCCTGGAAATGCAGCTTTTGGGCACGGCTCAAAAAAGAGCGTATCATGATGGCCATGTTGATGCTGCCGTCAAATCCCATCAGGCCGATGGCCCCGCCGTACCATTCGCGGGGGGTGGGCTCGTTTTCATGGATGATCTGCAGCGCCCGCACCTTGGGCGCGCCGCTAAGGGTGCCCGCCGGAAAGGTATCGGCCAGCAGGGAAAAAGGTGACACCTCGGCCCCAACGGTTCCGGTCACCTTCGATACCAGGTGTATGACGTGCGAATAGCGGTGCACCTCCCGGAAAGCCTCCACCTGCACTTTTTCCGCGTGGCGGCTCAGGTCGTTGCGCGCCAGATCGACGAGCATGATGTGCTCGGCATTTTCCTTGGGGTCGAGCAACAAGGCTTGCTCGGCGGCATGATCGGCGGCCTCATCGCCTGTTTTTTGGTAGGTGCCGGCAATGGGGTGAAGCACCGCTTTCCCTTGGCTGACGACGATCTGTGCCTCCGGGGAAGAGCCGAACAAGCGGTAGTCGCCATAATCGGCGAAGAACAGGTAGGGCGAAGGGTTGATGGAGCGCAGCGCCCGATATACGTTGAACTCGTCGCCGGTGAACGCCTGGGAAAAAGCGCGGGAAAGCACCACCTGGAACACGTCGCCGCGCCGGCAGTGGGCGATGCCTTTTTCCACGATGCGCAGGTAGTCCTCGTCGCGCATGTTAGCCTCCTCTTCGCCTATGGTTTTGAACTTGAACTCCGGGATGTCCTTGTGCCGGATCAGGGTTTCGAGGGCTTCCAGGTCGGGCGTTTGGCCGGGCAGGGTCAGCTCTACCAGTTCGAGCGAATGTTTCAAGTAGTTGAAGATCAAGAGGTAGCGGTACAACCTGAAACGCAGGAGCGGCAGGTCGCCCATTGGTTTTGCGTTGTTAAAAGCTGTGGGCTCGAACAATTGCACCGCATCGAAGCCCATATAGCCGATCAGGCCCAGCCCGGCGCCGCCCCCTTCTGCGTCCTGGAAATCAAAGGTATTTCGGAAATCGTCGAGGCAGTTCAAGACGTCCAAATCTTCAACTGGCACTTGCCTACCCTGTTTTTCACCTATATGATGGTGTAGTTTCCCGCCCGCAACCTTTATTTCTGCCTGTGGCTGAATCCCGATAAACGAGCTGCCGTTCCTGCCCTCGGCGTTGTCGGCGCCTTCGAGCAGCACGGCCTCAGGGTAGCGGTCGCGCAGGCGCAGGTACAGACCCACGGGCGTGAGGGTGTCGGCGAGCATCAGCTTCCGATGTACCTGTACTTTTATTTTTTTATTGTCAAGAAGCATTGTTATACAAGGATTTGGGCAGATTTGATGGATTGATGGATGCTTTACAGATTTAGGCAAAAAAAAATAGAGCCTGCTGTGGCAGCAGGCTCTATCCTCAAAAATGGAATATTTGGAACAGCCTAACAGCACAGACGAAGAGAACCTTCGGTGCGCCACCAGGACTGGATGGATGTTGTGGATGGAATCATGGGGCGAAGGTAAAGGGAAAAAATCTTCTGTGCAAGTGCCGCCAACCTTTGGTTGGCACGGCTCGCCGACCAAAAGGTCGGCAGTACTTGGTTGGCGCGGCTCGCCGACCAAAGGTTGGCGGTACTTGGTTGGCGGCACGGGGGTTGCGGCAACCCAAACTTAACAGTACGTTTGCCGCATGGAAATATACATACTTTGCGCCTTCGCCTTCTTAGCCGGCTTTATCGACAGCATCGTGGGCGGCGGAGGGCTGGTACAGGTGCCGGCTTTTTTTGTGCTGTACCCCCATCTTCCGGTGCCGAACATCATCGGCACCAACCGGCTGGCCTCGGCGGTCGGCACTTCGGTGGCGGCCTGGAATTATTCCCGGAGTGTGGCCATCCCTTGGAAAACAGTGCTGTACGCTGCCATTACGGCCTCTGCCTTTTCCTACCTGGGCGCCACGGTGCAGAGCATGGTGCCCTCTTCGGTATTGAAGCCGATAATTTTGGTGCTGATCGTCGGCATTGCCATATACACGTACCGGAAAAAGGATTTTGGACAATCAGACCTCGCGAAGGTTTCACCGGAACGGCTGCCCTGGGCAGCGGCGGGCATAGGCGCTGTACTGGGCTTTTACAACGGGTTTATAGGCCCCGGCACCGGGAGCTTGCTGGTTTTTGGCTTCGTGAGCATCATTGGTTACAGTTTTTTAAAAGCTTCGGCTATTTCGAAGATCATCAACGTGGTGTCGGATGTCTCTTCCCTCGTCTTTTTTATAATGCACAAATACGTGCTTTTTCACCTGGCCTTGCCGATGATGGCCTGCAACGTCAGCGGATCTTACCTGGGCAGCCGTATGGCAGTACTGCGCGGCAACGGGTTTATCCGTAAAGTGTTTATCGTGGTAGTGGCGGGCATCGTGCTGCGCTTCGCCTGGGATGTGTTCAAGGGAGCGTTTTAGCTGTTGGCAGGCGCGCGCCGCTTCCAGAACCAGGCAAGCCCCATGCCGGTCACCAGGTCCCAAATCCCCCACCAGGCGGCGATCAGTGCCATGCCGCCCAAGCCGCCGAAGAATTTGAAGATGAGCAGCAGGCCCAGCGCGGTGTTGTGCACACCCGCCTCGAAGGCCAGGGTGCGGCAGTCCTGCTCCGGCAGGCGAAAGGAACGACCCAAAAAATAACCGTTGGCCAGTCCGATGGCGTTGTGGGCCGTCACCAGCACGAACACAAACCCCAGGTATTGCACGATGTTGTCGAGGTTGCCCAGCAGCGCCAGCACGAGGATGCTGAAGAAGATCAGCAGGGACAGCCGTTGCGCCCAGGGGCGAATTTTGGCGACAAATTCGGGGCGTTTTTCATTCAAAAACATGCCCAGCAACAAGGGAATCACGATCAGCTCGACGATGATCAAGGCCATCTCGCCAAAACTGAGCTCGAACGACTGCCGCAGCGCCGCCGATTCGGGGATGAATTTCGACCAGAACAAAAAACCGGCGGGCGTGATGAAAGTAGCCGACAGGATGATGATCGCGTTCAGGGTGACGGACAGCGCCACGTTGGCCCCGGCGAAATGCACCAAAAAGTTGGTCATATTGCCCGATGGGCACATGCTCACCAGCACCATGCCCATGGCCACGCTGACGGGCGGTTTGAACAGGGCAATGAGTCCCAAGGTCAGCAGCGGGAACACCAGGTATTGCGCCAACATGCCCACCCCCACGGATTTGGGGAACTGCGCCACTTTGCGGAAATCTGAGAACTTCACGTCGAGCGCGACGCTGAACATGAGGAATGCCATGGCGATGTTCAGCACGAACATCTGGTTGGGGTTGAAGTGGAGGTGGAGGGTATCGACTGGGTGCATTTATACCTGGATTTGGGTGGATTTGAAGGATTGATGGATGTTTTACCCGCCGTAGCTTCTTGCCTTCGCTTTCACCAGCCATAGCTATAACGAAGGCTGGAAAGCTATGGCAGGTGAATGCGAAGGAGGGTGAAAGGCTGATTTTCAATAGATTACCGACACTCCATTTTCACAACCACTTTGCGTTGGCTATATTTTTCCCAAAAAGTCAAGGCTCCAAATACGCGGTACTTGGATCGGGAATTGAGTTGACAAAAATTCCTAACGACGGATTTTTTCCTGCTGCCAACTTTAAATTTTTTCTTTTGCAAAAATTGCGTGATAGCTGATCATAATGTCTAGGTTTCTTCGAATAGGGATTGACAATGGGTAGTTTTTCCTTACCAAGCTGTTCGTTTAACTTGTGCAAACAGTTGTTTGTGCTTTCAGCAACTCGGTTAGAATAGAACAATGGTAATAGCCAACACTCAATTGAATCTACCGAAATGGCGTAAAGGATTCTAGATTTATATTTTTCAAAATCAGCCTCCTCGAAAGCTGTAGCTATCATCGCTTCGATTTTTTCAACTGCTTGATTTACAATATTTTCGACAGGCTGCTTTATCGCTAGCTCAAATGGTTTCTCGTTCAAGCAATCGGTATCAATTTGTATGACCAAGAACTCATTTTGTTCAAAAGCGCCTTGAAATAGAGAAGATTTACAATATGCCAAAACTTGAGTCCAGCCACCTGAGCTTTGTGCTAAATCTGTGGCATCAAGCATTGGCTGAAGTGGGCGAATTACAAGGTCAGGGTCATTGAAGTGGCCAACGAGGATGTTTTCAAGTATCTTGTGGTCCGTTGGGCCCTCGGCTATCAATCCAAAACTGGGGTTGCTCATGCACGTTAAAAGTTAGTTGGAATGCCCCCAATATAGCCCCGCAAGAATTGTTCGGAAAGGCGGACTGGTTCATGACCGTTGCTGGATGGCTTGTTCTGAATACGTAAGGCTTTAGTATGGCCAAGTTTATTTCGAGAAATAACAAAAAGTCTCTGTTCATCATCGTTCAGGTTCAATCCATCCAAGAGCCCGGGATTGTGCGCGGTTACAACAATCTGTTTTCCATGTTTCTTTGCCAACCTGGCTACTTCTGAAATTAGTTTGCTGCACAACTTTGGATTAAGCGCATTATCAATGTTATCAATTGCAAACAACTTGGGGGTATATGGGCTTATGATTAAGGTTACATAAAATAGGAGGTACAAAAATCCTTCATTACTGCTCCGCTGGTCAATATACTGAATGCTCTCATCAAGGTATCGATCCCTTATTTTTAGGCGCCTTTCGTTAAAGATCAAGTCATTAGGAATTTCAAAATCGTCAAACCAATCTATTAATTGGAGGCTTTCTTGTATCTCAATCAAATTCTCGGGGTTCTCTTTCAAGGTAGTCGTCAAAAGCTTAAAAAGCCCTTCGCCACGAACACCCAGGGGTTTATTCTGGGCATCATCTTCAAACCTTCTCAGAAAATAGCTTTCAGGAGCAAAAATTCTAAAATCTTTATACTCACTATAAGTAAAAACTGGTTTCTTCGCTTCGTCTTTATACTCTTTCACCCCGTGGAAGTTTCCTTGAGAGGCGCTGAGTTCCCATTGTGCAAAAGGCTGGTTTGTATTATTGATAAACCTTAAGCTTTCAAAATCCCCACCGGTTAAGGTATATCCAATTGCTATCACTTTTTCAGAAGATTCCTTTTTGAATGCTGACCTCATTATGCGAGGGTCTGCAACACGAATACCCCTGGCTGCTAAAAACTCATCCTCTGTATTTCCAGCTTCTGCGGCACTTCCTAAGGCCATTGCCTCAAGTATATTTGTCTTGCCACAACCATTTTCACCAATAAGCACATTTACCCGCCCTAAATCAAGTTTTAGGGAAGGAATCGATTTATAGTTTTCAAATGTAATTTGATCGATCATAACTTGAAAGCGATGAGCTTCTAATGCGAAAGTTGTTGTTTTGAAGTGGTGATGTTTTTACAAAGCATTTCTATCTGGAATTATTTCTAGCAATCTATTGCAAGACAAAAGTAAGCAATTACATCTGAACCCGCTCCAAAAACTCCCCCTCGCTCCATATCTCCACCGTGCCCAGCGCCTGTGCTTTTTTGAGCTTGGAGCCGGCTTTTTCGCCCACCACTAAGATGCTGAGGTGCTTGCTCACGCTGCTGGCCAGGCTCGCACCCGCGTTTGCGGCCAGCTTCGCGGCTTCCTCGCGGGTCATTTGGGAGAGGGTGCCGGTGAACAATATTGTCTTGCCGTACAGCGGGCCGTCGAGGTTTACGTCGGTCTTTTTGTCCTCATCTGTTTGTCGCAGGTTTACGCCCAGACTTTCCAGGGTGCGGAACAGCTCGATGTTGGCTTCGGTTTGGAAAAAATTATAAACGTTTTGCGCCAGCACGGGCCCTACGTCCTTGATGGTCTGGTATTTTTCCAAATCCCAGTCTTTGAGGTCTAGCACATGCTCGATTTCGGCGGCCAACAACTTTGAGCCTTTTTGGCCCAGGTGGTGGATGCTGAGGGAGTGCAACAGGCGGTGGATCGGGTTTTGTTTGGCTTTTTCCACTGCGGCTTTCAGGTTGGCGGCCGATTTTTCGCCGAAGCCTTCCAATTGGGCTATTTTTTCGTAGTCGAGGCGGTACAGGTCGGCGATGTTGTGGAGCCAGCCTAACTTGTAAAACCGCTCGATGGTGCTTGCGCCCAGCCCTTCGATGTCCATGGCGTGCTTGGAGGTGTGGAAGATCATGCGGCCCAGCACCTGTGCTTCGCAGGCGGTGTTCTCGCAGCGCCATATCGCTTCGTCTTCCGGCTTAACCAGCGCTGAGTTGCACACGGGGCAATGGGTGGGATAAACGATGGCCTGCTCGGCGCCTGTGCGCAGTTCGGGCAGGCTTTTCACGATGTAGGGGATCACGTCGCCTGCCCGCTCCACCAGCACCTGGTCGCCGATGCGGATATCCTTGGCGCGGATGAACTCTTCGTTGTGCATGCTCACGTTTTGCACCGTTACCCCGGCCAGCGCTACCGGCTCAAGCTTGGCCACGGGCGTCACGGCGCCGGTTTTGCCCACCTGGTATTCCACATCGCGGAGGCGGGTAGTGGCTTGTCGTGCTTTGAACTTGAAGGCGATGGCCCAGCGCGGGTGGTGGCTGGTAGCGCCGCATTTTTCCTGTAATTCAAGGCTGTTCACTTTCACCACCATGCCGTCGAGCTCGTAGGGATATTCGTCGCGGAACTCCTGCCATGCCTGGCAGAATTCGATCACTTCGGCGATGTTCCGACAGGTTTTGGTGGCGGGCAGGTGTTGTTGGGTGCCGGTTTTGGCCAGCGGAGTTTTGAAGGAAAGCGATTCCAACAGGTGGATGCTCTCGTCGTGGTTTTTGAAGGTTTCCAGCACGTTGTTCCCGTCTTTGTCCACGGCATAGCCAAGTTGGTACAGGAAAGCTTCCAGCCCGCGCTCGGCGGCTTCTTTGGGGTCTTTCATGCGCAGCCCTCCGGTGGCGGCGTTGCGGGGGTTGGCGAACACTGCCTCGCCAGCTGCTTGCCGGGCTGCGTTTATCTTTTCAAAAATATCCTTCCTGATGAGGGCTTCGCCGCGCAGCTCCACCTTTGCGATGCCTTTTTTTGAAAATGCGGCCTGCAGCGGCACCGAGCGCAGGGTGCGGATATTGGCCGTGATCTCGTCGCCCACGTACCCGTTGCCTCGGGTGGCCGCGCGCGCGAGGCGGTCGTTCTCATACACCAGGGCAATGGTGCCGCCGTCGTATTTCGGTTCCACGCAGTATTCGATGTCCGCGTCGCCTTCGAGCTTGCACAATTTTTTCACCGACGTGTCGAAGTCCTTCAAGTCCTCGGCATCGTAGCTGTTGTCGAGGGAGAGCATGGGGGTGAGGTGCGGCACCTGGGCGGCGTTTTCCACCAGGTCTTTCCCCACGCGCTGGGTCGGAGAATCGGGGGTGACTAAATCGGGGAAGGCTTCTTCGATGGTTTGGAGCTGTTTGTACAGCTGGTCGTACTCGAAGTCGCTGATGACGGGGTCGTTGCCCACGTAGTAGCGCCATTCGTGGTAGCGCAGCACGCGCGCGAGGTCTTCCACGCGCTCGGCGGGCGGCTCCGACAAGAGGTCGGCCTGCGGGGTGTACAGGAGTTTTTTAGAAAGATCGTACAGGTTTCGTTGTTCCTCGGCTGTGTACATCCGTTTTTTTAATGTGATAATTTGATAATGAGGGAATTTGATAATGATACGGCACTGCGGGAGGGCGCTTGCGCTGCATCCTGTGCAAAAGTAGTGGTTATGGCGTGTTTGGGCTCACAAACTGTGGAAATGAAGGTGAAATTTGTGCCATTGTAAAAAGCCGAAACCCCATCCGACGTCTGCACCCGAACGCCAACCAAGGGAAACCGATTCCCAGTACCAGATGCGGCACTAGTGCCGCGTCCGGTAAATGACCCATGAATCGACGGCCATATTTTCCGTTACTCTGCGTTGTTCGTCGGTTACAATGTCCCGCATTGCGCCCTCCTCACGCCTTGATGAACAAAAAATCTGCCACGCCAATTCACGGGGCATTTACCGGACGCGGCACTAGCCCCAAAGGGGCGACATCACCAACATGGGGCATCGCCCTATGTTTTTGGGCGAAGCCCAAAAAAGCCACCCCGAGACTTCCCCGAGATGGCCTTGTACGAATTCCACCGTTTTCTTTACTGAATGATAAGGGCTTGTGGATCGCGTTGTGATTCCCTTGGCCAAAGCCCCGCAGGCTTGCGAAAACCTGCGGGGCATAAAAGCCACTTGTTCGATTTACATTTTTGGCAGCAACACAGCGTCTATGGATTGGATAACCCCGTTCGACTGGTACACATCGTAAGTGTTGATGTTGGCGGTATTGCCATTTTCGTCTTTTACCATGATGTTGCGCTCGCCGTTCATCACGAAGGTGAGGGTGCCGCCGCTGACGGTTTTAAGCTTGTTGTCGCCTTTTTTGATCATTTTTGAAAGGGCTTTGAAGTCGTACTTGCCCGCGACCACGTGATAGGTGAGCACTTTGGTCAGGGTAGCTTTGTTTTCTGGCTTCAGCAGCGTTTCGACGGTGCCGGCAGGCAAGTTCTCGAAAGCATCGTTGACGGGGGCGAACACCGTGAACGGGCCATTGCCTTTCAAGGTTTCTACCAGGCCTGCGGCGCTTACCGCAGCCACCAGTGTGGTATGGGCTTTTGAGTTCACGGCGTTTTCAACCACGTTTTTCTTGGGAAACATGGCTTCACCGCCTACCATGACGGTGCCTTGGGCACTGAGCGAAACCGTTACAGCTGCGAGGAAAAAAGAAAGGGCGAAATTTTTGATTGACAGATTCATGATTGGATGTTGATTTAAAAGTTGTGAGTGTTGCGGTGTTTGTTTTTGGCGGGGACAACATCACTTACGAAGGGAAAGGGGGCTTGGTTTTTTTAGGTGAATTTTTTTTGGGGGGCTAGTGCCGCATCTGGCGAATGCCTTGAGAATTGAGGCGGCACTAGCCCGATGTGATTGCCTCCAGCCAAAGCACACAAAAAAACAGCGGGCCTTAAAACCATCCGGCAACCAGATTCGTAAGTATCCCTCATTGGCCTTCCGTCAATCTTTTTTAGGTTAATGCAAATTGTTTTCGCGCGCCCGGTTTGGGCGCCTTGCACAATCTCAATGCTTATCTCTAACCAACATCAATATCCAATTTTATGAAAAACTTACCACGCCACTGGGCTTTCACGCTCGCCTTCACATTTATCCTGTTCCTTTTCAACCAAGCTGCCGCACAAACTATTTATGGCCTCTCTGGCGACAAATTGGTTGCTTTCCAAGCCTCCAACCCGGGAGTCTTGACCCAATCGGCCCAAATCACGGGCCTCATTCCCGGCCATGCCCTGATGGGGCTGGATTTTCGCCCCAACACCGGGCAGTTGTACGGCCTTGGCTATAACTCTGTTACCGGTGCTGCCCAATTGTACACCATCAACCGCACGAATGCCGTTGCCACGCCGGTAGGGTCCGGCTCCGTCATGCTGAATCCCAACATCATGGACATTGGCTTCGATTTCAACCCCACGGTTGACCGCATCCGGGTGACGGGCGCCGACAATTCCAACTACCGGATGCACCCCGTGACCGGGGCTGTTGTAGCCACCGACGGCAACTTAGCTTATGCTGCCGGGGACGTCAATGCCGGGGCCGACCCGGGCGTTGGCGCTTCTGCCTATACCAACAGCTATATTGGCACCACTTCCACCACTTTGTACAACATCGACATCGCGCTCAACGCGCTGGTGAGCCAGATACCGCCCAACAACGGCACCCTCAACACCATCGGCGGCACCGGGCTTACCCTGAACGCCATCGACCAATCGCTTGACCTCGACATCACTTTTGACGCGGCAATGGCCCGCAACATAGCTTATTTGGCAGCCAATACCGGGGCTTCCATCAATGACGACCTCTTCACCATCGACCTCACGACAGGCGCGGCCACGATGGTCGGGTCGGTCGGCATCCCGCTGCGCGACATCGCCGTGGCCATAGACGCGCCGGCAACGCCCGCGCTGACGGGCAATTTGTTGTACGCCCTGACCACCGGCAATAACCTTATTTCTTTTGATTCAAATTTGCCGGGCTCCATTCGGTCTATCGTAGCCGTTACGGGCATTACCGCCGGCCAAGCCCTTTCCGGCCTCGATTCCCGCCCTGCTACGGGCGAGCTTTACGCCATTGGCTACAACAATGGCACCGGCGAAGCCAGGTTGTACACCATCAATCCCGCCACGGGGGCCGCCACGGCCATCGGCACAGCGCCCGTGATGCTGGCAGCGGGCATGGGCAAGGTGAGTTTCGACTTCAACCCGACCGTAGATCGCATCCGGGTGATGGGCAGCAACAATTCCAACTACCGCATGCACCCTGTCACCGGCGCCATCGCGGCTACCGATGGTTCCTTAGCCTACGCGGGGCCCAATGCGGGCGCCAACCCGTCGATCGGCGCCGCCGCCTACACCAACAGCTTCAACGGCGCCGCTACCACTACCCTGTACGACTACGACGACACCCTCAACATCTTCGCCTCGCAAATCCCGCCCAACAACGGCACCCTCAACACCATCGGCGCTTCGGGCATCATGGTGAACCTCTCTGATCCCAGTGCCGACCTCGATATCTACTACGACCTGGCAACCGGAACCAACACTGCCTATTTCGCAGCCAATGTCGGCGCCGCTACCAGCGACAACCTATATACCATCAACCTCAGCACCGGGGCAGCAACCTTGGTTGGGAAAATAGGCAACGGCATCGCGGTGACCGACATCGCCGCCGCCATCACGGTAGCGCCTGCAGAAACTGCCTGCGATGAAAATATGATCGGCGGTGTGCGCTTTGAACTGATTTCGGTGCGCAAAAACGCCGCCGGAAACGAGACATACCGCATTCGGGTGACAAATACCAACGCATCAGCCCTCAACTTTGTGGCCTTTGCCCTTCCCAAAGGCGTAGTGGCCAGCAGCCCCGGCGAAGGCGCTACCTACAACGCCCCAAGCACCCGCCAATATGCCGTGCGCAACCCGAATTTCAGCCCGTTCTATTCCATCCGGTTTAAAACGAACGGCACGGGTTTGGCCAACGGGCAAAGCGATATCTTTGAATATACCTTGCCCAAAATCACCGATGTGGTGTACATCAAGGCGTTTGCCAGGCTGAATGACGGCACTGGGAACGAGGTGTACCTCAACACCTACAATTGCCCGGTGCAGCCGTTTGCAAACTTGAAAGGTGATGAGGAACCTGATGCCCGTTCAGAAAACACTGTTTATGCAAAAAGTGGTCTGAACCTTTACCCGAACCCCAGCAGCGGCCAAATATTTGTAGAGCTCAACGATTGGGATACCCAACAGCTCAACTTGTCGATCATCAGCGCGACCGGGCAGTTGGTGCAGCAATTGGCCCTGGAAGCAGGGAACGGCACGGTGGCCCTGAATTTGCCAGAATCGCTGGCAAACGGTATTTACCTATTAGAAGTAAAGGCTGTGGATGGCACGCGAGCGGTGAAGCGATTTGTGGTGCAGCGAAAATAACAAGGTTTCTCACGACGGCACGACGACACAACGACCTGATTTCAGCCGCTTTAGGTTCTTGTCGTCGTGCCGTTGTGAGAAACAAAAGTAACGTGTGGAAATAACCGGCTGAAACCTCAAAAGACATGCCGCTCCGCATGGTAGCTCGAGCGCACCAGCGGCCCGCTTTCCACGTATTTGAGGCCTTTTTGCAGCCCTACTGCTTTGTACTCGGCAAACTGGTCGGGGTGCACATATTCTGCTACTTCCAGGTGCATCTTGGTCGGCTGCAAGTATTGGCCGAGGGTAAGGATGTCGCAGCCATGCGCCACCAGGTCGTCCATCGCCTGGTAAACTTCATCAGGCGTTTCGCCCAGGCCGACCATGATGCCGGTTTTGGTGCGCTTGCCGAAGTGCTTGATGCGCTGTATTTGTTCAAGGCTGCGTTCGTATTTGGCCTGGGGACGCACTTTTCGATACAGGCGCGGCACAGTTTCCATGTTGTGGCTCACCACTTCCTGTCCGGCAGAGATCATGCGCTCCAGGGCTTCCCAGTTTGCTTTTGTGTCGGGGATCAGCGTCTCGATGGTGGTATCCGGGCTGAGTTCCTTCACTGCCCGCACCGTTTGATACCATATCTCGGCGCCCCGGTCTTTCAACTCGTCTCGGTTGACGGAGGTGATGACGGCGTGCTTCACCTTCATCAGCCAGATGGCCTCGGCGACACGGCGCGGCTCATCTTCGTCGTATTCGTTCGGGCGGCCGGTTTTTACAGCGCAGAACGAGCAGGAACGGGTGCAAACATTTCCCAAGATCATAAAGGTGGCCGTGCCGGCGCCCCAGCACTCGCCCATGTTGGGGCAACTCCCGCTTTGACAGATCGTGTGCAGCTTGTATTCGTCCACGATGTTGCGCACGTTGCGGTAGTTTTCGCCCATGGGTAGGCGCACTTTGAGCCATTCGGGCCGCTTGGGCCGCGCTTCGGCATTTTTGTCTATGATGGGAAGTTCGAGCATGGTGCCTTGCAGAACGCCAAAGGTATGCTGAAAGTTTATTTCAAGCCAGCCAACCAATTGGAAATCTTGGTAAGGTCGGCTTTGGGCACTGTCGGCTGGGCCAGCATGGGCACATAGCCGGGCCAGTTGGCTGGTTCCGGTTTTTTGACCAGCTCGGCGATGCGCTTAGCCGAATATTTCTTTGCGGCAATGTCGGTCCACTTGGGCCCTACCAGTTTGCGGGTCATGCTGTGGCAAGCGGCGCAACCATGCCGGTCGAGCAATGCCTGTATGTCGGCGGGGATTTCTGGCCCGCTTTTTTCGGGGGCAAAGGCAAACAGAAGGGCAAGAAGGGGGAGCAGCACTGCGAGTTTTTTCATTTTTTCACCATTTTAAATTGAAAAGGTGGCTAAGGCGGCACAAAGTTCGGGATGTGGGAGGAGATAGCGGGGGACTTTTACCGGCTTTTTCAAAAAAATAACAGAATATACCAGGATTCCAGTGATTTCCGAGATTTTCAGGATGGATCATAGTGATTATCAAAGATTTACCCCATGATATTTTCGCAAACCACTTTTCGTTGGGAATAAGAGGGAATGAGATAATTTGATAATGTGATAATAGGGGCGGCTGCAATATTGACTCTTGCCGGATTTTAGGCTGGTATTGCCCGTACCCCTTGGTCATTAATGCCAGAAACATGGATGTCGAAGGCGACTCCTAAATCCTTGTACACTTCGCGCATGGCCTTTGCCACGTTTTCTGCGTTGCTAATGCCTTTGCACAAGCTAAAAACAGATGGCCCTGAACCAGAGATGCCGCAACCCAGCGCGCCGTTGGACAATGCGGCCTGCTTCACCTCCTCGAATCGGGGTATCAACATAGAGCGCAGCGGTTCCACGATATTGTCCTGCAGCGAATTGCCGATCAGCGCATAATCTTCGGTATAAAGCCCGCAGACAAAACCGCCGACATTGCCCCATTGCTGTATGGCTTTTTTCAGGGGAATTTGCTGCTTGATGATCGAGCGGGAATCGGCAGTTTTAAGCTCTATTTGCGGGTGGATCACCGTGGCGTACAGATCGGGCGGCGTGTGCATTTTGACCACATCCAGCGGCTCGTAGCTGCGTATGAGGGTGAACCCGCCCAACAGCGCCGGCGCCACGTTGTCGGCATGGGCAGCCCCGGAGGCTAATTTTTCGCCTTGCATGGCAAAAGGGATCAGGGTTTTGCGCGGCAGGGGCTTTGCCAGCATTTCATTGATGCCCACCACTGCCCCGGCAGCGCTCGCGGCGCTGCTGCCGATGCCGCTGCCCGCTTTTATGTTTTTATAAATGGTGATCTCTACCCCAAAACCGAGCCCCAAGGCATCAATCATGGCCAAAGCTGCCACCCCGGCCACATTTTTTTCGGCTTCCAAGGGCAAATCGGCGCCGACAATTTCTTTGATAACTACGCCTTTATTGTTCGTTTTTGCCAGCAGCATCTCGTCGCCCACAGACTCCAGGCAGAGCCCCAGCACGTCGAAGCCGCAGGACAAGTTAGCGATGGTGGCGGGACAAAAAAGTTTGAGCATTTTATACTATGATTCGCCTGATTTTTGTGATTGAGTATGATTGATTCAACTGATGTTCAATTGATTACAAAGATCGCCATGCACAAAACCAAGCGGCGTGAGGTATAATGTGACAATTCGATAATTTGATAATTCGATAATGTGCGCTTGTTTGGTGGCTTCTTATTTTGCCTGCATCTTATACCTGGATTTGGGTGGATTTGAAGGATTGATGGATGCTGAAATGCTGATTTTCAACAAATTACAGACTTTCCATTTTCACAACCACTTTGCGTTGGCTATATCATAGTGGCTCCAGAAAAAATTCTAAAAAACCTCTGTGAAACCTCTGCGAAACTCTGCGAAACTCTGTGGTGAAAAAACCTCAGTGAAACCTCCGCGAAACGCTGAGGTGAAAAAAAACCTGTGGTGAAACTCACACATTCCCCATCCGGATCACATCCGCAAAAATCCCCGAAGCCGTCACCGCCGCACCGGCCCCGGCGCCCTTAATGAGCAGCGGTTGGTCCACATACCGATCGGTATAAAAAAGCACGATGTTGTCTTTGCCCTCCAGGTTGTAGAACGGATGCTCGGGGGCTATTTCCTGCAAGCCAACGGAAGCCGCGCCTTCCTTAAAAGTCGCCACGTACTTCAGCTTGTAATTATTCTGCTGCGCTTTGTCTATCAATGCCTTAAAGTGTGCCTCCTGCTTTTCCAGCGACTCAAAAAAAGTCTCCACTGTTTTCGTTTTCAGGCATATTTCCGGCAAAAACGCGTGGTTTTCGATGTCGCCCAATTCCATGACGTAGCCACTTTCCCGTATGAGTATCAGTATTTTGCGCATCACGTCCACGCCGCTCAGGTCGATCTTCGGGTCTGGCTCGGTATAGCCTTCCACGCCGGCCTGCCGCACCACCTCGGCGAAGCTGTTGTTCCCGTTGTAATTATTGAAGATAAAGTTCAGGCTGCCCGACAAAACGGCCTGTATCTCGTGCACCTTGTCGCCCGATGCCACCAGGTTTTTCAGTGTGTCGATGATGGGCAGGCCGGCGCCGACGTTGGTTTCGAACAGAAAGGGCGCGTTGTATTTGCGCGACAGGGTTTTCAGGTTGCGGTAGCTGCCATAATCGGCGGCGCAGGCAATTTTGTTGCAAGTAACGACGGCGATGTTGTGCTGCAAAAACCTGTCGTACAAGCCGGCAACGATGTCGCTGGCGGTGATGTCCACAAAGATGCTGTTGCGCAGGTTGTAGGTTTTCACGGTGTCGATAAAGGTCGTGCTGTCCAAATCCGGGGCGGTCGCCAGTTTTTCTGCCCAGTTGTCGAGTGCTATACCCTCCAGGTCGAAGTACATCTTTTTCGAGTTGGCCATGCCGATGACGCGGATGTTGAGCTTGTGCTGTTCGAGCAGGTAGGCTTGCTGCTGTTTCAGTTGGTCGAGGAATTTTTTCCCGACGTTGCCCACGCCCATCACGAAGAGGTTGAGCTGTTTGGTATTGTCTTCAAAAAACTTCTCGTGCAAGGTATTGAGGGCCTTGTGCACGTCTTTTTTGTCGATGACGATGGAGATGTTCCGCTCCGATGCCCCTTGCGCGATGGCCCTGATGTTGACGTTGTTGTAGCCCAGGGCGCTGAACATCTTGCCGCTGATGCCCTGGTGGTTTTTCATCTGCTCGCCCACGACGGCCACGATGCACAGGTCGTTCTCCACTAAGCAAGGGTTCACTTTCTCCTGCGCGATTTCGATCTCGAAAGCCTTGTCGATGGCGGGTTTTGCCTTTAGGGCATCCTGTTCCAGCACGCCGATGCAGATGGAGTGTTCAGAGGAAGCCTGGGTGATAAAGATGACGTTAACATGAATATTGGACAGCACTTCAAACAGCCGTTTCGAGGAGCCGGCCACGCCGATCATGCCCGAACCTTCCAGGGTAATCAGCGCGATTTTATCGATATGGCTGATCCCTTTGATTGGGTTGACGCTTTTTGTGGGCACATTGGAAATAAAGGTGCCGAGCGCTTCCGGCTCAAAGGTGTTTTTGATCCAAATCGGGATGTTTTTGCTCAAAACGGGCTGGATCGTGGGCGGGTACAGCACCTTGGCGCCAAAGTGCGACAACTCCATCGCTTCCTCGTAAGTAAGCTTTTCGATAGGTTTCGCTTGCCGCACGATCTTGGGGTTGGCGGTAAACATGCCGTTGACATCGGTCCAAATCTCCAGTTCCTGCGCGTGCAGGGCTGCGGCGAAAATAGCCGCCGTGTAATCAGAGCCCCCGCGCCCGAGCGTGGTCGTCTGGCCGTCGGGGGCGGCGCCGATAAAGCCCGGCACGATGGTCACCCGGTGTTGGTGTTTGTTGAAATGCGCCCGAATGGCCTTGTTGGTCCGCTCAAAATCAACGGCAGCGTGGCCGAAGTTGCTGTTGGTCGTCAGCAGTTCGCGGCTGTCCTTGAATGCGCTGTTCGGGATTTTCGCTTCGAGCGCTTTGGCAACGATATGGGAAGAGAGCAGTTCCCCGAAACTCACGATGCTGTCGCTTGTCCTGGGAGTGATCTCCCCGAGCAGGAAGCAGCCTTCCAGCAAGGTTTCAAGGTTGTTCAAGCTTCGTTTGGTATGGCTCAGGATGCTGTTCTGCTCCAAAATAGGGATCAGTTCTTTGATCGCATCTACGTGTTTTTTTTCGATTTCGGCCAATACGTCCCTAAAGCTTTCATCCTTGGATGCAGCCAATTGGCCCGCTTTCAACAGCAGGTCGGTGACACCGCTCATGGCGGAAACAGCCACAACCAATTGCTGTTGCGGCGCTTTTTGCTGAATGACTTGGAGGGTGCGGCGAATGTTGGCGGCGTTGCCAACAGAGGTGCCGCCAAATTTCAGTACGAGCATGTTTTACGGTGGACGGTGGATGGTGGACGAAGCTCCATGATGCAAGCACTTTGCTACCTTCACAATAAACTTGCAGACCAAAGAAAAGCAAGTGCCATGTACCCAATTTCTCTTGATAAAAAAGATTTGAAGCCGCAAAACTACCAAAAACCACCCAAATCCTCCGACACCAAACAAAAATGTAAATCCCACCCCTAGCCCTGAAAGGGCGGAATCACTAGCATCGGGCGCCGCCCGATGGAGGGTGGCGCCCGATGGAGGGTGGCGCCCGATGGAGGGTGGCGCCCGATGGAGGGCGCCGTCCGATGCCCTCAATTCAATTTATCCATATCCCGGATCAAAATGGTATTCCGGTTAAAGTGGATAAGGTTTGATTTGCGCAATTCGTTGAGGATAGCCGTCACGGTTTGCCGGCTGGCGCCGACTAAGTTGGCGATGTCTTGTTGGGTAAGTCCGTGTTTCACTAAGGTTTCGAAGCCGATCTGCCGGCCCCGTTCTCCGGCGCTTTCTTTCAGAAACTCCACGATCCTGGAGCGCACATCTTTCAAGATGAGCGATTCCCAATGCCGCTCGGCTTTGCGGAGCCGATCGCCCAGGCTCAGCATCACGGCCTGCGACAGGCGGAAATTTTGCTGCATAAGGTGTTTGAAATCGGCCACTTTGATCTGGAAATAATCCACGTCGCGGCCCATAGCGGAGGCGAATTCGGAGCGGCGCAATTCGCCGGTGAGGCCCAATTCGCCAAATACGGTAAAAGGGTGCTGGATGCTCTTGATGATTTCCCGGCCATCGGGAGAGTAGATGCCGATTTTCACCGATCCGTTCAGCAGAAGGCATATATAATCGCTGGGCTCGTCGGAAAGGTAGATCAGGGTGTGTTTGGGCGCCGTTTTTCGTTCGGCCATGGTTGCCAGCCTTTGCAGCTCGGGCTCTGAAAGTGAAGCCAATAGCGGGAAATTGTGGAACGCAGCATGTGTAGATTGTCCGTTCATGCGGGATACCTGTTTGGTTTTGACGATTACGAAGGGGGAGGCAAGCAGAATTGGAGCCAAAATTGTGCCAAGGATTGATTTTCAAGAAAAACACGGTTTTTTCTTTTACAAAAAATGCTTGCCTATCTTTAGCCGAAGTTCTGTTAGCCGATAAATTATAAATTATTCATGGTCAAACCCTTTTCTCTTCTCACCGATTTCGACATAGCCTTGTTCAAGAGCGGGAAGCATTTTCGCCTGTACGAAAAAATGGGCAGCCACCTCGTCGAGCTCGACGGCCAAAAGGGCGTCGCTTTTTCCGTGTGGGCGCCCAATGCCAAAAGCGTCTGCGTCACCGGCGATTTCAACCGCTGGAACCCCGGCAGCCACCCGCTGAAGCCGCGCTGGGACAGCAGTGGCATCTGGGAGGGCTTTATCCCTGGGCTCGGCAAGGGCGCGGTCTATAAATACCATATAGAAACCCACCTGGGTGTTGCCCTCGACAAAGGCGACCCTTATGCCCTGCTCTGGGAAATCCCGCCCCAGACAGCCTCGGTCGTGTGGGCCTTCGACCACGACTGGACAGACGAAAATTGGCTGAAAAAACGGCGGGAACTGGCCGGCAAGCCCCAACCTTGGTCCGTCTATGAAGTGCACCCCGGTTCCTGGAAAAAAATAGCCCAGGATGGCAACCGCTCTATGAGCTACCGCGAGCTGGCCGCCGAGCTGGTGCCTTACGTGAAAGAAATGGGCTTCACCCACGTGGAACTGATGCCCGTCATGGAGCACCCCTATTTCCCTTCATGGGGATACCAGATCACCGGCTTTTTCGCGCCCACCAGCCGCGCGGGCAAGCCTGAGGACTTCATGTACCTGGTCGAAAAGTTCCACGAAGCCGGCATCGGGGTCATCCTCGACTGGGTGCCATCACACTTCCCCAGCGATATCCACGGCCTGTACTTTTTCGACGGCACGCACCTGTACGAATATGCCGACATGCGCCGCGGCTACCATCCCGACTGGAACAGTTATGTTTTCGACTACGGGCGCAACGAAGTGCGCAGCTTCCTGATCTCCAACGCCATGTTTTGGCTCGACAAGTACCATATCGACGGCCTGCGGGTAGATGCCGTGGCCTCCATGCTGTACCACGACTACTCGCGCAAGGAAGGCGAATGGATGCCCAACATCCACGGGGGCCGCGAAAACCTGGAAGCCATCAGTTTTTTCAAGGATTTCAACGAGGCCGTCTATGCCAGCTTTCCGGGCATCGAGACCATCGCCGAAGAAAGCACGGCTTTCCCGCAGGTGACCCACCCGACCTTCAACGGCGGGCTGGGCTTCGGCCAAAAATGGATGATGGGCTGGATGCACGACGCGCTCCAATATTTCAAAAGGCCGATGATCTACCGGCCTTTCCACCAGAACGAAATCACCTTCTCCATAGATTACGCTTTTTCGGAGCGGTTTATGCTCCCCCTCAGCCACGACGAAGTGGTGCACATGAAAGCTTCCCTCTTGTACAAGATGCCCGGCGACGAATGGCAGAAATTTGCCAACCTCCGGGCTTTGTTCGGGCACCAGTGGATGCATCCCGGCACCCAAATATTGTTCATGGGGGCAGAATTTGGCCAAACGACCGAATGGAGCCACGACCTCGGCGTGCCCTGGCAACTGCTGCAATACGACTTCCACCGGGGGGTTCAGGATTGGGTAAAAGACCTCAACCAACTATACGTGAGCCGGCCCGCCCTTTGGAGAAATGCTTTTTCCCCGGAAGGCTTCGCCTGGATTTCCGGCGACGACACCCAAAACTCCGTGGTGTGCTACCTGCGAAAGGGCGACGAAAACGACCCCGTGCTGCTCGTGGTTTGCCATTTCAATTTGAGCTATATGGAAGACTATGCCGTGGGCGTGCCATACCCGGGCAAATGGACAGAGGTGCTCAACAGCGACGACAAAAAATATGGCGGCAACGGGATGCTCAACGGCGTTTTGACGGCAAAAAAGAAGCCCAGTCATGGGCACAAGCAATCGGTAAGTTTCAAGCTCCCGCCGCTCAGCGTGATGGTTTTTGAAGGGGAAAAGCCGCCTAAGAAAAAGGGAAAGGTGGCTGAGAAGAAAGAGGGAAAGCCTAAGGGGTCTGCGGCATCGAAAGACAAATGAGCCGATTAATTTTGATTTACGATTGGCGAGTACATGATTTACAATTGTTGAAGTAAAGTCTGAATGAATAATTGTTGATTTGGGTGTCGTAGAAATCAGCCTTCAAAAATCAACAATTACCTCAACAATCGCAAATCATGTACTCGCCAATCGTCATTCAAAAAAATTGGCACCTTGCCGTCAGATACCCGCGCTCAGAAATCTCTATTTCCCAGCAACCGAACCTCCTTCAAATCAAACAGCTCCGTCCCGCCGCCCAGCAGCTCCACTTCCAGCCGCCCCGATGCAGAAACACCCCGGATGATGCCTTCAAACCGGCTGTCGTCTGCCGCCCGCACAAAACTGGAAAGCTGGTTGCGGCGGTACAGCAGCCCTTCATACGCAGTTTTAATCGCCTCCAAGCGCCCCGCCTTCAACTGCAAATACTGCTGTTCGAGGCTTACAAATACGCACCGCATCACCTGGTCGAGGTCGAAATTGGTGCCGAAGCCCTCCGCCAGCGATGTCGGGTTGGGCAAAGCCGGGTCGAATTCCCGTTGGTTGACGTTCAGGCCAATACCGACCACGGAGGACTGCAAATGCGCCCCGCCGATGCTGTTTTGAATCAAAATGCCCGCCGTTTTTTTGTCGCCCAGGTATAAGTCGTTCGGCCATTTGATGCTGGCATCAGGATGCTCCACGGCATCGTGCAGTGCCAGGGCGACGGCCATGCTCAGGCAGAATTGGTCTTTTGCCGCGAGCCAACTGGGATATAGGATCACGCTCATCAGGAGGTTTTGCCCGGGCGGGCTTACCCAACGGCTGCCAAACTGGCCGCGACCGGCTGTCTGTGTGGCAGCCCGCACCACCGTTCCCTCAGCTGGCTTGCTTTTTGCGATCAATTCCAATGCCCAATCGTTGGTGGAAGGCAGTTCGTCGAATTGATGGTAAACTTTTCCGACAAAAAGGGTGTTTGACATGTTTTAAAGCGGTGTCTCTAAGGAACATTCTGTCTTTGAAAGACGTTTTATGGAATCAAGGTCGTGCTTTTTGCCGTACTTTTGCGCCCATATTTCGCATACTCAACCGAATCTTAAAATTTTGACGACCAAACTAGCGCAGCGGGCCACGAATCCGCAACTCGAGAACCTCAATCACGCCATTGTCGAGGGCATCCGCGACAAAAAAGGCAAAAACATTGTTCAATTAGACCTACGCAAATTGGGCGATGCGCCCGCCGATTTTTTTATCATCTGCGAAGGCGATTCCAATACCCATGTAAAAGCCATTTCCGACAGCGTTTATAAAAAGGTAAAGGACGACCTGCAAACTTCCCCGACCCATACAGAAGGCTCAAATGATGCCAAATGGGTCTTGATCGACTATTTCAACACAGTCGTACACGTGTTTTACCCCGAAACCCGGCACTTCTACGAACTTGAAAATTTGTGGAGCGATGCAGACGTTACGGAATACGGGGAAATCTAAGCGGCAAAATAAGCGAAACCCTGGTATTGGGTGCATGTTTCGCCCCATTATACCGCACTAAACCCAAACTACTGTGGTTTGCGAAACCACCAAGGGGGAAATCCTTCATAATCAATAAAATCCATTCTGAAAATCTCGCAAATCAATGGAATCCTGGTATAAACTGAATATTGCAATCAATGGAACAAGAAAATAAAAAGCGCGACGAAAACGAGCCGCGCTCCAATCAAGAGAACGGCAATGGCGACGGGATGCCGAAGTTCAATTTTATGTGGATTTACATCCTCATCGGCATCGGCTTGCTTGCCCTGCAATGGACAAAGTTCTCGGGCGAGTCAAAAAAAGCGACTTGGGCCGACTTCGACCGCTGGGCCAAAAGGAGCCATGTGCAACGGTTGGTTGTGGTCAACGACAAAGAAGCCTACGTTTATATCTACCCCGATTCGCTTTCAACGAACCCGGAGTATGAAGGCTTGAAGGCGACAAAGAAAACCATGTTCAACGCCGACCAGCCGCAGTACATCATGAACTTCGGCAAAGTGGAGGTGCTGGAACCTAAAATCGCCAAGCTCAACGAGACATTGGTGAAAGAGAAAAAGTCGCCGATAATCGTCGAATACGACCAGCGTACCAACTGGAGCGCCATCCTGCTGACGTATGGGCTGCCCTTGCTGCTCTTCATCGGACTTTGGATACTCATCATCCGGCGCGTGGGCGGCGGCGCCGGCGGCGCCGGTGGGCAAATTTTCAACATCGGCAAATCCAAAGCCACGCTTTTCGACAACACCTCAAAAGTCAACATCACCTTCGCAGACGTGGCCGGCCTCGACGAAGCCAAGGACGAGGTGATGGAAGTGGTCGATTTTTTGAAAAACCCGAAGAAATACACCACGCTCGGCGGCAAGATCCCGAAAGGTGTACTGCTGGTTGGCCCTCCCGGCACGGGCAAAACCTTGCTGGCAAAAGCCGTCGCCGGCGAAGCCAACGCGCCGTTCTTCTCCATATCCGGCTCCGATTTCGTGGAGATGTTCGTCGGCGTGGGCGCCTCCCGCGTCCGCGACCTCTTCCGCCAGGCCCGCGAAAAAGCGCCTTGCATCATCTTCATCGATGAAATCGATGCCATCGGCCGCGCACGGGGCCGCGGCGCCATACAGGGCGGCAACGACGAGCGCGAGAACACCCTCAACCAACTGCTGGTGGAAATGGACGGCTTCCCGACCGACAAAGGCGTGATCATCATGGCCGCCACCAACCGCCCCGATATACTCGACCAGGCACTGATGCGCCCAGGGCGTTTCGACCGCCAGATCGGCATCGACCGCCCCGACCTCAAAGGCCGGGAGCAGATTTTCCAGGTGCACATGAAAAACATCAAGGTGTCGCCTGAAGTGACCGCCAACACGCTCTCTGAAATGACCCCGGGCTTCGTGGGCGCCGACATCGCCAACGTTTGCAACGAGGCAGCCCTCATCGCCGCCCGCCGCGACAAAACGGCCGTTGACTTAGACGATTTCAACTACGCCCTCGACAAGGTGATCGGCGGGCTGGAAAAGAAGAACAAGATCATCAGCCCGGAAGAAAAGCAGATCATCGCCTACCACGAAGCCGGCCACGCCATCTGCGGATGGTACCTGGAACACGCCCACCCGCTGGTTAAAGTCACCATCGTGCCGCGTGGATTGGCTGCACTGGGATATGCACAATACCTGCCGAAGGAACAGTACATCACCCGCAAAGAAAAATTGCTCGACGATATTTGCATGACCCTCGGCGGCCGCGCCGCAGAATCGGTCGTGTTCAACAAGATCAGCACCGGCGCGCAGAGCGACCTCGACCATATCACCAAGCTGTCGTACGATATGATCGTGAACTATGGCTTGAGCGAGAAAGTCGGCAATGTTTCCTATTATTCCATGCTGAACGACTCCTTCACCCGCCCATTCTCCGAGCAAACAGCTTACCTCATCGATCAAGAAGTGAAAAACATGATCGACGTGGAATATGCCCGCGCCAAGAAGCTGCTGAAAGATAAGCGCAAGCAATTGGACGCGCTGGCAAGCGCCCTGCTCGAAAAAGAAGTGCTGCACCGCAGCGACCTGGAATCGATCATCGGCAAGCGTCCATTTGCCGACCCGACACCGGGGGAAAGCGCCACCTTGCCGGAAATTGAACCCGTTGTGGGCGGTGACGATGAGTGAAATTGACCTGTAAAATATTTGAGGCATGAGTCATCCCGAGGTTTCTGGGTGACTCATGTTTGTTTAACGTGAATCATTTACCGTTAATAATCAATGAAATATTCAAATTCACGGACGCTGTACGCGTCTGTTTTTATGTTCTTCATCCTATTTTCAACCCAAGCCCAGAACACCAGCCCTTCCACCACCATTCACGGGCAGGTAACCGACAGCCTTTCGGGAAGCCCCCTGCCCTACGCTTCCGTGCAGATTGAAGGCGAAGAGCTCGGCACGCGCACCGACATCGACGGCTTTTTCTTTTTTCAGACAAAGAACAAGCCCAAGAAAATCCGCATCAGCTACGTAGGCTACAAGACCTACACGACGAAAATAAACCCCGGGGTACACAACGAGCTGAAGGTGCAAATGGTGGAGACGAGCTTTGGCATCAAGGAGGTGACCGTGAAGCCCAAAAAATACAGCAAGCGCGACAACCCCGCCGTCGATCTCATAGAAGAAGTGTTCAAGCACAAGGACGAGAACCGCAAAGAAGGGCTGGACTATTACAGTTACGAAAAGTACGAAAAGCTGCAGTTCGACCTGAACAACATCAACGACAAGTTCCGCCGCAAATGGTACTTCCGCAAATTCCGGTTCATCTTCGACAATGTTGACACCAACAAAGTAAACGGAAAGGTGGCCCTGCCCTTTTACCTGCGGGAGCGCATCGCCAACGTATTTTACCGGAAAGACCCGAGCACCAAAAAAGAATATGTGATCGGCGAACGGCAAACCGCCCTGCGCCCCGAATATGAAGTGGACAGCGAGGGCATCTCCAAATACCTCACCAACCTGTACCAGGATGTTGACATCTACGACCCCAACATCACCCTGCTGACCACCCAGTTCATCGGCCCGCTTTCCGGCGCCGCTACGGCGTTCTACCGATTTTACATCATTGACACCCTGGAATCGGGCGGCGAAAAATTTGCCGACGTGTTCTTCGCCCCAAAAAACAAGACCGATCTGGCGTTCATGGGCAATATCTTAGTGGCGCTCGACTCCACCTACGCCGTGCGCAAGGTCGTGATGGGCATCTCCAAACAGATCAACCTCAACTGGGTGTCGGACCTGCGCATCGAGCAGGAATACGGCTTTTTCGGCACGGGCGACAAACGCCGACTGCTGCTCACCACCGATGCCGTTACGATGGATTTCAACATCCTGAAACAATCGTCGGGAAGGAGCTTGCAGGCGCACAAAACCGTGTCATACAAAAACTACGTGCTGAACGAGCCGCTGCCCGACTCCCTTTTCCAGGGCACGTTGGAGATCATTAACACCAAAGAGCAGATACCTGATAACGCCTGGCCTGCAATGCGGCATGGCCCCCTTACCCTCCAGGAACGGAACCTGAACAAGATGATGGACAGCATCCAGCATGTGCCGACATTCAAACGTTTGATGCTGGCAGCCACCATTGCTACTTCCGGCTATGTGAAATTCGGCGGATTCGAAATGGGGCCATTGTCCACTTTCGCCAGTTTCAACGATGTGGAAGGCGCCCGTTTTCGCTTTGGCGGCCGCAGTAACCAGTTGTTTGTGAAAAGACTTTTGCTGACCGGTTATGGCGCTTATGGCTTGAGAGACAAGCAATGGAAATGGAACGGGACTGCAACCTGGTCGTTCGTCAACCAGATACCCCGGCAATATCCCATGAACCAAATGACGCTTGCCTACCAGAAAGACCTTCGGGTGCCGGGTGTTGATGTCACCAACTGGTCGCCCGACAACATATTCCTTTCCTTTCAGCGGGGTAGCAACCTGCGCATGCAGTACCAGAGCGTCGCGCGTATCGAGTACGTACGCGAAGACCGCGGCGGTTTGGGCGTCAATCCGACATTTTATTGGAAGGAATACCGGCCGGGAGGTTTGTTGCGATACGACTATCAATTGCCGGGCGACTCTATGTTTGCCCAAAAACCAGCCGTCACCACCGCCGAGGCAGGACTGACCCTGCGCTTTGCCCCCAATGAAAAATTTTACCAGGGCACGGTGTACCGTTTCCCGATGTTGACCAAATACCCCGTCTTTACCCTTTCCTACAAAGCTGCGCTGAAAGGCGTGATGGGCAGCGAGTACAACTACCACAAGCTGACTTTCACCATGCTCAAGAACATCTTTGTCGGGCCATTGGGGCGCTCGCAAGTCACCATCGAGGCGGGCAGAACCTTTGGCAAGGTGCCTTTCCCCCTGCTCGACATCCACCGCGCCAACCAATCCTTTCAATTTGACTGGTACTCCTACAACCTGATGAATTTTATGGAATTTGCCAGCGACAAATACGTGGCCCTCACTGCCCACCACAACCTCAACGGCTTTGTGTTGAACAAAATACCCTTGTTGAAAAAACTGCAATGGCGGGAAGTGGGCAGTTTCAAGCTGCTGTATGGCGGATTAGGCAAAAAAAACCGGCCCAGCGCCGACAATGGCCTGCTGCTGTTCCCCAAAGACGACAACGGCGCAACCTATATCCATACCCTGGAGAAAAAGCCCTATATGGAAGCCAGCGTCGGCATCGTCAACATCTTCAAGATTCTACGCATCGATTACTTGTGGCGTTTGAGCTACCAGGATCTGCCTAATGTGGACAATTGGGGACTGCGGTTCTCGGTGCAAGTAGGGTTTTAGGAGTGCAACCCGCCGTCGCTTTCACCCGCCGTCGCTTTAGAGGTGACTGGAAGCTGCGGGTAAAAATGCGGAATGGGTCATTAGCTGCCTGTCTATCGCATCGACCCGTTTTTTAGCGAAGGTTCCTCAATCCTTGCGCCAGGGTTGAAACCCAGGTAGAGTATGACCGGGTTGCTCGTGTTGTCAATGGATTTTAGCGTATTGGAGAGGGCGGGGAAACGTTTATCTATTTCGACCATGTCCAGCAAGCCCTTTTTAACCAGGTGTTGGATGCGGGCCGGACTGAGCAGCAGTGCGAATGTTTTGTCATCCTTTGGGAAGATGTTGCCTAGCTGGATCAGTTCGTAGAGGTAGTCTTCCCTCAGGTCGCGCAAGCTGGCGAACTGGTTGGAAACCTCGTCAAAGATGCCCAGCTTTATTTTTTGATCGTCGGTATATTCAAATACCAGGAAGCGGCCGATTTTGGCAAGGCCTTCGTTCAGGAAGGAGTATTTGTGGGTGTCCCATCCGGTCAATTTCTTTTGGCGGATACCTTCTGGCATGGCTTTTTGCCCAAAGTCGAAGTGGTAGCGCGGCACAATTTTTTCGTCTATTATTTCAAACAAGGTGTCGCAAAACGGCGGGTTGAACCAAAGTCCTTGGGATGCCGTGAGCGAACCGGCAAACCGGTAGCCATTGCCATCCTGCGTCGACAGGTAGGGGTAGGCACGTTTGGTTACGTTCCCCGACCGATCGAAAAAAACAAGGTGGTTCAGCCCAGAGACCTTGGTAGAATTGTATTCATTGTACACTACAAATCCCCCATTTTTCTGTTGTTCGAGCTCTTCGCCAAACACGCCGCTTCTTATAGTGGAGCGGAGGTTCCCACCAAAGTCGTAATTCATAAACGCCATTTTGCCCGCAACGGAACAACGGATTTCGTTGCCGTCGAAAGCTATGTCGTTCAGCCCGTCGTATCCGTTTGGTTCATGGTTTTGGGTGCCGATCTTCAGGAGACTTTTCCCGGTGCCCTGGTCAAAAACCCATAGCTCTTGGATATCGCCCACGTAATTTAGGACGACGACCTTGTTGTCTTTAAACAGTATCTTGGTGATGCCATCCAGGTCGATGGAAGGAGCCGATTCCAGTGCCGTAAAACCTTCCAGGCTGAATATGTCTGTCAACTTTTGATCTGTTGCGCTTTGTTTGATGGAGATTACGGTAGTTTCCGAATCTAAAAACTGGGTGTTGCAGGAGTTCGAGGCGAAAGCCAGCAAGGCCGCTGCGGGGATGGAAAGGAATTTGGATTTCATTGTAATTTAAGAAATATTGGGTTAAGCAACAGGGATAATATTTCACAAGTATTGGTTTGCATTACTCTCCATTACAGCCTACCGGTTGGGGTGGGCATGCATTGGGTTCACAGCCTACCCATCCAATTTTACAACTGTTGGCATAGGAATACACGCTGCCATCGATACAGGTGCAATAAGTCAATGTTGGAGCCTTGTTCGCCGACATGACAGCCAATGGCATAGGCTGGCCTTTCCGGGCAAGTTCTGTGGGGTTTTGAGGCTGGGGATAATAGCTTGAACCAGGCATACCGATAAATGCGGCCATGATTGCGATTGAAAAAACGAGGACTTTCATCATGAATTTGATGCGATAGGGGAAGTTTTGGAATAAATTATTTTGAGCCGCATTCAACAGTACCTTCTGGACAAGGGTTTTCTGCACAATAGGACGAGCCACCGGTAGCGCAAATCGCACCGTGGGATATCGTTTCCGTTGTTTTGTCCTTTGGATAACAGCAATCTATTTGGATGACGTACTTGTTGGGCACAAATGATTCTGAAAAGGCCTTTATCTCGGCTTGAGAAACTTCAAATCGATGATTTGAAGCGGCAAGTGTAAGCAGCAAGATGGCATTAGCCGCCACCAACAGGGTTATTAGTTTCATATTGACTAAATTGGTGAGAAGTGAAAACAGGTGCAATTATTCTATGACTCATAGCAGGATACTAGTGATTTGCAAGATTATAAGGATATAATTAATTGAATATAAAGGATTTATCTCCTGGTATTTTTCCAAACCACGGAAATTTGAGTACAAAGGTATTTTATTTGTTTTTAAAAATAATATTTTAATTAATTTTTTTTTTACAATTTATCTAAAATAAAAAGTGTAAATACAAAACAATTATATCGATATTCTAATTATTTTCGATATTTTCAGGATAGATGTAAATGATCATGAAGGATTTGCCTCCTGGTATTTTCGCAAACCACAGTAGTTTGGGTGTAAGCTACTAGATTCTCATTATCTTGGCTGAGCAATTTATTCAAATCTTTTACTTCGGCTATCCATAATGCCGCAGGGGTGTTTTGGGTTTTCAATAGCAACCACATGCTTGATATTACTTTTGGCACGTTCCCCGAACTTAAAACCAACCGTTTGCTCCTGCGCCAAATGCTCGACAGCGACGCAGAGGCACTTTTTCAATACCGCTCCAACCCGCAGGTGATGCAGTATTTTGGCAGGCCCCTGATGCAGGGTATTGCAGAAGCGGAGCAATTTATTTCCACTATCCACGCCAACTTTGAAAAAAACGAAGGCATTCAATGGGCAATTTCGTTGCTCGACAACCCTGAAATGATCGGCACGATTACGATATGGAAAATTGACAAGGCCAACCACCGGGCGGAAATCGGGTACATGCTCGGCCCCGAGCACTGGGGCACAGGCTTGATGACGGAAGCCTTGCAAGCCATGCTGCCTTATGCTTTTGGCACCCTGCAACTGCATTCGCTGGAAGCCAATGTGAATCCTGACAATGCCGCTTCCATCAACCTGCTGGAGCGCAACGGCTTTGTGCGGGAGGCGTATTTCCGGGAGAATTTTTACTTTGAGGGGAAATTTGAGGATTCGGCGATTTACTCGTTGATACGGCCGCGGGAGTTTTTTGGAAACACGTAGTTTTTTTTAACACATAGGCACATAGGGCACATAGTTTTTTAACACACAAATCTCAAATAGACTGTGTACGCTAAATCGACTATGTGTTCTATGTACCTATGTGCCTATGTGTTAAAAAAACTACGCATTTTTCCCGATGCAGTTCAAATCCTCAAATGCCAGTTTCAAGCGCGTCACAAAGGCTTTTTCCCCTTCGCGCAGCCACACCCTTGGGTCGTAGTACTTCTTGTTGGGCTTGTCATCGCCTTCGGGGTTGCCGATCTGTTGTTGGAGGTAGCCGCGCTTGGCATCATGGTAGGCGCGAATGCCGTCCCAGAACGCCCATTGCATGTCGGTATCGATGTTCATTTTAACCGCGCCGTACTCGATGGCTTCGCGGATTTCTTCCCTGCTGGAACCCGAACCGCCGTGGAAAACGAAGTTGACGGGTGTTTTACCCGCAATACCGTATTTCTCGCGGATGTATTCCTGGGAGTTTTTCAAAATAATGGGCTGCAACTTCACATTTCCGGGCTTGTACACACCATGCACGTTGCCAAATGCGGCGGCGATGGTAAAGTTCGGGCTGATCTTTTTCAGCTCTTCGTAGGAATATGCCACTTCATCGGGCTGGGTATAGAGCCTGGATGAATCCACGTCCGTATTGTCCACGCCGTCTTCTTCGCCGCCCGTTACGCCGAGCTCGATCTCCAGGGTCATGCCCATGGCGTTCATGCGTTTGAAATACTTTGAACAGATTTCAATGTTTTCGTGCAAAGGCTCTTCCGAAAGGTCGAGCATGTGGCTGGAATAGAGGGGGCGGCCATTTTTTTCATAATACTGTTCGCCGGCATCCAGCAATCCATCCACCCACGGGATGATCTTGAGGGCGCAGTGGTCGGTGTGCAGGATTACCGGCACGCCATACGCTTCGGCCATGGCGTGTACGTGCTGCGCACCGGAGATGCCACCCAGAATTGCGCCGCGGTTAGCATCGCCTCCAAGGCCCTTGCCGGCAAAAAACGCCGCGCCACCATGCGAATACTGGATGATAACCGGGCTGTTGACGGCGGCAGCAGTTTCCAGCACCGCATTTACGGAGTTGGTACCGATCACATTGACCGCTGGCAAAGCAAAATTCTGTTCGTTGGCATAATTGAGCAGGTCGGTGACTTCTTGTCCGTGCAGGACCCCTGGGCGAAAACGAGACATATCTTGTAGTGATGAGAGATGAGTGATGAGAGATGAGTGGGGCGAAGATACGAAGGGTTTTTGTTTTGGGGTGCGAGGGAATCGGGCCAATACCTTATGTTTGTCGCGCAAACATTTTACAACTCAACCGTTTTCAAAATTTCATGTCAGAAATCTGCCCTATTTGCTGCAAGAACCATATCCAGGACGATCCTGAGGAAAATGCCATCAACGTGCGGGTGTACGCACAAAAAGGCGTAGGCACAACCGTCCACACCAGGTATTTTGACATACCGACTTATGCTTGCGTAGATTGCCACAAAAAAATTACGGGGAGCGAATCGACCGAACTGCTGTTGTTCATCCTGGCAGTAGGGCTGTTTGGTGTCCCGACACTCCTCCTGATGTCGGGCGATCGCGAGTCGTTCACGGCAACTTATGGCCTCATGTTGCTCGCATCGATGATCCTGCTGTTGTTTATCAGCTACAAAGCAAACAATCGGGTTAATATCCATCCTGATTCGACCCTGAATTCCATGTCGAACGTAATTTTATTCGACAATGGGAAGCAAGTTGCCAAAACCCTGGTGCGCAGCGACAAGGCAGAATTTTGGTGGATTATGTAGTTATACCTCACGCCGCTTGGTTTTGTGCATGCCGATCTTTGTAACCAATTGAACATCACTTAAATCAATCATACTCAATCACAAAAATCAAGCGAATCATAGTATAATACCGCAATTTTAGTCACTTCTCAACGAAGCACCATGACCTCCTTCCTCGCATTTTCCAACCCAACCATACTCGGGCTTGAATTGATTTACATCCTTAAGCTGCTGACAACCGCGTATGCCGCCGTCCTTTTCCTGCAATCGGGCTTCGATAAGGTATTCGACTGGGCTGGCAACCGGGATTTTATCAATGGCAAGTTCCAGGAGACTATTTTGAAGCCGTTTGTCCCCATCCTGATGCCTACTATTACGGTGCTGGAAGTTGCGGCGGGCTTGTTTTCGTTCGCGGGCCTGGGCGCATTGCTGTTGTTTGGGCAGGAGCAAATCGCCGTTATCGGGCTTTTGTTGGGGGCCAAATCGATCTTGCTGTTGTTTTTTGGCCAGCGCATCTCAAAAGACTACGGCGGAGCGGCGGCAATCACCCCATATTTCATCTTTTTTATCGGGGCATTGGTTTTGTTCGTGTTGTAAATAATGCTGCTAACACTCGATTTCCTGCAATATCAACCCAAACTGCGCCTTTCCAGGTCGGCGGAGAACACTTTTGTGTACGACCCCATCCGGAAAAAAGACGTGGTGCTACAGCCGGAAGAGCTCTTGCGGCAATTGGTGTTGCTGTATTTGCTGGAAGAAAAAAAATGCCCGGCGCATCGCATTCGCTCCGAAATAGGCATTGAAGTAAACGGGCTCAAACGCCGCTGCGACATCGTGGTGTTTGATCTCGAGTTAAATCCCTGGCTGGTGGTGGAATGCAAATCGCCGAAAGTAAGGCTCACCCAAGCGAGTTTTGAACAGGCGGCCCGCTACAACATGAGCCTCAAAGCGCCTTTTCTGGCCGTCACCAATGGGCTGGCTACCTACTGTGCGGCCCTTGATTTTGAAAACGCAAGCTTTGAATACCTGCCCGATTTCCCAGATTTTTAGCCAGCTACCCATAGCAGCCTTGGCCAAAAGCGCCAAAGTAGGATGCCCAAGCGACCAATCTGACGACGTGCCCATTCCGCATTCCACACTCCGCATTCCGCAGTCCATCACCAGCGCCTCTTCCCCAGCGACACCACAGTAGCAGCCAGGAAAAACGCGATAACCGACAGGAAATACACCAGGTCGCGCGTATCGAGCGCGCCCCTGCTGATGGAATTGTAATGGTATTCGATGCCGAGCGACTGCACGACATCGTCTGTTTTTCCGAAAAAAATGGGCAAACGGCTCAGGAGCCCAAAGGCGAGGTACACAAAAAAGCTCAGGAAGGTCGCTAAAACAAAGGCGACTATCTGGTTGCTGGTGAGCGAACTGGCAAAAACACCAATGGCCACAAACGCCCCTGCAAGAAACAACAGGCCGATATAAGAACCAAGGGTGCCGCCCGAATCAATATTTCCCGCCGGTGCGCCCAACTGGTACACGCTGAGGTAGTACAATGCCGTGGGAAGCAAGGCAAACACCACCAGCATGAAACAAGCCAGGAATTTTCCGCCCACGATCTGCCAGTCGCTGATCGGCCGGGTAACCAGCAATTCGATGGTGCCGCTCTGTTTCTCTTCCGCAAAAGTGCGCATTGTTACTGCCGGGATGAGAAACATAAACACCATCGGCGCCACGGAAAACAAGGTGTCCAAGGTGGCGTAATTGTTGTCGATGATGCTGTATTCCGGGAACACCCACATCAACAAGCCCATCAATACGAGGAAAGTACCCACCACGATGTAACCGATGAGGGAGGAAAAAAATGCGTTTATTTCTTTTATGAATATGGGTAGCATAAAATAAGGTTTCGGGTTTCGGGTTTCAGGTTTACATGGTTGGTTTGTGGCTTTGAAACCGCTTTTCAAATTTCACAACAGACGGTGTAAACCTGAAACCCGAAACCTGAAACCAAGTAAATTATTTAGTCAATTGCTGGAACACATCCTCCACGCTGTGCACTTCTTTGTGCAATTCCAGCAGCGTCAATTTATTTGACACGGCAAATGCGAACACTTCAGGGCGAACGTCGTGGCGGGCATCCGATTCAAACTGCCAGTTGTTTTTGCCCAGGCTTTTCACTGCGCGCACATTTTTGATGCTCTCCAAGAGTTTCTTATCCACTTTTTCTGCAAATTCGGCGGTGACGATGCTCTGCCCTGCAAACTGCTGCTTGAGTTCCTGAATGGACGCATCGGCCACCAGTTTTCCTTTGTTGATGATGATGGCGCGGTCGCAAACAGCCTCTACTTCGCCGAGGATATGGGTAGAGAGGATCACGGTTTTTTCTTTGCCCAGGTCTTTGATGAGCTGCCGGATTTCGATGATCTGGTTGGGGTCGAGGCCGCTGGTGGGCTCGTCGAGGATCAGCACTTCCGGGTTGTGGAGCATGGCTTGCGCCAGGCCCACGCGCTGTCGGTAGCCTTTAGACAGTTCGCCGATCTGTTTGTGCCGGTGGCTGCTCAGGCCCGTGCGCTCCACCATTTCATCTACGCGTTTTGCTGCGTTTGACACCTGGTGCAGTCCGGCAGTGAACGCCAGGTATTCCCGCACATACATTTCTTTGTACAGCGGATTTTGTTCCGGCAGGTATCCGATGCGGGCCCGGGATTCCATGCTGTTTTGGTTTACGTCTATGCCGCAGACCTCTACTTTCCCTTCCGTTTGGGGCAAATAGCCGGTCACGATTTTCATGGTAGTAGTTTTCCCGGCGCCATTGGGGCCCAGGAAACCGAGCACTTCACCTTTGCGGGCTTCAAACGAAATGCCGTCCACCGCACGCTGGGCATCGTAAGTTTTGACGAGTTGAGTGACTTTTACAGACAATTTATTGCGCTTGAATATTTGAGTTTGGTTGCCCGGGTGCGCAAAATTAGGAAAATCCTTGCTATCATTGTCGTCGGGCAAACAGTTTGGCGCTTAAAGCGCACATCCAAAAACCATCGAACTGTTGTGTTCGTTCTTTTGTAGTCATTAATCGTCCATCAATTTACCAATATGCGACACCTGATTGTCTTAGCCATTACACTATTTATTGCTGCCTGTTCCAATGCCCCTGAGCAGAAAGTAGCTGTCAGCACCGAACAGGCCCCGGTAACGGCTGCACCTGAGGTCCCTGTGGAGGCAGTGCCCGAACCTTCAGAGGATGCTGCGGCACAGCCCCAAACAACCGGTGCATCCAAACCGACAAAAAAGCAGGTAGCGACAGCTCCCAAAAAATCGGGGCCGATGCCTGCAAAAAAGCCGGTAACTGTTGACGATAAAAGGCAAATGGAAAAAGCGATGAGCATAGAGATGCCCGAAGAATCGCTCGTGCCGGTGCCCGCAATCCAAAGACCACCTGCGCCACCGCCGCTCAACCACAAAGCGTTTGAGCAATTGCTCCAAAAATATGTGGATGATACCGGAAAAGTGAATTACAAAGCGTTGAAAACCGACAAAGCTGCTTTGGATGCTTATTGCCAATTGCTCACAGACAACCCTCCACAGGAAGGCTGGAGCCGCAACGAAGCCTTGGCCTACTGGATCAACGCCTACAATGCGTACACCCTGAAACTCATTGTGGACAATTACCCAACCAGTAGCATCATCAAATTGGATGGCGGGAAAACCTGGGATGTACGGCGGATCAAAATCGGCGGCAACAAATACAGCCTGAACAACATTGAGAACGACATCATACGGCCAAAATTTCAGGAGCCGCGCATCCACTTTGCGGTAAACTGCGCAGCGAAAAGCTGCCCACCGCTCTGGAACCACGCCTACACTGCCGACAACCTGGAAACAGCGCTGGAAAGCCGCGCCCGCGCTTTTATCAACAACAGCAGTTTCAACACGCTTGCAGGCAACCGGGCACGGGTCTCGAAAATATTTGATTGGTACGGGGCCGACTTTGGCGACCTGCGCGCCTATTTGAACAAATACGCCGACAATCCTTTGGATGCCAATGCCTCCATTCGTTTTAACGAATACGATTGGGACCTGAACGATTGAAAAAGAATCAGTTCTTTTTCAACTCCCGCTCGAAAATTTGTTCCAGTTGGTTGGCATGGAGGTTTTTGCCTACCAGGATGCGGTCTTTGTTCAGCACGTATAGTTCGGGGGTAATATCTACAAAATATTTGGCGTAGATGGCGCGGTTGGTAGGGTCGAAAACATTGGTGAAGGTGAAGCCTTTTTCTTTCACGAATTTTTTCCACTCCTCATCGGTTGTATTCACCGCGATGCCATAGAAATCAACGCCTTTGCCTTTCCATTTCCGGTAAATGGCCTCAATTTCTGCGGCTTCTTTTTGGCAGTGCTCACAATCGGGGCTGAACATAAACACCACGATGACGGGGGCCGTCATTTCATAGATGGACTTCATTTGGCCATTCACATCGGGCGCTATCACATCAGGCCCTTTTTTGCCCAAAAGGCTGGCCTCCATTTCCCAGACGTGCTTGCGCAGTTTGACGAGGTTTTCAGGTTTTTCCCAAATTGCGAGTTCGTCGGTAAAGAAATTTTGGACGATGTGTACATACACCGCTTCGCCGTCCATCACCGTGGTTTTGGTATTTTCATATTGCAGGGCGATCCAGTTGGCAAAAAACTTGAAATACTCCGGGTAGGGCATCACTTTACGGATCAGGGCATCCGAAACTTTTATGAGTGAGTCGGGGCGCTGCGGCGTCAGGTCTTTGATGTAACGCTTTAGTTTGTTGGCAATCACAGGGGTATAAATCATGCGGGGGTCGTTGAAATCGACGTTGTCCCACATGCGCTCGCGGTAGGAAACGACCTGGCCAATGGTGTCGATATCACCGTTTGGCTTGCGCATTTCAATAAAATCAGGGTTTTGGCCTGCATGCTTGAACTTCGTGAAAAACAGGTCGGGGTATTGCTTGTAAATGCCTTCCAGGTAGTTCTTGCGCTCTTCCAGCAATTGGGCCTGGCGGGCTTTGGCCTGGATATGCTCCGCAGCCGTTGGCGGGAACTTGCGCATCACATCGGCCATTTGCTGCAGTTCAGGGTCTTGCTTGATCTGGTAGCGGTTGGTTTCGTACAACAGCGCTGTGTTTTTTGATCCCTCTATCTGCATGCTGGCCATATAGTCGGGCAACTTGGCCCGCAGCGTGATATGCTGATCGTCTTTATCCACCAGAATGGAGAAGTTTTTCATGGCGGGCAGCAGGAAAGAGTAAAAGCCTGCGGGCAAGGGCGATTTCCGGCGCAGGGTAAAGTGCCCGTTTTCGTCAACGTAGGTGGAATCGGCGAGATAGTTCTGGTCGCCATACACCCCTACAAGCTTTACAGGCCCGGCAACCAGTCCTTCCATATAGGCTTCAATTACCGTGGAATCCTGTACGACTGTAGGCTTGACAGCGTTTTTTTGGGCAGAAAGTATGGTATTTGAAAAAAGTGCGATGAAAAGGAGGGCTTTCAATTGCGGCATGTGAAATACTTGTTTTTTGCAAAATAAGGGCAAAAGTAAGGCCAAACTAAGGCATTTTGGATGGATTTGCGAATCATTTGCATTCACTTCACCCTTCCAAACCCCAATGTCTTCAACATCCACCAGGGGAGCGGTTTTTCCGGGTTGCTGCGTTTCCGCAAATCCAGGTACCAGCCCAATTTTTTCAATATCGGGATTTTATGGGTCTCCACAAATTCGATGAGTGTGCCATCGGGGTCTTCGATGTAGGAGAAATAGCCCGCTGCTTCGCCCATATCGAAAGAGCCACTGCTGTCCACCGTGAACGGATGCCCTTTTTCAGCGCAGAATTTTTTCATCGCTGCCATGCCCATCATATCGAAACACAGGTGGATATAGCCCAGGTCGCCCCAAAAGCGGCCTTCAAATATCTTGTGCGGCTGGCGCTCAAGTGCTTGCACAAGCTCTATTTCAGAGTCGCCCAGCAGGCGACTAAATGGGCCTTTGCGTTTTTCAGGGTGACGCAGCAGCACCCGGCGGTATTGCTCAAAGCCGCCATCTACCCCATTCCAATCGGCGAACTGCCCTGTTTCGTCGTACACTGCCGTTGAATAGCCCAGTATTTCACTGTAAAACCTGATGGAACGCTCCATGTCGGATACGCCGATAAACACCCCGTACATGCCGCCCGTAGCAGCGGGATTTCCAGGCTTGGAAAACCAATCACTGGCTGCAACCACTTCAAAAAAATTGCCCCAGGGATCTTTCACGAAAAAGTGCTCCGTGCCATCAGGCCTTGGCGCCGGGTTGGTGACGATAGTGACGCCGCTTTTGCGCAAGCGGTGGAAGCAGGCCATCACATCCACGCATTTTACTTTGGCAATGCCGATACCCAGGTCGCCCAATTGCAACTGAAAATCGGGCGCCTGGGGCGTCCGTCCTGTGTATTGCCAAATTTCCATGCCCCCACCGCCATGCAGGTTCAAGGCCAGAATGGCATGACGCGATTGCGGTTGCCCACCCGTGTACGGCAGCATCAACCCTGCTTCTGCCGCTTCTTCAAACATGGGAATATCCATCCCGAATTTTTCGCGGTACCACTTAAATGCTTCGTGGACGTTCGCCACGCCAATGCCAACTTGTTGTATTCCAGAGATCATGATAATGTAAGGTGTTGGTTTCGGGTTTCGGGTTTCGGGCAAAGATAGGCAGACTTCACACAGGGTGGTGCCCGATGTTAATGATTACGCCCCCGTGGGGCTAAGCCATGGGGCGATGCCCCATGTTAATGATTACGCCCCCGTGGGGCTAAGCCATGGGGCGATGCCCCATGTTAATGATTACGCCCCCGTGGGGCCAGGCTATGGGGCGATCCCCCATGTTAATGATTACGCCCCCTTGGGGCTAAGCCATGGGGCGATCCCCCATGGTAATGATTACGCCCCAGTGGGGCTAGGTGGACTCGTTGGAGTGCGGCACTAGCCCCAAAGGGGCGCAATCAATAGCATGGGGCAACGCCCTATGGGTTCGTTCGGGTGGGGCAACGCCCTATGGGTTCGTTCGGGTGGGGCAACGCCCTATGGGTTCGTTCGCAATTCACTCCTATGGGCGCTCCTGAGAATTTTCTATGTTGATTTGGGTAAAACATTTTTTGCACCAAATCCGCCCGCACACTTGCAATTGTCCATTTTCCCCAATAATTTTAATAGATCAAACCATTACCACGCTCAATTTTCATCTTATCAAAACACGTTTCAACCATGCCACAATCATTAGCAAAAATTTGTGTACACATCACTTTCAGCACCAAATACCGTCAGCCCCAGATCGCTGAAACCATCGAATCTGAACTTTTCGCCTACCTGGGCAGTGTCTGCCAAGCCATGGAATGTCACCCGATCCGTGTCGGAGGCTATCTTGACCATGTACACATCGTGTGTCTATTGTCCAGAAAAGTAGCCCTGATGGATTTGATAGAAGAGGTTAAGAAAAGCTCTTCCAAATGGATAAAAAGCAAAGGAGAGCAGTTCGCCAATTTTTATTGGCAACGAGGGTATGGCGCCTTCTCCGTCAAACCGTCAGAGATTGATGTTGTGGTCAGGTATGTGGACAACCAAAAGGAGCATCACCGAAAACAGGACTTCCAGGCAGAATTTCGCTCATTATTGAAAAAGTACGGGATTGATTTTGACGAGAGATACGTTTGGGATTAGACACATGGGGCATCGCCCTATGGTTCGGGTGCGTGGGGCAACGCCCCATTGGCTCGTTTGCACGGGAGATTTCCCCCAAAAAAGAATCGGGCGACGACAAAATTGCCATCGCCCGATCAGGGTTTATTTGGTTGCGTTTTCCTTAGCGCACAATGGTCACATCACCCTTGTACAGTTCCACAAGGCCGTCCAAAAACTCGATTTCCACCATCCAGACGAATACCGCCGGGTTCATCGGTTTGCCCCTGTATGTTCCGTCCCATCCTTGGGTCGGGCTGTTGGGCGGGAAATCTTCCAGGAGGTACAAGGCATCACCCCAGCGGTCGAAAATCCGCAAGGAACGAATGGTGCGCACCGTGCCTGGCTTGGCGTACACGGTGAAAATGTCGTTAGACCCGTCCAGGTTTGGCGAGAACACGTTCGGGATATAAACTTGCCTGCGACGGTCAACCAGCACCGTGACCTTGTCTTCGTCGGTACAGCCGTTGAGTGTCTCAATCTGAATAGAATACGTTGTGGAAACAACGGGCGCTACCACCTGAGTCAAACAGCTCGGGCACTCGGAGGTGTCGAACGGCGGTGTCCAAACCACCGAAAGGATACTGTCGAGCGGCACGTTCACCACGGCTTGTATCACCGTTTCGTCGCCAAGTTCAATGGAGAGGTTATCGCCCAATTCCACCGTGGGATGGAAGGCTGCATTGATCACCAATGCTTCTGTTTGGGTGCAGTCGTTGGCATCGGAAGTCACCACAGTATAAGCCCCTGCGCTGAGGTTCGTGAACAAGTTGGAAGCCTGTTCAGGGCCATTGTTCAGGGAGAAGGAATACGGCGGTGCGCCGCCGCTGGCTTGCACCTGTATGGTGCCATCGTTTTGGCCGAAGCAATCCAGGTCGTTGACGGTGAAAGTCAGCACCATTTCAGTGGGCTGGGTAAGTGACACCGTGGAAACATTCGTGCAATTGTTGGCATCCACGACAGTAACGGTGTAGAGGCCGGCAGCCAGGTTGTTGATTTGGGTGCCGTTGCCCCCATTCGACCAACTGAAGGAATAAGGTGGCAAGCCGCCCGATGCTGAGGCAAGCGCCGTTCCGTCGGAAGCCCCGTTGCAGCTCACATCAAAGCCCGCATAGTCCGAATTGGCAACGCTGCTGAGGCTTGGCGGCACCAATTGCACGATGGTAGCCTGCGCCGTTGTGCTGTAACCATTGGGCGAAGTAATGCTCAAGGTATAGTTTCCAGGAGCGAGCCCGCTGATCGCGTTCGGCACATTCAATGCGTTCACCACGCCATTGGCTACAGGCGTACCGCCAAGCAGCACGGTGTAATTGAACGGCGGTTGTCCCACTGTCATGGTCAGGGTTAGGTTGCCTGTATTGTTCGCACAAGGGATGTTCGAGCCTTGCAGGGTTGCCGAAACGCCGCAGCTGTTGGCCGGCAACAAGGTAGTCGTGGTAACAATTGTACTGTCACATCCCCACTGGTTTGGAACCACCTGGGTTACTACGCCGACTTGTGTTGGATTGCAGGTAGTCAGCGCAATATTCGTCATACTGCTGGGCAATAAGGACCTCGTTTCCGTCACGATACTGTCGCAACCGAAAATATTGACCAAAGGATACACAAAAACGCCCGCCATAGCAGGGTCGCAAGTAAAGGTCTGCACGGCTGTCTGGTTGCTGGGCAACAAGGAGACCGTAGTCACGGCTACGCTGTCGCATCCGGCAGGGGTCACATAATCCTGGGCAAAAACGCCGGCACTTGCCGGGTCGCAGGTGGTGGCCGTCAGGAAAACGGAATCGATTGGCGCGAATGTAACCGTCAAGGTCACGGTGCTGTCGCAGCCGAATTGATTGGAAAGCACATTCGTGAACACCCCGACTTCAGACGGATTGCAGCTCTGGTCGAACAAGCTCGTGGCGCTGCTGGGGAGCAAGCTCACCGTGGTCACCAACACACTGTCGCAGCCCCCAGCGGTAGTCAGCGTATTGGTAAAGACGCCCGTCATGGCAGGGTCGCAGTTCGTACCCGTCAGGAAAGTAGTGTCCAGCGGCACAAAATTGATCGTTGTGATGACCGTACTGTCGCAGCCAAACTGGTTGGAAAGGACAACTGGGAATACACCCACTTGCGAGGGGTTGCAAGTAGTGCCCGTCAAGTTGGTCGTATTGCTGGGCAATAAACTCACGGTAGTGACCAGAACACTGTCACAACCGCCGGAAGTAGTTAGGGTATTGGTGAACACCCCTGTCATGGCAGGGTCGCAGTTCGCCCCCGTGAGGAAAGTAGTGTCCAACGGGGCGAAATTGATCGTGGTAATGACGGTACTGTCACAGCCAAACTGGTTGGACAACACCACCGGGAAAACGCCCACTTCCGCCGGATTGCAGCTGCTGCCCGTCAGGTTGGTGGTATTGCTCGGCAACAAGCTCACCGTAGTGACAAGCACACTGTCGCAACCGCCCGCAGTGGTGAGGGTATTGGTGAAAACACCTGTCATGTTAGGGTCGCAATTGGCTCCCGTGAGGTATGTGGTATCCAGGGGAACGAAGCTTACTGTGGTAATGACTGTGCTGTCGCACCCAAATTGGTTGGACAACACGACGGGGAACACGCCCACCTGCGATGGGTTGCAAGTGGTTGCGGTCAGGTTGGTCGTGTTGCTGGGCAACAAACTCACGGTCGTTATGATAACACTGTCACAACCTTCAAATGTCAACAAATTCTGCACAAAAACACCCGTCATATTAGGGTCGCAATTTGCCGCACTGACCAACGTAGTGTCTGACAATGAATAGACCACGGTTGTGACGACGGTACTGTCGCACCCATAAATATTGGACAGGTTCTGGGTGAAAACCCCCACATTGTTGATATCGCAACTTTTTTTGTTGATGAAGGTAGAGTCCGACGGGAGCAAGGTCACCGTGTGTATCACCACGCTGTCGCAGCCATTTGCCTGGGAATAGACGTCTACCGTAGTGCCCACCAAATTGGGGTCGCAACTCGCGGAAGTCAGTATCGTCGTATCAATCGGGAGAACGGTCAGGGTCGTTATGATCACGCTGTCGCATCCATATACGGATTGAAGGCTGTCGGTGTAAACACCCGAAACAGTTTGCAGGGCGCCGCCCAGCAGGATCGATTCCCCATCACATATCTGTGCCGTGGCATTGGCGCTGAAATTTGGCCGAACGGTCACCGTCACGCTGTCTGCAATGGCGGCAGAGCAGGTCGGGTTCGAATTGTCGGAAATGCTGAGGATTTTATATTTGGTAGTCTGCGTTGGGTTCACCGATACCACGTGTCCGTTCGCAATGTCGTTCAGGGTGGAGGTCGTGCCGCCAACCGACCAAGTTACGTCAAACAGTCCATTGCCCGTAAGCGCAAAAGTTAGGTTCACGGATTCGCCGTCACAGATTTGCGCATCGCTGCTCAAATCCGCGGTCGGGATTGGGTTTACTTGCACGGTTCGGCAGACAGGCATTCCCGTGCCGCATACGTTGGATGGAGTGACGCAGACCTGTCCCGAAGTGGCATTTAGAAAATTGACCATTACGGAGTCGCCGCTTCCGGTGAGCACGGCGCCCGGCGGCACAGTCCAGTTGTAATTTGTGCCAATCTGTTCTAAGTTCAACGTGAACAAATAACTGCCGCCGTTGGCGCACACATTTGTCGGCCCAGCCATTTGGGGTTGTTGTATCGGGGGAATTACTGTAATAGGGATACAGGCAGGCTGCGAGGTGCCGCAAGCATTTACGGCTGTGACGCACATATTGCCCATTACAACGGAGTCCCAGGTCACTTGTATGGTATTGAGCGACAACTGCGTATAAGACAAATTGCCCGGGATTGTCCACTGAAAAGCATTGGGCAAAGGCTGCCCTCCAGCTGTCGCTGTATAGACAAATGTCGAATCGCCGCAAGGGTTCGGGTTGCCGCTTATCTGTGGCAGCGGTGGCACGGAACCAGTAGATGTCACGGTGACGCAAGCGGTATCGCGGCAGAATACCCCTGCGCGGCTATGTGTGAGCACGAGACAATACTGGCCTGGTTGCCCTACCACTACGGTTGGCTGGTTGCTAAATCCGATGATACCACCCGGCGGGCCGTACCAGTTATAGAGCGTGACCCCACCGACGGCAGTATTGATGTTCGACCCAGAGCCGTTCAGGGTGATGTTGACGTTTTGGTCGCAATCCAGAATGCCTGGAGGGGCAATTACAGCATTCGGCTCAAGAATTGCCAAATTGGTATTGACGATGCTGTCGCAACCCAGGTAACCGGTACATATCTCGGAGTACAAGCCTGAAGTAGTATAGATGGCATCGCAAACCTGATACTGGGCAGGGCCACATAAATTGACAAGTTTAATTGGGGAGTTATAGGTTGGCACAAGTTTTACATGGCACCTTACAATACTGTCGCAGCCCTGGAAATTGAGAAATGGGACGTTGTAATTACCCGGCGCAAAAAATTCCTCGCCGGCGCAGGTGGCAGTTCCGTTTTGGCAGATATTTACATTGATATCGGTATAAACGGTTGGGATCAAATGAACCACGCAATTGATGATACTGTCACAGTTCAGATAGGTTGGGAGGTTGACCATAAAGGTGCCTGCCTGAGAAAAAGTGCTGCCGCCGCACATCACGGTTTTACCCTGGCATAAATTCACCTCTTCTGTGGTCATCACATCTTCCCCGATAAATACGGGCAGGCAAAACTCCGGTGCACCGGGGCATTGGGTGCTGGTGGCGCAAACTTCAGCGGGGCCGGGTTCCAGCCATTGTACCGTTATGGATGTACCAATGGCGCTGCCAATGATATTTCCCGCAGAAGGCGGGTTGATCGTCCAGGTTGAGTTGCCAGCAGTTTGGTACGTGCCCGTTGCGGAAGAAGGGATGCAAAGACCGTTTGTTGTGCCTGTGACCGTTGGCAGGGAAGCATTGATCGCAAAATCACATACCGCGCCTGCGTTGCCGTCGATCATCAGGTAGTAGTTCTGGCCTGGCACGAGGTTGGACGCAAGCAGGTTTTGCGTGGTGTTTGACCCAATATTGCCCAAACAAGCCGACACGAAGGTGAAGTCGATACAGTCGGTGGTTGACAATACCGCAGCCTGGATCCCGCTTCCGGAGGCACAGCCGAACACAGAAAGGTTGAAAGATGCGGTCGTGGCATCAGCCGTAAAGGCGAACCATTGGTTGTTTTCAATGGTGGTGCACCAGAAGGGTGGGAATGACTGTGGAACGCTGGGGATCGTCGCACCATAATAGCAATCCAAGGCAGAGGGTGCAGGCAAAATACAGGCTCCTGGAGCATTGTCGGAGTACTGCGGCAATTGACACGTTTGTGTGCTGCACTGCGCAAAAGATCGCTGCGCCTGGAATAGCAATGCCAATAAAATTATCGAGGACAGTGTAAAGGTTTGCTTCATCAAATGAGCTTTTGACAGGTGACGGGAAGGGGCCCTGTTCAGTGTACAATTTTTAGTGTTCGGCTCAAAAATAGGGATTGTAATTGAATTCGTAAGAGCCTTAAAACTGCCAATCCGCTGCATGAAGATTTTTTTACTGTTATTTTTTTATTAAAATCAAGGCTTTAGCCTGTCAAAACATCCAACTTCAAGAAAATCATTTTTCCAAATTTTAACGTATGAATGCTCGGGAAAAACGCTTATTCTTTTAAGGTATTGCCGCCAACACCCTTAAAAAAAAATCTTTCCCCGATGAAAAATATTGGCGCTGCCGTTCAAATGCACAAGGGCCGACCGTGTACGACAGCCGACCCTTGAGCCTAAAAATTTGATTAATATCAATGCTCGTCATGCGCCATTGCGGCGTATTCAGCCGTCAGCTTGGCCTGAAGATCTCCCGGCAATGCTGCATAATCGGCGAACTTCATGCTGAACTTGGCCTTGCCCTGTGTGAGCGAGCGCAGCGAAGAAGAGTACTTGTGCAGCTCTTTCAGCGGCACCCGCGCCTTGATTACCTGGTAGTGCCCGTCGGCGTCCATACCCATGATGATGGCGCGGCGGGTTTGCAGGTCGCCCATCACATTGCCCATCACTTCTGCGTCGCACATCACTTCCAGGTCGTATATCGGCTCCATAATCTGTGGCCCTGCCTTGTGGAACGCTTCTTTGAAGGCCATGGTGGAGGCTGTCTGGAAAGCCATATCGTTGGAGTCCACGTCGTGCATTTTACCGTCGTAGATCGATACCCGGATGTCGCGGCAGTAGGAACCGGTGCCGGGGCCTTCTTCCATTTTCGACATGATGCCTTTTTTGATGGCGTTGGTGAAGCGGGAGTCGATGACCCCGCCGACAATGGCCCAAACGAAAGAAAATTTGCCGCCCCATTTCAGTTCTTCCACCTCGATGTTTTTGGCATTCAGGCCATGGGGTGCGGGCATTCCGTCGAAATAGGGCTCGATCCGCATGTGCACCTCTGCGAACTGGCCGGCGCCGCCCGTTTGCTTTTTGTGGCGGTAGTCCTGGTTGACTTCCTTGGTAATGGTCTCCCGATATGGGATGCGCGGCTCGATGAATTCCATGGCGACCCCGAAATTTTGCTCGGCTTTGTAGCGCACGATTTCCAGGTGCATCTCGCCCTGTCCATGAATGATGGTCTGCTTGAGCTCGACGCTTTGCTCGATGATGAGGGTGGGGTCTTCTTCGTGGATGGAGTGCAGCGCATTTGCCATTTTTTCCACCTCGGCCTTGCTCGGCGGCACCACGGCCATGCGGATGCGCGGTGCCGGGAAGTGGATCCGTTCAATTTTAAGGTCGGCCCCTTTTGGGTTAAGGGTCTGGTTGGTATGGGTGCCTTTCAATTTGACGGTGCAGCCAATATCGCCTGCCCGCAATTCTTCTACCTGATCGCGGTTTTTGCCTTCGCTTTCAAACAGTTGTGAAAAGCGCTCGGCGTTGCCCGTGTCGGCGTTCACCAGTTCATCGCCGGCTTTCAGCACGCCTGAATACACCTTGAAGTAGGAGACATTGCCCACTTTCGGTTCGTTTACCGTTTTAAAAATGAACACACAAGGGCGGGCACTGGGGTCGCATGGTTTGGAACCGCCGCTTTCCAAAGCCGCTGCGGGGCGATCGGCGGGGCTTGGGCAGATGTCGTGGATAAAGCCCATGATGCGGCCGCTTCCCATATCTTGCTGGGCCGAAGCGCAGAATACCGGGAAATATTGGCGGTGGGCCAGCCCGATTTTCAGGCCACGGGCGAGTTCTGCTTCGTTGAGCGTGCCCTCTTCAAAATATTTTTCCATCAGCGCATCGTCGTTCTCGGCTGCGGCCTCAACGAGGGCGGCATGGAGCTCGTTGGCGCGAGCTTCGTGCTCGGCAGGGATTGGTTTTTTGGCAGGTTTGCCACCTTCTGGCGGGAACACGTACATGATCATGCGCAAGGCGTCAACGATGGCGTTGAAACCAGGGCCTTGGTTCACCGGGAACTGGAAGGGCAAAACGCGGTTGCCGAAGCGGTTCCTAGCCTGTTCCAGCGTGGCTTCAAAGTCGGCTTTTTCATGGTCCAGTTGGTTGACGACAAAAAGTGTGGGCGTCTCATTGCTTTCAATGTACTCCCAAAGCAGTTCTGTACCGACCTCCACCCCGCTGCGGGCGTTGAGCAACATCAGGGCGGTATCGGCAACTTTCAATGCCGTTACTACTTCTCCGGCGAAATCATCGAGACCTGGGGTGTCGAGGATGTTGATTTTGGTGTCTTTCCAAGTGCCGTGCAGCACGGACGCAAAAAGCGAATGGCCGCGTTGCTGTTCCAGCGGGGCGTAGTCGCTCTGTGTGTTTTTGTCTGCAATGGTGCCGCGTCGGGTGATGGCCTTGGCTTCGAAAAGCATGGTTTCGGCAAAGGTGGTTTTGCCGCTGCCGGAGTGCCCGCAAAGGACGATGTTCCGGATTTTGTCGGTGTTATAAGATGGCATGAGCAAAGAACTGGTTTGGTGAATAGTGCCGGGAGATGGGATTGGTGACTAGAGATTGGAGATTGGTGCACAACGATAGCGCCTTGGCTTGGCATTGGATTTCCAGCATTCTGGCAACAGCATCCGTCTTCGCTGGGGTGCTGAAAACCAATTTCAAACTGAACACCAAAGTCGGGCACTAATCACCAATCCCTAATCACCAATCACCCCCTCCCGGCTTGCTAGTAAACGAGAGAATTGCATGAAAAAGAATTTAATTTGGTGAATAATTCTGCTTTCGGCGGTTAATGTAAGCTGGTTTTGAAAGAAGAAGGAGAAATATTGAAAATAAATTTCAGGCTGAAGCTGCCCAAAAACGCAACACAGAAAAGGGGGCCAATATTTTATTTCGTTTTTCGGCGCACAAGCCTTCCAGGTTTCAAAAACCTGGGAGGTTTACCATGCGCGAAAAATAAAATTTTGAAATAGCTGTTGACAGCCCTGCCCTACCATTTTTCCAACATCTCCAAAACCTCGCTGCGCTTGCGCACGGAGACCGGGACGAGTTCCCCGTTTTTCAATTTGAGGTAGCCGCCATCTTTCTTTTGGAACTCCCGGATATAGTTCATCTGTACCAGGTGCGATTGGTGGGCACGGACAAACCCGTGTTGCTCCAGTAGCTGCTCAAATTGCTTGAGGGTGCGGGTAACGAATATTTTTTCGCCCGTGGCAAGGATAAACCAGGTATTGTTCCCATCGGATTCGCAGCGGATGATGTCGGCGATTTCCACTACCGCGATGCGCTCCTGGGAAGCCAGGGAAATACGGGAAGGCAAGGTATCGGCTGGGCGGCGAATGGTGTCGCGCAGGAGTTGCAGGCTTTCGTTGGCGCCAGCAGTTTTGGTTTTTGCCCTCGCAACAGCCTGCTTTAACTGGACAGCATCCACTGGTTTCAGCAAGTAGTCGGTGGCGGCGTACCGAAAAGCGCGCAAGGCATGTTCGTCGGAAGCGGTGATAAAAATAACGTGTGCGCTCAGGTTGGGGAAAATATCGAGCAGGTCGAAACCCGTGCCATCGCCCAGCAGGATATCCAGGAAAACGATATCGGGCGTAACCTGTCCCAGCAGTTTGGCGGCCGCCACAATACTGGCAGCCCGGCCCAGCACTTCCACTTCAGGGCAGTGCTCGGCCAGGTCGCGCTCCAGCGCCTCGGCAGCCTGGGGCATGTCTTCTACAATGATTGCAAGCATATTTATACTATGATTCGCCTGATTTTTGTGATTAAGTATGATTGATTCAACTGATCTTCAATTGATTACAAAGATCGGCATACACAAAACCAAGCGGCGCTAGGTAAACGATTTCGGAATTCGGAATGTGGAGTGCGGAATAGGCACATTATCACTTCGTATGTTTGGGATTGCGCTCCGGCAGTCTTGGCCAAAAGTGCCGGAGCTCAATGCCAAACCTAACACAAAAGATGTGCATATTCCGCACTCCCCATTCCACACTCCGCATTCCTTAGTCCCCCCAGCCGGGTTCGTCCTCTGCGGGCTTTGGTTGTTTCCTTTGTATGCCGAACTCCTGTTCTTTTTGGCAGCTCCCACAGATGCCGTACAGGTTGAGGGCGTGGTGGGTGATGCGGAAATTGAGCAATTCGCCCACCATGTTTTTTATTTGCTGGACCCTGGGGTCGCAAAACTCCACTACTTTGCCGCAGTTGGCGCAAATAACGTGGTCGTGCTGCTTGTATCCGTACGATTTTTCGAACTGGGCAAGGTTTTTTCCGAACTGGTGCTTTTTCACCAGATCACAAGCGACCAGCAATTCCAGGGTGTTGTACACCGTAGCTCGACTTACGCGGTAACTGCGGTTTTTCATGTGAATGTACAAGGCCTCCGCATCGAAATGGTCGTTGCGCTTGTATATTTCTTCCAGGATGGCGAAGCGCTCGGGGGTTTTGCGCAGGCTCGATTTTTCCAACTGCGTGGTGAAAATCTTGAGCACTTCCTGGATGATCTCTCGTTCGTTGCGGTGGGCTGACATGGCTGTGTGGTGGAGAATTATGCAGCAAAAGTAACAAGAAAATTGTCAGCATTGTTGGCAAATTAACAGGATTGCCCTTGTTCTGGAGATACATTTTCAAAAAGTGTTGCTTAAAATCCTTTGCAGGTTTTACCTTTGCCCCATGTTTCAGATAATTATTTCCGACGGTATTATTATTCGCCAGTGTTCGCACACCTGACGAGGTACGCCTGTTTGGAGAACAGAAACCCCGGTTGGTGTGCAAACTATCCGGGGTTTTTGATTGGAAAAACAAAAAATTAAAACATTTAGTTTATTTTTGTTGCAAAAAATCAGCTTTATGGATTATGTAAATGAACCTAAAAAGGATTATCCTTGGGGAGGATCTTGGACAGAGAAGAAACTAGATGCATTTATTCGGTACGTAGATGCATATCTTACGATAATGGCCAAATATCCACAATTCAAAACAATCTATTTTGACGGGTTTGCTGGGAGCGGAGAACGTGGCGAAACAACCAAAAGCAATCTTTTCACTGAACTGAACCTTGATAATGAAGAAATGTATCTGTACCAAGGAGCAGCTGAACGATTGATAAACCTTGACAAAGCTTTTGATTTCTACTATTTTGTTGAAAAAGATGAAATCTCACTCAAAAAACTTCAATCCAAACTTGATAGTCTGCCAAATGGAAGAAGTCGTACCTTGGAATACAGAAAAGGAGATTGCAATGAGCAAGTAAAAAAACTCGCTGCCGCATTGCATCAAAACAAATCCTTAGCTGCACTGGTGTTTCTGGATCCCTTTGGAATGCAACTTGAATGGGAAACAATTGCAAAATTACGCGGTACGCGTTCTGACATCTGGATATTGATCCCTACGGGCGTAATTGTTAACCGTCTCCTCGACAAAAAGTGCAAATTGATGTTCAGTAAAAAACTTACATCATTTTTTGGCATGAGTGAAACGGAAATTAGAAAGCGTTTTTATTCAGAAATACAAACACCTACACTTTTTGGGGACGATGAAACGCTGATTCAAAAGGTCAATAAACCAATTCAGCAGATAGCTGGGATTTATTCTGAAAATTTGAAAACGATTTGGAAGCATGTTACGAACCCACTACCGTTGCTAAACTCTAGTGGCACCCCTATTTTCCATTTTGTATTCGCATCAAACAATGAAGCAGGAGGTAGAATTGCTAAATATATCATCGAAAAAAGTTGAACGATATGGCACAATCCTCAATTGAATGGACTCAACAAACCTGGAACCCTACTACTGGCTGTGATAAAATCTCACAAGGCTGTAAATTTTGCTATGCCGAAGTGATGGCCAAACGCCTACATGCGATGGGTTTAGAAAAGTACGAAAACGGATTTGAACTTACCTTGCATCCAGAGGTAATAGACCACCCAAGAAAATGGAAACCCTCCGTGATATTTGTAAATAGCATGTCCGATCTTTTTCATGAAAAAGTACCATTGGCTTTTATCCAAAAAGTCTTTAAAACCATGAATGAGTGCCCCCAACACCATTTCCAAGTGCTGACAAAAAGAGCCGAACGGGCAGCTGAGCTCTCGCCATTTTTAACCTGGACACCCAATATTTGGATGGGAGTTTCGGTCGAAGAGCAAAAAGTTGCATCGAGAATTGAATTTTTGAGGGTTACAGGTGCCGAAGTGAAATTTTTGTCACTCGAACCATTGATCGGCCCACTGGAGAATTTGAACTTAACAGGAATTGATTGGGTAATCGTTGGTGGTGAAAGTGGCCATAAGCCTCGCCCCATGAAAGCGGAATGGGCTCAAAGCATTCTGATTCAGTGCCAGAAAGAAAATGTTGCCTTCTTTTTTAAACAATGGGGCGGAAAAAACAAAAAGGCTGCTGGGCGAGAACTAAATGGCCGCACATACGATGAATATCCTGTGAAGATAAAAGGTGCGTTCAATCGCTCAAAACCAGCAGCCCGCCTCAGTGGGAACTAATGGAGTAATGAAAAAAAGATTAACCCGTTTTCGCCAATGCCTCGGCGGGTAAACAACAAAACAACATGTACAAAGAATTCAAACACCTCAACCTCCCCGCCATCGATGCCGAAATCCTGCAATTTTGGAAAGATGAACGGATTTTTGAGCAGTCGGTGTCGCAACGCCCGGCAAACAACTCTTATGTATTTTACGAAGGCCCTCCTTCCGCCAACGGCAAACCCGGCATCCACCACGTGATGGCCCGCACCGTTAAGGATATCTTCTGCCGCTATGCCACCCTGAAAGGCCACCGCGTGGAGCGCAAAGGGGGCTGGGATACGCATGGCCTGCCCATTGAGCTACAGGTGGAAAAAGAGCTCGGCATCACCAAAGAAGACATCGGTAAAAAAATATCGGTGGACGACTACAACCACGCCTGCCGCAGCACCGTGATGCGCTACAAGGACATGTGGGACAACCTCACCCTGCAAATGGGGCATTGGCTCGACCTCGACAACCCCTACATCACCTTCGAAAACAACTACATCGAATCGGTTTGGTGGTTGCTGAAGCGTTTGTACGACAAGAAAACCGATGCCGGAGAATCCTTCCTGTACAAAGGATTTACCATACAACCCTACAGCCCCGCTGCAGGTACAGGACTGAGCACCCACGAATTGAACATGCCCGGCTGCTACAAAGAAGTGATCGACATTTCCGTGATCGCGATGTTCAAGGTGCTGCAAAGCAATGCCTCCGCCGCCCTTTTCGACAACCCCGGCGAAGATGTGCGCATACTTGCCTGGACGACTACCCCCTGGACACTCCCCAGCAACGTAGCCCTCACCGTCGGGCCTAACATCGAGTACGTAAAAGTGCAGACATTCAGCCCGTACAACGCCCTGCCTGTCAGCGTAATCCTGGCCAAAGACCGCCTGTCGGCCTATTTCAACCCCGAACACGCCAAATTGCCCATGCAACCCTTCGACACAACGGAGAAAAAACCGGCAATCCCCTACCGCGTGGTGAAAACCTTCAAAGGCAAAGACCTGGCGGGCATCCACTACGAACAACTCTTGAAATTCCAGGCCATCCCGGAACTGGATGCCAATGCCTTCCGCGTGATCACCGGCGATTTTGTCACCACCGAAGACGGCACCGGCGTGGTGCATACCGCCCCCTACTTCGGCGCCGACGATATGCGCGCGGCGCGCGAAGCCGGCATCCCCATGATCGGCATCCCCAACGAGCAGAACCCCGCCCTGCCCTTCCCGCTGGTTGACCGGCAAGGGAAATTCGTGGCCGAAATGGGTGAAGAATTTGGTGGCCGTTACGTCAAAGCGGAATATTACCCGGAAGAAGTTACGGCAGACAAAGCGTTTAAATCCACAGACTTGCTGCTGTGCCTCAAACTGAAGGACGAGAACAAAGCCTTCAAGATCGAAAAGTACCTGCACAACTACCCACATTGCTGGCGTACCGACAAGCCCGTACTGTACTACCCGCTCGACTCCTGGTTCGTGCGCGCTTCCGCAGCCAAGGAGCGCATGTCGGAACTCAACAAAACCATCAACTGGCAGCCCGAAAGCACTGGCACGGGCCGATTCGGCCAATGGCTCGACAACCTGCAGGACTGGAACCTTTCCCGCTCCCGGTATTGGGGTGTGCCACTGCCGATCTGGCGCACGGAAGACGGGGAAGAAGAGCTGTGCATTGGGGCCGTGGCAGATTTGAAAACCGAAATTGAAAAGGCAAATGCGGCGCTCGGGCTGAAGCAACAGTTGCCTGAAGACTTCCATCGCCCGTACATAGACGAGGTTACCCTCGTGTCCCCTTCCGGCAAACCCATGCGCCGCGAACTCGACCTTATTGACGTTTGGTTCGATTCCGGCTCCATGCCCTACGCACAATGGCACTATCCTTTTGAAAACCAGGAAGCCTTCAAAAACAACTTCCCCGCCGATTTTATCGCAGAAGGCGTTGACCAAACCCGCGGCTGGTTCTACACTTTACATGCCATCGCCGTCATGTGCTTCGACTCCGTAGCGTTCAAAAACGTGGTGTCCAACGGACTCGTACTCGATAAAGAGGGCAACAAAATGTCGAAATCGAAAGGCAATGTCGTCGATCCGTTCGAAACGCTTTCCACCTACGGCGCCGATGCCACGCGCTGGTACATGCTGGCCAATGCCTCACCCTGGGACAACCTCAAGTTCAACGCCGAAGGCATCCTGGAAACCCGCAACAAGCTCTTCGGCACCCTCTACAACACCTACAACTTCTTCGCCCTGTACGCCAACCTCGACGGCTGGAAAATGGACGAAATGAACGTGCTGCCCTACGCCGAACGCAGCGAGCTCGACCGCTGGGTCATCTCCAAACTGTACTCCCTGGTGGCGGAATACCGCGCCGAAATGGATAAATACGAACCCACCCGTGCTGCCCGCGCCATCGAGACGTTTGTAGATGAACACCTCTCCAACTGGTACGTGCGCCTCTCCAGAAGGCGATTTTGGAAGGGCGATATGAACCCGGACAAGGAAGCAGCCTACCAAACACTTTGGGAATGCCTCATGGTCACCAACCAGCTTATGTGCTCCTTAGCGCCTTTCTTCAGCGACTGGATGTACCGCAACATGACAGCCCCCATCCGCGCTGCCGCAAAAGCCAACAACACGCCGTTGCGGCATGAATCCATCCACTTGAGCGACCTCATCCAGCCCGACCCTTCCAAAATTGATACGGCGCTGGAAAAACGCATGGACTACGCCCAACGGATATGTTCCCTGGCTTTCAGCATCCGGAAAAAGGAAAAGCTGCGCGTCCGCCAACCATTGCAAAAAATATTATTGCCCGTGTTGGATGCCGCATTTATCAAAGAGGTGGATGGCGTGAAAGACCTGATTTTAAGCGAAACAAACATCAAGGAACTGGAATACGTCACCGATGCCAGCGGGTTGCTGAAGAAAGGCGCCAAAGCCAACTTCAAAACCCTTGGCGGAAAAATGGGCAAAGACATGAAAGATGCAGCGGCTTTCATCGCCAGCCTCAGCAACGATCAAATCAATGCACTGGAAAAATCCGGCGCCTTGCCCATTACCCTCAACGGCAATACCTACACCCTCACGCCCGACGATATTATTGTCAGCACGGAAGACCTGCCCGGCTGGAAAGTCGCCACAGACGACGGCCTCACCGTGGCGCTCGACGTAACGATGAACGATGCGTTGCTGGCCGAAGGCATCGCCCGCGACTTAGTGAGCGCGATTCAGAAACTGCGCAAGGAAAAGGATTTTCAGGTGACCGACCGCATCGTGGTGCATTTGGAAGAAAATGCCCTGATGCGAAAAGTAGCAGAACAGCACGGCGATTACATCAAAGGGGAGACGCTGGCAGATGGGCTGGTGTTTGTGGATAGTTTGGAAAGCGAAGCTGTAGAAATCAGTGATGCCGTATCTTTGCGTATAGACATTCGACAATCATAAAAGAATCTGATGCAATGAAAGAGGCCCAGCAACCGGTGTTCAGTATATGGAAACCAATTGAATTTACTTCAATCTGGGCCAACTGTGACACTTCGTTGCTGGACGATATTGCAGATTCCTGGTTCGTTCAGCGCGAAAAACTGCAAGAAAGCTCAGTTGAGTACAAGCATTTTATGGAGCGCTTGAAACGTGAACACGCCATTGAGACGGGAATTGTGGAAAGGATGTATGATTTGAGTGCGGGTGTTACCGAAGCTTTCATAAATGAAGGCTTTCGGAGCGCCTTGCTCAGCCACAACGACACCAATATTGAGCCTAAAACCCTCCTTGAACACTTGAATGACCATCTGGAGGCCGTGAATTGGGTGTTTGATATTGTTAAAGAGCATCGGCCATTTTCTGTTTCGATGGTTAAACAGTTGCATCAATTGGTTACGCGGCACCAAGAAACCGCTGAAGGCCGGGATGCACAAGGCAGAAAGCTGAAAATCCCCCTGCTGAAAGGGGCATTCAAAAAATGGGAGAACAACCCAGTCAGGCCCGATGGCACAAAAATCCTCTATTGCCCGCCAGAACACGTCGATGCTGAAATGGACACCTTGATCGACACCTACAATCGGTTGTCCGACGAAGGCATCCATCCCTTGATTTTGGCCGGGTGGGTGCATCATGCCTTTACAACCATCCATCCATTTCAAGACGGGAATGGCCGTGTAGTCCGGCTGCTTGCCAGCCTCATTTTTGTAAAAGGAGGTTTTTTCCCCCTGACGGTGCTGCGGGAAGAAGCTAAAGCAAAATATCTTGAGACACTTGAAAAAGCAGATGTCGGCAACATACAGCCCTTCGTGACCTATCTTGCCGAAACCCAAAAACGCAATATCGAAAAAGCGCTCAATGTCCAAGAAGTCTCGCCTTCCTTGCCTTTTGAGCTGGTGCAAGATGCCTTAATCCAAAAAGTCAGGGGCCAAAAAAAGGCTTCAGGCGAAGCAACAGAAAAAATATTGGCTGCCGGAAGACAACACATTTTTTCAATTTGCGATGCCTACCTGCAAGAAATTGAGCAAAACCTAAAGCATAAATACGGAAAAGATGCTGGCGTTTATCTGAAAAAATCTCCATTTAACGACACCCGCATTTTTGAAGGAACAAAACGGCCTTTCCAGGATTTTTACTTTGGTCAAATAATTAGCTATGCCCAGAAACACAATTATTATTTCAACCGAAGCCTGCCCAAAGCCTGGTTCATCCTCGGGTTCGATTTTTCGGATGACAAGAAATACCATATCGGAATCACCATCCATCATTTTGGATACGAAGATGGAGCGCTCGCCATCGGCGTTTTTTTAGAACGCAAAGGAAAATTAGAAGCAGAATTAGACAACGCAGCTTCTCCATTGCCGATACCCCCCTATGTAGTCTCTGCCTATAAAAATGGCGAAGCCAAGGCCCAAAATATCAGAAGATACTTGGAAGATACGCTCACCGCCGTGATGGCTCAAATAGCAAGCGAAATATAATAAGACCTCGTGCGCACAAAATCCGAACAACAAGTCCTCGACAACATCGAAAAATATGGATTCAGTGTCATCCATGTGGCTGAAAGTTATAATGGCGCGGATGAGGAGCCTGGCTTCAGCTATTCCATTGGGCTTTACAAGACATACCAGCTGCCGGAAATCCTGATCATCGGCCTCGACCAAGAGCTTCGCCATGCCCTGATCGACAATATTTGCACCGGCTACGAAGAAGGAACCGGGTTGAAAGTTGGCGCTTTCAACCCAGATATCGTGGAGCATTTCGATTGTCTTGTCGTGGATGTGGAAAAGGAGCACTATCCCGAATACTTAGGCTGGGCACGGTGGTTTTACAAGGGCGATGACTTTCCTACTGTACAAGTAGTTTACCCCGACCTGTTGGGCTGTTTCCCTTGGGACAAGGATTTTTCCCGGCATATCAAGCAGCCGGTGCTGAACGAGCGGTACAAGCTGGGCACATAGCTTTTACAAACACACAACCATATCGTCCATGAAAACATCGCAGCTCTCATTCCTCTTTTTCGCTTTGTTTTGGTGCCCAACGGCTGCTCAAACCCTCCCCAACACCGCCTCCATCGAAACGTGCTTCCCCGACACTAGCGGCTATACCGTCATCACCGTCGGGCCCGCAGGCCGCGATTTCAGCAATTTGCAATCGGCCCTCAATGCCGCCAACCCTGGCACAATCCTGCTGCTCGATGCCGGTGTCAGCTTCAAAGGCAGCTTCAGCCTGCCCAACAAAACCGGGAACGGTTGGATCATTGTCTGCTCTGCCCAATCAGCATTGTTGCCCAACCAGGACACGCGCATAAACCCCAACGCCCCCACCGGGAATGCCAGCTATCCTGCCCAAAAAGATGCCATGCCCAAAATTATCAGCACCAACACTTTCGGGCTGCCCTGCTTCCGCACTCTGCCTTCCGCACACCATTACCGGTTCGTAGGGCTTGAAATCACGGTAGATACCACAGTGCTTAACAGCTATGGCCTGATGTTCCTCGGTGACGGCTCCAATGCCCAAAACAACTTGAATTCAGTACCTAACAACCTGATCGTTGACCGTTGCTACATCCACGGCCACGACAAGGCCGACATTATGAAAGCGGGCATTTTGCTCAATTGCGCCAATTCCGCTGTTATCAACTCCCATATTTCAGGGTTTCACAGCATAGGTTACGATACATACGCCATCGGCGGAACCAATGGCCCCGGCCCTTTCAAGATCATCAACAACTACCTGGAATCTGCGGGCGAAAACATCTTATTTGGTGGCGCGGCGCCAGCTATACCCGGCCTGGTGCCATCGGATATTGAAGTGCGCAATAACCATTTTTTCAAGCCCTTCTCCTGGCGGGTCGGCCACCCAAGCTATGCGGGCAAACATTGGACGATCAAAAACCTTTTTGAATTGAAAACAGGCAAACGGGTTTGGCTCGACGGGAATATCCTGGAAAACTCCTGGGCCGATCTCCCCATCGGCCAAAGCGGTTACGCCATTTTGCTCACGGTACGGGCAGAAAATGGCGCCGCGCCCCAAGCCGACGTGAGCGACATCACCATCACCAACAATATCATCCGCCACGCGGGCGCCGGCATCTCGCTATCCGGGCACGACAGCCCAACCCAAAGCCTGCAATCCAAAAGGATAAAAATCGCCAACAACCTTTTCTACGACATCAGCGGGGCGGAGTACGGCGATGGGAACGTGGCTGGGCCAAACGACGGCACCTTTATCAAAATCGGAGACCCTGACGACATCTTGATAGAACACAACACCGTGCTCCAATCCGGGTCGATCACATGGGCCTACGGCGTTGTGCAAAACATCCGGTTCGCCAACAACTTATTCCACTGCTTTATCTCCGACGGCGGCTACCAGGGCATTTACGGCCCCGGCTTTGCCCAGGGCGGCAATGGGCCAATGGCCGCCTTTTTCCCAGGCATCACCGATGCCAACAAAAACTTCGACAAAAACGTGCTGATCGGCGGCAATGCGACGAAGTACAGCAACTACAATACGCTGAGCCAGAATTACTTCCCGGCGACAACCGGCGCCGTGCAGTTCATCAACTATGCCAACGGCAATGCAGATTACCACAACTACGCATTAGGCATGACCAGCGCCTATAAAAACGCAGCCACCGATGGCCGCGATATCGGGGTGGATTTTGCACAGCTGGACTTAGCTTTGAGCCTGAAACCCGCCTGTGTGCCCGTGCTGTCCACAAGCGACGAACCGCACAAGCCCGACATTCAGGTGTCCCCAAACCCCTCCAACGGAAATTTTACAATAAGCAGCAATTTTGAACTGGACGACGCTTCGATCCTAATTGCCAACGCTATCGGCCAACCTGTAAAATTGCTTTCTGGACTATCTGAACGAAAATGCCAATTGGAGCTGGCTGGCCTCCCGCCTGGGATATATTACTGCAGCATTACAAAAGGAAATATTTACAAAATGCTGACAATGTGCATCCTAAGATAAGCCATCACTCCGGCAGCGTCACCGTGCCCATGTGAAAATTGCTCTTCCCGAACAACTTCGGCTTTATCGACACAAAGAACAACTCGTTGCTGCTGAACGCGCTGCTGTCGTCGGGCACAAACAGCGACGACACGTCTTTGGCCTCGAACAATTGCTTGCGCGTCAGCTTGCCATCGGGCGAAAGCGTGGTCATCACCGTGATGCACTCGTTGAACTTGTTTACCGTTTTTGGCTTGGGGTTGTTCACCGGCTTCTTCATGTTGTCCTCGTCTTCGTTGTAGAAGAACACCACCTCGTCGCCGTGTATCATAGAGACATAAGAAATAAAGTACTTGGTGTTCACCCCCATCTGCAGTTTTGGGATCACCGACACGCGCTCCACCTCGCCGGCCGTGTTGATGCTCAGTATCACGATGTCTTTTGAATAATAATACGTCGTGGTGGTATAGGTGCGGCCATTGTAATATGTGTTCACCACGTAGTAGTTCTCCTCGGCCACCACGACCGCAGAGCCGTCGTCCCGAATCTTGAACTCGCTGAATTTGAAGGAATCTTCCAGCCCAACATCGCCCGTGCGGTCTTTGTCAGTGTTCTTTTCCCCGAATTTTTTCAAATCTGCCACTGAAAACTCTTTTTTGCTGCTGGCCGAGATGCTGCCGTCGGGCGCCAGTTGCAGATAAAACACGCCTTGGATGCTGCCGTTCCGCGTGTTGGAATAAAAGCCGGAGCATTTGAGGTTGTCATCCTTGTCGGTGGCAAGCGCTGCGCCTCGGATGAACGAATCGCCCATGCGCAGTTGGTATTCATGCGGCGTTTCGCCATCTTTGGTAAAGTGGAACAACTTCATCTCATAAGCTGCCACCGATTTTTTGTTGTCGTTCTTCTTGCTCTCTTTTGCCCTGGTTCCCTCATACACTTTGGCCAGCATATAAACGCTGCCATCATTTTTGAGCAAAGTAGCCAACACCGACACCTGCGCCTCGGTATAATCTAAGCTGTATTTGCGCGACCAACTCACGTTCATGCCCTCGTCGAGCACCGACAGGAACACCCCGAACTTGTCTTCCTTGTCGTCGTTGTCCGACACCGCCCGGAACAACAACTTTGTTGAATCCTTGGAGATATTCCAGAGTATGGTTGGTTTGTCGGAGCGCTTCTCGTACTTGAACTTGGCGATGTCGTTGGGCTTGCCCGCTTTCCCTTGCAAGTCCAGCGGCATAAAACTGTATCGGATATAGTCGTCTTTTTTGTTGGTTTCAGAGAACAGCCACACAAACTGCCCGTTGAAATAGCGCATGCCCAGAGAGGAAATCCCCTTGCGGTCGGCAGTAAATTCCTTGCTAAAAAGCAGCTTGAAACTGGGGTCGTACTTTTCGAGCACCGGGGAATAATCGCCGCCAAAAGCAGTCCGGTTCACATCATAAAAATAGACGTAATGCCCGCTTGCATCTGAAAAAAGGTGGCTTGAAAAGGATTTGGATTTGGGGAGCTTGAATTCCGGGCTGATCCTTACAACTGGTTTTTGTGCATGTAGCATAGGCAGCAGGCCAAGCGCAATAATGGCTGCTAAGGCAATTCGGTTCATAAAATAATGATTTGGGATGAAAAATAGAGCGATGAGATCAGTTTTTTCTGTTAAAACTATAGCAAAGATAGATTTTGAAGCCGACTTTTACCGCGAAAAATTTCACCATAAAAAACAACCCATGCAACTACGCACTGCCACCCTGATCCTGCTCTGCTGCTTCGGCGCTTCAACCATTGCCTTCGCCCAAAAAGGAAAAACCAAACCCAAAACAGAAGTTGAAGTGATCGACTTCGGCGAAGACAGCAGCGGCAAATCAAAAGAACCTACAACCTACAAGGGCATTATCCTGAAAACCAGCCCGATCTCTTTCGTGTTTGGCCGCCAACCTGTGGAACTGGAAAAAGAAATCAACGACTTTATGAGCCTCCAGATCGGCGCCGGCATCACCTTCGCCCCGCTCTGGACCAGCTACGGCGACCTCACCGCCGAACTTCTCGACGAATCGGATGGCTATTGCGAAAGCGAACAATGGGCCTACGATGAATGCGATTATTACAGCGACTACACCATCCGGACGGGTAAAGTTGGCTTGTTGTTCTCCCTGTCGCCGCGTTTTTTCTTTGAAAGCGATGGCTACGAAGGCATGTACGTGGCGCCCTTGCTGCGCTTTTCCACCCAAAAATTTGGGGTGCAGGAAGTAGAAGAAGGCCTGCCCTATATCGAGCGGAACCCCAATCGCCTGCAAGAAGAATCGATCAAAAACTTCGACCTGCTGGTACACTACGGCAGTCAGGCCCTGTACCCAAAATTAGCCGTCGATTGGTTCATCGGCGCCGGCATCCGGTTCCGCAACAACCAGCGGCAGGACGTAGGTTTGGATGATTTTTTCATGGCTGGAAATGGCGAACGCAATTTCAAGGACAAAAAATTTCGCCTGGAAGCAGGCATCCGCATCGGATTCCAGCTTTAGAAGTAGCTATACCTCACGCCGCCAAATTTTGGGCATGCCGATGTCTATAATCATTTCAAAATCAATTACTTGTATCAATCAAATCACCAAAATCATACGAATCATAGTATAACTTCGCCCCCGATGTCCAAAGAAAAAATATACTCCCGTGCCTGGCGCTTGCGCAAAGCCTACGGCACGGCCATTTTCGTCATGCTCAGCTACTTGTGGCCCAAGTTGCTAAAGCCTTTCCTGGGCAAAAACTGGTATGCGCGCCGCATCACTGCCTTGCACGTGCGCAATGCCGAGCGGGTAAAACAAGCCATCATCGAACTGAAAGGCCTGTTCATCAAGCTCGGGCAAATGCTCTCCATCCTGGGCAATTTCCTGCCCGAAGCCTTCCAGAAACCCCTCGAAGCGCTGCAAGACCAGATACCCGCCCGTCCATACCCGGAAGTGCGCGACCGCATCAGGAGCGAACTGGGAAAAGCCCCGGAGGAGATATTTGCCTTCATCGACGAACAGCCGCTCGCCGCCGCCTCCATCGGGCAGGCGCACCGGGCGCGGCTCCACGACGGCACAGAAGTGGTGCTGAAAGTGCAGCACCTCAACATCGAGCACATCGCTGCTGTCGATCTGGAGATCATCCGCCGGCTCACCGCCCTGCTTTCCTGGATACACAATATCAAAGGCTTAGACTACCTCTACACCCAGATCAAAAAGATGATCGAAGAGGAGCTCGACTTTACGCGGGAGGCCGTTTCCATGCAGAAAATCGGCAAAAACCTGGAAACAGAACCCGGTATTGCCATCCCCATGCTGCACGCCGAATACTCCACGTCCCGCGTGATGACCACCACCTGGCACGAGGGGGTGAAGATTTCCAACACCGCGCAACTGGATGCCTGGGGCCTCAACCGCCGCGACATCGCTACCAGGGTGTTGCAATTGTACTGCCGCATGGTGTTCAAAGACGGCTTTTACCACGCCGACCCCCACCCCGGCAACATCCTGGTGAAGCCCGACGGCTCCCTGGTGCTGCTCGATTTTGGCGCCGTGGCGGAAATCAGCGAGGCCCTGCGCGAAGGCATCCCGCAGCTTATTGAAGCCGCCCTGAAAAACGATACCCAGGCCATGATCCAGGCCTGCCGCGCCATGGGCTTCCTCGCCGAAGGCCGTGATGCCGAAAAAATGGCTGTAAAAATGATCAACGCGTTCCGCAATTTCCTCCAAAACGAAGTACAGTTCGAAGGGCTCAACCTCAAGGAAATCAAAGTGAACCCGCTCAACAACAGCCTCACCAACCTGCTCAGCGACATCGGCCTGAGCGGCATCAGCGGCACCGTGCAGGTGCCGAAAGATTACGTGCTGTTCAACCGCACCGCCACCCTGCTCCTGGGCCTTTGCAGCACCCTGGACGCCAGCCTGAACCCGCTCGACGTGATACGGCCCTACGCAAAGGAATTCGTGATGGGCGAAAAAGAAAGCCTCGTCACCTTCGTGCGCAAGCTTGTGCAGCGCAGCGCCAGCACCATCATCGGCTTGCCCGATGAAATGAGCCGGGTGCTGCAGCAAGTGCAAAAAGGCGAGACGGAATTCCGCTCTGCCGACATCCGCGACAGCTCCCGGCTTATCTACGCGGCACTCAACCAACTCACTTTTATGATCCTGTGCATCACCGCGACGGTGTTCGGCTGGTTTTTCCGGGGAGAAGGCGCCGAGCGGCCCATGCAAATCTGCTTTGGCCTGGCAGCATTTTTCCTGTTCCTGATGTTCCGGGCGATGCGGTTGGGGAAAAGGGTGATGAAGGGGATGGAGCCTTAATCCGTGGAACGTAATAGTTTATAGTAGTAGATGGTTTGCTTATCGGGCTGCCCGTGTTCTGCGCGGAAGTAGCTGGCAAACAAGAACACATCGCAAACAGGTGCAGGTTCTTGAACCAAATCATTGATTTGAGCAGACGCAGATGAAAAACATCCCAGGCAAATTGGAAACCTAAGGTTAATTGGCCCGTCAAAAATTGGTGTTTGCGGGTTTTTCAGGTCGAAAATCTGAATAAAACAAGGTTTTGATCGATACTCTTTGGCTTGCTGAAAATCTTGCTTCCCCCTGATTAAGCATCCTTTTAGGGAGCCATTTAGCCATTGTTGTTTTGCCAAAAGCGCCTCTGCCGTGAATTGCACAGTATCCTCCATCCCGATTGCATACGATCTGACGAAGAAATTGCCGCCAACTGAACAGCCATCAAAATAGTGTGGTGTGTTGATGCTGTGTTTGGGGTTGTTCTCCAATTCTTCTGACTTGTTTTTTATGTCGTAATATTGGTCTTCATCCATATTAAAGCAGTCCCCACGTATTCCGAAGGGGGATTTCGATATGCCTTTATGGTAAATTGCTATTTGGTCGCCTAGCTGAAATTGAATAAATACAGAATCTTTCCCTATTAATCCAATATGATAATCGTCCAGGTAAGTCAATAGTTTTTCTCCTCTGTAAACAGGATCGTATTGGCCAAAAACTTGCATTAATTTTCCGTTCAAGTTAAACATACCTACCAATCCGGGTTCTGCATAGCGTTTTTTCCCGCCATTTCTAAACGCGCCTGAAGAGCCGTTATACCCTTTCCAATTGTCTTTTTTAATTTCAAGGTACAAAATATCATCTTTCATGACGGCATAATAAGGCGGGGCTCCGAATTGAACAAAGTACCTTTCCCCTTTAAACTTTGATCCTAATTTTTTGGAATACAGATGTTTCCCAGCAGCATTAAAAAAATCAAGCTGGTATTTGTGCGTGTTCAAGAGGATTAATTGATCGCCTTTGATCCAAATAATAGCTTCATGAAATGCGCCTTTGGATTTGGCATAAAAGGCAGAATCCAGCCTGGTAGATTGTGTCAATTTGCCTTTGAGGTCAAATTGTTTTACGATTCCGTTTAAACCATCGAATGCGGCAAACCCATCGCTTGTTTTAAAAAGATAACCTTGATGGCGCTCGAAGCTGACCGAATCATACAGCACCAGCTGCGCCAGGGCAACCGAGCAGAAGAGCACCTGGATTGTCAGCAAAAATATTGTGCGAAAAAGCAGTTGAAAACCTTGGCTATTGATTGGCATGATGAAGATGCTTTTTAACTGACCAACGCTTGGGCGGGAAGTTTTGCTGGCGCCGCCGCCCACTCCCACACACTGGCCGCGCGCATCCCGAGCCCTTGATTGTCCTTCTCGTAAGAATCCGTCCAGGTAAAAAGGGGGACACAACCCGCAATGCCGCCGGGATTTGTACATTCGGCGCACAATACGTGGACGGATTCTTACGAGAAGGACAACCAAGGACGAAGATAGCGTGAGGTTTAGAAATTAAGAATGCAACGATTTGCCCATTTTGAATCATGGCCAACACACAATCATATACACCTCAACTATGTCATTGACTAATTTGGCAAAAAAAGTCGGATATTTTCTAATCGGAACATTAATTCTCTTCCTGCTTTTGGCAAACTTTACCTTTTTGCAGGACGAATTCCCAGACACGTTCCCGCATTGGTATCTTTCCGACCAAGGGAGGTTTCAAGCCTTGGAACGGACCAAAGGGCACGACCCAATCGGAAGCATCAAGATGAGCTTTGAAAGCTATAAGGCAAAACATGGGAAATCGGAATTAATCCTTTACCGACGATTTTCCAAACAATGGTGGCAAGTATGGAACTGGTATTATTTCATGACCGCACCTTGTTGGGACTTCCCCTATTCAGACAGCGATGAAGAAACCTGAAATGGGTTTCTTTCTCCGCAACTTGCCCTACCTTTGCGGCACAATTTCCTGTGGTCGGGCGACAACCGTTGCCGGGCCACATTTTTATCTGCCACACCATGCTCGACAAATTGCAAGCCATACGCGAAAAATACCTGCACCTCGAAGAACAACTCTCCGACCCGGGCATCGTCACGGATGTCGATCGCTCCAAAAAAGTGAACAAGGAGTACAAAAAACTCCAACCCATCGTACAAACTGCCGCGAAGTACGAAAAGGTGCTCAACGATATCAAAAGCGCCAAATCGGTGCTGGCCACCGAGCCCGACCCGGAAATGAAGGAAATGGCCCGCGAGGAAATCGATTCCCTGGAGCCGGAACTGGAAGCCCTGGAAGCAGAACTGATCGTGTTGCTCACGCCCAAAGACCCCGAAGACGAAAAAGACGTGATCTTTGAAATCCGTGCAGGCACTGGCGGCGACGAGGCCGCTATTTTTGCCGGCGACCTGTTTCGCATGTACTCCCGGTTTTTCTCCGAACAAGGCTGGGACGTGGAAGTGCTCGACGAAACGCCCAGCGCCGCCGGCGGCTACTCCAAACTGGTGCTCGACGTCAGCGGCGACAACGTATATCGCAAGCTCAAATTCGAATCGGGCGCGCACCGCGTGCAGCGTGTGCCGGAAACCGAAGCGAAAGGCCGCGTGCACACCTCCGCCGCTACCGTAGCCGTACTGCCCAAAATGGAACCCGAAGACATCAACATCCGCAAGGAAGACATCCGCACCGACGTGTTCCGCGCTTCCGGCGCTGGCGGCCAGCACGTGAACCGTACCGAATCGGGCGTGCGCTTCACCCACCTGCCCACCGGGGCAGTGGCCGAAAGTACCGAAAGCCGCTCCCAACACAAAAACCGCGACATCGCCATGGGCCGCCTCATCCAGGTGATCCAGGAAGCGCAGCTCGCCAAGGAAGCCAATGCCCTCTCCAGCGCCCGCCGCAGCCTCGTCGGCTCGGGCGACCGCTCCGAAAAGATCCGCACCTACAACTACCCCCAAAACCGCGTCACCGACCACCGCCTCGAAGGCGACAACAAAAACTTCAACCTCGACCGCGTGGTGGAAGGCGACCTCGACGGCATCATAGAGGCGCTGACGATCGCGGACAATGCAGCCAAAATGCAGGGATAATGATGAATGATGAATGATGAATGTTTTTTTGTTCCCATTTTTTCAAGAGTTGTGCAAAGTATTTTAAGTCAATGGATTGTGTTTTTTTACCCCAGCGTTGCGCAGCGTTTCACATAGGGGTATTTTGAACACGTCCAAAAATGCGGCGAAGCCGCATATCACTCTGTGTCACCTCTGTGAAACTCTGCGAAACTCTGTGGTGAAAAAACACTGTGGTGAAAAAAACTCTACCCAACACTGTGGTGAAAAACTCAGAAAAACTTACCGATTTTGCAGATGAAAAAGATATATTTTTTGATGCTCTGCTTCAGCCTTTTGGCCACAGGAGCCTTTGCGCAGAACCGTCGCGCCAAAACCTTTTTTGTGCCGTCCAACACGGTAATAAATAATGCCGTTAGGCCGGAGGGGCTGGACACGGACCCTGAAAAAACCACATCGAGGCTTTTGGCGCCAAGCGTATATCACGTGCAAAGTTTTGAGGTCAGCAAAAAAGTGACGCTGAAGGAATACAAGGATTTCCTCGCCGCCATGCGCCGCGACTCCGGGGAAGTTTACTATTTGCAGTTGCTGCCCGATTCCACCATCGGCACGGCCGCGCAGTACACGCGATACCTGTCGGAGAAAGAATTTGAAAAATTCCCGGTGGTAGGCGTTTCCTGGATCAATGCCATGCGCTATTGTGTTTGGCTGAACTTGCAAGAGAACGATGTACATGCCCTTACCTACTGCTACCGATTGCCCAGCAAGGCGGAATGGCTGCGTGCCAACGAATATTTAGGCAAAAATAAAGGCAGCGACTTCAACAAAGGCTACGCAGACTGGCTGATAACCAGCTATTTTGAAGCCAGCTACGATTTTATCCACGACCTGAACCCAGACATTGATGCAGATCCGGAAAGAGCGTCCAAGGCAGTGCGAAAGCTGTTCATGGGCAACTCCTGGCGCATTCATTTTCAAGACCCCAACACTTATTCGGGCCTTTTCGAATATCGTGAAAAAGGCTTGCCGTTCCTTGGTTTCAGGTACGTGAAAGAACCCATTGAAAAAGCTACCAGTGCTGAAGTTTTACAGTATTTGAAGAAAAAATGGGGCTATTATACCCCGTAATACGGTCGGCAATAAAAGTGCAACCCCGCACCGTGTAACGCACCCATGGTATAAAACAAATCCAATCTGATGACACTTTTTCAAAAAGCGGCCCTGATTTTTTCCCTCGCGCTGTTCTCCTCGTTGCTGCTCTGCGCCCAAGTGGAAGAACATTCCGTCTATTACAGCGACGAGTTCTACGCCCGCCCCGAAAGCGACCCCGGCCCCGACCTCAAAGCCCGATACCAAACCACCGACGGGAAAATGACCGGCCCTTTCACCAGTTATTACCGCGACGAAAAAATCAAGGCGAAAGGGAACTTGCAAAACGGCCAGCCAACAGGGCTGTGGGAAGTATTTTACCCCGACGGAAAATCGGCTGCGAAACGCTTTTACCACAGCCCCATTGATTTTGAAACACTGTACCCCGAACTGCCCAAAAACGGGCCGGCATCCTTGTTTGGCGCTTACCGGCCAATGCCGCTGGAAAGAGATTCCAATGGCGTTGTCAAGTATCGCCCTGTCCATGAAAAAGACCTCTGGTGGGAAAAATGGCTGTACAAATGGGTGCCTGCATCGGCACAAAACGATGCCTTGTTTGAAGACAACCGGATATGGAACGTTATATGGCGCGCAGTAAAAGCAGGAAAGCTGAAAGCTTATGCGCCCGAAGGCCAAAAATTACTGTTCAAGCAGGAACTAGCCTCGAATGAACTTGAGGCTATGGACTTTTCCCGATGCCGCCTCCTGGGCCTCCAACTCAAGGAGGTTATATTCTTCGACAAGCACCTGATGAGCATGGAATCGCGCATCACCGGACTCTGCCCTGTATTCTTAGAAGAAGCCCGCAGCGATACCCTGCGCCCGTTCTGGGTGTACTACCCACACGCAAGACCGTTTTTAGCCAAAATTAAGCCCGCAAAAAGCCAACTGCCACCCCTCGCTGAAAACCTCGACGATGTGCTGCATTTCCGGCATTTCAGCAGCGTCATTTATACCAGTTTGAGCCTTTATCAAAGGCCCATCGACCAATCGCCGCACGAGTACCACGCCCGCCCAGGCCAAGAAGAAGCCTCCGAAAAACTATTCGTGGAAATGGTGGAAATGAATTTTTACTTGTGGGTGTATTTTAATTCTGCGGGGAAAAAATAAAAAAGGGCGATGCCGCCCAAAACGACATCGCCCTCAAGAAATGCGCCGCTCCATCAATGCTGCACCACAAACGGAAAGCTCCGCTGCTGCCCGCTTCCCTCCTCCATGATGCTCATATAGTACATGCCGTTCGGCCAATCAGCTACTGGTATCTGCGCCTCCGCCACGCCAGACAGTTGGACCGCATACACCAATTGCCCGCTCAGGTTAAAAGCATTCAAGCGAACATCCGTTGCTTCTGGCAATTTGACTTGGAGGATGTCGGGGGCTGGATTGGGGTACACAACAGCCGACAGCAGCGTGGGAGCCTCTAGGGTTGGGGTCGTAGTGAAGTTGTTGGTGATCCGTGCGATGAAACCGTTGTTGTCGCCATTTGTGTTCTGATAGCCGACTATATAAATTTTATTTCCGTTAAGCTTGAGGTTGTAAAAATAGGCTGAAGCCAGTGGGTGGGTAAAAAACCCGTCCCCATCAAAAGTGTTGTCAAGCGTTGAGTTGGTATTGGCCCGGATCAGGTCGTCCAAACCGCCGAACACATATTTCCCGTCGGACTGTATCTCCATGTCATAACTCACACTGGATGGATTTCCGTAAAAGTTAAAGGAAATGCCATTGCTGAATGAGGTATCATCATTCCCATTTGGAAAAAGGCGGATCAAAACTGCCTTGTTCTGGGTTGAACTGAAGTCATAAGTGCCTGCGATCACGATCTTTCCATCATTTTGGACAGCGACGGTATATAGGAAAAGGTCCCTACTGAAATCCCAGTATTTGAACCCGTTAAAGCTAAAGGTATAGTCCAAGGTGCCATTGATATTTAACCGGGCAAGCGTCCCGTTTTCTTTTTCATCGTACCCACAGGTAAGGATTTTGCCGTCGGGTTGCAGGGCGATGCCATAACCGGCACCGTTGTCCTCTTCGGTGCTGGATGTGCTGGATCGAAACTCTACAAAGCCAGCACCGTTTCCAAACGTCAGGTCTTTTTGACCGCTTGTGGTAAACCTTGCAACCATGTATGAAAAAAAGCCGTTAACAAATCCTTGGCCGGAAGCTACGATTCTGCCGTTCGGCTGGATAACGAGGTTTTCAAAACCGGAAACCTCTCCCATTATATACGCGCGCCCATTCGTGCCAAAGGCATTGTCAACTGTTCCATTGCTGTTGAGCCGGTACAATGTCCCTCCAATATAGGTTGTCGGTGGAGAAGAGGAAGGCACCTGGGAGCTTCCAGCAATCACAATTTTCCCATCTGCCTGAATTGCAATGGCGTTGGGATCATCCGTGCTTTGCGGCGTGTCAATATAAACTTTCCCATTTACTCCAAATGTGGGGTCGGGCGTACCATTGATGTTGAACCGCATCACCACAATGCGGTAGTTGTTCGTCTCATCCGGGTCATAATTTGTATAGCCGACAGCCACGGGCTTCCCATCGCTTTGCACGGCGACGTCCACAAAATATTCGCCCGTGCTGCCATCTGTGAAATAATACACGCCATTGGTGGCGAAGGATGGGTCGAGGCCAATGGGCTGGCTGTTCATTTGCAGGGCGCAAATGGAAATAAGCATTGTTAGGAAGGTAATTTTCTTGTTCATGTTGAAAGAGATTTTGTGAAAAACAGGGTTTATTGGCAGGGGGAGCTGCCGTTACACACAATAGCACAAAGTGCTGCATATTAAGAGCGTGATTAAATCTTGATGAATTGGCGGGAAATTCGCCCGTGTCTCGTATTGACGATGATCAAATGCAGGCCATTTGGAAGCCTGCTTACATCAATTGCCGCAGCTTGGATTTGTCCATTACCAACCATTTCAAGTTCTCCAAGCAGGTTTCTAACCTCGTATGCAAACTCATAGAAGGTCTGGTTATCAGGAATTTCGAGGTGCAGCAACGTACCCGAAGGGTTCGGGAACAGTTTCAATTTTTCCAACAACTGCCCCTCTTCCGTACTTACTGCCGACGGACAGCCGATATTCAAATGATATTGCGCTGCATTTGCTTTGTTGTCGGTAACGCACACGTAGTAAGTGCCAGGCTGTAAGGTTGTCGCCGATACCAAGGTAACCGAGGCGCCGGTACTCCCATTTACCGATGGCTGCAATTGCGTCGTGCTCGGTGCCGGGCCGTATAAGGTAAGCGTCAGGTCAAGGTTTGTCGGCACATTCGTGGCGGTCACGGTTACAACATCAGGTTGGTACAGGGTGAACTTGAAACAGTCGTTGTCGTTCTCCGTATTGATGGAAGCGGCAACCTGCGTGTTGCAATTGATCGGGCTGGCCGACGAAAAGCCATCGTTGCACTCATAGATATCAGTCGTATCTAGGGTCACTTTCAGGTTGTACAGGTCTGGGCTCTGATACGGGCCTCCAAAACTGTGATTGTCAAAAAGCTTGATGTAATACCTGCCAGCCTGGCAAACTTTTTTGATGGCCGTAAAAGCTTGCCCGTCGCCCGCGGCCGCACTGTGCACATAGCTCGACTGGTTAGATTCGTGATACAATTCAGCCCGCAGCGAAAGCAAGCCCGGCACGTTGGATACGATATAGGTGATCACGCCAGCACGGGGAATGTCGAAACAAAAATAATCGACATCGCCACTGGAATGGATGGCTCCCCGGATGTTCTGGTTCAAGCTGATCGGGGTGCAGGCAACAAAGCTGTCGTTGCACTCATGTACATCTGCCGTGTCGAGCGTCACCTTCAGGTTGTACTTGTCAGGGCTTTGGTATGGCCCGCCAAAACTGTGGTGGTCAAAAAGCTTGATGTAGTACCTGCCCGCCGGGCAAACCCTTTTGATACCCGTAATAGCTTGCCCGTCGCCCCCGGCTGCGCTGTGTACATAGCCCCCTTGGTTGGATTCGTGGAACAATTCGGCCCTAAGCGAAAGCAAGCCCGGCACGTTCGACACGGTAAAGTTGATCACGCCGGAGCGGGGAATTTCAAAGCAATAATAATCGACGTCGCCGCTTGAATTGATGGTGCCTTGAACGTTTTGGTTCAAATTGATTGACGTGCAGGCCCCAAAACTGTCGTTGCACTCATGCACGTCCGTAGTATCCACGGTCACCTTCAAGGTGTACTGGTCGGTGCTCTGGTAAGGCCCTCCAAAACTGTGGTTATCAAAAAGCCTGATGTAATACTTGCCCGTGGGGCAAACTTTTTTGATGCCCGTTACCGCTTGCCCGTCGCCCCCAGACGCGCTGGACAAATAGCTCGATTGGTTGGATTCATGGAACAATTCTGCCCGCATCGAGATGTTAGAAGGCACATTGGTGACAGAATACGTAATGACACCCGAACGCGGGATGTTGAACCAATAATAGTCAGCATCGCCGTTTGGGTTAATCGTACCCTTTACCGTGCCCATCAGGTTTGACAGCACAATCTGGCAGGCTTGAGGGAAGGAATTGTTGGGGTCACACTCCGTTTGCGCAGAAAAAGTAAGCGGAAGCAACACCGCGAGCGCAGAAATGAAGGATTTCATAATTGTTTGACGTTTAAGATATTAACAACAATATTTAGCTCTATAGCTTGCAATGCCAATTGCCCGGGGCACCCCTCACCACAACCACCCCTTCGCATGTATCACCGTATCCGGCTGCCCGTTGCCATAAGCCACGCCCACGTCACGCAGGGCATCGATGTACTGCTTCATCAGGTCGATCTGGTCGTTGTACTGCTTGCGCTCCCAGCGCTCGGTTTCCTGCATTTTTGATTTGATCTCGGCCAGGAACCGGTTGGCCTCGGCATGACATTCCGTGGTGGCGGGAATAGCGAGCAGCAGCAGGGTTGCCCGTTCGGCGCCTTTGCGGTCGGGGCTGTTGGCCCAAACGGTTTTGGCCGCCTGTACCAACTCGCGGCATTGCTGTGCCGCCGAGGCCTCGAACACCTGCGGCGCTTTGGCCATGGCCTGGTCGAAACAAGCCTTGTTCACGTCGGGCATGTTGAGCAACATATCCAGCGCGGCGGTGGCCTGGTTGGTCTTTACCAGCACGTCCACCTTGCTCATCACGAAATCGCAGCGGGTGTTGTAGAATTTTATGATCTCCGCGCGGCCAGCCTGGGTGAAGTTGCGGATAGCGGCCTGGTCGATTCGGAAGGTCTTCATTGCGTTCATATAGGCTTCCGTCTCTGTATTCCCCACCCCTTTCAAGGTGACATTGGCGGTGGAAAAAATGGTCTTGGAAACCTGGTCGGCGATGTAAAGTGTTGTCTCGAATTCCAGGGAAACCTTCATGGGCGCGCTCCCGATAACTTTTTTGTCCGTCAACACCGGGTTGGCGGTAAGGATAAACTGCGGATACAGCGAACTGCTGCTGTACCCGTGTGACGTGGCCAACTGCCGCAGCCGGTTCAGCAGGATCGGGCGCGCAGCTTCGGGTATGTTTTCCGCATCGGCAGGGATTACCGCCGTGAGGGGTATGCGCACGGGCTCGCTGGTTTTGGTGTTGTCTGTTTGCGCGATTGCCCGCGTGAAAGGCAACAAAAACAGTATGGGAGAAAGGACAATCAATGCCTTGTTCATAGCAAAAATATGGTTGGTGAAAATGATTGGGTGAAAGCTGAATGGCCGATCCAAGCCAGGTTATTTGGAACTGCCGATGATCAGGTATGACTGGCCGAGGCCCCTTGGCTGCACTTTGGCGCTCAGGTTGTAGGGTGCAGCCTTCAAGTGCTTCCGAAGCTGTTGCACAAACTCACGGGTATCCATTGCCTTGCCTTTTTCGTTGTACACAGGGATGCGGGCCGTGAAAGCCATGCGCACGTCGTTGAGCTCCGTCACGGTGTAGCGGCCTTTCACGGTATGCTCCTGGAACCACGCGTCGAGCAGTTCGCTGAGCTCGTCGTCGCCGTATTCTGTGTCGAAGCTGACCGGCGCATCGCTTGCCATGCGGATCACCACCGTTACCTCCCTGCCGTCTTTGAACAGGTCGTCGAAGTGCTTTTGCAGACGGTCGTGAAATTCCGTCATGCGGGTATAGTTGTCTTCGCGGAGCAACACCTCCACATTGGTCATCACACCGGGCTTGCCCGTACATTCTACCCCGGCCACCTGATAGTTGGTATAGCTGTCGAGGCCCTTGAGGTTGAAGGTCATGATCTTTTCGGGGCCGTTGCGCTTGATGGCAAAATAGAGGTCGAGCACAATATCGGCCTTGGCGCGCCGCCTGATCTGGTCGAGCCGCGATTCTTGCAGTTCGTTGCCCGCCTTGTCCACCATCTCTTCTTCCTCCATATCCTGGGTTTCCAGGCTCTTGAGGGTTGCCTCCAAATCGGCGAGCGGGAATGACTGGTCGGCCATATAATTGTTTATCCCGGAGATGATTGCCCGCAGGTCGGGGTCTTCCTGCAAAGCCCGGCGGTAGTCGGGATCTTTGCGCTTCATCCCCTGGTCGTTGGTTTCTATAAAAAAGCCTTTTTCGATGCAGTAGGCATCGCTGGGGATCACCATCAGGGTGGGTTTTTTAGCCTGACCCCAGCCAGCAAAAGCAATGAAAAGACATACAGTTGCGATGAGAATTTTTTTCATAGTCATAAATTAAATTAAAGCCAACGCAAATTGGTTGTGAAAACATAGAGGGATAAATCATTGATAATCAATTTTATCCATCCCAAATAATCTCCCAAATCACTAAAATCCTGGTCAAAAGCCGTCGCTCAAGCTGGATGCCTGGTTGTCTTTCACCATTTGGTCGCGCAGGCGGCGGTGGTCAACGACCACATCGACGCTCACTTTCACCCAGCGCCGCACTTTTGAGCGCTCCAGATTGCCTTCGTCTGAAAGGTTGATGAATTGCAGGTAGGGGCCGTTCAGCTTGAAAAAGTTTTTGAAATAGTCGGAGTTCCGCTTCGAGATGTCTTTCACGATAGGCCGGCTGGGGCAGCCCGTCGAACCGGCGGGGGAGCCTTTGAACAGCACATCCTGAACGGCGTTTTTCATGGCCGCCCTGGTCGCGATGCGGTTATTGGCGCCGTAGCCAAAAGCGCGGATGAGCACGGCCCCATCACGGCCTGGGCCGATGCAGAGCGATTCGGACTGTGGGGGGAGCTTGCGGCATTGTGTAGAGAACAACAAGACCGCTGACAAGCTGGCAAGGGCGCAAAAGCGCATGATCTGGTGCATAGTTATGGATGTTTTGAAAAGTGAGTGAGAATTCAGATGCCAGGTTCAGCCATTTCCGGCCGTCCCGTTCAAAAGGTGTAGCGCAGGCCCACGCGGGTGCACAGGCCGTTCCGGCGGGGATAGAGCTCGCCCCAATCGAGGTCGCTGCGCTCTTTTTCCCCTTCCATCACCATGCCGACGGGGATGAAATATTCAGCCTGGCCAAAAGCGTTGATCCCGGGGAGTATGTTCATGCCAAATTCTGCGCCGACAGGCACAAATGCCGTTTCGATCGACCTTTTCTTTTCCTCTTTGCTGCGCTCCGTCATGGTCTCAATGCCGTACCCCGCCCAAAGGCCCAGGCGCATGATGCTCAGGAAATGAATGTCTTTTCGGAGGTAAATGCTCAGGCGGCTGGCATCGGCTTTTATCGGCTGGGAGCCCAGCACCCTGATGGTGTCGGGCGACCAGGTGTAGTTGACGCCGATGCGCAGGGCTGTCGGCACACGCCGGAGGCCCAGTTTGGCTAAGTACAGCGACAGGTTTAGCTCTGCCCCGAGGCCCAGGTCGGAAAGCTGGTCTGGTTGGCCAAGTGCGTATAAGGCATGGATGCCGATGCCCGCCTCGCGGCGCTCTTTGATGATCATGCCTTTGTGGATGATGCCCAGGCCGCCTACCCGGTAAAACCTGGAATACACGTCGGCGCCCTCCACCCGGTTGCGGTTGTCGGCAATTTGGTTGGTGGCGCGCACCACAGCCCTGCGGGCTAAGCGGTAGCTGCCATCAAGCCGCTCTATCTTTTCATATAAAATGTAGCGTTTTTCGGTGTGCAGGCCGTCTTTTCGCTCCAATCCGGCGCGGATTGGCCTGGTTCCCGTCAAAGTTGTTGCGGTAGTCCCCTTGCCCAATATCTTGTTAAACACCTTGTTGACCGCTTCTGAAGCCCATTCTGCCAACATTTCCTGTTCCGAATTGGTGGACACAAGGCCCTGCGGGCTGAGTTTGTTGAAAAGCAAATCTTTCCCCAATTTGAGCTTGTCGTTTTTTTTCGATTTGTCCTCTTTTGAAACAAGATAGCTTATATCGTCGATGGTGAATTGGGTGTCACGCAGCAGCTTGAAGGCATCGCTCCTGTCGAACTGTTCGATTTTTTGTTTCCGCAGTTCGGGGCTGTCGTCTTCATAAGGCCACATATCGTAAAAGACATTTTTGGCGGTGTTGTCGTAATTGAACCGAAAGACATAAGCTTCTACGCTGCCTTTGTAGCCTCGGTACAAGCGCTCGATCTTTGTGTTGGAACCACTTTGGCGGGCCGCGCGGGCGAGTTGGTCGTACTCTTCTTCCATGGTGCGCAGGTTCACCGGGCGTAATAACACAACATAAGAGCGCTGGATGAGCCGCAAGCCAGCTTCTTCCAGCAGTTTATCGCCCCTTGGAGTCCAATTGACCAGGATACTATCGTGCACACGGCTGTTTATACGGCCTCGCTGCGCGAGCGTTTCGAGCTTGAAGCTGCCGTTCGGCTGCCGCTGCCACCAAAAAGCCATGAGCTGTCGGCCTATGCCCGCTGCCGTGAGCTGTTGGGCCATAGCATCGAGGCTGTACTCGGTTGGGGCAAAAGACTTGGTGGGCAGGTTGTTCCAGTCGAAGCGGTCGCTGAACTCCGTGTTCAGGCCTTGTTGGAAAAACGGCCCTGCTCCTTTTGGTTCTGCCACGTATAAAATGGTGTAGCTGTCGCGGTCGGTGTTGATGGCCGATTGCGCAGACAAAAAGTGGCTCAAAACCAAGTTTAAAAAGAAAGGGAGGCCAATAACAGCCCAAAAAGCAGCAAGGTTGCGGTTTCGTTTCATGGTGACAATTCTGTTGGTGTATGGTTTGAAAAAATGTTCCTACACCGATAGAGTTTGTCAAATCAATTAAAGTAACCTGCTGTTTTTTCACCTGCTCAGCGGGGCATCATCGCCTATGAGCAAAAAGCCCGCCCAACAGAACGGGTGGGCATAATCGCGGCTTTTTGCCATCTCCCGCTTGATCGTGGCCAAGGCAACGCTTTTGTTGCTGCGATCTCTCAGGGCAATCCCGTAAAAATCGACCATCTCAAGCCGGGTAGCGCCTTCCTGGGTGCTCCAAATCGCTTGCAGGATGCTTTTCGCACCGGCCAGGGCAAAGCCGCGCGCCATGCTGATGACGCCCTCTCCCCGGCGGTAATCGCCCAGCCCGGTCTTGCAGGCGCTCAGCACGACGAGGTCGGCTTTTATGTCCATATTGTACAAGTCTCTGACGTAAAGCCGCGAGGTGCTGTCGAAAAGGATAAAAGCATTGTTGCCGACTTTCTCGTCGGCCTCGCCGTGCAAGCTGAGGTGCAGGATGCCATAATTGGATGCCAGTGCCTTGAATCTCTGCAGCGTGGCATCTTTCCAATAAAACAACGCCGCCTTGCCCGGAAATTCCTGACCGATACAATAAATTTCCTCACCTGAACATTGCAGCGGCTCAAGGCTGCCTTTGAGGGTCGTACAATTTTTTGCTTCTGTACAATTGGTCTTGTCCAAGGCAGGAAACTTTACCTTATTGAACCAGGGCGCAAACCCGGCAAACCGCTTTTTCGGCTGATTCACAGCGGGCAAATCCTTCATTTCGCGCAACAAACTGGCAGAATACCCGTAGCAAAAAGAAAATTGATGCACCAAATACGGCCAGGTGGACGGCTCGTAAGGTTGTACGGGATTCTCGCTCAGCAAGGCTTCAAATGGCAGGGCGCACAATTTCCCGTCGGGAATAAGCACCACATTGGGCTTGAGCTTGTTCACCACCGGCGCCACCAAATAGTCGTAGAGCATATTCGCCGTGTCGGCAAGGCAATGGAAAGTGCCCTTGAAGCTTTCGTTCCAAAGGTTCTGGTCTATCCCGGCGGCTTCTATGTTTTTGCGCATGTTGGCCACCATCTGGTCGAGGTAATAGTTTTTCGTTATTTCGACAAACTCGGCCTTGTCTTTGTTGACAACGAAGACGAACACGCTGGTATCGCCCACCAGATAGCTGAGCAGCGTGGTGTTCACATCGCAAAAAAGCGCCTGGGCGGCTTCAAGCGATATGGGCGGTTTTGACTGCCGCGCTTTCTGCACATTTTCGGAATTGTTCAGCTTCGCCAAAACCGCGTTCCAGGCAATGCGTTTCCTGTCCAGTTCTCCCTGGCAAACGCCAAGCTTCTCCCTTCTTTCTATGCGTTTTTGTTCGACGCCGGCTTTGCTCGAGTCCATTTTTTCGGCAACAGCATCGCGGGCCGCGAAGTATTTTTTCTCGGCATCTGCCATTTCGGCACGAAGTTTTGCTTCTTGCTCCAAAAGCTCCGGGGCAACATCCCGGACCTTCCAGGCATTCACGGAGCGCATCGACTCGAACAAGGTTAGGGCCTTGCTTTTTTCGGAAAAGTAAAACGCCAGACGCATGGTTTTGTCCTGCTCGCCCGTGTTCCGGCGCAGGATGTACTGGATGTAAATGCTGCGCTCGTAAAAGTGGAAGGAATTTGCCTGTATCAACTGCCGCGCTTCCGCATCGGCAAGGGTTGCCCGGCAGTAGTCGAGATACCGGTCGATGAGCAGCGACAAGCTTTCGGCCCTTTTGAGGTATTCCAGTTCGCCAGTGCCGAAATACCCTGCCAGGGAACATTCGAGATATACTTTCGAAGCATCCAGCAAGGTTATTCGCTGGCTTATGCCGCCAAATTCTTCCCTCACCCCAAGCATGGTCAAAGCCGAGTCGAACAGCACCGGATCGCTCATGTCCCAATGTTTCGGCTCCCTGAACGATTGCATAAGCCCGTGGAACTTGCTGGGCCGCATCTTGTCGCAGCCCAGCATCCAAAAGGCTGTATCTATGGCATTGACCGCAAGTTCCGGCTCCGGCTGGCGCAACTTGATGTATCCTGTGGCCAGGTTGACATATCCCTTCCCCGCCGTCCAATGCGCTGAACCGTACACCTGTCTCGACATATCGATTGATTTTCGGGCCCATACGAACGCGCTGTCAGTGTGCCATTCCCCAATCCAGGCACCCGCAAGATTGGCGTATAAGTCGATGAGCAAATCTTTCAACTTTTCCTTTTCGTTCCTTTTTTCTTGCAAACAAAAGTCGATGGCTTCGGTCAAAGCTTCTTTTGCTTTCGCGAATTGCCGCTTTTTCATATACGCTGCGCCTTTATTCTGAAGGATGGCAACGTAAATCTTACCCGTTCTGAGCTTTTGTCGATCTATGAAATTCCAGGATTGCAGGGCAATATCGAACCACACCAGGGCAGAGTCGGGCTGCCCTGCAGCCAGGAATGCCCCGGCTAGGTTGTTCTGCACCGAGGCAATGGAAACCAATTCGGTGCTCAACTTCAGGGAACGAAGCCGCTGGAGCGCCAGGCGGCAATAACTCTCTGCCAAATAGTACTCGCCAAGGTAACCCTGAACCTGGCCGAGGTTGCCCCATGAATGTGCCACCTCCACACCGGCCGGGTTGGTTTCAAGGCGAATGGCAAGGGCTTTTTCATGGTATTCCAGCGCTTTGCGGTACTGCCCAGCTTCGGTATGGGAAAGGCCCAAATTGTTGTACGATTGGGAAATCTCGGTAAGGTTGCGCGGATTTTGTTTTTCCCGGATGGCCAAAGAAACTTCATACCAATGAATGGCCATTTGCTGGTCGCCAGCATAATAATAGTTCAAGCCCCGGTTGTGCAGGGCATTTGCAACCTGGGCAGATGCTGGCCCAAACGCAACCTTGTAAATTTCATAGGCCGTGTCGATCTGACTGGCGGCAATATCAAAGCCCTGGAACTGGATCGTTAATTTTATCTTTTTCATGATTTCGTCGGCTTTCGTCGTATCGACGCCCTGGGCGCGGGCACTGGAGAGGGCAATAAAAGCAACAAACATCAGGAGCATGGAAATCGGGCGGCAGTTCATTGGCATGTGTATGTTGTATGTTTGGAGAAATAAATGGCTTGCAAGATAGAGTATCGCCTGTCCCGAAAAGTAACCTGATTTTTTCCCTGAACGAAGGTTACATTATCCAACCGTGCACCCTCTATGCCATAGGAATATAGTCAACGCAAAAGTGGTTGTGAAAGTCGTGATCGCATAATCATTTTAAAATCAGATGTTTTTAATCACTCAAATCATACAAATCACTTTAATCAGATTATAACAACAGTACGGAAATCATGCAAGAAAAAAAAGACGCATACGAACGCCTTGAAAATTGGCTCCAGGGGAATCTTTCCATCGAAGAATCGGAGGCAATGGGAATAGCCACCCAAAAAGACCCCAAGCTGTCAAAAATGGCCAATGATTGTGCCCTGGCCATGACTGCAATAAGATTCCATTCTGAAGAGCAAATGCGCGAAAAAATAAAGCGCTGGGACGAAAAGTACCCGCCCGGCCAAGATGCTCCACCACCCGTGCCGTTCGCGTTCACATCCTGGTTCCTTGTGCTGCTGTTTTGCATGTTGGGCGCAGGTTCCACAGGTTCCTGGCACAAGCTTGAAAAACCTGCCGCACCCCCAACCCCCGTTCCCGCTGATTTGCCGCAGCCAATGGCGCAACCGGCAGTGTTTCAGCCCATATTGCCAGACCTCGAAACCAATCAAGGCCGCCATTCCAAGAACGAGCATAAAACCCGCCAGCCAGCCGTGCAGCAGTACTGCATATTTATCGGGAAAGGCGATATAAAAGGCATGAGAGAGGCCGAAAAGTGGGTCAGGGCAAGCGGGTATTTTGTGGACAAGAAAAAAAGGGACTATAAAGACGGGACGTTCAGGATAGTGGCCTTTCCCTCCGATTTGGAAGCTGGCACCTGGATGCTCGACCTTGCTGCTCAGCCGCAAAGTTTTGCCATTGTTGACATAAGGGTGGGAACAAATAGATATTATATGTAATTTGGTCGCTCCAAACAAAAAACCGATGGTCTTGATTTTTCCCAAAAGCCTGAACCATTTCAAACGTCCGCCGAAGGTGGACTCAAATAAACCTATGGAAAATCAGGGAATAAACGACAAAAAACTTTTGGCCGCACTGCAAAAAGGCGCTGGGGTTGAGTATGAGGATGCAATCGAACACGTGTACGTCGCTTTTCGACAGGCAGCCCAAACCGCCATCAAAAAGATCGGCGGCATTGAAACCGACATCAAGGAGGCTTTCGCTCCCGGACAGGTCAATTTTATACAGCGCGTGAACAGCAAGAACTTCAACCTTTCTGGCACACTGGAAAGCGTTTTCGTCAGTGCCGTCACCGATGCCTGGACAATGGCTGGCCTGCGCAAAGACACAGACAACCAACACCGGGAATTTGCGTTCATTCACGTGGACAAAGAATGGACAGACGTGGCAAACAAAACCTTGAAACCGCTCGGCGCTAAAGACAATGAGATAACCCTGGCATTTGACAATGCCTCAAAAGACGTATTACGATGGATATTAAAACCAGAATCGCTGCTGTATCAAGCCTCCCTGAATACCTATTATGCCACATCCGTCAAGCGCGAATGGTACAAACTGAATAAAAAACAGCCAGGTATCGACCCCAACGTGGACGTAGAGCTGGAGCCAGACAGGAATGAGGAAACAATTTTGAGCCAAATAAGCGACCAATGGGAGTTGGAGAGAAACCGGGAGCGTCTCCTGGCCTGTATCGAACGACTGGGAGAACGTTGCAAAAAAATATTGACGCAGTATTATAACAATATTCCCATGAAGCAAATAACCGAGAACATGGGCTTCGCCAACGAGCAAGTGGCGAGAAATGAAAAGGGGAAATGCATGAAAAAACTGATCAATTTGTTGCCCCCCGACCTTAAAGACAGTGCCAAACCCCCAAAAGGAAGGCCGCCCAAATAATACCGACGGATGAGTGACGAACAACTACACGAACAAATAGAGGATTATCTCCGGGGCCTGATGCCCGAGGAGGAGGAGGCCGCTTTCCAAGCGCGGATGGAGGCCGATCCTGCGCTGGCAGCGGCGGTGAACAAGCATCGCGCAGCCTTGATCGCACTGCAGCTCAGTGCGGAAGCAGCCATGCGGGAAAAGATCGCGAAATGGGACAAAAAGCATTTTGAAGGGAATACCACGCAAGAACAAAACCCAGGCGCCCAAAAGCCGCTCATAATGCTCCCCTGGCTCAAATGGGGCTCAATCCTTACCGCCGTGGTGCTGCTCGTTTATTTCCTGACCAGGCCCCCCGATAAGCCCTTGGAAGCGCCGGCTCAGCCCAACCTGATCAGCCCGCCCCCGGCGCCTGCCGTCCAAAATGAGCAACCTGCAAAAGAAGAATTGCCGAAACCGGCTCCTGAGCCCGAACCGCGGCGGCTTACCGCCATTGCCATCGTAAAAGATGCCAGCAAACCCTTCCGCGGCGGCGGCGGCCTGAGGAACAACAATCAAGGATCCAAGCCCGACACCATGGCTACGGCCATCACCCTGCTCCAAAACAAACAAGAAAATGAGGCTTTGAAAATCCTGAACGCTTGCCGCAGCTGCAAAGCACTCGATGCGGCACAATGGCGCGGCCATGCTTATTTTCGATTGGGCAGTTTTGAAAGTGCCATAAAGGAGTTTACCTTTTGGAAGAAAAACGGATATTCTGAAGCTGGCCCCCAATGGTATTTGTTCCTTGCAACGTATGCCAACAACAAAATGCCCGAAGATATTTACCGAAATTCCCTCAATGCCTTGAAAGACCCGTCGCACCCGTATCATCGCGATTTTTTGGAATTGACACAAAAATTGAAAGATGCGGGGTATTCCGTGGATTGAACAAAGCCCTATGCTGGGGCATTTAGTTAACATAAATTTCCAAATCTCCGATGAAAACGATCAACACGTTTTTTTTGCTGTTGTTTTTTGCAGCTTCAGCAATGGCTCAAGACCCCGCTTTCTCACAGTTTTATGCCAACAAGCCTTTGCTGAACCCGGCAATGACCGCCCTGGATGAAGGCACAACGCTTACTTTGAACCATCGCAACCTCTGGCGGCGCATCCCCGGCGGCTTTAAAACCTATTCCGCGACTGTAGAGACCCAATGGGCCAACTGTGCCAAAGGCCGCCTGCGCGAACGATTCTTCAATTTCGGCTTTGGCCTGGTCGGGCAGCACGACCAGGAGGGCGAAGGGGTGCTTCAAACCAATGAAGCACATGTTGCCGCCTCTGCTTACCACCTTTTTGGCAAAAATGCCGCCTGGCATGTCGGATTAAGCGTTGGCGGCGGCCAGAAATTCCTTGATTTTAGCAGGCTCACATTTTCTGACCAGCTTGATGCCATCAATGGAAAAACGAAAACCATAACCGGCGCCCCCATTGACCTCGACAACCGCAATTTCGCCGACCTCGCAGGAGGGGCCGCTATCAGGTTTGGGCATAAATTTGGGATAAGCGAAGGATTTCAGAGCTTCGGCTTCAGCCTGCGCCACATCCTGAACCCGGTGGAGTCCCTCGACAGGGGCGGCAGGGCAAGGTTGCCGGGCATCCTTTCCATCCACTATGGCAGCGTACTGCCGGTATGGGCCGACTATGTAGCGTCCAAAAAATATTTCGTGTACTGGTCGCCCCAACTCCAAATGATCTGGCAAGGCCGCTTTGGCGTAGTCGGTTATGGCTTTTACGGCCTATATCGCGGCGGCATGGGCGGCATTTTCCTGCGACACCCGATTGGCGCGTTGCCCAATGGCGCCGGGAGGAATACGCAAACGCTCATGTTTACCGGAGGTTTAGAAACCACTGTCTTTGGCAACAATTTGCTGAGGATTGATTACAGCTACGACCTCAATATTGGAGGACTGGCCGCTTATGGCGGCGGGGCGCACGAATTATCCATAAAATTCAATTTTTTCAATTTCGGCCCAGGTGGTTGCAGCGGGAAAAACAGCAAAGACGAAAAGAACAAGCGGAATGGCGTATGCCCAACCTGGGGCGGGAACTCCGCTCCGCGTTTCTAGTGCTTTTTGGCCAAAATAAATTGAAAAAACTTTCACCCATCAAAATCCATCGAAATGAAACTATTCCCCTTTTTTTTCATACTCCTGTGCGCCCAAACCCTTCCCCTTTTTGGCCAACTTTGCGACGACCCGAAATCGGTTTTCGAGCTCGCCACGAATCAGACCTATTTTTGTGAGAGCAACGAGCCTGTGATCATCGACAACAAATGCGACGAGAACAACCCGCTTTCCTGCATAGCCAACATGGTGCTCGACTGGGGCGATGGCACAACGATCACCTTGAACGCCAATGACTTTGGCAACAAACAACATGTCTATTTCTACCCCGACTCCATTGCTTGCCTATTGCCTACAAACGGCAGGGTGTTCACCATTTCCCTGACCCTCAACTTCCTCAACGGCCGCACAAACAAGGCCACCCACGAAGTGTACGTCATCCCATTGCCGCGCGCCTATTGTTCTGCAAACCCCAATGCAATATGCCTCAACCCAACTGCCAACGTTAGCTTCAACGGCGCCCAGTCGTGCCATGAAATGACTTACTTATGGGATTTTGGCGAGCCTTCTTCCGGAGCAGCAAATACTTCCACTGCCGCCGCTCCCACGCATACCTATTCTACCCTGGGGAACCATCTGGTTCGCTTGATCGTTACGAACGATTGCGGAGCCGATACCTGTTATACCTCCGTGCAAGCAACACAAGCCGTTGCCCCGGCCGCTACCTTTTCCCCCAGCGAAGTATGCCTGCCGGCAGTGGTACACTTTCAAAACAACTCCCAGAACGCAATTAGCTACGAATGGACAATCATCGGGCCAAACGGCGGCTTTATGTTTGTCAACAACACTACAAAACTTTCTGCCAATCCCGATGTGATTTTCACCGTTCAAGGCAGCTACCTCGTCAGGCTAAAAGCGACAGGCGCCTGTGACAACAAAACAATCACCGTTGGAACTGTAACAGTAAGGGATATCCCGACGATTACCATGAGCGGCGATACCGCAGGCTGCCTACCCAGCTTCCAACCACATTTTACAGCGACACTTGCCAATGCGGGCAACTCAACCAACTTGATGTACTTCTGGGAGTTCCCAGGAGGCTCCCCTTCCACGGCAACGACCATGACACCCAACGCCCCCACTGTCACCTACAGCGCAGTAGGCAGCTATACCGTCCGCCTGATAGCCGAAAATGAATGTGGGCGCGACACCACCTATTGGCCAGTTTCAGTAGCCGATGTTGCCCAAGCTGCCGCTACATTCTCCCCTGCCCCTCCCGGCAACTGCGGCCCCTACACCATCCAGTTCACCAACAACTCAACTGGTGCCGGCGGCGTGTACAAATGGACCGTAACGCCCGCCGCAGGCTGGGCTTTTGTGGACAGCACGAGCGCAAACAGCATCAACCCCCACATACTTTTTTCCACGGCAGGCATGTACACCGTAACCCTCAACCTGCCCAACGCCATCTGCGGCGGCACCACAACCTGGTCGCAAAGCTTTTCCGTAAAAACTCCGCCAGGCGCCACATTCGCACCAATACCCGATGACTGCGCCCCTAAAACCGTTGTACCATCCGGATTCGCCTTCAACAATGGCGGCGACCCTGCCGCCACGCATACCTGGACTGCCACAGGCTCTAGCTTGCCCACATCTACCCAAATTTCGCCCGTGCCCAGTTTCCCGTTTGACATGGCGGGGAGTTTTGCGATCGTGTTTACCAGCAGCAATGCCTGTGGCGACACTACCGTCGTGGATAGTTTTACCCTGATGTCCACAACGCCCATCGTCTTTGCCGCCTTCCCCGATACCATTTGCAAATCAAGCGCTCCTATTGCTGTTTCGCCAAACCCCGCACAGGGCTGGAGCATCGGCGGAAACCTATTCAATGCTTCAAACGAATTTTTGCCCCAGAATGCCGTGCCGGGCTGGAACCACTTCGAACATTACGTTGGGACTGGGAACTGCCGGGTGACAAAACGAGACAGTATCTATGTGATCAGCCTGACCGTCGATGCCGGGTCGGCCCAGACCGTTTGCGACACCCTTGATTGTGTCACTTTCAGCGGGATGCCCGCTTCGGGCGGCGTGTGGAGCAGTTCTTCAGGAAATATTGACCCCGTAACGGGCGAAATCTGCACCGCAGTGGCAGGCTATGGGCAACATACCATTTGGCATACACTGACTGAAAACGTGCTGGGATGTGTTTTCCGCGACTCTACCACGCTCAGCATCAACCCAAAACCTGTGTCCATGCCAGCTGGCCCAGCTGTTGGATGTACCAATGACAGTACCCTATTTACCAACAACTCAACGGGCTTTGATTCCTGGGAATGGCGATTTGGGGGGCTTGGTACGCCCGGCTCTCCAGACTCCAGCCATATTTTTACGAGTGCCGGCACCTATTCTGTGTACTTGCTGGTAAAAAATGCCTGGTGCAGCGACACCAACAGCATCCAAATAAAAATCGTCGAGCCGCCGGTTATGGCGCTTGCCTTGAGCGATACCGCAATCTGCCCGCAAGAGGGAGTCCTTTTTCAAAACCTGAGCACTGGCGACAACATCAGCGGTTTCCATTGGGATTTTGGGAACGGGCAGGTCTTTGATGGGTTTGAGCCAGTTTTACCCCAATTTTTTGCGCCAGGGATTGAAGATACAACCTATACCATCACCCTGACGGCTTCGGGCGCCTGCCCCAATTCCTACGTGACTGAAAAGCTGCTTGTCCACCCGCTGCCACACCTTCGGCTAACGCCCAGTCTTGACAATACTTGCTCGGGCGATACCCTTCAATTTTCCTTAGGAACCACTGGCGGGTCAATTTTCAATATTGTCTTCAAGGCGCTGGATACGATCACCCAGGGTCTCCCTTTGCCCGACCTGACATTCCTGACCCCAAATGACAGCACCAACCTTGTCGTGATAGCCATTGCATCCGGCGAAAACCAATGCGGCGCAACCAGCGATACCGCTATTGTTACCATTGTCCCGAACGAAGCCCGTGCATTTTGTGACCTGAGCACGCCCCTGATCTGCGCAGGCGACACGCTTTTTATCACCAATGGCGCTACACCGCTCGGTGCACAGGTTTTTTATGATTTTGGCGATGGCACCACATCAACAGACCCAAACCCCAAAAAGGTATATTCCATGCCTGGAGTTTTCAAAATCAGGCAAACCGCCCGGTCAATCTGTGGCTACCATTTCATCGACCGCTTTATACGCGTCAACCCCGCCCCGCCGGTCGGATTTGCGCACGACGCTTATAAATGTGCAGGCGATTCCATGCACTTCTGGCTTACTGTTGAGGCTGCTGGCCGTACTGTCAATTGGGATTTTGGCGCGGGAAACACCTCAACCGCATTTAGCCCCAGCGCAGTATTTCAATCTGGCGCCCTGTTCCCAGTGACACTGACCATTACGCTCGACTCTTCTGGATGTGACGCAACGCTTACCAAATTGGTAGAGATCAAACCGAACCCTACGGCCAATTTTGCAGCCTCGGATACCATTGCTTGCGGTGAACTGCACAGCACCTTGACAGTCGTCCCGGGCGGCGGGCAATTCTACGCCTGGACGGCTTCTGATGGAAACACCGCGACCGGCAATCCCGCCAACTTCATTTTCCGCGACTCTGGCAGTTATGACGTGCAGTTGGTAGTTTCTGACATCTGGGGCTGCCACGATGATACAACACGACGCATTTTCCACGTATTGCCCGAGCCAGAGGGCGACTTCAGCATGGATAAGGCTTGGGTATGTGGCTTTCCTGCCACGGTTCAGCTGACCGAAACCGCGTCGGCAGATGCCCTGGATTTCAAGTGGAAATTTCCCGACGGCTCAACGAGTGCTTTTAACAATCCCTCAAAAACATTCAACCAGCCCGGTGAATACCTGATACAGTTGATTGTCAGCAATATTTATTCGTGCAAAGACACCACAGAAAAAACCTTTAGGGTGTTTGCCCAACCCATTGCCGATTGGGGGATCAATGACCCCAGCCCCTGCCAATTTGAGTATCTGGCGCTTGAAAACTTGTCTGAAAATGCCAACCGCTGGTTGTGGACGTTCAATAACCTGGACACTTCAACAAGCCATACCCCCCATTACGCTTTTCAACAAGCGGGAATATTTGACATAAGCCTTGTCGCCATGCTCGACAGCTTTTGTTTCGACACCTTGAAACGGATCGGCATTGCAGACATAAAACCTGCGCCAACAGCTGGCTTCTATGTGGTTGACTCCATGCCCAACGGATATCCGGAAGGGCGCTTTTTTGTTTTCAGTACCGCTGTTGGGGCAGAAACCTGGTTCTATGATTTTGGGAATGGCCAAACTTCGTCGCTCGAAAACCCTACAGTACACTATGGCCAAAACATATACTACTCTATTTTGCAAATTGTGGCCAATGAATGGGGCTGCATGGATACAGCCAGGCTGGACACTATCCCCTCAAAGTTTGGAGGTCTATTTGTCCCAAATGCTTTCGTGCCAGACGTGGCAGGCGGCGATTACACCTTTTTTATGCCGAAAGGAAAGGGCTTGTCGCGCTACCGCGTGCGGGTGTTCTCGCCCAGCGGTAAATTGGTGTTTGAATCGCAGGAGCTGATTCAAGGATCGCCAGGCCAGGCCTGGGACGGCAACGATTTCAACGGAAAGCCCTGCGCCCAAGGCGCCTATGCCTGGATTATTGAAGCTGAGTACGAAACAGAGGCGTCGCGTGCCGACAGCTTGGGAGCAACAGCCAAACAGGTAGTCGAAACGGGGTCGGTTTTGTTGATCCGATAATTGCCGGATGCACCATTATGCGCAAAAGCACCTAAAAAGCAATATTGCACACCGTCGTATCCCCCCGCGCACAAAAAATCGAATCACCGTGCGCCGCGTTGAAATCAGAAAACGGGACGGTGTCCCAATAGTATTTCACAAACCGGTTGGCAGTGATATACCAAGTTCTTGACTGTGTTGCACCTGCTGGAACCGCGATCGGTGTAATTCTACCACCGTAATAGGTCGGCAGGCCTTGTGCATTGCAATACACCCTTAGATACAGGGTATCGCTTATGCCTTGCAAATTAGACAGCTGGAACTTCAACCGCCCATCGATAGAATCCAGCTGAAAATCAATTTCATTGCTTTTACCAAGCCGTAAATCTGCCGAAGGCTTCGCAGAAAAGTAAAATCCAAAAAATTGTTGACCCTGTGCCCCAACCCTGATAGAAACGTCGTCCATGCCAAAACACCCTACTTCCAGGTTGTATACCCCGTTCTCGTCGGTAGTCGTTTCGACCAATTCACAAAGCTCCGGCACAGCGGAGTCGTTCACTGTCCCGTCATACCCGATCAGCCCAACCGTAACGCCAGGTATGGGCTTGCCGGTAACGTAATTGTACACAACACCCCTGGCTTGGGTTGTTTTTTGACAGTTGGAGCATAAAAATGCCAGAAGCATGAAGGCGCAGCATAATTTCATTGTTTTCATTTTTTTTGTGAGAGACAAGGTAATTGTTGAGCCAACGAAAAAGTATTGCCGGAGGCTTCCAAATAGGGGTTAGTATACACCATTGTGCCAAAAATAGCCAATTACGGAAGCGGTCGGGTACCCAACCACAGCTATCCGGCCACCATGTACCGTAAAAAGATTCAATTAATTCCACATTGCAGCGTTTACAATGCTACTTGCTCCCAAAACTCCTTGAAGTACCGAACCCGCCGATCGTCTTCTGCAAAAAAGAGGAAGGGGCGTACATCATCGGCCATTTCATCTAAATCAATTTTATCAAGAAGCTCGGATATCAACTTGCGCAGTTTTTGTGGCGTATCAATTGCTAGTTTCTCATTGAGATAGCCATAATCCGGCTTCGCGTTCTGCCCAAATAAAAAGGTTATATCAAAATAATCCCTGCCCTTCGCCCGCGGACGGTTTACCAAAGTAAAAAGTTTTTGGGCTAATAATAAGCCAGGTGGCGTTACCACCAATCGGGTGAACACGCCAAAACGGTTCAACAAAAATGTTGCTGGTTTATAATCGTAACCTTGTCGCTGTGTGTCAAGTTGGATAAGTATTTTTTCTCCTTCATGCCCGCTCAGACCTTGTTCGTACAACAGCCCAGGGAACCGGATATTACAGCGATATGCCCCCCTATGAACATTTGAGACCTCTACCCGAAAGCCTTTTCGCTCCAACCCTGTCCTTACAACATCTGCCACAGTATCAAAATCAGCATCCGTCAAGCCAAAATTATCAAAATCAAGGTCTTCTGAAAAACGGGTGCTGCCATAAACCAAGCGCAAACAAGTGCCGCCTAGAAAGCAGAATTGTTGTGCAAAACGGCTCTCGAATAATATTTCCAGAATTTCGCATTGCAAGTATTCCCGCAGCATCGCTTGTTTTTGCAGCTGCAAGTGGGCTGGAAATTGTTGCGCAATTTGTTCGAGTGAAATCATAATGTCAGGTAGTGTTGTAATGCTGCACACCTTGCATTCAAGGCAGCAGAATCAATTCTCGCTAAAAATTTTTCCAATGTTGAGTATTCTACACGTTTAACGATCTCTGCCTGATTGAGCCGCAGTACTTCAAAATCAGGCGTCGCTATCAAGTTGGGACTGAAATAAAGCAGGTCGAGCAGGCACTTTTCAGGGCTGGCTATGTTGAAATTAACTGCTCCAACCTGCACGGTATCATAGCCAAAGAATAGTTTGGGCTGCAATGAACGATAGCTGAAATTCCCTACCGGAGTTGGCCATGCAACAGGCTTCAGAGTTGTGACCGAGGTAATGCTAAAAACACTTTCAGGGATAAAATTATAGTAGCGCAAAGCTGTTTCCAATGAGACATAGGAAGGTCTTTGCAAACGGTTGGCTATCACGTAGAGGTCGGCCTCCGCATTCAGGGCGTCCGGGAAAGCATACCAATTGTTCCTAAGCTTGACAATATAGCCCTTTTTTTGCCAGTTGAGTAGGTTTCCTACATAAAAACCAGGCATTTCTTTGGCGATGTCAACCGTAGAAAAAACACGCTGTGGAAAAAAAAGTCTTTTAAATTCCAGAAAAATCATTCCGTTTTTTCAGCAAAAATACTTATTTTTGGGAATAAAATATTTTTTTCGATTCCAAATTTGTTCCGGGCAAACCGAATCTCTCATGAAGCTCCCCTCCCAAATCAATGCAACTGGGGCATCTGCCGATATTATCCCCTCCTTGAATTGAACACCAGCATAGAGGTGTTTTAAGGAAATAATTTGTGACGTGTTACCGCAATCCCACCCTTATTGTAACACAAAAAAAAGGCGATGCCGCCCAAAACGACATCGCCCAAAAGCAATCTTTATAAAACCGGAAAAGCTTATGCCTCTCCGTCTTTCTTCTCTTCTTCCTCAGCAGGGGCAGCAGCCTCGTCGGCAGCTTCTTCAGCCACCTCGGCAACCGTTTCTTCTACCCCAGGAACTTCCTCGGCAGCAGCTTCCACAACTTCCTCAACGGCAGTTTCAGCGGCAACAGCTACTTCTTCCACTTCAGCGGCGGCTTCTTCCACCACTGCTGCCACCGGTGCAGCTTCTACGGTTTCTTCTACAGCATCTACTACCTCTTCCACCGGGGCATCTACCACAGCCTCTTCAGCTACGGGGGCAGCAGCTTTTTTCGCGCCACCGCGGCGCGTTTTCTTGGCTTGCCGCACTTTGCCGGCATTCGGGTTGTAGGTCTCGTTGAAATCTACGAATTCGATCAGGGCCGTTTCGGCGCCGTCGCCGCGACGGAAGCCCAGCTTGATCACGCGGGTGTAACCGCCCGGGCGCTCGCCCACTTTCTCGGCTATCGGGCCAAAGAGTTCTTTGATGGCCTCTTTGTTCTGCAGGTATGAAAAAACCTGGCGGCGTTGGTGGGTGGTGTTGTCTTTCGCTTTCGTCACTAATGGCTCCACATAAACGCGCAGCGCTTTGGCTTTGGCGAGGGTGGTGGTGATGCGTTTGTGTTCGATCAGCGCGATGGCAAGGTTGGCCAAAAGTGCGCGGCGGTGCGACGCTGTGCGTCCAAGGTTGTTTACTTTGTCTCCGTGTCTCATTGTACGGTTACCTGTTTTGCAGGTGGTAGCACCGGGGCGAGATGGAATGCGGATTGCGGAATGTGGATTGCGGAATATTTCCCCAGCCACTCAGTATCCCCAATTTCATCTGCTCGACAGTTACCACACTTTGTTAGTGATAAGTGATGAGAGATGAGTTGCGTAAAAAAAACTCATCTCTCATCTCTAAATTTATTCTTCGTCCAGCTTGTACTTCGCCAGGTCCATGCCGAAAGTCAGGTTCTTGTCTTGCAGCAGTTCTTCGATCTCCACGAGCGACTTCTTGCCGAAGTTGCGGAATTTGAGGAGTTCGTGGGTATCATAGCGTACGAGTTCAGCTAAGGTATTTATTTTGGCTGCCTTGAGGCAGTTGTAGGCGCGAACGCTGAGGTCGAGGTCTTCTAAGGAAGTCTTGAGCAGCTTGCGCATGTGGAGGATATGCTCGTCCACAACGCTTTCTTCGCGGCTGGTTGGTGTATCGAACGTGATGTTCTCATCGGTGATGAGCATCAGGTGTTGGATCAGGATGCGGCTGGCTTCGCGGATAGCATCTTCCGGGTGAATGGTGCCGTCCGTTTTGATTTCCATGATCAGGCGCTCGTAGTCGGTACGCTGGCCAACACGGGTGTTGTCCACTTTGTACGATACGTTTTTGATGGGGGTGTAGATCGCGTCGATGGGAATCACGCCAATGGCAGCATCTTTTGGTGCGCCGTCGTCGGCGGGCTGGTAGCCGCGGCCTTTGGTGATGGAAAGCTCCAGCTCCAGGGTTACGGTAGGCTCCATGCGGCAGAGGAGCAGGTCGGGGTTCATGATCTTGAACACGTTGGTATAGTCCTCGATGTCGCCGGCGCGGAACTCTTCCTTGCCGCTGATGGTCAAGTAAATTTTCTCCTGTGTGTTCTTTTCATCGACCACGACGGGTTTGAGGCGAACCTGCTTGAGGTTGAGCACGATATCCACCACGTCTTCTACCACGCCGCGGATCGTCGCAAACTCGTGGTCGACACCACCGATGCGCACCGCGCTGATGGCATAGCCTTCGAGTGAGGAAAGGAGTACGCGGCGAAGCGAGTTGCCCACCGTTTGGCCGAAACCTGGCTCTAACGGCTTGAACTCGAATGTGCCCTCAAATTCTGTTGCTTTTTGCAGGAGAATCTTGTCGGGTTTTTGAAAATTGAGAATGCTCATATGTGGAACGCTCCGAGAGTGATTGGTGGGAAAAAACTGATTTGATTTTTGCTTGGGCGGGTATTAGGGATTGTGCACAGCAACATATAACGCTGTAAACGCGAAAATGGTTGGCGTCCTGTTTGAACGCCAACCGTCTCGCTTACACTGGATTTTATTTAGAATACAACTCGACGATGAGCTGTTCGTTGATCTTCTCCGGTATCTGGTCGCGCTGCGGGTAGGCTAAGAAGATGCCCTGCATCTTGTCGGCGTTCCACTCCAGCCAGCCGTAGTTGCGCACCTGGTTGTTCTTGGCGGCAACTTGCGTGGTCACGATCTCCAAAGACTTGGACTTGCCGCGCACGCCGACCACATCGCCTGGTTTCAGGGAGTAGGACGGGATGTTCACCACCTTGCCGTTCACCGTTACGTGGCGGTGGCCAACCAACTGGCGGGCGCCGCGACGGGTTGGGGAGATGCCCAGGCGGAAAACGGTATTGTCCAGGCGCGCTTCCAACAATTGCAACAGAATTTCACCTGTAACACCGTGGCGACGCGTTGCGTTGCCAAATGTTTTGCGGAACTGGCGCTCCAACACACCATATGTGTACTTTGCCTTCTGCTTTTCAGTCAGCTGCAAAGAGTAGTTGGATGGCTGCTTGCGCTTGCGCGTTTGGCCATGCTGCCCAGGCGGGTATTTGCGGCGCTCAAATGCTTTGTCGTAACCGAAGATCGGTTCGCCGAACGAACGGGCTTTTTTGGTAGTAGGTCCTGTATAACGAGCCATTCTAAAGAATGTTAATTCAATTTGATAATGTGATAATGGGACAATTTGATAATGTGGGTCAATGAGTTAATGGAACAATGTGCTATTATCACATTATCAAATTAACCAATTATCAAATTAGACCCTCCGGCGTTTCGGCGGGCGGCAGCCGTTGTGCGGCAGCGGCGTCACGTCGTTGATGACGGTCACTTTGATGCCGGTTTGATCTACTGCGCGGATGGCAGCTTCGCGGCCAGAGCCGGGGCCTTTCACGAACACCTCGGCGGAGCGCATGCCTGCGTCGTAAGCCGTCTTTGCGGCATCGCTGGCAGCAACCTGTGCTGCATAAGGCGTGTTTTTCTTGGAACCACGGAAACCAGCCTTGCCGGCCGATGCCCATGAAATCACTTCACCCTGCTTGTTGGTGATCGAGATGATTAGGTTGTTGAAACTCGCCCGAATAAAGACAATGCCTTCCGGGGTGATCTTCACTTTCCGCTTGACAACCTTTTTTGCTGCTCCTTTTGCCATTATTTATTAATTTGATAATGGGATAATTCGATAATTTGATAATGGAGGCGTGATGAACGATTATCAAATTCTCTAATTATCACATTATTTATTTAGTTACTTTTTTCTTGTTTGCAACTGTTTTGCGCTTGCCCTTGCGGGTACGGGCATTGGTACGGGTGCGCTGGCCGCGAAGGGGGAGCCCTTTGCGGTGGCGGAGGCCACGGTAGCAACCAATGTCCATGAGACGCTTGATGTTCAACTGTACTTCCGAACGGAGCTGACCCTCTGTCTTGTACTCATCGGCGATGATGCGCGAGATGTCTTTGATGTTGTCGTCGGTCCAGTTGTCCACTTTGGTGCTTTCATCGATCCCGGCTTTTTCCAGGATCGCCTTGGCCGTGGAAGGGCCTACACCGTAGATGTAAGTCAAACTGATAACCCCTCTTTTGTTACGGGGCAAATCCACACCAGCAATACGTGCCATATTAACGTTGATTTGAGTATTCGTTGATTTGAATGTTCATTGCCATGTTCGGTTTTGTGCCGATTGCACAGCAACAAGCAACCGCCATTTAGCCCTGACGTTGTTTGAATCGTGGGTTCTTTTTGTTGATCACGTACAGTTTGCCTTTGCGGCGCACTATCTTGCAATCGACCGAACGCTTTTTGATAGACGGTTTGACTTTCATATCATCGAGTGTTTTTCAATTTTTCAATTTTATTTGTAGCGGTAGATGATCCTGCCACGCGTCAAGTCGTACGGAGACATTTCTACTGAGACCTTGTCGCCCGGAAGGATACGGATATAGTGCATCCGCATTTTCCCGGAGATGGTCGCCAAAATAACGTGACCGTTCTCCAATTGTACCTTGAAGTTCGCATTGGAGAGCGCCTCGGAAACGACGCCATCTTGTTTAATCAAGTCCTCTTTCGCCATATTTTAGCCCTTTTTGAATTTAGGGCTGCAAAGGTCTAACTATTTGGGCAGAATTTCTTGCAATTCAGCATTATTTTTTATTGCCTCCAACAAGAATGTGTGGTCCGACAGGATATCTGCCTTGCCTTTTTTGACCACTACCGAATGTTCGTAGTGCGCGCTGGGCTTCCGGTCTTTGCTGTAGATCGTCCACCCGTCGGTATGTTGATACACTTCTTTCAGTCCCATATTGACCATTGGTTCGATGGCAATCACCAGCCCCTCCGCCATCAAATAGCCCTTGCCGCGCTTCCCGAAATTGGGCACTTCAGGTTCTTCGTGCAAGGAACGCCCAATGCCGTGCCCTACCAGATCCCGAACCACGCCGTATTTATGCTGCCGCTCACAATATTCCTGAATCGCAAAAGATATGTCGCCGATCCGGTTCCCATGCACCGCTTTTTCAATGCCCAGGTAGAGCGCGCGGTAAGTGGTGCTCAGCAAATCGACAACCTCCCCCGAGATATTGGCAAAGGCAAATGTGTATGCCGCGTCGCCGAAATACCCCTCCAGCTCTACCCCGCAATCGACGGATACAATATCGGTATCCAAAAATTCGCGTTTTCCAGGAATGCCATGCACCACAATATCGTTGTAAGAAACACAGAGCGAAGCCGGAAACCCGTGATAGCCTTTGAAAGCCGGCTTGCCACCGTGGTCGCGAATAAATGTTTCTGCCGCCTTGTCAATCTCTGCCCCTGTCACCCCTGGCTTCAACATCGAACCAACATGAGCCAGCGTTTTTGAAACCAACAGATTCGCGTTGCGCATCAGTTCGATTTCGGCAGCCGTCTTGTGGAAGATCCGCTTGCCTTCGTTACCGCTTGAAAAAAGGCCCATGTTTTATTTGTTATTTGCTGGTTGGCATTTGCTTGCCAAACAAACAAACATTGAACAGTTAAGGTTGCCCGATTTGGACACCAGATGTGCTGCGCCCTTGCAGACGTCCCGACTTGATCAGGCCGTCGTATTTCTGGGTCAACAAATAGCTTTCGATCACTTGCAGCGTGTCCAATGCCACACCGACCATGATCAGCAAGGTCGTGCCGCCGAAAAACAGCGCGAAGCCTTGGTTGACGCCGAACGTTGCGGCTATCGACGGCAGGATGCCGATTAAGCCCAGGAACAAGGACCCCGGCAAAGTGATGCGCGTCATGATGTTGTCGATATAATCTGAAGTCGCTTCTCCAGGTTTGACACCCGGAATAAAAGCGTTGTTGCGCTTCAGGTAATCGGAGTAGTTCGTCGGGCTGACCATCAAAGCCGTATAAACGTAGGTGAAAATGACGATCAGCAGGAAGAACACGATGTTGTACTCAATGGAGTAGATGTCGTTGAATACATGGATTCGGCCACCTACTTGCGCCTCGGAGCCAGACAGGTATTGCAAGGCCGTAGCGGGCAAGAACATCAGCGCCTGGGCGAAGATGATCGGCATCACACCGGCAGAGTTGACCTTCAAAGGCAGGAAGTCGCGGGCGCTGGCTGCAGGCATGGCGCCACCGGTTCGGCCAACCATCCGTTTGGCAAACTGTATCGGTATCCGCCTGACGCCTTGGATGACCAAAATGGTAGCCATGACGACCAAAAATAGCAGCGCGAGCTCAACAAAGAACAGTAGCAGCTGGTTGTTGCCGAAAAGCTTTTGGAACTCGAACACAAAGGACTGGGGCAATCGCGCGATGATGCCCGCCATAATGATCAGCGAGACACCGTTGCCCACGCCTTTGTCCGTTATCCTTTCGCCCAGCCACATACAAAATATGGTGCCTGCGGTAAGGATGATGATGTTGGCAAACCAGAACAATCCGTCAGGGATGCTTGGGGAAACCCCGCCAGGGATACTGCGGATCAATTGGAGGTAGCCACCGCCTTGAACCAGGGTAATCGCCACAGTAAGCAAGCGGGTTATCTGGTTCAGCCGTTTCCGGCCACTTTCTCCTTCTTTCGACTGCAGGCGCTGGAAATACGGCACCGCGAAGCCCAACAACTGTACAATGATGGATGCGGTGATGTACGGCATCACACCCAGGGCAAAAATGGCCGCGTTGTCGAAAGCGCCGCCCGTGAAGACGTTGATCAGTCCGAGCAGGTCGTTGGCGCCGCGGTTTGCAGCCGCTTTGTCGAGCGCTGCCGGCACCACACCTGGCAGTACCACGAAAGTACCGACGCGGTAAACCAACAGCAAGCCGAGCGTGTACAGAATGCGCTCGCGCAGTTCCTTGATGCTCCAGATATTTTTGAGAACGGTAAAAAGTTTCATTACCGGATAGATTTTATACGAGTTCAACACTGCCGCCAGCAGCTTCGATGGCAGCTTTGGCCGATGCCGACACGGCGTGCACCTTGATGTTTACTTTGGAAGTGAGCTTGCCTTTGCCCAGCACCTTGATCTTGTCGCTGGCCCTTGCGATGCCGATGCCGACCAAAGTTTCAGGGTCGAAGGAAGTCTTGCCCAGCTTCTGTACCATCGCTTCCAGGGCGCCAATGTTGAGCGCAGTGTAGTCGATGCGGTTGATATTCTTGAAACCACGCTTTGGCAAACGGCGCTGCATCGGCGTTTGGCCGCCTTCGAAGTGGCGCTTCTCTTTCGAGCCGCTGCGGGCCCGGTCGCCTTTGTGGCCGCGTGTGGAAGTGCCGCCACGACCGGAACCTTGGCCGCGACCGATACGCTTGGCTGCTTTTACTGCACCGGCTGCCGGTTTAAGATTGGAAAGATCCATCGTTATAGATTTTGACTTTGTTTGCCGGGCAGATAATGCCAGGCACAAATTTTCAAGTTAAAGGATCAGGCGTTTTCCACCTGAACGAGATGCTCCACGACACGGATCATCCCTTGAATCTGGGGCGTGTCGTCGTGTTCTACGGTCTGCTGCACCTTGCGGAAGCCGAGCGCCGTCAACGTAAGCTTTTGGCGCTTCGACTTGTCAATCGGGCTTTTGACCAATTTGATTTTTACCTTAGCCATGACTCTATCCGTTGAAAAGTTTATCCATTGAGATGCCACGCTGGCGGGCCACTTCAGACGGGCTGCGCAGGCTTGCCAGTGCGGCGATTGTTGCTTTCACCACGTTGTGCGGGTTGGCCGAGCCTTGGCATTTGGCCAATACGTCGTGCACGCCTGCGGATTCGAGCACCGCGCGCATGGCGCCGCCGGCAATAACGCCGGTTCCCTGAGCGGCAGGCTTGATGAGCACGCGGCCAGCATCAGACTTTCCGTGCGCCTCGTGCGGGATGGTGCCGTTGAGGATCGGGACTTTGATGGTGTTCTTCTCCGCATCCTTAACTGCTTTGGAGATCGCTTCTGAAACCTCACGCGCCTTTCCGAGGCCCTGGCCAATGCGACCCTGACCGTCGCCCACCACCACTACGGCGGCAAAGCTGAAGGTACGGCCACCTTTGGTAACCTTGGCGACGCGGTTGAGCGACACGAGTTTTTCTTTCAGCCCTGAATCTTCAGAAGTGCGAGAAGTTTCTTCTTTTCTGTCTTGCCTTGCCATATTGCTTAGCTTGTTGATAATTATTTTGGTCTGATCGCCGGTGCGAGTCGCCTCGCCCCAACAAACAATTGCATTTTAGAATTTCAATCCACCTTCGCGGGCTCCTTCGGCGAGCGAACGAACACGTCCGTGGTAACGATACCCGCCGCGGTCAAAAACAACGGTTTCTACGCCTGTAGCCTTTGCGCGCTCAGCGATGAGCTTGCCCACTGCTGCGGCTTGCTCTGTCTTGGTGCCTTTTACGCCTTGCGACGAAGCGGCAGCCAGCGTGTGGCCTTTCTGGTCGTCGATCACTTGGCAGTAAATTGCCTTGCTGGAGCGGTACACGCTCAAGCGAGGGCGCTCCGATGTCCCGCTGATCTTGTTGCGGATACGCATGTGGAGGCGTTTTCGGGTTTGCTCTTTAGTGCGATTCATTGCTGTATGCTATTTTAACGATTCCGATAACCGACCGGAAAAGTATGGTATTCAATGTGTTAGTGTTGCACGCAATGGACAAACAAGGCGTACAAGATTTGTTCAAAAAGCCTACTTCTTGGCGCCCGCCGTTTTGCCGGCTTTGCGGCGAATGGCCTCTCCCTTGAACATGATGCCCTTGCCTTTGTAAGGCTCTGGCTTGCGGAAAGCGCGAATCTTGGCGCACACCTGGCCCAGCAGTTCTTTGTCGATGCACTCTAAGCGGATGAGCGGCGGAACGCCTTTTTCCATGGCCGTGGTCACCTTCACTTCCGGCGGCAGGTGGAACATTACCGGGTGGGAGTAACCGATGGTCAGTGTGAGCAGGTTGCCCTGGTTCTCAACGCGGTAACCAACGCCCACCACCTGCATCTCGCGGGTATAGCCTTCGCTGACCCCCACTACCATGTTGTTCACCAGGGAGCGGTATAGGCCGTGCAAAGAGCGGTGGCGCTTTTGGTCTGTTGGCCGCGTTACGTTCAGCTCGCCATCTTCCACCTTGACCGTGATATCGGGGTCAACTTTCTGGGAGAGCGTGCCTTTCGGGCCCTTCACGGTGACCGTGTTATCGGCGGCTACCGATACTTCCACTTTTGCCGGGAGTGGAATTGGCAATTTACCAATGCGTGACATATCCGTTTATTTTTTGTCCCTCGGCTTGCGCTTCAGGCGATTTTTTCTTTGTTCAAAACCAATGGCATGCGGCCATCATTAATTGGGCAGGTTAGCAAATGTAGCAAAGCAGCTCGCCACCTACGTTCAGTTCGCGGGCTTTCTTATCCGTCATCACACCTTTTGAAGTAGATACGATCATGATGCCCAAGCCGTTGATGATCCGCGGGATATCCGATGAGCCCGAGAATTTGCGCAGGCCAGGGCGGCTGACGCGGACCAGTTCGCGGATAACCGGCATCTTGGTAGCGGGGTCATATTTCAAGGCAATCTTGATCAAGCCCTGCTTGTTCTTGTCATTCTTCTCCTCGTAGGTATATTTGAGGACATAACCCTGGTCGTACAAGATCTCGGTTATCGCCTTTTTCAGGTTTGAAGCCGGAATCTCGACGATACGATGTCCCGCCATTTGCGCGTTGCGAATGCGGGTCAGATAGTCTGCTATCGGGTCGGTGACGTGCATTTTATCAAAAGTTGATGTTGATAGTTGTTGTTTACCCGCCGAAGCCTTGGCGAAGGCGGGTTCATGCCCGGTTAAAAACTTTCAACCAGGCACTTTAAGAATTTACCAGGAAGCCTTTGTAACCCCTGGAATTTTACCGTAAAGCGCCAGGTCGCGGAATTTTACGCGACAGATGCCAAATTTGCGCATGTAGCCTTTCGGGCGGCCCGTGAGCAAGCAACGGTTGTGCAGGCGGATGGGATTTGCGTTGCGCGGGAGCTTGTCGAGCGCGTCATAATCGCCAGCCTCTTTCAGCTTTTTGCGGAGTTCCGCGTACTTGGCTACCATGCGTTGGCGCTTGTGTTCGCGGGCGATGACTGATTTCTTTGCCATGTTTCTTTATGTCTTGAAAATGAACGGCTTGCGTTATTTTTTGAACGGAATACCAAGTTCCTTCAGCAGCGCGAACGCCTCTTTATCGGTGTTCGCCGTGGTGACGAAAGAGATATCCATGCCTGTGATCTTGCTCACTTTGTCGATATCAATTTCAGGGAAAATGATCTGTTCGGTGATGCCCATGCTGTAGTTGCCGCGCCCGTCGAACGATTTGTCGTTCACGCCGCGGAAGTCGCGCACGCGGGGCAGGGAAACCGAGATGAAACGGTCGAGGAATTCGTACATCCGATCGCCGCGCAGGGTGACGCGCACGCCGATCGGCATGCCTTCGCGGAGCTTGAAGTTGGACACCGATTTCTTTGCCTTGGTCGGCACGGCTTTCTGGCCGACGATGATGCTCAGCTCGGCTGCAGCGTTGTCCACAAGCTTTTTGTCGCCCGTGGCGTCGCCGATGCCTTGGTTGATGCAGATTTTCTCCAAACGGGGCACCTGCATGACAGAGGAATAGCTGAACTGCTCCATGAGGGCAGGCACCACATCCTTTGTGTATTTTGCTTTGAGTCTAGGTACGTATTTCATTACTTAATGACGTTGCCTGATTTTTTTGAAATGCGCACTTTCGCACCGTTGTTGTCGATGCTGTAGTTGATGCGCGTGGCCTCTCCTGATTTTGGATCTACCAGGGAAAGATTGGAAATATGGATCGAAGCGGGCATTTCAACGATGCCGCCGCTTTCGTTCTGTGTAGCTTTGACGTGCTTTTTGACGATGTTCACGCCTTCTACAACAGCACGGTATTTGCTGGGGATCACCTCGATCACCTCGCCTGTCTTGCCCTTGTCGTCGCCGGCAAGCACAATCACGCGGTCACCCTTGCGGATGTGGATTTTTGGTGCAAAACGCTTCGATGTATTTTTCGTAGCCATTGTTATTGATTCTAAGATTTTGAAGATCAGACCTTTACGTCAAACATTCAAATCAAGTTTTTGCTAAAGTTTACAGTACTTCTGGGGCCAAAGAGATGATGCGCATGAAGTCCTTCTCGCGCAGTTCACGTGCGACCGGGCCGAAAATACGGGTGCCTCTTGGCTCATCCGAAGCATTGAGCAGCACCACTGCGTTGTCGTCGAAGCGGATATAAGAACCGTCTTTGCGGCGGATCTCTTTTTTCGTGCGGACGATAACCGCCTTTGAAACGGTGCCTTTTTTCAAGCCGCCGGGAGATGCGTCTTTTACCGTGACGACGATGGTGTCACCAACGCCCGCGTAGCGCTGCCGCGTGTGGCCGAGCACACGGATGCAAAGCACTTCTTTGGCGCCGGAATTGTCGGCTACATTCAAACGAGACTCTTGCTGGATCATGACTTGTTTATTTTTTACCCGCCGAAGCTTTAGCGAAGGAGGGTGGCTGGGCGAGCCCTATGCCGTTTTTCAACTTTTTTATTTCGCTTTTTCGATGATTTCGACCAGGCGCCAGCGTTTGTTCTTGCTGAGCGGGCGTGTTTCCATGATGCGCACCAAGTCGCCCACGTTGCAGGCGTTTTCTTCGTCGTGTGCGAAGAATTTGTTGGAGCGCTTTACGAACTTGCCGTAAAGCGGGTGCATCAGGCGGCGTTCCACCTTGACCGTGATGGTTTTGTCCATTTTGTTGGACACGACCAGTCCGGTCCTTTGTTTGCGAAGATTTCTAGTTTGTGATTCCATCTGTGACGATGTAAATTTTCTTGCTTAAAAAGTACTGCTTATCGCTGGCGGCGGCGGCGCGCGCGGATCTTCGAGCGCATCTCCAGTTGCTCAGGGGTCATTGCGGCCAGTTCCCGGCTGCGAACTTCGGTATGGATGCGCGCGATGTCGCGGCGCATGTAACGGAGTTCCATCGGGTTGGCGATGCCTTTCGCAGCGTGGTCGAATTTCATTTGCTGGTATTCTTTCTCCCGAGCCTGGAGTTCGGTTACCAGTTGCTCGTCGGTAAGTTCAGCAGGTGCAAATTTTTCCTTTGCCATTGTTTTTTAATTTGATAATTGGAAAATATGATAATGTGACAATTATGCATCTTCCAATTTAAGTATTTATCCTTCGTAGTCGTGCCGGGTGACTGATTTGCAGAGCACGGGCAATTTCTGGGCCGCCAGGCGGAGGGAAGCGTGTGCGAGCTCCTCACTTACGCCTTCGATCTCGAAAATGATGCGACCTGGCTGTACTTCGCAAACGTAGTGATCGACAGCACCTTTACCTTTACCCATACGAACCTCTGCAGGCTTGCTGGTAACAGGCTTGTCGGGGAACACCCGGATCCACACTTTCCCCTCACGTTTCATGTTACGGGTGAGTGCGATACGCGCCGATTCCAGTTGACGGCCTGTCAGTCGGCTGAATTCCAGGGATTTCAGCGCAAAGGAGCCAAAGGAGATCGTGCTCCCTTTATGGGCTATGCCACGGTTGCGGCCTTTATGTTGTTTGCGATACTTCTGACGGTTGGGCTGTAACATCGTTTGATGAGTTTAAAAGCCTGTCAATCAATACTATTGACTCGAATTTGAATGAATTGTTGCGTTTGTTTCGGGTTTCATGGATTAGCCCCTTCCGCCGCCACCGCCACCACGGCGGTCTCCACCACGGCCTCCACCGCCACGGCGGTCTCCGCCACGGCCGCCACCGCCGCCACCTCGGCGCTCCCCGCCGTCACGGCCTCCGCGACGGTCGTCACGGCCTCCACGGCGGTCGCCGCGATCGCCGCCGCGGTCGCCGCCCCGGTCTGGGCCGCGGTCGCTACCGGTGCCTTCTGCTGCGGCAAACGGGGTCAGTTCGCGTTTTTGCAGCACTTCTCCTTTGAAGAGCCACACTTTGATGCCGATCTTGCCGTAAACGGTTTGGGCTTCTACCCAGGCGTAGTCAATATCGGCACGGAAAGTGTGCAGTGGCGTACGCCCTTCTTTGTATTCTTCTGTACGGGCGATCTCGGCGCCGCCCACACGTCCGCTGATGCGCACTTTGATGCCTTCCCCGCCGGCGCGCATGGTGCCTTGGATGGCGCCTTTGATGGCACGGCGGTGGTTGATGCGGGCTTCGATCTGCTTGGCGATCTGCTCGCCGACGATGTTCGCGTCCAGTTCGGGCTTGCGGATTTCGAAGATGTTGATCTGCACTTCTTTGCCTGTCAGCACTTTGAGCTCTTCCTTGATAAGGTCAACCTCTTTTCCACCTTTGCCAATAATGATACCTGGGCGGCTGGTATGGATGGTTACCGTTACACGGCGCATGGTACGCTCGATGGCGATACGCGAGATGCCGTATTGTACCGGCTTGTTGCGATCACGTGGATCGGCAGTTGCTGTTTTTGGACGACGGGCGCGGAGGTAGTTGCGGATGTTCTCGTCTTCTACCACTTTGAGACCATAGTCTTTGTCGGCATACCAGTTGGAATCCCAACCACGGATGATGCCTAGACGATTGCCGATCGGATTTGCTTTTTGACCCATTATTATTGGTACGAATGAGTGATGGTGTGATTGAACTGGTTGCTGGGTTTATTCTTCATCCTCGAAAGGAACGCTGTTGGCCACTACCAGGGTTACGTGGTTGCGGCGCTTGCGCACCCGGTATGCACGGCCTTGTGGCGCCGGCAGGAAACGGTAAATGATGCTGCCTGGATCAACGAACGCCGTTTTGATGTAGAGCCCGTAATCGTCGGCTGCGCCTTCTTGCTCAGCTTTCTGTTCCCAGTTGTTGATGGCAGAAAGGACCAATTTCTCGAGCCAAACCGCAGCTTCCTTGTTCGTGTATTTCAGGATGCCCAGGGCGTCCATCACGTTTTTGCCGCGGATATTGTCCACCACCAAGCGCATTTTGCGCGGCGACATTGGAACATTTCTAAGTTTTGCTACTGCTTCCATTGTATTAGATGCTAGATATTGGATGCTGGATGCTGGATGCTGGATGCTGGATGCTGGATGCTGGATGCAAGTATCTAGAATCCAGTATCTAGCATCCAGTGTCCAGTATTATTTTTTGTTTCCGGCGTGGCCCCGGAAGTTCCGGGTGGGAGAAAATTCTCCCAATTTGTGGCCAACCATATTTTCTGTCACGAATACAGGCACGAAGGTTTTTCCATTGTGCACCGCGATGGTTTCGCCGACCATGTCGGGGATGATCATCGATGAGCGGCTCCAAGTCTTGATCACCTGTTTTCGCGTGCTTTGCTTTGCCTTGGCCACTTTCTCCAACAGAGTGTGGTGGATATATGGGCCTTTTTTGAGTGAACGCGGCATTTGCTTATTTGCTAATGATGAATGATGAATGGTGAATGATGAATTGACGCATCAATCTATTCTATTTTCCTGTTTTCCGGCGGTTGATGATCAGCGCGTTTGACGGTTTGGTACGGCTGCGGGTTTTTTGACCTTTAGCCATGATGCCGTTGCGCGAGCGCGGGTGGCCACCAGAAGCGCGACCTTCGCCACCACCCATCGGGTGATCGACGGGGTTCATCACTACCGGGCGCACACGCGGCCTGCGGCCTTTCCAGCGGTTGCGGCCTGCTTTGCCCATAACCTCCAGGTTGTGGTCTTGGTTGCTGACCGAGCCGATGGTGGCACGGCAGGCGAGCAGGATGCGGCGGGTTTCGCCAGACGGCATGCGCAATACGGCGTAGCGGTCTTCGCGGCCCATCATGGTTGCTGCTGTGCCTGCGCTGCGCACGAGGATGCCCCCTTGGCCGGGGCGCATTTCGATGTTGTGCACGATGGCGCCGAGCGGCACTTCGCCCAGCAACATGCAGTTGCCTGTATCTGGGGCGATACCTGACCCTGATTGAACCTTTTGGCCAACTTCCAGGCCTTTCGGCGCGAGGATGTAGCGTTTTTCGCCATCAGCATATTCTACCAGTGCGATGAAGGCCGTGCGGTACGGGTCGTACTGGACAGACTGAACCGTTGCTGCGCCTTGCTTGTCGCGCTTGAAGTCGATGATACGGTACCGGCGCTTGTGGCCGCCACCTCGGTGGCGCATGGTGCGGTGTCCCTGTACGTTCCTGCCTCCGGTGCTGCCGATAGTGAGCAGCAGGGACTTTTCGGGCTGTGCGCCTTTCGTAAGTTCGTCCCTTTTGATGGCTACGCGGAAGCGTTGGCCAGGAGTGATCGGGTTAAATTTTTTGACTGCCATATCTTACTCTGTTGCGAGTGAGTTGTGGGTTGTTTTTTATTCATCGATGCCACCGAACAAGTCGATGGTTTCGCCAGGTGTGAGGGTTACATAAGCTTTCTTGTAAGAAGACTTTGTGCCTTTCACGATGGCTGTTTTGGTGCTGCGCGACTTTGGTTTGCCGGGCATAACCATGGTATTTACTGCGTCCACGCTGACGTTGAACATTTGCTCAACTGCATTGCGGATTTCAATCTTGTTGACGCCTTTTGTCACCACAAATGCGTAGCAATTGCGCTTGTCGGCGAGTTTGGTCGCTTTTTCGGTGATGACCGGCTTGATCAAAATTTGCTTAGCCATTTTTTTATGGTTTCTGGTTTCAGGTTTCAGGTTTCAGGTTCAGGGCCTAATCCTGAAACCGAAAACCGGAAACCTGAACCCAATTTTCGTTATTCGCAATTTTCTTTGATCTTCTGAACGGCGCTTTCCGTGATGATTACGGCGCCAGCGTTCATGATCTGGTATGTGTTAAGGTCGGTTGCCGGGGCAATAGAGGCCTTGTCGATGTTTCTGCAAGACTTGTAGAGCGTGTTGTCGTAGTCGCTGAGTACCGTGAGCGGCTTCTTGTCGGCTACGTTCAGGGAACGCAGGATGTCGAGGAAAGCGCTGGTTTTTGGCGTCTCGAACGTGAAGTCTTCCACCACCATGATGGCGCCAGCTTGTGCTTTTGCGGACAGTGCGCTGCGCCGGGCGAGCTTTTTCACCTTGGCGTTGACGCTGATGTCGTAGTTGCGCGGGCGCGGGCCGAAGATGCGGCCGCCGCCGCGGAACACTGGGCTGTTGATGTCGCCTTTACGGGAGCCGCCGGTGCCTTTTTGCTTGTGCAGCTTGCGGGTAGAGCCGCTCATTTCGCTGCGCTCTTTCGACTTGTGCGTGCCCTGGCGCTGTGCCAACAGGTAGCGTTTCACGTCGAGCCATACGCTGTGCTCGTGTGGTTCGATGCCGAACACCTCGTCTGGGAGTTCGATGGAGCGGCCTGTGGACTCGCCCTTGATATTATAGACCGAAACTTTCATCTCCGATTTATTTTTCAATGAACACATAAGCGCCCTTGTGCCCCGGTACGGCGCCCTTGACCAAGATCAGGTTTTGGTCGGGGAACACTTTGAGTACCTGGAGGCGGCGCAATTTCACCTGTTCGTTGCCCATATGGCCACCCATGCGCATGCCCTTCATTACTTTGGCGGCAAACGATGAGTTACCCAGGGAACCTGGTGCGCGAAGGCGGTTGTGCTGGCCGTGGGTTTGTTGCATAACACCACCGAAACCGTGGCGCTTCACAACACCCTGGAAGCCTTTGCCCTTCGAGGTGCCCACAACATTTACCTTGTCGCCCTCCTGGAAGACTTCACCGACGGTGACTTCATCGCCAAGACTCTTTTGGAGGTTCATGTCGCGGAACTCTTTCACCTTGTGCATGGGCTCTTCGAGGCCGGCGGCCTTGAAATGCCCCATCAAAGGCTTTGGTGTGTTTTTCATTTTGCGGTCGCCGTAAGCCAGCTGGATGGCCGAATAGCCATCGGTGTCTTCGGTGCGCACTTGCGTCACGACGCATGGGCCAGCTTCGATAATGGTACAAGCTACGTTCTTGCCGTACTTGTCATAGACGCTGGTCATCCCTAATTTTTTTCCTATCAGACCGTTCACTGTGAGTCAGATTTAGATTTAGAACGATTTCTGTTTCTTTCAAACAGCTTCCAAAAGTTTGGACACGACAAAAGCGGACTTTCCGTTTGGGCGGAACCGCTTTCGACCGAGGCAGTTATCCCGTGTTGATCGGGGTACTTTGTCCTAAGCCGGAAACCGCAGACTTATTTTTGATTCAGAGACGCGAATTAGGTGAGCTTGACCTGAATGTCAACCCCGCTCGGGAGCTCCAGTTTGGAGAGAGCATCCACCGTTTTTTGCGTCGGTGTGTAAATTTCAATAAGGCGCTTGTGTGTGCGCAACTGAAACTGCTCCCGAGCTTTTTTATTTACGTGCGGCGAACGCAGCACCGTAAATACTTCTTTCTCGGTAGGCAGCGGAATCGGGCCAGTTACGACAGCTCCACTCGCACGCACAGTCTTTACGATCTTCTCGGTGGACTTGTCCACCAAGTTGTAGTCGTAAGACCGGAGTTTGATGCGAATTTTTTGATTCATTACCCTGAAAGGATGTGATATTTCAAAATTTGAGTGTGCTTCCGAGGCGTACAAAATTTCATTTCGATACCCCTTTCTTCAAAAGCGAGCGCAAAGGTAGCACAACGGGATTCTAATTTCCAAGAAGGTTTGAAAAATTTCTGAAAAAAGTTTGGAGAGCGGGAACTTATTCTGGGTTTCGCCCAACCGCTCCCTGTTCTTTGGAAAATCAAAATCACGCTGAAGTTTCAAACAACATGTTATATTTGCCGCAATCGCCAAGTTTTCCGAATGATGTTTTGCACATAAATAATTTTACCTGTTCTTACTAGCTTAAATCGGTTGTATGCCCAAAAATTTGCCTTTCATAGCCTTGATTTCCCTTTTTATGGTTTGTTCAGGCGATCCAATCCTGGATGGATGGGGGGGCGCTATCGATGAAAAGCGCGGCACCGCGGCATATTATCGCGCAACGCTCACAAGCACGGACGGGGTTTTCTTTTCCTTGTCGGCTGAAGGCAGAGATACCAATGACCGTTCGACGGAGGAAGAAGGCGGTGGCGAGAGCAACGAAGATTCGGAACCTGAAAAAGACGAGGAAAAAAAAGAGGCTACGGAAACGCTCGATAAACATCAGTTGCTGTTTCTGTCGAATTTGTATGCCGCCCAACATCATTCTTACTACTTCGCGCTGGATTACAAAAGCCCTTGCCGCGAACTTGAAAGCCCACCTCCCGAGGCTTGATTCCCCTGTTGTATTAATTTTCTCTGTGCGCACAACGGCATGAGCTGTTGGTTCGCGCCATTACCTATTTAGCACTTTCCTCAACCGGGACAGCCACAACAGTTCTATGCTGGATGGGGCATGCTCGAAATGGGAAGGACTTTTTTCATCACCCTATCAACAGCTACTTCCATGAATAACAATAAATCTGAAACACTTATGAGCACCCTGGCGCTGTTCCTCAATCCCTTCAAAGATGGGCGCTACGAAGACCTTCTGAAAGGGGATATTAAGAAGAACATAGTAAAAGACCTCACGGCGGGGCTCATCGTGGCGATGGTAGCGATTCCCTTGGCGATGGGTTTTGCGATGGCATCAGGCTTGCGCCCCGAGCAGGGCATCGTTGGGGGGGCGGTAGCGGGCTTGCTTGGCGCCTTGTTCGGCGGCTCAAAATACCAGGTTTACGGCCCAACAGCCGCTTATATCCCAGTCATTGCGGGCATAATGGCAACGTACAGCCATGGGTTCCTGGTCTTTGTCTCCATTTTTGCGGGCATAATGCTGATGCTGACAGGTGTGGCGCGTTTGGGGCGCATTGTCACCATGGTGCCACATTCCATCGTTGTGGGCTTTACGATCGGCATTGCAGTAGTGATCGCATGTTCGCAGTTGAGCGAAGTGTTTGGCTTTAAGCAAAAACTGGGCTACAACTTCTTAGAGCAAATCCAGAAAACGATCGCTTACATCGGCGAAACCAACATTTATGCGGTGCTGGTGGCATTGGTAACGTTTGTGATCTGCAAGACACTGATCAAGGTTTCCACCTTTATCCCTGGCCCATTGATTGCGCTAATTTTTGGGTGGCTTGCGGCTGCAACGTTTTTGGCGGACAAAGGATTGGTTTTGATCAAGGACAAATACGGCTCGATACCAACCGATTTTGGGATTTTCACCCCACCCGTCTTGCCGGAAGTGTGGACAGGCCAAGTCGTTTTTGATTTCTTTTATTTTGGGTTTGCCATTTACATTGTGGCTGCCATAGAAAGCCTGTTGTGCTCACGGATGGCCGACCGCATGGCGAACAACAAAGGGACGCCGTTCCATCCCAACAAGGAATTGTGGGGGCAGGGCATGGTCAACATTTTCACCCCTTTGTTCAACGGCTTCCCGCACACGGGCGCTTTGGCACGCACGGCTGTGAACATCCGCTTAGGCGCCGTATCGCCCTTAGCGGGCATCGCCAAATTTGCCTTCAAGCTCATGCTCGCCCTCTTTCTCGCAAAATATTTGGAGATGGTGCCAATGGCCTGCATCGGCGGTGTCCTCTTGTATGTGGCCTCGGGCATGGTCAAGCGGCACGAAATCAGGGAAGTGCTCTCCCTGAAGAGCAATTTCCACACGAGTTTGATGGTTTACACGGCCATCATGGTGCCCGTATCGGGCTTCATGGGGGCTGTGTTGTCGGCAATTGCTATTTATGCCGTCGTGTCACTTGTTTCCAAAAGAAAATAAAGATGCTTTTCATTTAAGCCTTTGACAGCATCTCCTCAATCCAGCCCCATTGCCGCTCATACGGCACCACCTCGATTTCAAAGGTTCGGTCCAGGATGTCGATTTTTCCGGACGACATTTTTTTCAGCAAGGGTGCGGCTGCTTTGGGCAAGCCCGTCAGGTTGTGTGCATATTTGGGCAACAGTTCGAGCAGTTGGATAAAGCAATTGGTGCGGAAATGCTCGTCGTTGGGGTCGAGGTTGCGCTGGCGGAATTTCCGCAACGACTCGATCCGGTTCTCCAGCTCATCCCAACGGTTCTCCGACAACAATATCAAGGCTTGGAAGATGAGCACCGGGATTTGGGCGCCGCGCTTGTCGAGGCTGTACAGCGGCAGGTCGTTGAGCCAGCTGGAGAGCCGGAACTTTGGCAGCTCCCCTTTTTCTTTGGGCGAAAGTTCGAGGCGGCCAGTTTGGGCCAGGAAATGCAGGTAGCCTTGGTAAATGCGCCAGGTTTCCTGGTCGATGAGGGGTATTTTTTCAAACCGTTCTTTCCGCAAGACGGTTTGACAGATTTCCCAGGCTTCATTGTACCGGCCCATGTACAAGGCGTTCACGGTTGCCAATTCCCGGTTTTTGAAGTGGTGGCTGGAATCGGGAGCTGCCAGCGGCAAGGAGTTGTCCAAGACTACCTTTGCCTCGTCGTACCTGGCAAGCATCAGCAGGCAGGAGGCCTTTTGGTATTTAAAACCTATTAAATAGGCATTGATCAAAAAAGGTTTTGATTCAAAGAAACTGATCGCCTCTTCTGCGACCTGCAGCGCGGCCGTCCAATCATGGCAAAGGGCTTTGGAATAAAAACGCAAAACCTTGTAGTGAAATTGGAAATCGCTGGTGCTGACCTGCACGGCCGTTTCCCTGAATTTGGCGACGATTTGTTCTGCTTCCAGTGAATGGTTTTTCTTGAACCCTTTTATCGTGACGAAATCGGCCACAAATCCTTCGTAAGCGTCGCGTATGGCCACATCGGCGAGGTAAACAGGCCAGTATTCGGCATGTATGGCCTTGATGCGCTGGTATTCTTTTTTTTGGGTGGGCGCCAGGAAATAATGCCCTTTCAGGGAGATCGTGAGGTCAACCACTGTTTTGACAAATTCGTATTTCATGGCTGTAACCAAGCACTCGTTGGCCAATTCACGGTATGCGCGATAAGCAGCCCGGTGCTTTAGAACTTCCGACACCGCCCATTTTTGCAGGAGTTGGTGGTAAATCGCGATGTATTCGTTGTAATCGCCCCCTACTCCTTCCGTAAAAAGCAAGGTGTTCCAAAACCGGTCTTTCAGCTCGTTCTTGAAGCGGTTGTATTTTTTACTGGGATATTCCATCCCAAAATGCGCCGCCATGGCCGCATCGTCGGGCCACCGGTGTTGGCGCAAGCCGAGGTAGGCTTCCCAATAGCGGTTCCCTTTTTTCGAAGGTTTCAAATCGGGATTTGTGATTACATCGACCTGACGCACTTGATATCGGGTAAGCGTGTAGGCGATTTCTTTGAGAGATTCCATGGTGAGGCGCTGATCGTTTTGTATTAAAAATTGAAGCCCAAGGGCAAGAAAACACCGCCCGCAGGGTAAAATGCGAGATTAAAAGAAAAAGTACAAAGCCGAGGTTAAGGGGCATATTCTAAAGCGAAACAGACTAAAAAAACAATGCAAACAGTTGATTTTCAAGACGAAAAACAATATAGCCTTCCAGGATTCCCAAAAATTTGAGGTGTCCGAACTATGCTAAAATGTCCTAATGCAAAAACTGACTTTGCCTTATTGTGCATTTAATCAACTTTTTGCTTACAAACATATAACAAACAGAGACTTAAAAATATAAATATTTTTTATTTTCAAAAAATTTGACCTGTCCGAATTGGTTTTTGGTGTCCTTGCTGCACACTGCTGATCGCCTCACTTTTGCCCTACCTAATCGATCAAACAATCAATTCACCCTCAAATTTTCAAGACTATGTTACCTTGGTTTATCTACCTGCTGATGTTGTTGGGTTACCTCCAATCGCCCGAAGAATGGGACACCCTCACCCCTGCCCAACAGCAAAACTACATAATAATAATTGATACTGCCCCACATTGACCAGAAATTTGGGGTGTCCGAAACCTGCAGATGTGTCCTTGCATAACTGGTTGCCCCAAAAGACCTTTGTTGTAGAAGAATTAATAGCTACAACCATGAAGTACCCGGCTCTATTGGCGCTCATTTTTAGCGCTTTCGTTTCAAAGTCACAACCTGCACCCCATGAAGCCAAGTACCAGAGCTTTCGAGACAGCGTCCACAAAAAAGCCGAAAAGCTGATATTTGAAAACCATGTGGTGGGTGCGCAAGTTGCGGTGATACAAGATCATCAAGTTCTTTTCAACCATTCTTACGGATTTGCCGACTTAAGCAACAAGAAGCCGGTGGATGCTCAGATAAGGTTCCGAATCGGCTCCATCAGCAAAATGTTCACGGCGTTTGCGGTAATGCAGTTGGTGGAGCAAGGCAAAGTGGACCTCGATGCGCCCATTGAACAATACCTGCCAACGCTGCGCCTGAAAGCGCCGCCTGGCTTCCGAAAGATAACCATCAAAGACCTGTTGACGCACACCTCAGGGCTGAGCGATGACATCATCAACAACCCTACTTGTGCCGGGAATACTGCGCAGCGCGATTTAATCCCGCTCCTGAACCAGGAGATACTGACCGTGGCGCCTGGCCTGAAGATGACCTACTCCAACATTGGTTTCGGGCTGCTCGGCTGCCTTATCGAGCAAGTATCGGGTCTGAGCTACGGGGAGTACATCAAAACACACCTATTTATCCCGCTCGGCATGGACAACAGCACCGTGCCGGTAGCGCCGGGGACAGTACCTGGCAGGACAAAGGGATATTTGGCAGACAGTACCGAAATTGAAGAGAACAACATCCGGGACGTAGCCGCCGGCGGCATTGAATCGAGTATGGATGACATGATCAAATTTGCGCAGATGCTCCTTGATGCGGCTAAAGGCAGCGGGAACTTGATCGTTGGGAAAGAGACGTTTCAGGCCATGACAAGCAACCAACTTGGGGGGCTGCGGCTCCCTACCGACGATGTGTTTGGGCTCGGCATGTTCATCCACCCCATGCATACCGACCAAGACTCCATTATTGGCCCAGGGATCGGCCATGCCGGCGACCTGCGCCTGCACCACTCGCTGTTGTTCGTATACCCCAGGCTCGGTATGGGGATCATCATAATGAGCAACTCCGAAAAAGGCGGAAAGATGCGGAGCAGGCTTTCGCAGAAGATCATGGCGGCTTATATGTCAACCTTTAAGAGCGTAGCGCTCAGGCCAGCACCCGTGCAGCAATTTTCCAAAGCAGCAACCAGTGCCGACCATATTGACCACAAAGAGATTGAAGGAACGTACGGCGGTGGCGGAGAGGATTTTTTCACTTTGAAAAAATTGGGGAAGCGCAAGATCAAGTTCAAGCAAGGAAAGAGCGTCTTGATACTCAAGCGCAACAAAGAGAACCTGTACACGGTAAAATACCGGCTGCTGAAAACAATCCCCATCCCTGTGAAAGCATTGATGTTCGCTTTCCAAAAGGCAGACGGCAAGGTTTACATAAAAGCCATAGACAAAAAAGGCAAAACAGCCGAGCTTTTGTCGGTGAAAGACACCGGTGTCCCCTTGGGGAAAGCCTGGAAAAGTCGGGCAGGCAGCTATGAATTGACCAACGATTGCCCTACCGCCATCACGATGAAGCCTGTATCGATAAAGTGCATCGGGAACAAGATCGTGCTGTACCGCAAAGATGCCATCTCTGATTTGGCAGACAGCATTGGGTTCAACGCCCTGGACGACAACACGGCAGTATCGGATGGTGTGGAGCGCGGTTCCGGAGAGGTATTAAAGGTATTGCCCAACGGAAACCTGTACTATTCAGGGTTTGAGCTTAAGCCGGCCGGTGGGAAAACTACTCGTGCGGTTTCCCTGAAAAAATAATATCGACCCGGCTAATCCCGGTTTTTCTGAAACTACAACGCAGAAAAGGTGCGAAACGACCGCGCCTTTACAGCCAATCCCATGCTATATCTTTTGCACAAACCATATAGAGGCGTATGCTGAAAAGCCTGAACAGAGTAAGCGTTAACCAAATCATTTTATCATCATGAAACTATTACTTGCAACCACCGCGCTTGTAACCGCACTCGGGCTGATGTCCTTTTCCGTTGCCCCCAACGAAGGCGTGACCCGCATTGGAGAACAATTGTACCAGGTTGACATGTCGGCAAGGTTTAGTGATGCCGATGTGAACACGATTGGCCAGGAACTCTCGCGGCAGTACGAACTTGGCGAATGGGGCACCCAGGAAGGCTCCATCGAGCTATCGCCAAAGCCATCGCTGAAGGGCAAATGGATCCTGCACAAAAAATTGAACTTCCTTGGCGTCTTTGAAGAGAGCTTTATCAAGTACGACGTTGACGCGATCGCGCCTCAGGATCAAAGGACTGTGGACCAGCTTAACCTCATCCTTTCCAGGTACAGCGACTAACGCGCTTTGGGGGCGAAATGCCCTGTTTTGGTAAAAATTGAGCTTGGTGGGCAGGCATTTGTCTGGATGAATGCGCACCACAGCTCAATTTTTCCCCTACAACCTGGCGTTCTTGACCGGGGAACACCATCATTCACCAAAAACAGAAATTATGGCACACCTGCTCCGTAATAAAATAAAGATCAGCAAGCAGATAGTGTTGCGCATCGCACTGTTCTGTTTTGTCGGGTTCCACATTTCGGCTATCCTCCTCAATTCGATTACCGGCACCCGAAGCGTTTACATGCGCTTTTATGACCTAAAAGAGACCAATGAAGTGTTCAAGGCAATCCAAAAAGTCAACTTCTCGCCTGTTTTTGATTATTACGGCCGGGTGTCTGGCACAGATTGCGGCTTTGGCTTTTTTGCGCCAAATGTGCGGAGCAACAGCGTGCTGGTGGTGCAAGGCTGCAAGAACAAGCTGACGCCGATGTTCAACACCCACGAGGGCGAACAGCGTTTCAACGGTTTCCTGGGCGACCTTATCAACGACTATATGCCCAAGGAGAACCAAGACTTGAACGTCAAGATAGACTCGCTCAACAAAAAATACAATGCCCTTGCCCTCAAGAATATAGCCCTGAACGTGATGCGCCAAAACAAGGTGAACTGCGACTATTTTCAAGTGACTTACTCTGTGTTGGATTTCCCTTCGATGGAAGAAGCACGCGCAACAGGTATGGCAGCGGTGTCGCTCATTCCCGCCAGAATACTGCTCCTGAACCGCAAAAGCGTTGAAGAACAAGAATCGCAACTAAAATTAAACTAATCTGTACGGCCATGTTTACCACCACGATAAAAAATCACACCTGGCACTTCTTTCTCAGGATCATGGTGCCCGCGCTGTCTATTATCCACTTTTTATCTTTTTACGCCGACTACCGCCTGTTCTTCTCGGACGAGGCGTACATAAAGCCGGAAATAATGGACGCTTCGCTCGACCGCACTGGCGTGTCAGCTTACACCCTTTACAATTACTTGAGCGCCCAGGGCTATCAACTTGAATATTTCTTGCTCGTCAAGGCGCTGATCTTTACCTACATCGGGTTCCTTGTCTTCGTCATGCTCGGCTTTATGACCAGGCTTAGCGTCATTGTGTGCATTGGCCTGCACCTGCTTATTTTACAGAGCATGCACCACTATGTTTATGGCGCCGACTACTTCTACAGCATTCTATTATTCTACTGTGCCCTCTTGCCCCTCAACAGGTATTATTCGCTCGACAATTTAATCAGCAGAAGGCGTACCGAAAAGTTCAATGCGTTTTTTGAGCAATTCCTCAGCGCCAAAGTGGTCTTGCGCCTGATGCAGGCCAATATCTGCATTGCCTACTTTTTCTCCGGCTTCGACAAGCTGTTGGGGCCTACCTGGCGCAACGGTGAAGCTGTTTGGAAAGCCATGCACAATTACAGCGGCATCGTCAACTTTCAGGTTTTCGATGCCCTGGCCTCAACGCCGACATTTCTCATCGCTGCATGGGCAACGGTACTTTTGGAGCTGTTGTACCCCATCATGGCGAATTTCAAATACACGCGGTTGTTTTGGCTGACCGGCATCATAGGCATGCACCTTTCCATTGTGCTGCTGCTCGGCTTGTTCCATTTTTCAGCCATCATGATCGTTTTCAATCTGGCGACCTACGTCCTGCCCTTCAGCGCGGCGTTTTCCGTGCTGCCAAAAGAAAGCCCCAAAGCAAGCCCAATGCCAGCGCTTCATGAATATGCTTGAGCGCTTGGCGCACAAACAAGCACATTGCTTAACAATCAAATTAAATGTCATGATGAAGCTTATATGCACCTTGGTCGCGCTTGCTGCCATGATCGGGTTAGGCGCCGCCACCAAGCCTTTCAGCCGCGCGGCCTCTTCCAACGGCGCCATGCAGCGCGGAACCAGCGTTGTGTGCCCCGACAATACCTCTCAATGGGTTTGCTCCATCAGTTCGGCAGAAAGCCGCAACGCCCCGCCCCCCGTGGGCGTGCCGGTTGTTGCCGAGCAAAATGCCCAAGGCAGGCTTACCATAACATTGCGCAAGGCCGACTTGCCGCCAGATGCCGGCACTGCCTGGTTCCAGGGCGATAAATTCTACACGCCCCAAACCATAGAGGTGCAAAGAAATCTTTGCTTGTCTGTGCTGGGCCTGGATGCCCCGAAGTTCATCGAGCCGGGATTTTACCCAATGATTGAAACAGAAACGGCCTATCAGGTCATTTTTTAAAGCTTGCTTGGCCACAAAATCTTATAGCAATGAAAAAGATGCTTGCATATATGTACAGTGCGCTTGTTGCCGCTGCGGCGCTTCTAAGCGCCCCGCAGGTCGGAAACGCCAAAACAGCACTGTACGACACTACCTCTTTGGCCCAATTGGTGACCCAGACGGGTGAGCTGATACAAAAGCTGTACGAAAGCCGCCAACAATGGCTCCTAAAGCAGGAACATCGCCTGAATGAGCTCGACCTGATCATCATCCGTAAGGTGCCGCTGCCGGGCGAACCCTCCTACGTGGAAGCGCTGGAAGAGAAACTGCGAATCCTGGAGGCCTTGCGCGTCGAGGAGGAGAACTTTCAACTGCAATTGCTGCGCTTGCGGTACACCAAAGGGCTGGAGCTCATCAAGCTGCTGTACGAAAAAGTGCTTTCACTCGACCATCACTTTTCGAGCATTCAGACTTTTCAGCAGATCAACGCCTTGTCGAACCCCAATAACTACCCAGCCTTCCAACAAAACAGGGCAATGGTGGAAGAGCGCCTGAAAAAAAAGGGCGGAGGGGTGCGCCTGCCCGCCCTGTTTCAGGGCAACCCTCTGCTCTCTGCCACTTTCTCCATTGTCACCACGCTCCTTGCCGAGGGCGACAACGCCCAAAAGGAAAAGGAGTTCGACCAAATCGCCTGCATCATGGACTTCACGGTGCGGATGAACGCCGATTTGAACACCATTTATTACGAGACCGAATTCCTGAAAAACAACAACCAGTCGCTTAAAGACGATTGCCTGGCTTTGTTCACAGAATACACCAAACCGATCAACTATCTGGTCCAATTGGACAAATGCCGCAAAAACGACGATTGGGACGCTGTGATGGACGCTATCGACAAAACTTTCAAGGAAATAGGGGCCAACGCGACAGACCCGGTCAAATCAAAAGTTTCAATGAAGCAGCAGGTAAACCTCGAGTTTTCTATGAACCGGCTGCTCGACTATATGGACAAATATTCCGTTTTTGTCAATGACGGGGAGAAGTATTACCGCAAGTTCAACGTGATCGTCTCCAATTACCAAAACGAGAGCGTCTGCGCCGGGCAGATCCCGGCATCTTTTTCCGATTTGAAAAAAGATATCGACTCCTCCATCGACAAGTTCAACAACTCCTATAAGCTTACCGAGCTGAAAGGCTCCAAATTGAAAGACTTGTTGTACGGGCTCCCTGAAAACTGAACAGCCTATGAAAAGCCAGGAACCCGATAGCAGCATCAGGCAAGTGTTTGCCGAAATCGTGCTTGGCAGCCCGCGTGCGCGTTGCGCACGCTTCGGCATCTGCGAGGCGCGCCTGCTCGATTTCGAGGCATGGAAAAATTACAGGCCCAAAAGCGCCAGGGCGGCAAAGGCCATCATAACCACATCCCCCCCATGCTGTTTGAAGCTGACATTCCCCGCCCAAGCCATGCAGCCGCTTACATTTGAGTACTTTTTTGGCACAGGATTTTTCAGGGTTGACGTTCCCACACGGCTTTCTCCTGCTTTATTAAAAGCGCTTAACCTCAAGGATTTTGTGGTAAAAAAGGGCCATTATCCCTGTAACGTCGAATCGAGTGCAGCAGTTACCGTGACCCTCCGCCATTCCCTGGACAGCAATAGGGAGCGCGATCTGCCAGTGGGCATGAGCGAACAGGGCTGACGGAAAAAATGGGCTGCCATTCTGTCGCCCTGCCCGCACTTGGCACAATTCTCGCCTGACCAGCCTTGAAAGCATCCCGCCCTGGTCGCTCATTTCTCAAAAAGGTAAAACTATGCTTGATTTCCTGGCCACCGCCAGTGCCACTGGCCAAGCGCCACCTGCCGTCCGCCACGCTTCCGAACACGACGACAGCCTCCTCGACGCCTATTCCCAAACCGTGACCCGTGTGGCGCGCACCGTAAGCAATGCTGTGGTGCACTTGAACGTCACAAAACCCAACAACGCGCGCAATGCCCAGCAACCCAACACCCCGGCTGGCTCGGGCAGCGGCTTTATCATCAGCAGCGACGGCTATGTGGTGACAAATAGTCACGTCGTGAACGGCGCCAGCCGGGTGGAAGCCAGCTTGCCCGATGGCCGCACATTTCTGGCACATACGCTGGGCGACGACCCTGCGACAGACATTGCCGTACTAAAAATTGAAGGCGAAAACTTAGCCACTATGGCTTTTGGCGAAAGCGATAAACTCCAGGTTGGGCAAATCGCCATCGCCATCGGCAATCCTTTCGGATTCCAGTATTCCGTCACGGCCGGCGTGGTGAGCGCGCTCGGTCGCAGCTTGCGCAGCCAGAATGGCCGCCTGATCGACGACGTGATCCAAACCGACGCCGCCCTTAACCCCGGCAACAGCGGCGGGCCCTTAGTCGATTCGCACGGGCGCGTGATCGGGGTAAATACTGCCGTGATACTGCCCGCTCAAGGGCTCTGCTTTGCCGTGGCTTCCAACCTCGCCAAATTTGTCGTCGGCAAACTCATCCTCGAAGGCCGTGTGCGCCGCGGCTATATCGGTATCGGCGCGCAAGCCGTGCCGCTGCCGCCAAAATGGCTGAACGCCTTAGAAATCGCCACCAAAGGCGGCATCCAGATACAAACCGTGGAATCGGGCGGGCCCGCGCAACTGGCCGGCATCCAGCCCGGCGACGTGCTGGTGCAGTTCGAGGGCAAGCCCGTGGACTCTATCGACCTGCTGCACAAAACACTCAACGAGGAGAGTATTGGGCGGAAAATATCGGTGTGGCTGCTGCGCGACGGGGCCTTGAAGAGCGTGGAGGTGGTGCCGGGAGAGCTTCGGTAGGAGTGCGGAGTGCGGAGTGCGGAGTGCGGAGTGCGGAGTGCGGAATATGCACAGCAATGGTAATTCTTTTGGCATCCTTCTTCGGCACGCTTGGCCTAACCTGCCGAAGAAGGATGCCAAACCCCACCCAAAATGATGAGCCCATTCCGCACTCCGCACTCCGCACTCCGCACTCCGCACTCCGCATTCCGCATTCCGCACCCTACCAAAGACCTGATCGGGTTTTACAATCCATTCGACCAAACGCTGTATGTACTGAACGGGTATGAGGGCAGTGTGCTTGCCTTGACTAGGGCACACTGTTTGGAAGGAGGGGTATATGCCATGCCTAACTTTACCGTGGATGGGACACCTGTGACTTCATTGGTTATGGTAAAGCCGATCGACAACACAGGCATGACTAAAATCTACCTGGCTACTCAGCCCATTTTAGAAAAAGAGGAGGTATCTAACGGCACCTCGGTGCTGGCGTTCAAAAACGCTGACTGTAATAAAATGGAGGAGAAAGATTGGCCACCTACCCCGAACCCCAGCATTTGTGAACCCCAGCCCGGAGGCCATTGAAACTCACCCATTTTTTTGTGCAAATTCCCGCATCAGCCCCACCAGCGCTGCCACGCTCGATTTGGGCATGGCATTGTACATGCTGGCGCGGAAGCCGCCCACAGATCGGTGGCCTTTGAGGCCCACCATGCCGTTGGCCTTGCACACCTTCATAAATTCTTCTTCGAGGTGGGCGTATTTTTCTTCCATGACAAAGCAGGGGTTCATCAGCGAGCGGTCTTCTTTGGCCACGGTGCCTTTGAACAGCGGGTTGCGGTCTATCTCGTCGTACAGGAGCGCTCCCTTGGCTTTGGCTTTGCGCTGCATGGCTTTGAGCCCGCCGCTTTTTTTGATCCAGCGCAAGGTCAGCATGGCCACATAGATGGGAAACACCGGAGGCGTGTTGTACAGGGAGTTTTCCTTGATAAAAGTGCGGTAATCGAGCATGGAAGGCATGTTCCGCGTGACGGTGCCGAGCATGTCTTCCCGCACGATGACCACCGTGACGCCTGCCGGGCCCAGGTTTTTTTGCGCGCCGGCGTATATCAGGCCGAACGGCGTGGGATCAAACGGGCGGCTGAGGAAATCGGAGGACATATCGCAGACCAGCGGCACAGGCGACTTGGGGAATTTGTGCAGCTGTGTGCCGTAGATGGTGTTGTTGCTGGTAAGGTGCAGGTATTTGGCCGTTTTTGGGATTTTGTACCCTTTGGGAATATGGTTGTAGTTCTCTGCTTTGGAGGAGCAAAGCACTTCCACTTTGCCGAAATGCTTGGCTTCTTTGATGGCCTTGCTGGCCCACACGCCGGTGTCGGCATAAGCGGCGGTTTCGCCCTCGTTCAGGAGGTTAAAGGGCGCCATGAAAAACTGGGTGCTGGCGCCGCCCGTGAGCCAGATCACCTTGTAGTTGTCGGGCAGCCCGATGATCTCGCGCATGAGCGCATTGGCTTCTTCGAGGATGGCCGTGAATTCGGGGCCGCGGTGCGATAGCTCCAGCAGACTCAGGCCCATGCCGTTGTAGTTGGCTACGGCGCGGGCAGCTTCTTTGATGACAGAGGCCGGCAAAATGGCGGGGCCAGCGGAGAAATTGTGTTTTTTCATAAAACGGGTAACGGTGCGTGGGATGAAAAGTTGGGCAAAAGTATTGGGTTATGCGGATTTTTTAGTGCCGTTTTGTTGCATTCAACCAATATCCCTTGATTTGAAGGCAAATCATGGAGGGAAGCCACCATCCAAATCCAGCAGCCCCTGGTACGGGTCGCCTTCCAGCCCCAACAGCAGCGCGAATGCCGGCTCGGTCTTGTATCCCTGCCGTTTCAGTTCGATGATTTTTTGCCGGAATGGTTCACCGTGCTGTTGCAACAACCTGTGTTCGACCAGCATGTGCCGGTAGGCGTTTTGTTGCCGGGTGGGGGTGTTTTGGCCGAAAATTTCAATGTCAAAGTTGTCCAATTGAAAATTCGCTATTACGGCCAGTGCCGCCCCAGCGTCAATTTTGGATATTGTAAATCCCTCGGCATCTCCGAATTTTTCCCGCACGGCATCCATAAACCCGCCCAGGTCTTCGCAATGACAAATAATGTCGAGGTCGCTGTTTTCGATGTCGATTTCGATGGGAATGGTGCCAACGAGCAGCGGGTCGAAAGGCTGCAACTGGGCCAGCACCTGGTGCTTTTTCAGCGTATGGTAGGCGTGTTGCTGCCTGGGACTGCCGATGCTTAGGTAATCGATGCTCTCGAATGTTGTCACGATCGCAGGGAGTGGGATTTTCTGACCGCCGCAAAAGTACTGCATGATTTTTCCCTGATCCAAATCTGCAATGGCTATTGTGTAAAATCCAATACTTTCGATTTAGCCCATGTTGGGCCGAGGTTTTCTCGTCCTGAATGCCCAATGTCCAACACGGAATGTCCAATTTCCAAGGATTCATAACGCTTGGTCATTCCGCGTTGGACATTGGGCACTTCCCGTTTTTATCCCTTGTTGGCGACATGGCCAAGCGTTACGCACACTTGGACATTGGTCATTCCGTGTTGGACATTGGACATTTTTCGTTTTCCAGCTCAAACCAAGGCCACTCCAGTCCCAAACCGACCAACGCCCCCATTCCAAGCCCCAACGCCTACCAGCCTTAGCCCTGTCAGCCCTACTTTTGCCCCGAACAAAACCTGCCCGTTCGGGGCCTCGCTATGAACAAAACCTGTCACTTAATCGCCTTGCTTTCTATTGTCGCTTGTTCCCTTTTCGCCCAGGACAACAACGCCGTAACGTATCAAATCCACACCAAAAAGGCCACAGAAGCCATCAAACTCGACGGCGTGCTGGATGAGGCCGATTGGCAAACCGACCAGGTAGCCGGTAAATTCAAGCTGCTTTTCCCAAACGATACCGCGTACAGCAAATGGGCCACCGAAGTGCGCATCACCTTCGACGACAAAAACCTGTACGTCGGCGGCATCTGCTGGCAGAACCGCGCCGACTACACCGTACAGAGCCTGCGCCGCGACTTTGGCGGCGGCACCACCGATGTGCTCAACATCATGCTCGGCCCGGCCCAGGACGGCCTCAACGGGTTTATCTTCAGCGTGAGCCCCCTCAACGTGCAGCGCGAAGGCCTGATCGACAACGGCGAGAACATGTCGCTGGTGTGGGACAACAAATGGTACTCCGCCGTACAGACTTACGATGACCACTGGACAGTGGAAATGGCCATCCCTTTCAAAACCCTGCGCTACACCGTCAACCCGGGCCAAAACGCCTGGGAGCTGCAATTCATCCGCGCCAAGGTGAAAGATTTCGAAGTGAGCAGCTGGGGCCCCGTGCCGTTTCAATACAACTCCACCAGCCTGGCCTTTGCCGGCAGGCTTATCTGGGACACCCCGCCGCCCAAACCCGGCCCCAACATCAGCCTCATCCCCTACGCCATCGCCGGGCATTCTATTGATTATGTGCGCGATCCGAACACCCTCGACCTGAGCGAAAAAAAGCGCGACTGGACCGGCAGCGTGGGCGGCGACGCCAAAATCGCCATCACTTCCGGCCTGAACCTCGACCTGACCCTGAACCCCGATTTCAGTCAGGTGGAAGTGGACCGGCAGGTAGCGAACTTGAGCCGTTTCGAACTGTTTTTTCCCGAAACCAGGCAGTTTTTCTTAGAAAACCGCGACCTGTTCGCCATGTTCGGCTTCCCCAATACCCGGCCATTTTTCTCCCGCCGCATCGGGTTGGCCTACAACCCCGTAAAGGGCCAGTTGGAAAAAGTGCCCATCGTCGCCGGCGCGCGCCTGAGCGGTAAAGTCAACGACAACCTGCGCATCGGCCTGATGAACATGCAGACCCGGCAGCGCGATTGGGACGACAATTCCGCCCTGCCCGGAGCCAATTTCACCGTGGCCACCGTGCAGCAAAAAGTGTTCAGCCGCAGCACCATCGGGGCGGTATTTGTCAACAAACAGAACCTACTGGAAAAGCTGAATGAACAACAGCGCGAAGGCTGGCAGCCCTGGAACCGCGTGCTGGGCCTCGAATACAATCTCTATTCCAAAGACAACCGCTGGGAAGGCGAATGGTATTACCACCGCTCCCTCTCGCCCGATGCCAAAAAACGCGGCGCTACCTTAGCCAGCTTCTTAGGTTACCGCGACCGCTATTTCAATGCCCGATTCGGCTACAACCGCATCGACTCCACCTACTCGGCGGAGGCGGGCTTTGTGCCGCGCCCAGGGGTGCAGAGCTTGTTCCCTGGCATCGGCTTCAACTTTTACCCCAAAACCGGCTGGGCAGCCAGACACGTCACCCAATACAACCTCCGGCTCAACGGAGACCTCACCTTTGACCTCAACGGCCAGGAGACTGATCGCTCGGCGTCACTGGAGGCAGGGATTGGTTTCAAAGATTTGTCGTACCTCGAAGCGGCGGGCTACCATGAATTTGTTTTTCTTTTTGAGCCATTCGACCCCACCAACTTGTACAAAGTCGGCACCGAGCCGCTGCCAGTAGGCGGCTACAACAACTGGGGCGCCCGGGTCAGCTACGACACCGGCACCACCAACAACTGGCAAGGCGAAGGGAACCTCATCGCCGGCAGTTTTTTCAAGGGTGATATTACCCGCATAGAAGGTCGACTGGCCTACCGCTGGCAGCCTGTGGGCATCTTCTCGATGCTGCTCAGCTACAACAGCATCCGGCAGCCGGCGCCGTTTTCCTCGGCCAATATATGGCTGATCGGGCCGCGGGCCGAGCTGTCGTTTCGCCGCGATTTGTTCGCCAGCGCCTTTTTTCAGTACAATACCCAAGCCAACAATTTCAACGTGAATGCCCGCCTGCAATGGCGCTTTGCCCCGGTGTCGGACGTGTTTTTGGTGTACACCGACAATTCTTTTGCCGAGGCTGTACCGAATGCGCGGGTCGGTTTTTTGTCGCCCAAGAACAAGGCGATTGTGTTGAAGGTGGTGTATTGGTTGAATGTGTAGGTTATCGCTTAAACGATGCCTTTGCTTTACTGACCCACTCTAACGTTACTTCTCCCTTGCTTGTCCTTCTCGGAAGAATCCGTCCACGTAAAAAGGGAAAAGGAACACGAATTGCCGCCGGAACCTGTACTTTCAGCGCACTAAACGTGGACGGATTCTTACAGAATGACAAGCAAGGACTCGGGAACGTGAACCCCGCCAAGCCCGCACCACGCCTTCCCCCCGATGCGCGGCGGCTGCGCACACCCGCGCATACGGGCGGAAGGCGTACCCAGCCCCCCCGGCCCGGCCTTCTTCTGAACTAGGGGGACGAAGCCACCCGGAAACCGAAGTCGGCGCTGCGGCCCCCAGGCGAGTAGTCGGCGCGAAACGAGACGCGGCAAAGCCGCGCGACGCCGTACCAGGAGCCGCCACGGACGACGCGGGACGAGCCGCTGCTAGGCCCTGTAGGGTTCTCCTGCGTACCAGATGGATAAGGCCCATACCAGTCAGAACACCACTCCCACACATTGCCGCTCATGTCAAACAGGCCGAGCTCATTGGCTTCCTTTTGGCCGACAGGTTGCGTTTTGTTTCCTGAATTGCTGTAATACCAGGCCACGTCATCTATCCCGTTGCCGCCCGCGTATTTCCAGGGTTTTGCTTGCGCCCCGCCCCTGGCTGCGTACTCCCATTCCGCCTCGGTGAGCAGCCGGTACTTCCCCCCCGTCTTTTCGTTCAGCTTGCGCAGGTATTCCTGCGCGTCGTCCCAGCTGACTTTTTCCACCGGACACTGGGCGCAGCCCGAGAAATAGCTTGGGTTGCCCCCCATCACGGCCTGCCATTGTGCCTGGGTCACTTCATGTTTCCCTACAAAATAACTTGACAGCTTGACCTGGTGGGCGGGGCTTTCACTGTCGTAGCAGTCACTCCCCTGTTCTGCCGTGCAGCCCATGCTGAACGTGCCGCCTTCTACGAACACCATGTCGGGCTCGTAATCGAATTTTTTTGTCCAGGTGCGTACGGGAACCGGGTTTTTCCCCCCATCGTCGGTTTCCACCCCGGTGATGCGGAACTGCAGCAGCACGGCTAATTTGAAGGAATTGTCGTCCATGGGAATGGGATAGGCCCACAGGCGTTGCGGGCTGCGGTAAACGGCAAGTTTTCGGTTGGCTTCGTAGCGGGTGAGGTCGAGGTCGCTCACTTCGGTGATCTGCATGATGCGCTCTACTTTGCCCATTTGTTCCAGTTGTTTGCAGGAATTCAGCACTTCGAGCGCCAGGTGGTGTGCGGGGGATCCTTCGATGAAGGTACGGGTTTCTTTCACCACGATTTCGCGTTCGCGGACGGCCGTCCACTGGGCGCTGCGCTCCTGTATCTGGCTGCGGAGGCCTGCGAGCGCGTCGGTGACGGATTTGTCGATGGCGGCGGGGTTATAGACGTAGCCGTTTTCACGGCAGATTGCGGCGATTTTGGAGGCACGGGAGTTGAGGCGCTCCTTGGCGTCTTCGATATCGCGCTCTAAGCGGCGCAATTCTTCTGTGCCGCGCTGGAGGATATCGTCTTGTCGGCTGTCGGCGCCGGTATTGTCGCGCTGCACATCTGTGAGGTATGGCAGCACGTCGCGCTCGATGCGGGCGATATGGTCTTCGCTCACGCCTTTGGAGCGCAGGCGGCTGCGGAAATCCGAATCGCGGGAGAGGTTGAACACCAGGGCTTTGGCCCCCGGGCTGCTGCCCACAGGCTTTTGTTTGAGCGGCGAGGCCCCTATTTTGGCGACGTAGATAAAATAGTTTTTCTGGTAGTTCGACTGGTTGAAAAATTCCTTTTCCACGTTGGCTTCGCCGCCCGTGAAGGATTCTACGATGTCGCGCACGGAGGCAAAATTGTCCACCTTGGTATAGCGGCGGATATAGGTGCCGGCAAGGTCTTCCACGGCCATCGGGGCAATGGCGGCGTTTGCTTTTCCGATCAGGGAGCTTTTGTTTTCGTAGGGGTCGATGTTTTCCAGCAGCACGACAAAAATGCCCGTGTGTTTTACATAGCTCAGGTTCTGCTCCAGCTCGACGCGCGATTTTTTGCGGCTTTCTTCCAGGTCCCGGATCTGCTTCTCCAAGCCGCTGACGTCCTTGTACGTCAGCATCTGCTGGTATTTGTAGGAGAGGTTCGACATTTGGGACATCAGGGCATCGAGCTCGCGGTTGAGGGCGCTGTTACACTGTTCAACCTCCCGTTTTACCGCATAAAACTCGGCCTCTGTGAATTTGGGCTTGTGCTTTTCAAATAAATTTTCGAGCGCATTTTCCGTGACGGGGTATGCGGCGCTGACCGGGCTGGTGGGGAGGCAGTTTTGAGCGCTTGGGCAAATTGGCAGGGCCAAAAACAGGAAGTATATACAGGCTTTCATAGGCTTGAATTAACTTTTATTACAGCTAAGATAGCTAAGCAAAAAAGCGGCAGAACTTTCGGTCTCAGCCTACTAGTACCACCGCTTTGTCTCCTGCTTTGGGCAGGATTTTTCGTCCTCCTTGCGAAGGAGCTGGGCAAGCACCTGTTCAGAAGAAGCCACCCGGTCATCAATTGAGCTAGGGGGACGAAGCCACCCGGAAACCGATGTTGTTGTTGCGGTTCTCTGGCGAGTTGTTGTTGCGATTCGAGACGCGGCAATTCTGCGCGTTGTTGTTCCAGGAGCCGCCACGGATCACGCGGTTCGAGCCTTATGGTGCTTGACCTTGCAAACGCGAAATTATGTTATCTTGGAATATTTTAGCATCAGCATGGTCTAAAAAAGCGAGCAAAGGCATGGCATGGCGGCTGCATTTGGATTCCGGCCATTCGCCTGAATGCCAAAAACCCTCGATCCTGCGCAGTTTCCGAATAAAGCGCACCTTGCTTTTTTGTAGCAAACGAACGTGATACGGGAAAATGTGATACCCCAGGAATGGAAGGCCGCAGCGGACACGGTTCAATGCTTCTGGCTTGAGCTCAGTGCAAAGCTCTTTGTGCACGTATTCTTGTATTGCAGCGTGAGCAGCCAAGAGAGGCGCTTTGGTCGGCGCCCAAAGCACGAGATCGTCCATATAACGCACATAAGCCCGAACCCGCAACTTTTCTTTTACGAAACGGTCCAGGCCATTGAGATAATGATTGGCAAAATACTGGCTCGTGAGGTTGCCAATTGGCAATCCTCTGCCTGGGCTTGCCTCATAGCTGTGGGCAATCTGTTCAAAGATGCTCATAACCGCCGGGTCTTTGAACAGCTGCGCCAACTGGTTTATCAGAACTTCATGGCTGATGCTTTCGAAAAATTTACGGATGTCCAATTTCAAATACCAATCATGCCGCTGGGTAAAAGATTTTGCCCGGCGCAATGCCGCGTGTGTCCCTTTCCCTTTACGGCAGGCATAGCTGTCGAATATCTGCGCCCGTTCAAAACACTCATGGCAAACATTCATCAAGGCATGATGTAGCACTTGCTCGCCAAAGGCAGAGGCGCAAATTTGGCGTTCCTTTGGCTCAAACACTTTAAAATACCGGTAATTGCCCACATCTACCTGAGCACGGCAAATCTGTTCGCGAAGGTTGAAGACATGTTTATCCAATGACTGCATCCATGCAAGCACTTCAGGCGAATGCCGTTTGCCTTTCGCCGCCTTCCACGCCGCCAAACGCAGGTTCTCTGGATCGGCAACCTGCTGGATAAGGTTACCCGCCCTTTTCATCTTTGAGCATTGTCAGGAATTTATTCCCGTATTTTTCAACCTTGCTTTCGCCTATCCCCTTCACCTTGCGCATTGCTTCAAGGGTAATTTCTTCCAATTTTGCCATTTCAGACAATTCGTAATCGGTGAATATCACATACGGTGGCACTTTATTTTCCAATGCAAGCGCTTTGCGTATATCCCGCATGGCAGAGAACCGGTTAAATTCAGCTGGCCCAAGCACCTCCTTGTAGTCTATTTTGCCCCGGAAGCGCTCGGCGGTGCCAACATCGTCAACATAGGTGACCACAAAGGTCCAACAAGCGGCACCGGGCTTGCGACCCAGGAGCTTTTGCGTCACCTGCAACACTTTTTTGCTCCGCAAAAAAGTATTCATCTCTTCCATAACCCCTTCCTGGTCGATCACCGGGATCGTAAACACTTTGATTTGCATTGTTTTATCATTTTTTTTGTTACTATTCTGCCTTACGTTGCTTCTCCACTTGCTTGTCGTTTTGTAAGAATCCGTCCACGTTCAGTGCGCGGCATTTCGGGTTTCTTTCCCCTTTATACGTGGACGGATTCTTACAGAATGACAAGCAAGGGCTCGGGAACGGGAACCCCGCCCGCACCCGCACCACGCCTTCCCCCCGATGCGCGGCGGCTGCGCACGCCCGCGCATACGGGCGGAAGGCGTACTTACCCGACCCGGCTTTAGCTCAATTGATGGCCGGAACTGGCCCCCTTCTGAACTAGGGGGACGAAGCCACCCGGAAACCGAAGCTGCCGTAGCGGAGCCCCGGCGAGACGTAGGAGCGAATCGAGACGCGGCAATTCCGCGCGCTGAAGTTCCAGGAGCCGCCACGGATCACGCGGTACGAGCCGCTGCTTGGCCCTGTCGGGTTATCCTGGGCGCCAGCCGCATAGTTTCCATACCAGTCTGAGCACCATTCCCACACATTGCCGCTCATGTCAAACAGGCCGAGCTCGTTGGCCGCCTTTTGGCCGACAGGGTGCGTTTTGTTTCCTGAATTGTTGTCATACCAGGCCACGTCTCCTATCCCGTTGCCGCCGGCGTATTTCCAGGATTTTGACTGTGCCCCGCCCCTGGCCGCGTACTCCCATTCCGCCTCGGTGAGCAGCCGGTATTTCCGCCCCGTCTTTTCGTTCAGCTTGCGCAGGTATCCCTGCACATCGTCCCAGCTGACGTTTTCCACCGGGCACTGGGCGCAGCCCGAAAAGCTGCTGGGGTTGTTCCCCATCACCGCCTGCCATTGCGCCTGGGTCACTTCGTGTTTGCCTGCATAAAAACCCGAAAGCTTGACCTGGTGCACAGGTTTTTCATCGCTTCCGCAGTCGCCCTCCTGTTCCGCGCTGCAGCCCATGTTGAAGGTGCCGCCCTCCACGAAAACCATGTCCGGCTCGTAGTCGAATTTTTTGGCCCAGGTGCGGGGTGAAATTGGGTTCCCTGTCCCATCATCCGTTTCCACCCCGGTAACGCGGAACTGCGCCAGCACGGCCACCCCGTAATAAGCGCCTTTTTCGCGGGGGATGGAATAGGCCCATAGTTTCTGGGGGGCGCGGAAAACCGTAGCGGTGCGGCTGTTCTCAAACTTGGCGAGCTCGAAGTTCTCTACTTCCGTCAGCTGCAAGATACGGTCGAGCTTCCCGTAGCCTTCTCCCATCTGGGCGCAGAGCTTGAGGGTTTCGGCGGCTAAGCTTTGCGGGAGCGAGCCTTCCATGGAAGCGCTGCGGCTGTCTTTGTACAGCACTTCCTTTTCGGCGGTTTGGTTCCATTGCAGGGTGAGGGCGCGCATTTGGTCCCTGATTTTTTGCAGGGCGGCATCTACCGCGCCGCTGTAATTGCCGGTAGAGTACGGTACACCCATGCTGTGGCATATCTCGCTGACCTTGGCGGTGCGGATTTTCAGTCGCTGGCGGGCATCCTCGATGTCGCGCTCGATGCGCCCTATCTGTTCTGTCCCGTTTTGCAGGATGTAGTCCTGGCGGTCGTTGGCGGTTTTGTTGTCGCGCTCCAGGTTGGGCAAGAAGGGCATCACTTCTAATTCTACGCGGCGGATGTCGGCATCGCTCACGCCTTTGGCGCTTAGGCGGCTGCGGAAATCGGGGTCTTTGGCGAGGTTGAGCACGAGTGCACCGGGTGTTTCTCCGGCAGCCTGGGTCGGTTTTTGGCGGGCCGGCGTGGCGCCGAACTTGCCGACGAACAGGAACTGGTTCAGGATCGGGGTGTTGAAATACTCGCGTTCGAGGCGCACCTCGCCGTTTTTTATTTCCTGTACCACGTCGCGCACGGCCTCGAAGGCGCGTTCCTGGCTGGAGCGGCGGATGTGGACGCCCACCAGGTCTTCCACGGCGCGCAGGGTGACGGCTTGGCAAGCGCTGGCGATTCGGTCTTTTTGTTCGCCCTGGTAATAGTTCACGTTGTCGAGCAATACCACGAAGATGCCGCTGTGTTTCACGTTGCCAAGGTTTTTTTCCAGTTCGGTTTTGGAGTTTTTCAGGCTGGCATCCAGTTCGCGCAGTTGTTTTTCTATGCCTTCGATGTCCTTGTAGCCTAAAATTTGCTGGTATTTGAAGGACAGTTCCGACATCTGGGCGCTGATGCCGCTCAAGGCGACTTCCATTTCGTTGTTGCAGCGGTTGATCTGTTTTTTCAGTTCTTCATAAGCCTCGGGCGATATTTCGGCAGATTTGGCCGCGTTGCGGAACAAGTTTTGGAGCGTCTCCAAATTGGCTGGGTAGGTGGCGCTGACGGGGCTTGTGGGCAGGCAGGTGTTCGGTTGCGAAATTGCCTGATGCCCGAAGGCCAGCAGGAAAAAGGTGATCAGTTGGCGCATAATTTATACCTGGATTTGAGTGGATTTGAAGGATGGATGGATATTGATGGGCAAAACAGGTCAAGGGCCGAGTACAAGGATCGGCTGTACCGCTGCCCCCGAAGCCCTGTCTTTCAGCCATTGCCGGAACAGCGGCGTTGCCGAATGGGACATGACTAAGCGGCCTTCCGCATCCCACTGAACGTCTAAAAACGCGGTATCGGTCAGGTTGCCCGCAGCATGGGCGTAGCGCAGCATAGGCGTGGCGTATTGTTTTTGGAAGCTGGCCCCGTCCAAAAGCAAGTTGTTGTCGGCATCCACGATGCTGGGGAAAAGTATGGGTTTTCGGGGCAGGTTGGGCACGCGCAGCACTAAGCGGGTGGCAAGGCTGTCGTCCAGGTCGAGCGTATCCATGCCGGGCGGGTTGCCTTGTTGGAGGGCAGTCGCCAAGCCGTCGGAGCCGAACAGGGGCAGGCGCATGGTGACGCTCATCATCCCTTTTTCGGCCACCGGCTCCCCGATCATGCGGGCGCCTTTTACCGTGCCGGTCACGATGCCCTGAATCAGGTCGCTTTCTGCCGCCATGTCCTTGATGGTGGAGCTGCGGGTAATTTGCACGCCTTCCATGGTTTCCAACAGGTTGGCTTTGGCCACGGTTTCTGCGCAGTGCTGTGCCATGAGGAGCGCTTGCGCTTCATTGGGCCATTTTTCCAGGTTGACGATGCATTTCCCCGTGGCTTCGATATAAGCCTGCGTCCAGTTGACGCTCCCTTTTGGGGAAGGTTGCAGCACGGGCTTTTGGGCGAGTTTCTCTATGCGTTTCAAATGCCCATCTGCTTTCTGCCTATAGTAGCCTTTTGGGTAAAAGTCGAGGTACAGTTGGTATCCTTCAGGGGAATCGGCCTGAAGGGCTTTGTGCCAGATGTCGCGTTCGGCGCGGCCTTGTTCTGCTTTACGTATCCAGTCTTCCAGTCCCGAATCAGCGGGTTTGTCGGGGCAGGTGCGCGCCGGCAGCAGTATTTTTAAGGCCGTGTTGAATTGTCTGTTTTCACATGCGGCTTTCCCTTCTAAGTAGAGTGGCAGGAAGCATTTGGTTTGTGCCGCAACGCTGGTGAAAAGCGAGAGCCCCAGCACCAAGAGGATGTTTGGTTTCATTGTTTAAAAAGGTTTAGCAGACGTATAACTTCCGTATCCTGGGGGTTGAGGTTCATTGCTTTATCGAGGTCTTCTACAGCCTTTTGCGCTTTCCCGCCACGGTACAGTGCCTCTGCGGATTTAACGTGAAAATTCAGGGTATTTTGCAGGTTTGTTCGTTGAATGACAGCTTTGTCGGCGTAGGGGCTTTGCGGATACCGGATCAGAAAACTGTCGAGGGCGGGGATATCCGCTTTTTCAAGCGCAGCGCTGAAAGCCGTAGAATCTGCAGCGATATTTTTGGTATTGGATGGAAGCGGCCCTTCGCTTCGCGACTTGTATATTGCCCATAGGGCGAAGGCAAACGCCGCAAGCAACAACGCCAACAGTGGAATCCGATAGCGCTGGGCAAAGCCAGGAACTGGGGAGGCTTCGGCGGGCAACTCTTCCACCAATTGCAGGGCAGCGCGGGCGATATGGTTGCGGCGGTTTTCAAGCTCGGATGAGGACTCAATGGCAATAATATGCTGTTTTTTCAGGTCGGCATGTTGCCCGGCGAGGAGGACGGCGAGCTGGTACAGGTGCGTCCCTTCGGTTTTGGCAAGCAAAGCGCTGATCGCTTCATCGAGGCGGTTTTGGGTAATCAGTTGACGGAGTTCAGATTTGTTCATTGTGGCTTTACATAGATATAATGAAGCCGCTAAACTACATATATCCTAAAAAACAGGGCAGCCTAGTTTTGAATTATTCGCCCTCCGTCGGTGTTTTCTACGCACAGGAAGCGTGCAACGCGGCGCTGCCAGTGTCCAAAAAAATAACGATTGCCGAGTACATGATTGACGATTGTTGAAGTAAGCGCATTGCTCAAGCGTATCAACAACTTCAACAATCGTCAATCATGTAATCGGCAATCGTCAATTAAACCAACCTTTCATATCCTGGATGACCTAAAAACAAGGCGGTAGTATTCAAGCGTATCCATGGTTTGTATATTTCACCAAACCAGCTCCCCCTTCACCAAATACCGCTGCACATAATCCTCAATCCCTTCCTCCAGCCCATAAAAAGGCTGCTGATACCCCGCAGCCCGCATTTTCCCCATATCGGCTTCTGTGAAATACTGGTAGGTATCGCGGATATCGGCAGGCGTGTCGATGAAGGAAATATCGGGCGCTATGCCCAAGGCCTGGAAAGTGCTCGTGGCCAGATCATAAAAAGTGCGGGCTTTGCCCGTGCCGAGGTTGTAAATGCCGTTGGCTGGCTTGTTTTCTAAGAAAAACAGCAGTACATCCACCACGTCTTTCACGTAAATAAAGTCGCGGCTTTGCTCCCCGTCCCTGAAATCGGGACGGTGCGAGCGGAAAAGCTGCATGGCGCCGGTAGCTTTGATTTTCCGCGCCGTGTGCATGATCACCGATGCCATGCGGCCTTTATGGTATTCGTTGGGCCCGTACACGTTGAAGAATTTGAAGCCTGCCCACCCCCTCGCTCCCCCTGTGGGGGTTGAAGTGCTTTCGTTTGGCAATTGTTGGAGGAGCCACAGGTCGAAATCCTGCTTGCTCTGGCCGTATGGGTTCAGGGGTTTCAAGTTGGGTATCAGGGCGTGGTCGTCGGCATAGCCAGATTCGCCGAGGCCGTAGGTAGCGGCACTGCTGGCGTAGAGGAAGGGGATGTCGAAGCCCGCGCAAAGCATCCAGAGGGCCTTGGAGTACTCTAAGTTCAGTTCGTTGAAGATGGCGACATTGGTTTCGGTGGTGTCGGTGCGGGCGCCGAGGTGTAGCACAGCATCTACATCGTGGTGATTGCGCTCGAGCCAGCAGACGAAGTTGCGGCGCTCCACCTGTCCCCAAAGTTTTTTGCCTTCGAGGTTGCGGTTCTTGTCGGGCCGGCTGAAATCATCTACCGCCAATACATCATTATAGCCTGCTTCGTTGAGGCGTTTTACCATGCAGGAACCGATAAATCCTGCTGCTCCGGTGACTACTATCATGTAGGAATCCTTTTTAGGTTAGGCATTTTTCAAAATACCGTTCCGCTGGAACGGGCGCCATATCGGTTTGCCGGGCTACAAAGGTAAAGTCCCGCTGGGACTTGTTATGTGGGGAATTCAAGCCAAAACCCCGGCCATTAACCGATATTGGCGGCTTTGCGGCAAAAGTAGCGCAGTGCTGGGTAACTTTGCCCGATCCGCGGGATAACTTTGGCACTGCGCCGCAGATAAGCCAAGTGCGACCCGGTTTACGTGGTACAGGCTCCAGCAGGCAAACAATACATCATGCAGCACCCAGCATCCAACATCCAAAATCCTGCCACCTTAGCTGAAGCTTCGGCGGGTAAAACAGCCGGAAGCCAAGCCGGCAAAACCTACTTCGCCTCCGATTTCCACCTCGGCGCCGATGCGCGGCTGACGAGCGCCGAACGGGAGCGCCAACTGCTGCGCTGGCTGGATATGGCCGCGCAGGATGCTGCCGGGATTTACCTGGTGGGCGATTTGTTTGAATTTTGGTTTGAGTACAAAACGGTGATTCCCAAGGGTTTCAGCCGCTTGATGGGCAAACTGGCCGAACTGCGCGACGGCGGGCTGCCCATCCAGGCATTTACCGGCAACCACGACCTGTGGATGTTCGGATACTTTGAGCAGGAGTTCGGCATCCCGGTGCACCGGAAGCCCATTCAGGTAGAAATCCAGGGAAAATCGTTTTTCATCGGGCACGGCGACGGGCTTGGGCCTGGGGATATGGGCTACAAGCGCATGAAAAAGGTGTTTACCCACCCTGCCAGCCAATGGCTTTACAGTTGGCTGCACCCCGATTTCGGCACCCGGCTCGCCAATTTTTTCTCCCAAAAAAGCAGGGCTGCTACCCCGCCGGCAGAGCGCAATTGGCTGGGTGAGGAAAAAGAATGGCTGTTGCAGTACTGCCAGCGGAAAATAGAACTGGGCATCGAACCCGACTACTTTGTGTTCGGCCACCGGCACCTGCCCATCGATTGGCGCCTGAAAAACGGGCGCAGCCGCTACATCAACCTCGGCGATTGGATGTGGCACAGTTCCTATGCGGTGTTCGAGGAGGGGGAGATGAAGTTGTGTTTTTTTGAGCGGGAGGGAGAAGTGGTAGGGAATTGATTCACCAAAGAACCATCACAGGATATTTTTTATTTGGTAAAAACTCTTCCAACGGTGCATTGAAATCGGGCGCCATTTCAGCCACTAGCCCAGGCATAGTACCTAACTTCCGTTTGCGCCCAGGCTGTGACTTTACCCTTGCAAGATAATTTTCCACCAAAACCTGTAGGTCTGAAAGGTCTTTTTCAGGCAAGCTGTCAATCTCCCGGAAAAGTTTAATTTTTATAGCAGCAGAATTCATTTTTATCTTGTTGATTTCGCTGCAAAATTACGAGAATTTTTACATGATTCCAACCATGCCATTCACAATCATACCTTTTCGCCTTAAAAGCCGGATCAATTGTAAATCGTTCAATTTTTCTGTCAAAGTTGTACAATACCCCCCACTTTTTCCGTCGCCCGCCCCCTATTCCCCCCTGTTTTGTCTAATCTTCCCATCCCCGCGGCGAAAATTCGTAATTTTGCGCCGCAAGCGGCGTTTTATCACTCCCATTACCAAAACACCGCTTTTCACACACTGTAATTCAACAAAATTTTCTGTAGAACATGAATTTTAAAAAATTTGTCGCCATCATGGCGCTGTGCCTGCCTGTGTTAATACTTTCGGCCCAGAACAAAGCACCAGAGAGCTGGTTTACCCTCGACCCTGCCAAAGACAACGTGAACGGAACCGGCGGCGATGAAGCCCTCAAGCGCCTGAAAGAAAAAGGCAAAAAAGGTGAAATCGTCATCGTGGCCGTGCTCGACTCCGGCGTGGAAGTTGACCACGAAGACCTCAAGGACGTGATGTGGGTTAACCCCAACGAAATACCCGGCAACGGCATCGACGACGACAACAACGGCTACATCGACGACATCCACGGCTGGAACTTCCTCGGCGGCAAAGACGGCCGAAACATCAACCACGAAACCCTGGAGCTCACCCGCGAGTACGTGCGCCTGAGCAAGCGCTTCAAAGGCACCGACCCGAAAATGCTGCATGGCGAAGCGAAGAAAGAATACGCCTACTACCTGAAGGTGAAAGAAGACTTCGAAACCCAGCGCGCCGAAGCTGAACAAGACATGGAAGGCGCTATGGAGCAGATCAAGCCCATCGAAGACGCTTTCAACACCGTAGAAAAAGCCCTGGGCAAAAAGGACGTCACCGCCGACGACCTCAAAGACCTAAACACCGACGGCAACGAAGAACTGGCCGCAGCAGCAGGCATGTTGAAGCGCGTGATGGCCAATGGCCTGACCGGGCGCGGCGACCTGGAAAAGTACAAAAAGCAGCTTTCCGGCTCCCTCGACTACAACCTCAACCCAGACTTCAACCCGCGCGACATCGTGGGCGACGACCCCTACAACCTCACCAACCGCTTCTACGGCAGCAACGACTACGAAGGCCCAGATGCCTTCCACGGCACCCACGTCGCGGGCATCATCGCGGCCAACCGCAACAACGATGTTGGCATCAAAGGCATTGCCGACAACGTGCGCATCATGACCGTCCGCTGCGTGCCCGATGGCGACGAGCGCGACAAGGACGTGGCCAACGCTATCTACTACGCCGTTGACAATGGCGCGAGCATCATCAACATGTCGTTCGGAAAAGGCTACAGCCCACAAAAGGCTTATGTGGACGCTGCCATGAAATACGCAGCCGACCACGACGTGCTGCTCGTGCACGCAGCCGGCAACAGCGCCGAGAACAACGACAAAACCGGCAATTTCCCGAACGACAACTACGCCAAGCCGGTAAAAAAAGGCCTGTTCAAAAAGGAGAAAGAAGTGCCTACCTGGCTGGAAATCGGCGCCCTGAACTTTAAATCGGGCGAAAAGCGCGTGGCGAGCTTCAGCAACTACGGCAAGAAAAACGTTGACCTTTTCTCACCCGGTGTGCAGCTTTACTCTACCGTGCCCGACGGCGACTACGGCAACGCCAGCGGCACTTCCATGGCAGCCCCGGCAGCTGCCGGCGTAGCTGCGATCATCCGCTCCTACTATCCCGAACTGAGTGCTGTTCAGGTGAAATCCATCCTGGAAAAATCGGTGGTAAAGCAGGACGGCGAAGTGCTGAAGCCCGGCTCCAGCTCTGAAAAGGTGAAGTTCTCCGAGCTTTGCGTGAGCGGCGGCACCATCAGCGCCACCAACGCTGTGGAGCTTGCCGACAAAACCAAAGGCAAAAAAGTGAAAAAAGCCATCTGGCGCGAAGCTGGCAATGGCAAATTGAAGAAAAACCTGGCCAAAGAGCCACGCGCTTAAGCCATCAGGCCTTTCCATTTTCCGGCGCCCCGTTCAGCTGTTTGTCTGGGCGGGGTGTTTTTTTTTGCAAATCAGGGCTTCTTATACCTCACACCGCTTGGTTTTGTGCATACCGATCTTTGTAATCAATTGAAAATCAGTTGAATGAATCATAATGAATCACAAAAATCAGGCGAATCATAATATAACTGGCCGAATGGATACTTTGGACTTTTTTTGAAATAAGTCAACAAAGACTGTTCACGCCCAAATGCTTGTCCAACATAAATCATATTCAACGCTGATGCGTTTTCAATGCCACTAATCACGATGTTTCTTACGCACGGCTTGAACTGATTTTCACCATTTTTCCCCTCAACGTTAACCCATTAAAAAACAAAATCATGGTAAATTACACCCAAAGCGGAAGCCTGAACGACAAGGCATACAACCTGACCGCAACCATGGCGCCCATCGGCCCTTCCTTTATTGTTAAAAAACTCCGGGCAGACACCCCCTTAGAACTGGAATTGGCGGGAACCGTTTCCGCCACTGCGCTGACTGGTTCAAACGGCATACGGTTTGAAATCCGCGCTAATGGGCTTGCCCCAAACTTCAAAATCCAGGGTTCTCTTAAAAAAGCTGATTTATCCGACTCCATCGTGATGAAAAGCGTGTACACGAAGCTGGCTCCGGGCAATTATACCGTTCAGGTATATGCGCAAGCAGCTCCTGCCGGTACTGCCACCGGCGTCATCCTCGACCCGGGCGGATGGGGAGAAGTGATTCTTGCGACCGAGTTTTGAACTTATCCGGTGGCTGTCGCATCAGTCGCGGCAGCGCTGGATGGCATTGATCCGAATAAATTCTTGAGCAAGGTGTAAAGTTGTCAACTTTTGAAAAGTTGACAACTTTTCGCCCTGCCCTAAGCTTTCCCATTAGAAAAACATTCCCCCGCTGGAACTATTTCCCGGCACCCGTTGTTTTACTTCCGAACTGCGTCAGGCAGTTCCGTATTATTTTATCATGAATTATACTTAGCATTGCCTATCTATTCTGTATTTTTTAGTTGATAATCTGATATTTCAACCATTTACCCTTCGGGTATAACACACACCATTAACTTTCAAGCGTTTAATCGGCGAATTACCTATTACTTTGCGTCGAAAAAACGTACTATACCTCATGTCGCATGTTTTGTGCATTATGATGTTTGTAATCAATTCATAATCAATTGTATCAATCATTATCCATCACAAAAATCAGGCGAATCATGGTAAATTTTCCAAAACACTTATGACTAAGAAAAAGAAGTTCGGCGGCAAAAAGATGAGCGCCCAACAGCTTCAAATCGAAATCCTCAAATACTTGCTCGGACACCCCAAGAAGCAATTCTCCCCGCAACAGATCACCCAGCAACTCCGCGTTGAAAACAATAAAGACTCCGCAGAAAACGCCCTGCGCCAACTGGTGCAGGTAGGCTCGGTCGTGGAACATTCCCTCAACCGCTTCGGCATCGCCCTGGGCAACCTCACCTCGGCGCCCAATGAAGCCATTGCTGAAAAACCCAAAAAATCGCGCCCTGAAAAATCGAGGGTAGAGCCTTTTCAAAGGCCCGAAGAAAAGCGCGACAAAACCGCCAACCGCGACAACAAAGCCCGCAAAGTCATCGAAGGCCGTGTGGACATGACCCGCACTGGCGCCGCCTACATCGTGTCCGAGTTGCTCGACAGCGATGTGTACATATCGCCCAAGTATGTGAATGGCGCGCTGAACGGCGATACCGTGCAGGTGCTGCTGTTCCCCGCCCCGCCCAAGCGCCGCGGCGGCCAGCCCATGCGCAAGCCCGAGGGCGAGATACTGGCTGTGCTCAAGCGGGCACACGATATCTTTATGGGCACCCTGCGCATCAGCCGAAAATACGCGCTGTTCCTGCCCGACAACCCCAACATGCCCACCGACATCTTCATCCCGCTCGAAGCCTGCAATGGCGGAAAAGACGGAGACAAAGTGATCGTGCAGGTCACCGACTGGCAGGAAGGCAAAGGCCGTGTGCCCGTGGGCAAAGTGACCCAGGTGCTGGGCAAGGTGGCCGGCAACGACTTCGAGATGCAAAAAATCCTCATCAACCAGGGTTTCCCCTTGCAGCACTCCGAAGAAGCAGAGGCCGAAGCGGCCCGCATCCCCGAAAAAATATCGCCCCAAGAAATACGGCGGCGCCGCGATTTCCGCGAAGTGCTCACCTTTACCATCGACCCCGAAGACGCCAAGGACTTCGACGATGCGCTGAGCGTACAACTACTGGAGAACGGCCACCTCGAAATCGGGGTGCACATCGCCGACGTGACGCATTTTGTAAAGCCCGATTCCACACTCGACAAAGAGGCATACGCGCGCAGCACCTCGGTGTACCTGGTGGACCGCTGCAACCCCATGTTGCCGGAAAAAATATCGAACAACCTTTGCTCGCTGGTGCCGGAGGAAGACCGTTTGACATTTTCAGCGGTGTTCACCTTCGATGAAAAACACAACCTGGTGAAGCGCTGGTTTGGCAAAACGGTCATTTTCAGCGACAAACGCTTTGCCTACGAAGAAGCCCAAACCATACTCGACAAAAAGCCTTCCAAGGCACAGAAAGCCCATCCGCTATTCGAACAGCTCGATTGGGCGCTGAAAAACCTCAACCGCCTTTCGAAAAAAATGCGGAAGGAGCGCGAGAAAAACGGCGCTATCTCCTTCGAGACCGACGAAGTGCGCTTCCGCCTGGATGAGGATGGCAAGCCGGTTGAAGCTTACGTAAAAGAGCGCAAAGACGCGCACCTGCTCATCGAAGACTTCATGCTGCTGGCCAACAAAGAAGTGGCCCTGTACATGCAGCCCCCGGCAGCCAAGCGCGGCGAAAAGCGGGCGGCACATGCCAGCGGAAAGCCCATCCCCTTTATCTACCGCGTACACGACCTGCCCGACATGAGCAAAGTGGCCGATTTCGCCCGCTTTGCCGCAGAGCTCGGCTACCCCATGAAGGTGGACACCCCCCAGCAGATCGCCAAAGCCTTCAACGGCCTCATGCATGCCGCACAAAAGAACGAGCGCCTGAAACTGTTGGAACCCCTGGCCATCCGCACCATGGCCAAAGCCGTTTATTCCACCGAGAACATCGGCCACTACGGCCTCGGGTTCTCGCATTACACCCATTTCACCTCGCCTATTCGCCGCTACTCCGACGTGCTGGCGCACCGAATCCTGGAGCGTAACCTCGACGGCAAAACCTACCGTGTGGACGAAGCCAAACTGGAAGAGCAGTGCAAGCACATCAGCAACCAGGAGCGCAAGGCAGCCGATGCCGAGCGCGAGAGCATCAAATACAAACAGGCCGAATTCCTCAAAGACAAGGTCGGCCAAACCTTCGAGGGCGTAGTGAGCGGCATGATCGACCGCGGCTTCTTCGTGGAGCTGCCCGACTCAAAAGCCGAGGGCCTGGTCGATTTCCGCTACCTCGACGACACCTACACCCTCGAAGACGGCAACCTGCGGGCTGTTGGCCGCCGCTACAAAAAGGTGATCAAAATGGGCGACAAGGTGCGGGTGAAGATCGCGGCGGTGGATATGGGGAAACGGCAAATTGAGATGGAGTGGGTCGTGTGATACCCATCCCATACTACTTGTTAATTTGTTTCTCACTACGACACAACGACACAATGGATTGATCTTAAGCGCTTTGGACTTTACGTCGTAGTGTCGTGGTGTCGTTGTGAGAAACAATATGTCAAGAAGGGTGCTCCACCACTTACGGTATCGAAAACTGCTTCAACCAATTCCAGTGAACTTCTGCGCCTTTCATCCAGTGGTTGATTCCGTTGGGATAAACATGTCCCAGGCCTTTTACAAACACAAAGTTGTAAAAAACATTGGGATTCCCATCAGCGGCGGCAAAGGTTGCTACACGGGCCGTTAAGGTGTCGCCACTGAGGGTATAGGTATCGAGCAGGTTGAAACTGTTTCCATGCGTCTGCCTTGCCCGGTATGGCATATTTGTCATACGGTTCAAAACAGAGTCGATCTGGCTTAAGGGTATTTCTATACCATCCACATCGGGGCCATAGTCTTTGTTGCCGAGTTGCAGTGCGGTGGGTATCCTGCGCAGGGGCGTATACGTGGTGTCGGTGGAAAAAGAACCTGCATTTTCTACAACAGCGGCGAGTTTGTCACTCATGTAAATAGCACATTTGGCTGCCATCTGGCCGCCATTGGAAAACCCAACCAGGTACACCCGTTTCTGATCTATGGAATATTTTTGTGCCAACGCGTCGATTACCGAACGGAGGAACTTGATATCGTCCAACGGCGTTTCGTTGGCGCAGTAAGTCCATTCGGTGGGCTGGGAGTTCCATTTTGTGGTGTTTTTCACCACGCCGTCATCGATAATGCAATGCCGGCCAGAGGAAGGAAACACCGTCAGGATGGTTTCCGTCTCGCCTACTTCTTTCCAACCGGAAATATTGTAAAATTTTTCGCCATCGCCGCTGGTGCCGTGCAGCATGAATACTACGGGTACTTTTGAATTTCCATCGTAGCCCAAAGGGACATGCACGTAGTACTCCCGCTCCACACCATCTATTTGAAGGGTAAAGCGGTTTTTTCCGTAACTGAAATCAGGGGTGGGGTTGTTGTTTTTGTCGCAACCAACAATAAGGAGCGCAAGTGCCAGGCACAGGTAATAGGTTTTCATCTGTCTATAAATAATTTTGAAGTGGAAAAATGCTTGTCCTGGGAAAACGTGGAACAGTTTTTCCGGGATGGTAGATTTGACTTTAAAACAATATCAAGGTTTAATCTACCCTTCAAAATGCAGCGACAACGTAAATGTTCGCGACATCACCTTTTCCAACACCGTACTTTGCTGTAACTTATCGTTGTAAATCAAGACGTTGTTCAGGCCCTGCGACACCTTTATCTCCGGTGAGAAAATAAAATAGGGGAAGAAAAACTGAATGCCGGCGCCGTATTCGACCTGGAAATCGGTGGGGGCTATTTTCACGAGTCCGGCGGCCTGGCGCGTGCGCGAGTCGCTCGCCACGTCGAAGGAGTATTTCACACCGCCGATCACGAACAGGCGGAAATCGTGGTACGTGGCCGATTTGTAGCGCACGTGAAAGGGCAGCTCCACGAGCACCGATTCGATGGGGCGGTTGATGATGCGGCCCGAGCCCGGCGGGGTGTAGCGGATGCTGTGCTCGGCAAATGAAAGCGTGGGCAAAAAGCGGATATCGAAAAATTCGCCTATCCTGAGGTTCGACACGATGCCCAGGTTGAAGCCGGGGCCGGTCACCGACTCCGCCCGCGCAAAGGAATCGTTGCGGATAAAATCCTTGGAATGGAAAATGCGGTAGTTGCTGGAGTTATAGCCCAGGGTTATGCCAAAATAGTAGGGCTTTTGGGCAAAGTCTAGATAGTTTAGGTTGGCGCCCTGGTTGTGCTGCCCCAGGGCCGAAGGTAGTTGGAAGCCGAGCGTAAGCAAAAGGCAAAAGGCAAGTGGCCAGCGGCCAGCGGCCAGCGGCCAGCGGCCAGTAGCAAAAGGCCAAGGGCCTATTTCACGGCTGAGTAGATGGAGCATATTCCGAGCGTCAATCGTTCGCATGATGGGTTCTGGAAACCTGTTTTGGTGAGAATGTTGTTGAAATCGTCGCCTTCCGGGAACGCCTGCACGCTTTCGAACAGATAGGTGTAAGCGCGCACGTCGCGGCTAGTTAAACGCCCAATGAAGGGCAAAACGTATTTGAAGTAGGTATTGTACAGTTGTTTAAACGGGAAAACATGCGGTTTGGAGAATTCCAGGATCACCAAACGCCCCCCGGGGCGCAGCACCCGCAGCATTTCCGCCAGGCCGCGTTCCAGGTTCTCGAAGTTGCGCACGCCGAACGCGACGGTGATGGCGTCGAAGGCGTTTGCCTCAAAGCGCAGGTTCTCCGAGTCGCCAGTTTCAAGGCTGATAACTTCCGACAAGCCCTGCGCCGCCACTTTTTCCCGCCCGATTTCCAACATTTGATTGGCAATATCTATGCCGACCACGTTTTCCGGCTTCAATATTTTGGTAGCCAGTATGGCCACATCTGCTGTGCCGGTGGCCACATCGAGGATGTTTTTTGGTTTTGCCGGCGCCAGATAGGCCAAGGCCTGCTTCCGCCAACGAATGTCGATGCCCAGCGAAAGCACCCGGTTGAGCAGGTCGTAGCGCGGCGCGATCTTGTCAAACATCTTCTCCACTTCTGCTTTCTTGCCCGCCTCGGAGCCATAAGGTGTCACTATCGGTTTGTTCATGTTACGGATATTTCTCGCTGCTGCACAGGCACGCGTTCGATTATTTGGCGCAAATGTAGCTTTTCAGGTTGGCTTTCCGTACAATTTCGGGCTGCCCGCTGATTCTATCTGGCAAATAATGCGTCATTTTAAAGACAATTGTCTAAAACAACTCCAATGAATAAAAGTTGGGCATTAATTTTGCTGCAACAACGATGATGTTCTATCGCATCGCTTTTAATCCGCTTTGAACATATCTCACCTATTGGGCGGCAACTTTTCGGCTGCCCGCTTATTTCAAATTTCGCTAATAAATGGCCTCCGGCCTTCGTCACCGCTGTGCTTCACCGCGGTAGATATAAAGATGTAATCGGTTTTTGGGATGTCCTCTTCCGTAGCAATGCGGAGGGGGATTTTTTTTGGAGTGCGGAGTGCAGAGTGCGGAGTGCGGAGTGCGGAGTGCGGAATGGGCACATCATTGAGCGCTGGGTTCGGCATCCGTCTCCAGCACTCTTGGCCAAACATGCCGGAGACAGATGACAATAGTATCATCAATGATGTGCTTATTCCGCACTCCGCACTCCGCACTCCGCACTCCGCACTCCGCACTCCGCATTCCGCACTCTGCACTCCGCATTCCGCACTCCGCATTCACTTCAGGTATTTGTCCAGCCAACTGTAAAACTCCCGCTGCCAGAGCAGGCTGTTCTGCGGCTTGCTTACCCAGTGCCCTTCATCCGGGAAGCTCAGGAAGCGGGAAGGGATACCTTTCAGCTGCGCTACCTGAAAAGCCTGCATGCCTTCGCTCAGCGGCACCCGGAAATCCAGTTCGTTGTGGATGACGAGGATGGGTGTGTCCCAGTTTTTGGCGTACAGGTGGGGGCTGTCGGTTTCATACATTTTCGGTTTGGGCGTTTGCCAGTATGCCCCTTCAAAATCGTAATGCGGGAACCAGACTTCCTCCGTAGTGCCATAAAAGCTTTCCAGGTTGAACAGGCCGCAATGGGAGATAAATGCCTTGAAACGTTTTTGGTGGTTCCCGGCCAGCCAGTACACGGCGTAGCCGCCGAAGCTGGCGCCAACTGCGCCCATTTTAGCGGCATCAACGAACGGCTCCTTGGCGGCAGCATCGGTGGCAGAGAGGTAGTCTTTCATGGCATCGCCCCACTTGCCCGTGATGGCGTCGTTCCAAGCCTGGCCGGCGCCGGGCATGCCGCGGCGGCAGGGCGCCACCACCACATAGCCCTGTGAGGCCATCAGGGCGAAATTCCAGCGGTAGGAGAAGAACTGGCTCAGGGCCGACTGTGGGCCGCCCTGGGCATACACCAGCGCCGGGTATTTTTTGTTGGGGTCGAAATTGGGCGGCAATACCAGCCAAACGTTCATGTCCTTGCCGTCAAAGGTTTTTACGGTGCGGCGCTCTACTTTGGGCTTGGCTAAGTTGGCCCACACTTCGTCGGTGACCTTGGAAAGCTGGCGGGCAGCGCCGGTTTTGGGGTTTACGGCGAAAACTTCCGCTGGCGCGATCATAGAATTGCGCGTGGTGATGATCTCGCTTCCTGCAACTTTCAAGGCCGTGTAATCGTGCGTGCCTTCCGTGATGCGCCGGATTTTTTTGTCTGCGATGTTGATCTGATAAATCTGCTGCGTGAAATTTTCGCTGCTCGTAAAATACAAAGCCTTGCTGTCGGCAGCCCAAACGGGGTTGTTGGCCTCATACGTCCAGCCGGCGGTAAGTTCCTGGCGCTGGCTGGTTTGCACCTCCATCAGCATCAGGCGGGGGCGGTCGGCCTCGTAGCCTGGGCGCGCGAGGCTGGTCCATACCAGGTATTTGCCATCGGGCGACCAAACGGGGTCGCGGTCGTAGCCGGGCAGGTCTTCGGTAAAGTTGAGCGTTTTCCCGGAAGCGATCTCGTAAGCGTACAAGTCGCTGTTGGTAGAAACAGCTTCAGCGGTCCCGTTGGCTTTTCGGCAGGTATATATAATCCAGCGCGCATCGGGGCTCCAGCTTATTTGTTCCATGCCGCCATCGGGGGTCAAGGGGCTGTCGAAGCGCTCTTCGCCCTGGATGTTGACGGGTTTGGAGATAAACTTTCCGTCTCGGTAGTTGACGTAAAAAACATTGCTATAGGTGTAGTCGTGCCAGCTTTTCCAATGGCGGTACATCAGGCCGTCAAAAGCGCGTCCGCTGGATTTGGGCAGGTCGGTGTTCAGGTCTTGGAGGTTTTTGTCGAGCTTCACGTCTTGCGCAAAAAGCACGTGCTTGCCATTTGGCGCGTAGTGGAAGCCGTTGATTTCCAGGTCGCTCACCTTGACGGCTTCCCCAGGGCCCGTCACGGGAATCTCATGCAACTTGCCATCGCGCAGGAAGCCGAGCTTTTTCCCATCTGGATGGAATTCCGCGTCGGAACTGGTCTTGTCCGGGTCGGTGAGCAGGCGGGTGTCGCCGCTTTGCACATTGACGAGGTACAAGGCGCGGCTGCTCTTGTTCGCAGCCATGTCGTAGCGGGCAACGCCATACACGGCCAGCTGGCCGTCGGGCGAAACACATTCCAGCGCGACGCGGCCTACTTGCCAGAGCAGTTCCGGGGTAAGCACCTGGTTTTGGGCAGTCGTTTTTTTATGGGCCATGACGGATAAAAAAAGGAGGATGAAAGAGAGGCGTTTCATGCGCATTGTTTGTTATTTTGTGAATTGAAATCGCTTTGCATTTTTTAACACATAGGCACAAAGTGACATAGGCACATAGTTTTTATTCCGTAGGTCGCTAAGTTTTAACATCTCCATTTTGCGACTTGTTGTGAGAACTGTATTTGGCAACAGCATGAGATCAAAAACCCCTATGTCCCTATGTGTCTGTGTGTTTTTAAAAAAACATGCCCCGCAAAATTCGCCTTTTCGTCAAACAAAACGACCAACCATGCAAAAGTACCTCGTAGAATTTGTCGGTACCTTTTTTCTCGTGCTCACAGTGGTGCTTTGCGCCAACAATGCCGATATTTCCCCCTTGGCCCCCCTGGCCATCGGCGCCATGTATATGGCCATGATATACGCCGGCGGCCATATCTCTGGCGGGCATTTCAACCCGGCGGTTACCCTTGCGGTGCGCATCCGCGGGAAATTGGAAATGAACGACACCATTATGTACATGGTATCACAAGTTTTTGGCGGCGTGATGGCCGCGTCCATTGCCACCTACCTGCACGGGAGCGGCGGCGGGGCCGCTATTGCCCTGCACAGCAATCCCGAGCCCTTTGCTTCCCTGCTGAGCGAGTTCTTGGGCACCTTGGCGCTGGCCTACGTGGCGCTGAACGTATCGACCACAGAAAGCAATGCTGGCAACGCCCACTACGGCCTCGCCATCGGTTTTACGGCAATGGCGGCAACTTATGGCCTGGGCAGCATCAGCGGCGGCACGTTCAACCCGGCTGCAAGCATCGGTGCGGCGGTGGCGGGCATGTTCTCGATGGGCGACATCTGGATTTATCTGGTAGGCGCTTTGGCGGGCGGCGGGGCAGCAGCTTCGGTGTTTTTGGCCACTTATGGCAGAGGAGATTGAGGAGTGCGGAATGCGGAATGCGGAGTGCGGAGTGCGGAATGCGGAATGCGGAGTGCGGAGTGCGGAGTGCGGAATAGGGCAATAAATTTTGGGTGGGGGTTGCGGGTTAGTATTTTTTCCTTTACTTTTAGAATAAAAAGACCAAAATGAGAGAAACAAATCCTTTGAAGGCCAGATTTAAAACCTTTGCTTTGGCTGTTGTAGATTTCGCATCAGCGCTACCGGATGAGAAAAAATACAACATCGTTGCCGAGCAAATGATGCGGAGCAGCACATCAAGTGCCTCAAATTATAGGGCAGCCTGTCGTGGCAAATCAGGCCGTGATTTCAGGGCTAAACTGGGTATAGTCGAAGAAGAACTCGATGAAACAATGTTTTGGCTGGAATTTTTGGTCGGCCTATCCACCCGGTGGCGACCACTCGTCGCGCCGCACTGGAAAGAAGCTGATGAATTATTGGCCATCACTGTTACATCCATCAAAACCTCTCGAAAAAATGAACCACCGAAAAAGAAATAAGTAGTGCGGAATGCGGAATGCGGAGTGCGGAGTGCGGAGTGCGGAATAAGCTCATCA
>CAZULM010000006.1:0-185043 GCA_964621185.1 uncultured Saprospiraceae bacterium | reverse complement strand
AAGACACAAGCGCGGCGCTGCTCTTGGCTTGGGTGGAAGACCTGGCGAGGCGGAACGACATCCGCAAAAGTTCGTTGAATCCATCTTCCTGGCTTGCAACTTCGGCCAAAAGTGCCGTAATTTGTGTCTTGCTTAATTGCATCTTGGTCTTCTTTTTTAGTGATGTTACGAACCACTAAGATGAAGACCTTTTTCTTTTCTCAGACACACTTTTTTGGGACACTATCTCTGCATCGTTTTACGCCAGTGGAGATACGCGCTGGTCATTTTTGACCCATTTTTGGTATGGGGAGGATTGGCCACCACCCATAGAATATTGGTAGATTTGTTATGTGTATCTTGCTGGACTTTTGGCAAGAATTATCATACACGCTCGGCATTATTGTATATTTGGGTCAGTATCGAGGTGGTGTGGGCATCCTGCTATCCTTTTCTGCTTGGTGACAACACCAAGCAGGGCGGCTTGGGGTTGGTTCGGGACGTTCGGCGGGAGGGATGGAAGACCAAGCAAGGCGGAAATATATTTTTGTCAAACCAGCGGTATGTACCACTCAACGATAGGACACCCTGCTGTACGTGGGCGCTTGGTCAAAAAGACACAAGCGCGGCGCTGCTCTTGGCTTGGGGGGAAGACCTGGCGCGGCGGGAAGATTTCTTAACTCAACAACATTGACTAATTTTGTTTTGCTGAGTGGTACACTTTTGGTGCAAATTGGTGGTACACTTTTGGTGATTAGTGACATTTTTGTCAAACCAGCGGTATGTACCACTCAACGATAGGGCACCCTGCTGTACGTGGGCGCTTGGTCAAAAAGACACAAGCGCGGCGCTGCTTTTGGCTTGGGCGGAAGACATGGCGAGGCGGAAAAGACACAAGCGCGGCGCTGCTCGCAGAGTTATAGCAAGTTTGTTTCATATAACAATTCTAATTGCTCCTTATTATTTGCAAAAACAAAGAAGTCAGAATTTTCAAAAACTTTTTTGTTCAAATGCTCGATCAGGTTTTCATCGGCAGACTGATTTAAAAACTTATCACCTTGGTCACTTCGAAAATGCACCAATAAGGCGTGATTCGGGGTAATCGGGTAATAAAACTCCAAGTCAAGTACATTACCATTTTCATCTACCTTATCCCCTAACAAATTGAATACTGGTTGATCTCCAGTAATGAAAAAATTGGTACTCTTGTTTTCAACAAATACAAATTTTAAGTTTGGGTGAGATGCTATATTATACGCTAAGGAAGTTGCAGTCACATAGCTCAGTATATTCCAAGTTTTTTGAGCCAATTCTTCCGAGGGTTTACCATTAAAATAACTCAATGCAGAATTTTTCATGTTTTTTGTTCTGACGAATTGAAAACATAAAAACAAAACTGCCTCAAAAAGATTATCATCATTCTCTATAGTTTTAAGATCGTCTAATGTTCTAAATTTCAACAATTTAAGACCGAAAGACTCCATTTTTCCATGTGCCCTTTCCATTAAGTTAATTTCTATTTCTTCAATTTCTTTATCAAAAAGTTCCTTGTCGACAAAAATCGACGCATTTTCTTCAAATTGTTTTTTTAGTCTATGTGAAGATGTGAATAGTTTCAAAAAATCAAAATTTAAATCTTTTACTGCGTGAGGACTATTTTCATCTATATATTTTTTTAAAAACAATTCCTCGCTTTCTGTAAGGTCAATTAGCTTGTAAAAATATCTTTCTTGAGCTACCCCCATTAAGTTAGATTTTTCAATTTTGCCTATCCTCTTAAAATATGCCCAAATAATTTCATCGTCAGCCCATGATCTTAAATAGTGCCGCCATACGTAATGCTGTTGTTTTACTTTGCTCATCCAATTATTATTTTATTGAATTGTAGCCTGTCGATAATTGGCTATAACTACTCTTCCCCGTCAACTCCCATTGACGGTTAAACCCGCTTTGTCACCCCGCCACTTGCGTCTAACCAACCCAAATCGGCTGGATAGCCGCAAGCACCTTACACCTAAAAATCAGCGCAGCTTGCCAGACTTCATGTCCTGGCAAGCTGCGCTTTGGGTGGTATTTACAGGCTAAAAGATTGTTCATCGCGGGATTTATTGATGGACAAAAGTAGGTATTCCGCGCATATTTCCAAATCATATAATGAGCTTTTTAGGTTTTTATACCAGGATTCTAGTGATTTGCGAGATTTTCAGGATGGGTTATGTTGATTATTAAGGATTTATCCTCTGCTGTATTCGCAAACCACTTACCGTTGGGTTTACCGACTTTTTTTTGATACGCGCATAAATTTCTTATACTTAGCTGCTTTCATGCGCTTAATCCTGGAATGAATCCACCATCTCTACCCAAACCGCTTTCTCCCGCCCGTTGTAGGCAATGACCAATGGCTCTTCGCAAGGCACTATTTCCTGTGTCCGCTCAAAATGCGGGTAATCAAAATCCAGCGGCAGCACGAAATAGCGGTATTTTTCGGTGCTGCTGGGCAGGTTGCGGAGCACTGCGCTCCGGAACTCCGGCGCGGCTTCCTGCCAGCAAAGTTGTTTGGGCCGCATTTTCGGGTACAGATAATAGTCAACACCCAGCATTTGCAGCACGACTGGGTCGTCGGGGTACTGCGCGGCCACAAAATCAGCTGCGATTTCAAAAATATCGGTGAGGGTATGCTGGTGGAATGCGCGCCTTTCTGCGAAAAACAAACCCAGGTGGAGCAAAAAATCGAACACGGAATAGCGGGCGGTGACGTATTTCAGCAGCTGCGGGGTGCGTTTTTTGTTCCAGTAAATCTCCAGCGCCTGCTCCAGCACTTCCAGTTTGAAAAGCTCTTCCCGCGACAAGTATTTGCTCTCAATGATCTGGTACGGTGGCTCGGGGTCGAACACAAAGCCGTGTTGATCCAGCTTGTCGCGCATTTTGGTGCCTTTGAGGAATTTCAGGAAACCGAGCTGCAACTCCGGCGCAAAGAGCTTGAACACCTCCTCGAAGCTGTACTTCACATCGTCCCAATAATCGAGCGCCAGCCCCACGATCAGGTCGAGGTGCATTTCCACCTTGTCGGACAAGGCTTCGATGATGGCTTTTGTTTTGTCGAAATTCTGCTTGCGGCTCACTTCTAAGTTGGCTACCTGGTTCACCGTCTGTATGCCGATTTCAAAGCGGAACAAGCCCTTTGGCACCTTTTCCTGGATGAAACGGATGATGTCGGGGTGCAGGATGTCGGCGGTGATTTCAAACTGGAACACGTTTTCGGGGCGGTGGTGCTCCAGGATAAACTGGAAGATATCGATGGTAAAATCGCGCTTGATGTTGAAGGTGCGGTCGAGGAACTTGATCACGCGGCCGTGGGTCATCAGGTGCAGCAGGTGTTCTTTGATGGTTTCGTTGGGCAGGTAGCGCACTTTGTTGTCGAGGCTGGCGAGGCAGAACTCGCATTTGTAGGGGCAGCCACGGGAGGTTTCGATGTAGGAAACCTTGTTGTACAGGTCCTTGGGCGCATCGTGGCGGTAGGGGTTGATGCCCCTGTATTGGTTGAGGTCGAAAATGGCGGCTTCGAGGTTGTGTTGCACCAGGCCCTTGGTTTTGTGCACGAGGCCCGGCACATCCTGTACCGCCGGGTACTGCTGCAAAAATGCCTGGAACGGGGTTTCTCCTTCGCCGGTGATGATGTAATCCACTTCCGGGCGTGCGATCACGTCTTGCCAGTCGTAGCTCACTTCCGGCCCGCCGAGCAGGATTTTTATGTCGGGCTTGCGCTGCTTGATGCGCCGCGCCACATCCAGCGTCTGGCTGATGTTCCAGATATAGCAACTGAAGGCCACCACGTCGTAAGCGGAACAATGGTCGGCGATGGCGTCGCGGTCTTCCTTGATGGTGAATTCATGCCAACCCAGCCCTTCGAAATCGACATTCAGCTCATACAGCAGGCGGATGGCTAAGTTGAGGTGGATGTATTTTGCGTTGAGCGTTGTGAGCAGGATTTTCATAGTGGATGAAGGTTAACGCGGCAAAAGCGCCCGGTACATCAGCCCCTGCAACCTGGGCCGGTAATCGCCGTCGCCCAGTTTGTTGTTCTCCATACTCGGATAGGTTCTGTTGGATAAAAAGATAAAGATCAGGTTTTTATCGGGGTCGGCCCAGGCGCAGATGCCCGTGAACCCGAGGTGGCCAAAGGTGTTTTTCCCGGCCAGGGGGCTCATGTTGGCGGGCAGCTTTTCGTCTAATTCTTTCATGTCGAAACCGATGCCGCGGCGGGTGCTGGCGGCATAGCGGGTAGTGAACAAACGCACCGTTTCCGGTTTCAGGTATTCGTGCCAGCCGTAACTGCCGCCGTTGAGCAGCATCTGGAATATCTTGGCTAAGTCGTTGGCATTGGAAAACAAACCGGCGTGGCCGCTCACCCCGCCGAGCATGGCCGCGCCCATGTCGTGCACGTAGCCCTGCAATTGCTGGCGGCGGAAATAGTTGTCTTCCTCGGTGGGGGCGCAGCGCAGGGCCAGGCCCCGTTTCCAGGGGTTATAGCCGGTGGTGGCGAGGCCCAGCGGGCGGTAGAAGGTTTGCGCGGCGAACACATCCACCGGTTTGCCGCTCTGGTTCTGCACGGCGCGGGCATTGAGGTACAAATCGAGGTCGGAATATTTGTACTCCTTGTTTTCGCGCAAGGGACTGTGGAAAATCTGTTGCCAAACGCTGTCCACCCAATCATTGTCCATAAATAAATCCTTGGCCACCGGGATGTTGTAGCCTTTGGAAGCAGTGGCGTGGTAGATTTTCGGGTTGGGCATTTTATCGGTTGTGAGGGTTTGTTGGTAAAATGGTATCCAGGCCTGCAGTCCGGCGTGGTGGGCCAGCATTTCCCGCACGGTGAGGTCTTTTTTATCGGTTTTTTTGAGCTCCGGCACGTATTCGGACATGGGCGCATCGAGCGTTATTTGCCCGTTTTCTACTAATTTCATCACCGAAATGGTGGTGGCCGCCACCTTGGTCACCGATGCCAGGTCGAAAATGGTTTCCGTGTTGACGGGCTCGGTTTGGGAGTAGGTGTAATAGCCGTAAGCTTTGTGCCACACGACCTTGTTGTCTTTGGCCACCAAAATCTGGCAGCCCGGCGCGGCGCCGCTGTCGATCATTTCCTTCACAATGCCGTCCATGAGCGCGAGGGTGTCGCTGCTCATGCCCACGGCTTCCGGCAGCTCGTAGCCCAGGCGTTTTTTCGGGAAAACCATTTTGTACCCATGTCCGAAATGGGCAAATGCGCTGGCGGTCACGGGCAAAATACCATTGATGTCGCTGGCGCCAAACAGGCTTTGCGCGGCGTATTCCTGGGCCATGGGGTCTTCGGTATAGGCTTGCAGCAGCACGGGCGCATCGCCTACCCAGCGCAGGGTGTAGGGGTTGCCAAATACCGAAAGCACCACGGTGTTCTGCCGGTTCAGTTTTTCGAGGAAAGCGAGCTGGCTCGGCGTGAGGCCGTACATGGTGTCGGCGCCCGCTTCGGCCTTGGAAGTTCTGGCGGGCAAGGGGGCAGTCCTCATGCCGTGCAGGCTGGCCAGCACCACGTCGTAGCGGCGCAGGGAATCGAGCAGGCGGTTTTGGGTGAGCGAATCGGTGGTTTTGGCCATATTGAAATGGCTGACGGGGGCATAGTAGCCGCAGTAAGTTTGGAAAACACAGCGGTTGGTGTCGCCCACGGCGATGGAGGCGAAGCGCATGTTTTCTAAGTTGGGGAACCCGATCAGTTTTTTGTCGTCGCGCACGAGTGTCATGGCGGCGGCCACGATTTTCCGCTTGAGGGCGTAGGCGGCGGGCGTGTTGATGTCGGCGCGCAGGTTGGCGGTTTCCACGCGCTGGGGCTTGGTGAGGCCGAGCCGGTACTTCACGCGCAGCACCCGTTTCACGCTGGCGTGGAGCTGTTCGCGGCTGAGGCTGCTGTCTTTCAGGGCGGCTTGTACGGCGGCCCAGCTTTCTGCCATGTTTACGGGCAGCAGGATCACGTCGTTGCCCGCCTTGAAGGCTTCCACATCGGCGGCGCCGGCGGGGAAAAACTTTTTCACGCCATCCATTTCCATCGCATCGGTGAATATAAGCCCTTCAAAACCAAGCTCTTTGCGCAGCAAGTCGGTTACGACCGGACGGCTCAAGGTGGTGGGGCGGTTGGGACGGCTGTCGAGGGCCGGCACCGAGAGGTGCGCCACCATGAACGAGCCCACGCCGTTTTGCGCCAACATGCGAAAAGGTTGTAGCTCTAAGCTGTCGAGGCGTTTGCGGTCGTAAGGGATGAGGGGGAGGTCGTAATGCGAATCCATGTCGGTGTCGCCGTGGCCGGGGAAGTGCTTGGCGCAGGCCAGCACGCCGCCGTCCTGCATGCCCGCCATGTACTGGTAGGCTTTGGCGGCCACGTTGTGGCGGTCTTCGCCGTAGCTGCGCTCGCCGATGACGGGGTTGCCGGGGTTGTTGTTCACGTCGGCTACGGGGGCGAAGTTGATGTGCACGCCGATGCGGCGGCACTGGCGGGCCACTTCCCGGCCCATGTCGTACAGCAGGCGGTTGTCTTGCACGGCGCCCAGCATCATGGCGCGGGGGAAGGAAATGGCCGAGTTGCGCAGGCGCATGCCCAGGCCGTTTTCGAGGTCCATGGAGATCAGCAGTGGCACTCTGGGGCTGGAGGCCTGGTAGCGGTTGGTAAGCTCTGCCTGCTTTTCCACGGTGCCCGTCTGGCTGGGGTTGAAAAAACAGAGGCCGCCGGGTTTGTAGCGGCGGATGAGGTCGTCCACTTGCCGCTCGTAGGCGGTGTCGAGGTCGTCGTGGGCGCGGAGCATGAAGAGCTGTCCCAGGCGCTCGTCTTCCGACAAGGCATCGAACACGGAATCGACCCAGCGGCTTTCCTCCGGGGTAGCGGATTTGGAGAGGTTGGCGAAGCGCTGGTTGTCGCTGAAGGCGAGGATGATGATGGCCAAGAAGGATGCCAGTAGCCAGGCGCTTTGTTTGAATGCTTGGTTCATAAGTGCAAAGGACGGGAATTTGGGGGAGGAAAATAGCTTGCTTTGTTTGGTTAGTGGAATTCAGCGCGAAAAGTGTTATAAAATGCTGAAGGTTCAGTCCTGCACATTTGCATAACACTTTTTATTCACCAAATGGCAGATGGTCTGGTAATCGGCGCGCGAGATTGCCGGATTTGAATCCACAAACACGAAAATTTTAATATGACTACTTTTCAAAAACTGGCGGCATGGCTGCTGCTTTCCACTGTATCACTTTTTGCCGTAATGACGGGCTGTAAAAAAGATCGGGTTGAGTCATTCGAACGGCAAAACCAAACCTCTTTGTTACATTCAAAGATCACGATTGAAGAGGCACAAAATTACTTTTCGTCGATTGATTTTACCAGGCTGCAAGCATCTTTGCCCGATTCGCTCAAAAGCCCTTTCCGCATCAAGATCGAACCTGACTGGGGCAAAGCGGTGCTCGGGAATTCCCAATCAGGGCGCGAGATTGTGCTGGTGCCGCTGGCCGATACGACGCTTTTTTCGATCAATGAGGGCAGAGCCCGCGCACAGTTGGTTTTCAGCCGTTCCGGCCCAGACACCATCTTTGCCCAGATATTGCTGTACGCTGCTACGCCCGAGTACCACGCTTCTCATGTGAACAACTACAACCTAAATAATTTCAGTGGCGCATTTGTGTTTTTTGATCTGTTTTGTAATTTCCAATTTGGTGTTGCATTGAATGCAGGAAGTCCTATAAGCTTTGTGGATTCCATAGGCTTTACCAAAACGAATGTAGCAGATGACAGAACCCAAGTTTGTATCGATTATGTTACTTTTTTTGAGATTTGCGAAACATGGGATTGGGCTACAATAAATGTCGCTGGGAAATCAGTGTTTTTACCGACTGTTACGAGGTTGACGGCGGTGGTGGTGGCGGCGGCGGCGGCGGTGGCGGCGGCGGTGGCCCAATCCCGCTAAGCGTGTACAACCAGTACGCCTACCTCGCTCCCTTGATCCAAAGCGGTGAGTTGACGTATGCGCAAGTTTTATTGATGGGCATTCCCATCCAAATTTTCCAGTTTTATGGGGGGCAGATCCCATATAACCTGAACGCCAGCCAGTACAATGCGCTCGTAAACCTTAGCACGCTTTGCCAATTCAACGACGCTCAATTTCAATGGGTTACAGGGCACACCAGCTTGATCCCCTTGATGAGCAACCTGCTCGCCCAGCATAACAACGACCCTGCCTGGATAGCCGCCCTGAAAGCCGTGATAGACGCCAGGATCGGCGGCACCCACCTGTTTCCCTGGGCAAATATGGCCAAGCTGATCGAAATGCAGGTGTCTTTGGGCCTGACGGAGGGGCAGTTGCGGTGGGTGGTTGAAAACTCGAAAACTGATATGGGAGAGAAAGCTGTAGAAATTTTGCACAGCTTTCTATTGGCTCAAAATTTTGACCAACAAGCGGTGAACGTGGCAAAGTTTACCATGGATTTACAAATCCAAAACGAGTTGCCAATCAATTTCCAGTCGGCAGGGTTTCAACAAATTGCAAGCCAATACCCAGAAATTGTTCAAAGCCAAGGCATTCCAGACCCTGTATTAATATGGACAATTTGTTATGAAGTTGAAAAAGCCAAGCTTAAATTCCATAACCCAAGCAAATACACCGGGTCGCTGGGCAACTTTAAACTGTGCAAAGATGCCGCCTGGAATGTAAGTATTGAAGCAGTTCATATTGCTTTGGATGGCATTGGATTGGTGCCAGTAGTAGGTGAAGTAGCTGACCTCTTTAATGCCACGTTATATGTTATGGAAGGCGACTGGGCAAATGGCACCTTGGCAGTGGCTTCAGCTGTACCGTTTGTTGGCTGGTATTCTACTGGTGCCAAGTATGCCAGTAAAGTAATAAATACTGCTGGCAATTATTGCAAACTTAATTGGATTGATAATGTTGGGACAATTTTATTTGGTAGTCGAGACCAACTAGCAAGAGTAATAAAACCGCCAAGTGGTTATCATGCCCATCACCTTATACCGTGGGAGATATCTAATAACCCTGTTGTTCAGCAGGCTGCAAAAGCAGAAGGCAAATCGCCTTGGCACATGAATGATGTGCCAAATGGAGCGGTACTCTCCACTACTCAACATTTAGGGTCGCACCCTGAATATACTAATGCTATTCGGAATAGATTGCAAGAAATTGAAGCACATTATGGCGCAAATTTAACACCAGAACTAGCAAAGGACAAATGCATTTATTTGGCCAATCAAGCAAAATTGATAATTAGCCAAAATCCGACCTTAAAAGTGAATGATCCAATCATTGTCAACCAAATCCTTCAAATACAAGTATTTTAATCAACTTTGCTGCACCTTGCAAGGATTTGTGAGGTGCAGCATAAAAAAACAATCATGAATTACTTTTATTTAGACCACGATCCAAAATCGTTGGGATTTGTTCCACAAAACGATGGCTTTGTTGGCTTCTACCAAGCCGACGCACCAAACGCGTTCTATAATTATTTATACTCAGGAACAGAACTTGATCTTGCGGTTCCTGAAGGATTGCGGATCCGACATAGAGCAAAGTTGACAGATATGCTTAGTATTGGAGAGGCCCATTTTCACTATTTAATAGTTTCGGCGCGATTTTTAGCGCTCTTATCAACATTCCGGCTTCCGCCACACAAAGTTTTTCCAATTAATGCTGTTAAGGGTACCAAGGTTGTTCAATACCATATACTTGTTATCAAACATAATTATATGGAGATAATCGATTATGAAAAAACTGCATTTTGCATACGGGACACTACCACAATGCCTTCTACTATCAAACCTTGTACAATTACAGATGCGAACGAGTTTGAACGGGTTGCAAGTAGCTTGAAGCATCCTTTTTATTTAGGATCAACGGCCTTTAAGCTCCAGGATCAACCAAAGTTAGATCTGTTTAAACTTGCAGGAACACTGGGAGCGTCTCCGAATTACATCGTTACAGAACAATTAAAGATTGCAACGGAACAAAGTGGAATGACAGGAATTCAATTCAAACGGCTAGAATAGTGGGCATGTGTTGATACTGGAAAGGGGGCTTTGGTCGGGTTAGTGGAATTCAGCGCGAAAAGTGTTATAAAATGTTGAAGGTTCAGTCCTGCACATTTGCGTAACACTTTTCATTCACCAAATGGCAGATGGTCTGGTAGTTGGCGCGCGCGATTGTCGGATTTGAATCCACAAACACGCAAATTTTATGGGGGGCAAATCCCATATAACCTGAACGCCAGCCAGAACAATGCACTCGTAAACCTTAGCACGCTTTGCCAATTTAACGATGCTCAATTTCAATGGGTCACAGGGCACACCAGCTTGATCCCCTTGATGAGCAACCTGCTCGCCCAGCATAACAACGATCCTGCCTGGATAGCCGCCCTGAAAGCCGTGATCGATGCCAGGATCGGCGGCACCCACCTGTTCTCCTGGGCAAATATGGCTAAGCTGATCGAAATGCAGGTGTCTTTGGGCTTGACGGAGGGTCAGTTGCGGTGGGTGGTTGAAAATTCGAGGACGGACATGTCCGTGAAGGTATTTATTGATGATGAATTTGGGCATTTATTCATTCCTCCAGTCAGATAATATGAAACGCTATTACTATTTGCATGTCTGGGCGTTGATCGGCTACGAGCAGCTCGCAGCTCCCAAGCCAAACGCAGGCAGTTTGGAAAACATAACGATTGCAGGGATTGTGATGGATGCCTGGCCAGCAGATGACCTCTTTGCGCTTTCACCCTTTTTTTGGTATTTGTTGCAAGAAAAAAGCCTCCTGCGTATCTACTACACAGGAGGCTTCTAAATTCTCCGTTAAGGTATTGTCATCCCTGACAAGTTGTTATTTCATTTCAACCAGGTTGGTGTTGTTGCTTGCGGTGCGGTTAGCCCACACGATCTGGTCGGGGTTGCCGGCAGTAGCGAGGGAGAAAACGCCGGTTTCAACTATGCTGAGGCCGGTGATGCTGTTGCCGATCGGGCCGTTGTCGCGGTAGTTGCTTGCCCAGTTGATTTTGTATTCGAGTACCGTGGCGCTCAGGTCTTCGTTGATGGTGGCAGCGGTCAGTGTTTCCGGGTTGACGCCAGCTACGAAGTGGGTACCGATGTATTCGCCCGTTTTGGTGAAAACCGTGATGCTGAACGTTTTGTTGCCGCGTGCCAGGCCACGAGCCAGGTTATAGACAACTGCGGTGTATTTCTCCGTTTCGAAAGCGGCCACCGGTTGTGGGTGTACAGGCATGCTGCTGAAAGCTGCGCTGCGCTCGAGCTCGGGGAGGAACTGGTAGTATTCCCAATCCATGCGCGGTGCTTTGGTAGCCGTGCGGGCTTCGAGTTGTGCTTGCAGGTTCTCTGCGCTGAAAGTATAAGGCAGTTCCGCTTTCGGGAACAGTGCGATGAAGTCCTGGAAAGTAGGGTTGGTCTCCTGTGCGTTCAGGGTAGCGGAGCTTGCGAGTGCCAGGAGCAGTGCCGGGATTAATGCGATGTTTTTCATAATTTTAAGATCGATTTTGGCTTTGATTAATTGATTAAGTTTTTTTGTGGCTGTTTCCGTTTGTAACGTTGTTTCCTGCTATATTCCAAAAGGGATGCCAAAAAATCGGCGCTCGGCGTTTTCCCAGAAAAAAAATTTCAAAATGGTCGTTTTTACACCTTTTAGGGTATGAAAATTTCGGTAAACGGCGGGTTTGGGCAGAAAACGGGGCTTTTGGGCCTACCATTTATTGGGTATAAAAAATGCGACAAGCGCTTGAAAATCAAGGGATAGGACAGTTCATACCAAATTGGCACGGCACACGAAGGCGTACGTTGTTGGGGCACAGCGCTGGTTATGGAAAAAAATCAGGGATGACGCTTATTTGGTCTTGGCCTCATTGGGCTCCTGCGCTATGATGGGCGTAATCGACCGGCGCTTGATGCCCCTTTCGACAGGCGTAGTGGGCTTCATCAGGTCGAGCGACTGGGTATCTACATGGGTCAAGCCGGCGATCTTGTTGCCTTCTAGCCCGTTTTGCTCGTAGTCCTTTTTCCATTCGATGCGCCAGGTTTTCAGTTCGGCCTGCAAGTCTTTGGAAACAGTGGCGGAAACGATAGTTTGGGGCATCACTTTGCCCACCTCGTTGCAGGAAATCTGGGCGCCGAGTTTATCCAGCACGGCAATATAATAGGTGCTGTAACCATAACCGTAGCTGCGGCTGGAGCTGTAAAGCACCGCGTATTTGTCGTTTGCCGCGAACATGGCGATGGGCTCAGCTTGCATGGGCAGGCGGCTGAAGCTGGATTCGGCATCCAGGCTGGGCAGGAAGCGGTAGTATTGCCAGTCGAGGCGCCTGGGCTTGGTAGCGGGCTTGGTGGCAACGGGGTTGTTGAAATTGGCTACATAGTGGTCGAGCTGCGCCCGCAGGCTGGTTTCGGAAAGGGAATAGGGCAACTGCTGTTGCGGGAACTGCGCCAAAAACTCTTCGAATGTGGCTTCGGGGTTGCTTTGGGGAACATTTTTAATCGAAAAGGCGGTGAGGGACACGGCGGCGACCACTGCGAGGCCGAGGATCGGTAGGATGGTTGTTTTCTTCATGGCAAAGGATTTGAAGTTGAAATGAATTGGGATATTCATGGCATCAAACCTTTCAACGAGACGGATTATTGTTTTGGTTTATCCTTAACTAAAAAAATAAAAAAACCCGCAGGTGCCTTGAACCCGCGGGCAGGAAATCACAACGAGCATAAATGCCCAAGTTGTGAGAAGCGTGAACAACGCAAGCGTTTTTTAACACTTGCGGTCACGGATTAATTATTTTTTAGCCTTGGAAGCTTTCCCAGTGCTTTTGGGTTTTGCAGGGGCGGCGGCAGGTGCGGCCATGGAAGGCATGAGACCCTGCACCGAATTTTGCACAAAAGTACCCCAAGTCAGGTTATTCCCACCATCCTTGTGTGCCAAAGCTTTCTCTATTGTCATATTGGCGGCATTTTCCACCACCCATTCGAAGTTTGCCTCGCCCACGGAATTGACGTCGGCATCGGGCGCCGGGTTGCAAAAGTCGATGGCATAGGGTACGCCGTCGCGGATCGCAAACTCGATGGTGTTGAAATCGTAGCCAAGGGCTTTGTTGATCATGAGCACGAGTTGGTGCATCTCTTCGCGCTGGGCTTTGGTGACGTGCTTGAAATCGGCCACGTAGCGCAGGTGGTGCGGGTTGCGCGGCTCGTAGTCCATGATGCGCACGTATTTACCGCCTAAGCAGTAGCAGCGGAAGTACGAATCGAAGTCGATGCACTCCTGCAGCAGCATCACGAGGGTGTTCGTCTCGTTGTAGGCGGTGAAGAACTCATCGAAATTGTGCACTTTGTACACGTTTTTCCAGCCGCCACCAGAGTGTGGCTTCATGTAGAGGGGGAACCCGCCGAGGTATTCGATCATTTGTTCCCAATCCAGCGGGTATTTCATGTTGCGGAAACTCTCGCCGCTGGTGTCGGGCGGCATCTCTTTCGAGGGCAGCAGGATGGTTTTTGGCACGGGCAGCCCCACTTTGGTGGAGAGGCAGTTGTTGAAAAACTTCTCGTCGGCGCTCCACCAGAAGGGGTTATTGAGCACGGCTGTTCCGTTAAGGGCGGCGTTTTTGACGTAGGCGCGGTAAAACGGCACGTCCTGGCTGATACGGTCGATCATCACGGCGTAGGGCGTCGGGTTGCCTTGCATCAGTTCATCCACATGGGTAGGCTCGGCGTGCACACCTTTGACATTCTTGGCGTTGACGCGGGCAACGAAGGCTTCCGGGAAACTTCTTTCTTTCCCGTGCAGGATTCCAATTTTCTTCATGGTCGGTAAATGTTAATGCAAAAAGTGAGCGATTGGGCCAATAATACGGTGTCCCGAAACGGTATATTTTGTTAGGTATAAATTCCGGAACGGCGTAAAACTACGAAAGCTGCCGTTTTTAGGGCTTAATTTTTTAAACTGTCTGTCAGCATATTGTGTAGAGACTTCGATACCGCCGGGCGTGGTCACGCGGTTACAAATGTTAGGCCTCTCTAATGCTGCCTGAATACCAGGCTTTCGATTGAATATCCTTTATGTTTTCATACACTCAGCAACCAAAATGCGCCCCTTGCCCGTTTGCCCCTTGCCCATTTGCCGCCTTCAATAATCCACCACCGGCCCCAAAATAGCATCTTCCTTCACCCTGGCCACCACTTTGCGCATGGTATCGAGCTGCACCACCTGGCCTTCGTAGGTAGCAAAAAGGGTGACGGTACAAGGCCCCGATTTTTTGAACGTATGGGTTACGTAGCCGTCTTTGAACACTTTGCGCGCGCTGCCGTCGCCAAAATCCAGGGCGTATTCGGGGCCCTGGCTCGATTTGCTCATATAAAACTTGAAAGGCCGCCCGGCTTCCGGGTACTCGCTGGTGCGCAGGAGCTGACCAGGGATGCGCTGAATGGGCGCTGCTGCCTGGGCATCTACGGCATCTTGCTGCCCCTGTGCCTGCAACAACGCTTTTTGATCGGAACGCCCATTGCCTTTTTTGGCAAATTGCAACGCCGCCAGTCCGCCTAAGCCTACCACGGCCACGATGATGAGCAGAATGGTTTCGCGGTTCTTGCCTTTTGTGGAATTTGTTGTCATAACCTTCTTTGCTTTTTGCCTTTATTTGGGGCAAAAATACAAAAAAGGGAATCAGGGCTGGCAACGGTTGTTGGTTGCGTTGCCCAATGGTAGTGGTTTCGCCCTTTCAGGGCTATTCGTGTGGTTGTCTGCCATCCAGCTGTAAGAAAAAGAACCCCAAAAATCAATACTCCGCAGTACTTGGCTCTGGCAGCAACCCGATCTGCCGCAGCATGGTAGCTACATCCCAAATCCGGCGGCTGCGGATGATCTTGCCTTCTTTCAACGTGAGGAAAGTGGAGCCGATAAAGGAGCATTTTTTCCCGGTGGCGGGAATGTTCATCAATTTTCCGCGCTGGTGGCCAACGGCCTGCCAGAAAAAGAACACGTTGTCGCCTTGAATGCCCCATTCCAGCAGGGTCATCTCCACGTCGGGAAAAGCGTTCAGTATATAGTCGATCATGCGCTCGGCATCGCGGGTGCCGCCGGCGCGTTTGCCTTCAGAAAGGTCTTCCCCGTCGAAATCAGGGTGATACATGGCCAACAGGCGTTCTTTGCTGTGGGCGTTCCAGGCGGCGATGAGTTCTTGCAGGAATGGATTCATAAATTGGAAAAGGATACAAGGATAAAGGGTTTCAGGTTTCAGGTTGGCTTCGCGCTTGGTTTTTTGAAGATGATAATTAGTAAGCTCAATATTGGCCAAATCTACTCCCCAAAACCAGGCGCGAAGCCAACCAGAAACCAGAAACCTGAAACCAGAAACCCGATTTTACTGACAAGACAAAGGTAGCGCTGTGCGTTGGATCTGGCCTGCTCATAGTTTGCTCAATTGATGTTCAAATTTTTCGGTCAATCCGCCTGTATCTGGTATTGGATGCTTCTTTTTAAAATTCTCCGCTCCTCAAATTCACCCTTATCCCATTCCCCGCAACATCCTCAAACATCGCCCGGCGCGTCACCAGGGCATCGAGTTCCGCGGCGCTCAAACATTTGGGCGGGTTGGCGATCAAGGCATCCAGGTCTTTCAGTATCAGGGGCGTGTCTTGCCAAAAACGGGCGCCTTTGTCTTGGATGTCTTCCAGCACGGCATCTTTTATCCGCAGCAGTTCTGGTTCGAAAAGCCGCGATTGTGCCAGTGTGTTGTCTATTGCCTGCATAACCTTCGCGTGTATGCCCGTGCCGAGCTGGCTGGCCGACTCCCGGGTACTCATGGGGAATTTCCAGACCGGGAAAATGGATTCAATGCTGTCGTGCGGGAACACCAGGATACAGGTTTCGAGGAAGGCGTCATCAGCGCCGCCGCTGGATTTTGCGGCTTTTTGCAGCCAAAAACGGTAGTCGGTGTACAATTCCGGCGGGCCGCCATCAAGGCCGCGTTGGAAAACAAAGCCGGGCATGACATTGGCCAGCCAGGCATAATCGGGCCGACCTTCCGGTTCAGCGCGGAATTTCAACACCTGCACCAGGGAGTCGCGCATGGAAATAGCATTTCGGTAGGAAGCCGCGCAGTCAACCTCGCCCGGCAGCGCGTCGAGCCCTGCTTTCCATTGGTTGAGCCTGCTGGCGAATGCGTGGCCGAAATAGCAGTCGAGGCGCTTTTGCAGCAGCCAATCGCTGGTAGCTGCTTGGGGCTGCACGGCGCCGGCGAATATCCAGCCTTGTTTGTTGTCGGCAGTTTGTACCTTGAGCCAGGGCGTGCGCATGGGCGTGTTGCCAAAGGTGATGGGGCTTTCGAAATGGCTCACCTCGCCGAGATCGGTCAGCTTGTCGCCTTTTTTCAGGGTGATGGTTTCGGCGCCTTTCAGTCCCGGTGTGGCTCGGAGCGCGATTTTTTCGACGGATACAACGAGGTGGTTTTCAGCGCTTTCTTGCTGGCAGGAGAAGAATAGCAGTAGGAGCAGGTAAGGTAGGTGGCGCATGGTGCGGCTTTTTAAAAGCAGATAAACCATCTTTACGGCCACAAATTTAAGCACAATACTAATGAGCACACTTTTTATCGACCGCGACGGCGTCATCAACGAGCGCATACCCGGCGATTACGTGAAGTCGCCCGAAGCATTCGTGCCTACGAAAGGCCTGGCCGAAGCCATGCGGCTCCTTTCCGAAAAGTTCGACCTGATCTTCGTGGTCACCAACCAGCAGGGCATCGGCAAGGGGCTCATGGGTGAAATGGAATTGGCCAATGTGCACCGGCACATGCTGCAAATCGCCACCGCCGAGGGCGGGCGCATCGACAAGGTGTACCACTGCCCGCACCGCAAGGAAGCAAACTGCCCCTGCCGAAAGCCCGCCACAGGTATGGCCTGGCTGGCTCTGCAGGATTTCCCCGAAATGGACCTAACGAATGCCTGGATGGTGGGCGATTCGGTTTCCGACATGGAATTTGCCGAACGGCTCGGCATGCGCAAAGTGCTGGTCCGCGGGAAAATAGAAGAGTTGGACCTGCTGGAAAAAGTGGAGCTCGATTTTGCTTTTGATTCGCTGCTGGATTTTGCGCGGTTCGTGGGGTAGTGGCAGCGATTTGGGGTGCTGCTTGTATCCTGTAACTGGCTGCTCGTTGCCGTGTTTGATTTACGATTGGCAAGTACATGATTGACGATTGTCGAGGTGAAGTAGGAACGGTTGATTGTTGATCGAGCCGCCGAAGCAATCGCCCTTCAAAAAATCATCAATCACATCAACAATCGTCAATCATGTACTTGCCAATCGTCAATCAAACACGGTATTATGTAGTTTCTCAGAAAATTTCCGCGTGCGAAGGAGCCTGCTAATAGCGACAGAAAAACAACCTAGTTCTTTTAGGCGGACGGCACAACGACACGGATACCCAAACGAATAAATTTTTGTCGTCGTGTCGTCGTGCCGTTGTGAGAAACAAAAAAAGCACAGCAGGATCGTTGTTTTATAACTAATTGAACATCAAAACATTCATTGTTTTAAACTCCAAATAAAACCCTACAACCCCCAAAATTTGTCCCAACCAAAAACCGAAATTCTGCCCAATATTTGCGACACAACATAAATTCCAACTTATGATGAAAAACTACTACACCCGCCTTTCTGCTGTTTTTTGCCTGATGCTTGGAGCTGTTCAGCTTTCCGGCCAGGGACTCACGTTGTTCACTCAAGTTTTCAATGTCAGTTGCTCCTTCACATGCATCGGAACTATCGACCTGAGCGTTTCAGGCGGAACCCCAGGGTATACCTTCCAATGGAGCAATGGTGGTACATCCCAAGCCCAGGTAAACCTATGCCCTGGCACCTATACTGTCACTGTATCAGATGCCAATGGCTTAACACAGTCCACTTCAGCAACCGTTCCGAATCCGTCAACCATGCTTTTGGCTGTTTGCGCGACCAACGTCCTCTGCTTCGGGGGCAACACAGGGAGCATCAGCACCACTGTATCAGGTGGTAACCCACCGTACACTTATCTTTGGGGAAATGGGGCTACCACCCAGAACATCAACAACCTTGTTGCGGGCACTTATACAACCACGGTCACAGATGCCTTTGGTTGCACCAAAACCGCCTCGGCAACGGTGACGCAACCCACTGCCTTGAACAATTCGATTACGGTAACCAATGCCAGCAATGGCATCGCAAATGGTTTTATCAACATTACTACCACCGGTGGCACACCTCCCTATTCCTTTTATTGGTCGGGAGGCCATACAAGCCAGGATTTATTATATCTAAATCCCGGGAACTACTATTTGACCTTAACGGATGTTTATGGCTGCACCCTAACCCATAGCATTACAGTCTTAGGAAATGGCGGCACAGGTTCTAATCCATTGGCAGTCAATGGCAATGTTACGAATACTGGTTGCGGCGCCAACTGTTCTGGTTCTATTAGCGCAACAGCGGGTGGGGGATTCGCACCGTACTCCTACATCTGGTCAAGCGGAAACACCACGCAAGTGCTTACAAATGCTTGCAATGGCGACTATTGCGTTACGGTGTATGATGCCCAAAGCAATTCGGCAACGCAATGCTTTTTCGTAGGCATGCAGCCGACCCAAGTGGTCGACATCCAATCTTCCAACGCAGCTTTTTGCAATTACACCAGCGGCAACGCCCCGCCAGTTTGCGAGATGATTTGCCCGCATTCCACGGTTACGTATTTTTTCGACCCGCCGGTCAATTGTGGCGTACCCCTGCCTGCCAGCGCGATTGTTTGGACGATCGTGGGGGCCGAAAGCTATTCGCTGAGTGCAAATGCCCGACAGGTAGAGGTTACTTGGGGGGAAGCTGGCACTGGCTTTGTGCAACTGGAATCAAATGGCCAGAGCACCTGTTTTTCCAGTAAAAGATGCGTCACAATCGTGGAGGAGCCCAAAGCGCAGTTCACGACCGACCCGCCCGCCCCCTCCAACGCCCCCTTGCAGCTATGCAAAGGCCAAACCGTCGCCTTCAAAAACCAAAGCCTGCACGCCGAGCGCTACGAATGGCATTTCAGCGACAACCTTTCCACCGTTTCGACGGAAAATACCGAGCACACATTCCTCGCTGCCGGCAGTTTCAGCGTAACCCTGATCGCACAGAGCAACTGCCTGTGCGCCGACACCACGGTTCTGCTGGTGGAAGTGCTCGACACCGAGCCGCCCTTGCTCGATTGTGTGGGCTCGGTTTGTCCGGGCGAAACCGTAAAATATTCCACCTCAAGCAATTGCAGCAGCTACACCTGGGTGGTTTCGGCCAATGGCACCGTGCTCGACGGTGGCAACAGCAGCGACAACAGCATCACCGTTCAATGGGGACAGGGGCCCAACGGAACCATCTCCCTGAGCGCTTCGGGCTGCGGCGGCGCCACCTGTCCGCAAGCCAGCGTGTTCATCATCCCCATTATCTCCGACAATGCCGAAATTCGGGGCAACGAATCGGTGTGCAAGGGCAGCGAAGAGGAATACAGCATCAACCAGTTCGATGGCACGGAATACGTGTGGAAACTGCCCAGTGGCGGCAGCATCCTGCGCGGGCAGGGCACGAACAAAATCTCCGTGGCCTGGACGGCATCGGCAAACGACGTCACCGTCCATTGGCTGACGGTGGAATACTACAACTGCTACCTGGGCTGCGGCGGCCAGGATTCTATACCCGTGAAAATATTGCCCACCTTTTACATCAAAGGGGTAGTTGAAATGTGTGAAAATACCGCCGCAAATTTTCAATCGCTACTCAATGCATCCACGGGCATCCGTTGCGACTGGTTTGCCTACAAAGAAGACGGCAGCTTGTTCTGGACATCGCCCAGCAACGTTTGGAGCATCAATTTCCCCACCACCGCAGCGCCTGGGAAATACCGACTGCTGGCCATACCGACTGCCGCCGGCAAAACCTGCTCCCCCTCTGCCGAACTGATATTCAACATCGTTGCCCGCCCACCCAAGCCCGCCGGACTGGCCGGCCCCAAGGTGATTTGCCCCAGTACGCCCCTGAGCTACTCGGTACTGGGAACAGGGCTTTACACCGTCAGTTGGACGGTTAGCGGCGGCGGCCCGGCAGCACAAACGGGCAACCCGATCAACGTCAGCTGGAACAACAGCGCCAACCGCTGGCTGTCGGCAGCCCATATTTCCACCGACGGCCTGGGCTGCAAATCGGACACCGCCAAGCTGAATGTGACTGCGATCAGCGGCTTGAGCGTCACGGGCGTGCCGGGCCTCTGCGAAGGGTCGGTGGCCTATTACGAGGCCGATTTTTACCCCGGCTTTGATTACCAATGGCAATTGATCCCCGCCGACGCGGGCACGATCAAAAGCGGACAGGGAAAAAACAACGTGGAGATTTACTGGCAAAGGCCGGGCGCGCACAAAGTCCGGGTGACTTCCTGCGCCATCAGCGCTGATTTCAACGTAGCGGTGTGGGCCAACCCCGCGCCGATGGTAAGCGTTCCCGCAGGCCTGTGCCCGAATGATTCTACCCTGGTAACCACCACCACACCCTTCAGCGCCTATTCCTGGCAATTGGCCAGTGGGCCGGCTTTGAGCGCTGCAGCTTCGGTCAACATCCCCAGCGGCAGCTACGCTGTGGCAGTCACCGATGCCAACGGCTGCAAGGGCAGCATCGATTTTGAGATCGCCAAATACCCCAAGCCGAATGTGAGTGTCAGCACTGCGCACCCGACGGGTTTTTGCAACAACAGCGAATTCGTTCCGATCAATACCGTGGTGCCGGAAGGCAGCCAGTACAGTTTCGCCTGGCTGCACGACAATGTACCGTTTGGGGGCAATACGGCGGTGATTTCCACAAACCAGTACGGGTTTTACACGGTGGTGGCCACCAATGAATACGGCTGCACGGCTCAGGCATCGCCCATGCTGCTCTTCAACTATTGCGGCGGCGGCTGCAGCGGGTTTTGTCCCCTGCCCCCACACCCAAAATGCCCGCCCGGCAGCATGGACGTGCTCACTTTTGCCACGCCCCGCTGCGATTCCATGAACTTAGCTTTTAAGGACTTTACCGGACAATACGTTCCGGGCAGCGGCGCCTGGTGGACGGGCATATCCGGCGGAGCGCTGGTGGGTACCGCTACGGGCGACAATGCCTCGTTTGTGTACCCCAATGCCGGAAAATACATCATCGTTTTTAAGGCGCTGCTGCAAAACGGCGCTGTTTGCGAGGTGGTCGATTCCCTTGATGTTGAGGCTGTTGCCTTGTTTTCACAGCGCCAGGCTTGTCCGGGCGATACCACCTTGTTTGTCGACGAAAGCACCCGGCTCCCGGACGCGAGCATTGTGGGCTGGGCCTGGGATTTTGGCGAACCAGGCAGCACCGACGTCAGCAGCCTGCCTTCGCCGGGCTACCCATACGCCAATGCGGGCGACTACACCGCTACCCTGACCATCACTTCGGCCACGGGCTGTACCGCTACTTATTCCGAGAATGTATTTGTGCCGGATTTCCCCAGCCCGACTTTCTCCCCGCCGCTGGCCAATTGCGCGGGCAACGCTTCCGCGTTCAGTCTGGCCAACCCGGCAGGCATCATCAAAACCGAATGGAATTTCGGGCACCCGGCATCGGGCGCGCTGAACAGCAGCACGGGCAATACCGCTTACCACAATTTTTCCCCGGCGGGTAATTACCCCGTTACCCTCACGGCTACGAACAACTACGGCTGCAAAGGCAGCATAAACCAAAGTGTAGCCATCGTGCCAAACCCCTTTTCGGGGAATATCACGCCTGCCAACGCCGTCATTTGTGAAGGGAAAACCATCACATTGGTGGCGCCCTCGGGCCCGGGCGCGAGCTATGTGTGGTCGGATGCCAGCAATGCGCCTACCCTGACGGTGGGCCAAGAAGGCGTTTTCAGTGTCACCCTGACCAATGGCAATGGCTGCACCTATTCGCCGCCCAAAAAGACGGTGGACATGAACCCCGCTCCTGTGGGCGTTATCAAAGCATTGGAATTGAATGCGTTTGGGCAGGTGATTGGCGTGTCGTACCCGACGCTTTCGGTCTGTTATGGCGAGGATGTGAATTTGCAAGTGCAGGACAACGGCAGCTATACCTTCCAGTGGAGCGGCGGCAACGGCAACAACGAAACGCTGATTTTTTCCGAAGACCGCGGCAACCTGCTGCCCATTGGCGCCCATACCTACACCGTTACCCTCACCAATCCCGCCACGGGCTGTACGGCGGTGCTCGCGCCATTTACGGTGAACGTCAATCCCGTGCCATCCAATTTCAGCTTAGCCACCGACGATGTGTGCGCCGGAACGCCCTCCACGATAACGTACACCGGCCCGCAGCCGCCCAATTGGAATATTTTGTGGAATACCGGCGCCACGGGGCCGAGCCTGCTCACCGAAGACGCGGGCTTGTACTTCGTGCGGGTGGTGAATGAGTTTGGCTGCTCCACCCAGAGCAATACCGTGGTGATATTCCCCGGTCCCAACATAGCGGCCCTGCCCGCTGGTTGCCACGAGCGCTGCAACCCCGACACCCTTTGCCTGCCGCCGCTGCCCGAAATTGTTTCCTGGCAATGGTATTTTGAGGGCAACCCGATTCCGGGGGCGACGAGCAACCAGTTTGCCGCCACCCAGAGCGGCACCTATTTCGCCGACCTGGTGGACATACACGGCTGCCAGGCGCAGAGCGCCGACCTGACCGTGGAGCTTTACGACGGCTACGGCAACATTTTGGGGCAGGTATGGTCGGATGTGAACAACAACGGCGTGATTGACGCGGCAGATACCCTCGTGGCGTTCGTTCCGGTGCAGTTGTGGCAGAACGGGGCTTTGGTCAATGCCAATGTCTCCGGCGCCAACGGCGGCTTCGACTGGCAGAACGTATTGGCTACGGGCTATACCGTTCAGATTGACAGCCAGGCGCTCGATCCCCATTGGCAAGTGGTGATCCTTGCCGATTCGGTCAGCCTGAGCGGTTGCGGCGGCAAGACTTTCGCCGATTTGCTGGTGAAAGCTTTCAGTTGTCCGCCCACCCTGGCGAGCATTGCCCTCAGCGCCTGCCCGGGCGCTTCGGCGCTGTACAACGGCACCGGCATCCCGACAGGCCAGTCGATGGATTTTACGGTCACGGATGCCTTTGGCTGCGATTCGATCATCACGGTGACGGTGAGCGCCTTGCCAGTTTCTACTTCATCGCTGGCGGTGAGCGCCTGCCCGGGCAGCACCTACACGTACCAAGGCGTGGATTTGGCCGTTGGGCAGACCCAGGCTTTCACGCTGACGAATGCGCTGGGCTGTGACTCCATCGTCACAGTAACAGTGAGCGCGTTGCCGACTTCGGCTTCGACGCTGGCCGTGAGCGCTTGTCCGGGCAGCACGTACACGTACGCGGGTGTTGATTTGGCTGTTGGTCAGACCCAGGCTTTCACGCTGACGAATGCGCTGGGCTGCGATTCCATCGTCACGGTGACGGTGAGCGCCTTGCCGACTTCGGCTTCGACGCTGGCGGTGAGCGCTTGTCCGGGCAGTACGTACACGTACGCGGGCGTGGCATTGGCTGTTGGGCAAACCCAGGCTTTCACGCTGGCGAACGCGCTGGGCTGCGATTCCATTGTCACGGTAACGGTGAGCGCCTTGCCGGCTTCGACTTCGACGCTGGCGGTGAGCGCTTGTCCGGGAAGCTCCTACACTTACCAAGGCGTGGCATTGGCCGTGGGTCAGACCCAGGCTTTCACGCTGACGAACGCGCTGGGCTGCGACTCCATCGTGACGGTGACGGTGAGCGCTCTGCCGACTTCGGCTTCGACGCTGGCGGTGAGCGCTTGTCCGGGCAGCACTTACACTTACCAAGGCGTGGCATTGGCCGTGGGTCAGACCCAGGCTTTCACGCTGACGAACGCGCTGGGCTGCGACTCCATCGTGACGGTGACGGTGAGCGCTCTGCCGACTTCGGCTTCGACGCTGGCGGTGAGCGCTTGTCCGGGCAGCACTTACACTTACCAAGGCGTGGCATTGGCCGTGGGTCAGACCCAGGCTTTCACGCTGACGAACGCGCTGGGCTGCGATTCCATTGTGACGGTGACGGTGAGCGCCTTGCCGACTACCACGGGGGCGGTGACTTTTGGCGTTTGCCCCAACGAGACCTTTACGTTCCAGGGACAATCGCTGGCGGCAGGGACGGTGCAGGCTTTCACGCTGACGAACGCCCTGGGCTGCGACTCCATCCTGACGGTGACGGTGCTTGAAAAAGCCAGTTCGGCCGACATCATAGAAGTGAAGGTGTGCCCGGGAGAATCCTATATTTTCAACAGCGAAAAAGTGGCGATCGGCGAGGCAAAAGACTTCCATTTCAGCAACAGCGAGGGCTGCGATTCCTTGATAACCATACAGGTGACAGCCTGGCCTTCCCTGCAATTCGATGCCACGGCCCAGCGCAGTTGCCCCAACCAGAGTCAGGGCTCCATTGCCGTGAACGTGTTGCCCGGCGGATCCCAGCCCACGGGCTACGCCCTCAACGGCGGCGCATTCCAGACCGACAACCGTTTCAGCAACCTGGCGCCGGGCGCTTACACCGTGGCGGTGCAGGACGAGCACGGCTGTGTTGTCGAAGGAGATGCGACGGTACTGGCCAGCGCGCCGCTGGAGGTCATACTGCACAGCGACTACATGATACCCTGCGACAGCAGCCGGATCACGCTCGCGCCCATACTCGGGGGCGACACCGTTGGGCTGCAGCTCAGTTGGTGGAACGGCGCCCACAGCCTCAGCACCAGCACCAGCGAAGCGGGCCCCGTGTGGCTCGATGCCAGCAACCACTGCGGCGAGCAGCTGCACCGGGCAGCAACGGTAGCCTGGATGTCGAGCGATGGCGCCCCGATCAACATCTTTGTGCCCAACATCTTTGCGCCCAACGCTTCAAAACCCGAAAATGCCCTGTTCCGGCCGTTTTTCGGCAGCAACTTCACGCTGCTCGATTACCGCTTAGAAGTGTACGACCGCTGGGGCAGCCTGCTGTTCCAAAGCGAGCAGCCCGAGAACGGCTGGGAAGGCAGTTTCCGCGACAAGCTGATGGAGCCAGGCGTGTATGTGTGGCAGTTGTGGGTAAAGGTGGCATTTTGCGGACGGGAAATGGAGATGTACCGGAAGGGGGATGTGACGGTGGAACGGTGAGGACGTGGAATAAAGTTTGAATATTGGATTTTGCGGGTGTATTTGGAGAGTGTAAACCCGTCTAATAATAATGAATGGCTCCGAAATATATTGTAGCGGCAAATGCGTGTGCCTGAACTCTTCTCTACTTTTTATCTGGTGCAGGGATGAGGAAGAGGACACGAAAAGCATCTGTCTGCTGCAATTCGGAAACGTTCATTATCAAATTACCAAATTAATTCTTCCGCACAGCGCTCCGATACCGCTTCCCTACTTCCTCCCAGTTCACCACGTTCCACCAGGCCGAAACATAATCGGGGCGGCGGTTCTGGTAGTGTAGGTAGTAGGCGTGCTCCCATACGTCGAGGCCGAGGATGGGCTGGCCTTTTTTGTCGGCTACGTCCATGAGCGGGTTGTCCTGGTTGGGGGTGGAGGTGATGAACAGGTCGTCGTTGGCATCGACGCAGAGCCAGGCCCAGCCGGAACCGAAGCGGGTGGCAGCGGCTTGTGCGAACTGCTTTTTCATCTCATCGAAGGAACCGAAGTTCTTGTTGATCTTGGAAGCGACGTCGCCTTGTGGCTCGCCGCCGCCGTTGGGCGACATGATTTCCCAGAACATGCTGTGGTTCCAGTGGCCGCCGCCGTTGTTGCGGATGGCAGCAGGAAGTTTTGATATGTTGGCGAGCAGCTCTTCCAGGCTTTTGCCTTCGTGCTCGGTGCCTTGTACGGCAGCGTTGAGGTTGTTCACATAGGCGGCGTGGTGCTTGCCGTGGTGGATTTCCATGGTGCGGGCATCCACGTGCGGTTCGAGGGCGTTGAAGGCGTAGGGGAGCTCGGGCAGTGTAAAGGCCATAGTTGGTATGTTTTTTTAGTTAAGACAAGGTGGAAGGGTTTCAAAGGGGAGCTTTAAGTTTAAACAGGGTGCGTTACAAGAATGTTCACTTGGTGCGCAACCTGCACTGATTTGGACTTCAATGACTACTTCATTCTTTAAAAAACAACGAGCGGCATAGCGAATAGCTTCCTTTACAATTCGGGGGTAAGCAACGGATGCTTTTGTGCAATTTTTTCAATACTGCCACCAGTTTCCAGCCATTCTAAACCAGTTCAACGCTGATACGTGTACCAATAACACAAGGTTTGCCCCAAGAATATCAGGGTCTGAGACTATATTGGGAAATAGATTCATTTGTGATTGCTTTTTCAAAACAAAAGTAGTCATTATCGGCGAGCATGACACAAATCTTAAACAAAACTCCTCAAGTTTTTGCTTTTGAAATTGGTTTCGTTGGTGAAACTCGATGCAATAGGTTTTTGCAATTGACAAAGCTGAAGTATTAAAAATTAAATTGCTATACATTTTTCCTATGAGGCAACCCAATTTGCGAGCCCAGTCGTCATACACCGCAACAAGACCTTCCATGATAACGCCTGCTTCTGCAATAATAAATCAAATACCTATCCTTATGTCCAAACGCACAAACTACTTGCTCCTTGTTGCTTTTGCCCTCTGCTTTACAGCCAACACAAGCGCCCAAAAGCTCCGCTTCGCCGACCAAGCCCTGCTGGGCGTGCACGTCGGCTACGACCGCGATTATGTGGGCAAATGGGGCGTAAAATTTGAAGAATCGCTGTATTACGGCGCCCGCGCTGGCATTTCCCTCAACAATTGGATGTTCGCTGGGATACAGGCGCGCTACGTGAACGCGCGAAACTTTGAAACGCCCTGGCAAAATTTTTACATGGCTGGCGTTTGGGGCAGGGGCTATTTACTGCGCCCTGGGTTGGATAATAATTCCGAGCGGTTCGGCTTTTTCCTGGAATCAGGCTTCATGGTCGGCAACTTTTCCTTCGACAACATCAATTCCTTCGAATACTACATTCGCCGCTCCGGGCAGTGGTACATTCCTATTATTGCGGGCATGGAGTGCAGGCTCATAAAGAACCTGACATTGGAGGCTTCTGCCCAGGGGTACTACAACAGCGGGAGGAATTGGAACCAATACGGCTTTGCGTACATGAGCCTGGGTCTGAATTGGTATGTGCGGTGAAGCCCCATTGAAAATCAACCATCCACCCGCCTTCGCAAATGCTACGGCGGGTAAAGCATCCAGTATCCAGTAATCCATCAAATCCGTCCAAATTCCGATAAAAAAGCCGCCCGTCGTTCTTGCGAACATCGGGCGGCAGTTTTCGTCATAGCACGAAAAAACTACTTCAAGCTGAATCCAAAATTAACTTGCATCGCTGTCGGAAATCTTGAAAACAATCGAGAAGATGGTGTGGGGGGTAAAGCGGCATTGCGCCGTAAAAAGGTTTAGAAGAAAGATGGTTGATTATAAATAGCAAGAATGGAATTGTGCTTGTTTCTTGCCCCTTTCAGGTATTGTATCAGGATTAAAGAAAAGGGGGGGTAAAGCAGGGTCGCAAATCGGTTTTTGCGATTGCGGTGCAAAGATAGCGGGTGTAAGGCCCGGGGCAATCCGGGCAAATCCGGGTTTGGGGATCAGGGTAAACCCTTAGTTTTACGGCAAGGGTATGGTCACCAAAGTGCTGGCACCTTGGCCTTTCGACGATTGTATATTGATCTCCCCCTTCAAGAACTGCACCCGGTGGGCGATGTTGTCGGTGCCCATACCCTTTTTTACCGCATCTATGGCATAGCCGATGCCGTCGTCTTCCACCAGTAGCTCCATTTGGTTGTCGGAACAGGTGACCTGTACCAGGATTTCCTTTGCATTGGCGTGCTTGAGGCTGTTTTGCAGCAGCTCTTGCACGATCCGGTAGCAGTTGAGCGCCAGGTTGTGCTCCAGGTTGGAGAAATCGCCGAACTGCTGGAAAGTGATTTTGGGCATCCCTTCTGCCCTGAAGTGGCTGGTGAGGTCGCGCAGGGCGGTGGCCAGCCCGAACTGCAGCAGGGTGTTGGGCTGCATGTTGCGGGCGATGTGTCGGGTTTCTGCCACGGTGTCGTCGAGCAGGGCCTTGATTTTCAGCCATTCGGCATTTTGCTCCGACGTGCTGTTCTTTTCCGACAGTTTTTCTACCTGCATTTTTGTGGCAGCGAGCAGCCCGCCCACGCTGTCGTGCAAATCCTGGGCGATGCGGCGGCGCTCGCTTTCCTGGCCGACGAGCATGCTTTGCATGGTTTCGATTTTGAGCTTGTCTTCCAGTTCCCGGATATGCTGCTGGTTGAGGGCAGCCGTTTGGGCAGCGATCACCTTGTTGGAGCGCAAGCGGTTCCTGGATTCGCGCAGGATGAAATAGAAAGAGAGCACAACGGCGATTAGGGCGACAAACAAAGTGTAGAGCCACCATTTAAGCAGTTCCGCTGTAGAGTTCACCCGCGTGTTTTTTTCTTGCAATGTTTCGATAAATTTCTGCTGCTCTTCGGTGCCGTAGCGCACCAAAAGCTCTTGCAGGGAGCGGAGCCGCCGCATGTCGAGCAAGCTGTCGCCCAACTGGGCATAGCGGATGGCGTAAAAATTGGCCTTCTCCAAGCTGTCCATGGCTGAATAAGTTTCTGCAAGGCCTTGGTAAATATCGCGGCGCATGAATTGGGTGGGGCCCGACTGTTCGGCCAGATGGTAGTATTGCAGGGCGGTTTTGTAATCGCGGTCTAAGCGGCAGCTTTCAGCGTAGGCGAACTGTGTTCTGTTAATAAGGTCGTCCAGTTCTTTTCGCTCGGCCATTTTCAAGGCTCTGAACGCAATGCTTCGCGCGCCGCTGAACTCCAGCCTTTTCTGAAGCTTGGCGATTTCATCCTCCATCATGATGATCTCAATCGCTGTGTCCCGCAATATTTTGTTGTTCTCCAGGTACATATCCCTGTATTTCCGCGCTTCGGCAGTATCCTTGTTGCTCAGGCAGGCGCGGTTCATCCGGGTGAGCACGTGTGTGGCGGGATAGAGGCTGCCTTTGCGGTTGTAATAAGCAAGCGCTTCCTGGTATATGAGGAATGCCGGCTCGAACAGGCCGCGCTCGACGAGCAGGTCTGCAATGTCGCTCCGCACGCGCTGGTAGGCGGCCGTGTCGCCCGCTTTTAAAAAACGCTCTGCGCTGCGGTCGAGGTACTGGAAGGCGTTCTCGCTGTTGCCGGTCTTTTTTTCGTCGTAATGCGCCCAATGGTACCAGGCCAGGGCTTGGTTGCGCATTGCTTCTATCGTCTGGCCCTTGTTGTTGTCGAGTATCGACTGTATTTGTTGGAAGTTCAGGTGCTTGTCGAATTCAGGCTGTGCGGCTATTGTTCCCGAAAGGGAAAGGAGCACAAAAAGGCTTATCATAGCCTTCTTATACTTGGGTGGGTATGGGAAGCATCGGTTAAACATGCTGTGCTGTGCTCAGTCCAACAATTTCCAGTGCAGCGCGGCTTTCACCATGCCCGCCGTGTTGCGGGCGCCGAGCTTGGCCAGCAACGCTGCTCGGTGGCTCTCGACTGTTTTTTCCGACAGAAAAAGGATCTGCGCGATCTCGGGGGTGGTTTTTTCGTCCATGATCAGCCGCAGCACTTCCAGTTCGCGGCGGCTGACTTTAGGGGCTTCTTTGGTGGCGTTGGCGCCCGTCCGGTTCTCCATCAGCCCGCGCATGATGACATCGGTCACTTCCTTGCTAAAGTAAGTCTTGCCCGCGGCTAAGCTGCGGATGGCGGTGCAAAGCTCGGCTTTGCCGGTATTTTTCAGCAAATACCCCTGTGCACCCATGCCGAGCATAGCAGAAATATAGCTTTCGTCGCTGAACATGGAGAGCCCCATGATCTTCAGGTCGGGCATTTCTTCACGGAGCTGCCGGCACACCTCGAGCCCCGACTGGTCGGGCAGGTTTATATCGAGCAAAAGCACTTCCGGCGGGCTCATGCGCACCTTGCGCAAAGTTTCTTCGGCAGTTCCTGCTTTCCCCACCAGGTTGAAATCTTCTTCCCCCGACAACAAGCTCTCCAGCCCTTCGGCAAACATGGCGTGGTCGTCAGCTATAAAAATTCGGATCATAAGTCAATTGTGTGTTTCGCTGCAAAGTTGTAAATAATTCATCCAAAACCCGTGTTATACTGTGATTAAAGTGATTTTGAATGATTTGAGTGAAACAAAAGCTTGATTCTAGAATGATTGTAACATTTCTGCATTCATAACCACTCTGCGTTGACTATATCTCCACATTTTTAAAGACTGTGCTAACTTTGCACCAGTGATTTGTGTCAACTCGTCCACCCTCCTTCGCTAAAGCTACGGCGGGTAACCCGTCCACCGTCCACCGTAAATTATGGAATACAGAATTGAAAAAGATACCATGGGCAAAGTGCAAGTGCCAGCCCATGTTTACTGGGGCGCTCAAACGCAGCGATCCATAGAAAATTTTAAGATCGCGCGGGAAACCAACCGGATGCCCATAGAAATCATCCGCGCCTTCGCCTATTTGAAAAAAGCGGCAGCCATCACGAACTTTGAAGCAGGGGTGCTGCCCAAGGAAAAATGCGAGCTCATCGCACAGGTCTGCGACGAAATACTGGCTGGCCAACTTGACGACCAGTTCCCCCTCGTCGTGTGGCAAACCGGCTCTGGCACCCAAAGCAACATGAACTGCAACGAGGTGATCGCCTACCGCGCGCACGTGCTGCACGGCGGCCAGCTCTCTGACGAGCAGAAGTTCGTGCACCCCAACGACGACGTGAATAAATCCCAGTCGTCCAACGATACCTTCCCGACGGCCATGCACATCGCTGCCTACAAAATGCTGCTGGAAATCACCATCCCGGGCATTGAAAAGCTGCGCGACACCCTGCAGGCAAAGTCGGAAGCTTTCATGGATGTCGTGAAGATCGGCCGCACCCACTTTATGGACGCCACGCCGCTCACCCTCGGCCAGGAGTTTTCGGGCTATGTGGCACAGCTCAACCACGGCCTGCGCACCATCGGCAACAGCCTGGCGCACCTGTCGGAACTGGCGCTGGGCGGCACCGCCGTCGGCACGGGCATCAACACGCCTATGGGCTATTCTGAAAACGTGGCCCGCCACATCGCCGCGCTGACAGGCCTGCCATTCGTCACGGCGCCCAACAAGTTTGAATCACTGGCCGCCCACGACGGCATCGTGGAAGCGCACGGCGCCTTGAAGACCGTGGCTGTCAGCCTGATGAAAATCGCCAATGACATCCGCATGTTGTCTTCCGGGCCCCGCTCCGGCATTGGCGAGCTGTACATCCCCGACAACGAGCCTGGCTCCTCCATCATGCCCGGCAAGGTGAACCCCACCCAATGCGAGGCCCTCACGATGGTGGCTGCTCAAGTGATGGGCAACGACGTGGCCATCAACATCGGCGGCTCAAACGGCCATTTCGAGCTCAACGTGTTCAAGCCCGTAATGATCTACAATTTCCTGCACTCGGCCAGGCTCATCGGCGAGGCATGTGTTTCCTTCAACGACAAGTGCGCCGTGGGCATCGAACCGCTGCACGAAAATATTGCCAAGCACGTGAACAACTCCCTGATGCTGGTGACGGCGCTCAACACCAAGATCGGCTACTACAACGCGGCAGCCATCGCGCAAAACGCCCATAAAAAAGGCATCACGCTCAAGGAATCGGCGCTGGAATACGAGCTGCAAGGGCTTGATTTCAAATATATGACCGCGGAACAGTTCGATGCCTGGGTGCGGCCAGAGAATATGGTCGGGAAATGAGGCAAATAAAAAATGAGCCGCCCCGGACTGCCGGAACGACCCATGTCTCTTTGGTTTTAATATCTGATTAGCCCGACATGCGCTTAGCGCACGACGACCAGTTTTTCAGTTGCCACGGCGTTGCCGGCCTGGATGCGCAGGAAATAGAACCCTTCTGCCAGGTTGCTGGTGTTGATGGTGTAAGATTGCTCGCCTGCGAACGCTTTTTCGTTCACTTGTTGGCCAACAAACTGGCCGTTGAGGCTGTAAACGTCAACGACAAGCTCCGTGGATTCTACCAGGTTCATCTGCAGGGTAGCCTGTTCGTTCGCGAGGGTGGGAAACAAGTTCATGGCGCTGACAAACTGCGCGATGTCTTTCGTTTCCACCAGGCAAGCAGTGTTCAAGTCTTTGAATTTTGCCCAGCCACAGCTCCAGTCGGAAGCAGCGCCGCCGCCGCCGAAGGCGCCGATGTAGCTCACTTTGTCGAAGAAGGGCTTGTTGATGCGGGCAAAAGCGAAGGAAGCTGCACCCAAGGCAGTAGAAGCGCCGGTGGGCTGGGCATTGGGCGTGTCGAGGTTGAAGGGGTCTTGCAGCTTGGCAGTGGCCGAGCTTGCGTAGGCGCTGTTGCCCCAGCCTGCCGTGCCAAACCAGGTATCCATGACAAGCCCATTGGTGGCATTGGTGCTCAACAAAGTGGTCGGTCCGTGGATTTGGGTGTTTTTCACCTCCAGGTTGCCGTTGAGGGCATTGGCGGCGCAAGCGTCGCCATCGATGAGCAAGCCTACCGGGTAGTTGCCGATAAAAAGGCTGTTGAAGATGCTGGTTTCGGTATTGCGGCGCAAGTGTGCCGCGCGCTTGTAGTTCGGGTTGAAAGTGCCGGTTGGGCCTACGATGGTGACATTGGAAAAGGTTGGCTTTGTTTTCGGGGTGGTCGCGTCGCCTGCGGCGTTGTTGTCCGATTCAAAGCCGTTGGAGCCGCTCACGTCCGCGATCAGCGGGTCGCGCACCGCGAAAGCGTACTGGATGTTGCCTGAATATCCATTGTCGGTGTCAAAATCGTCGTCGAGGGCGCGGTATGCGATGAGGTGCTTGCAGTTGACGGTGCCGCCGAACCACTCGAAGGCATCGTCGCCGGAATAAGATACCTGTACGTAGTCAACAATAGTACCGGAACCGACGCCGCCAAACGTGATCCCATTGATCTCGTTGTTTGGCTGGAACGCGATACCGGGGTATTCTACCCGCACGTAGCGGAGAATGCCGGAGTTGTCGTCGTTAACAGGGCCACCTGGCAGGTCGCCGCCACCATAGAGGCCCTTGACGGGGTCGAGGCCGCCTTCAACCAGCCCAAGCCCCGTCACGCCGTTGTACACCTGGTTGGTAGCCGCTTTGCCCAAAATGATGATGCCGCCCCAGTCGCCGTAGCTCGGCGATGCCTCGTTGCTGGTGAAAACAATGGGCGCGCTGGCCGAACCGTTGGCGTTGATCTTGCCGCCACGGGCGATGATCAAGGTGCCTTTCGTGTTTTTGTCGCCTTTGATGACCGTGCCCGCCTCAATGGTGAGGGTCGCACCGTCCAATACATACACGAAACCGCTCAGCAGGTAGGTGTTGTTCTTCGTCCAGGTAGTGTTGGTGGAAATATCGCCCGAAACGACTACCTGCGCATTGGCGCTGGCGAAAACCGTTGCGAGGAATGTGAAAAGTACAAGGATCTTTTTCATAAAAAAGGGAATTTTTTAATTGGAATGGTTTGCGCTGCAAAGGTCGGGCGGCGGGCGCGGGCAGGGGGAAAGCCTGGGTTAAGTGTGCATTAAGTTTATGTTACCTCCCGATAAAAACCGCATCGAGGGCGCAAAAAAATGCCCGGACAACTTACGTCGCCCGGGTGGTTGTGTAGTTAAGTTCCTAACCTTAAAACTACTTCTTTTTTCAACTAGAATCTATACCCGAAACTCAGCCCAAACGAACTGCCCAGTTGTAGCCGCTGCATGATGTTGTCTTCGTTGGCATCATACCTGTGGCTGGCGTTGTTGTCCTGGTAATACATGAACTCCGGACGCAGGATATCGCTCCAAGTAAGTTTGATTTCGCCGCGTGTGCCCAGTCGCTTGCTTACAGAGAAGTCGAGCAGGTTGCGGTGGCGCTCGTAGATGTCGCCATAGCCGACAGTGCCGACCTGTGCGATGCGGTCGCCGATCACGTTGTACACCAAGGTGGCGCTCAAGCCGTGCTTGGGCAGGTTGTACGTGAGGCCCGCATTGACGATGTAGGGCGATTGGCCTTGCAAGGCGCGGGTGGAATCGTAGTAGGACACTCCTTTTGACAGGTCGATGCTGGAGCGGATGAAGGAGGCATTGCTGAAAAACAGGAGGTTCTCGGCCCCCAGGAAGTCGAAGTTTTTGCGCATTTCAAGCTCCACGCCATAGTTGTCGGCGCTGGCCACGTTATTGTAGGAGAAGGTGCGCGTTCCAGTACCTTGAGCTGCGAAAGTAAACTCGATCGGGTTCCTGAATTTTTTGTAGAACACGCTGAAGCTGAACAACTGGTTGCTGCCGGGATAGACCTCATAGCGCAGGTCGGCATTGTAAATAGCGCCCTGGGTGAGCGCCGGGTTTCCAACCACATTGGCGTTGAGGTAAAAGTCAAAGAACGAGAACGGCGCCAGTTCCCGGAATTCCGCGCGCGAGACGGTTTTAGAAGCCGAAAAGCGCAGTTGCTGCTTTTCGGTCAGGCTGTAAGTCAGGTTGAGCGAGGGCAACAAGGCCGTGATGGCCGTATCGACGCGGAGGTTTGCGCCGCCATACTGCGCGGTTTGCACCTGCTGGCGGAAATGCTCCACCCTTGCGCCCCAGGAAAGGCGCAGGCGGTCGGCAATTTTGTTTTCGAGCAGCACATAACCCGCCGTGAGGCCGGATTGCCCATCGTAGCTGTCGCTGGGGTTGGTGATCTCGTCCATGATGAAGCCCGTTTCCCCGATATTCGCTGTGCTGAATATTTGATCCTGCGGCAAATTGAGCTGGGAGTAGTCGAAGCGGGTGAAGTTGCCCACAATATAGCCCATTACCCGCGCGTCGAAATTGCGGTCGCGTTTTTGGTACAAGCCCCCCACTTTGACCGATTGTTTCTGCTTGCCGATCAGGAACGGGATCGTCAGGTCTGCATTACCGTTGTAGGTGTTTTCCTGCAAAAAAGAATAGAAACGGCCGCTGCGGAATGGGTCGGCAGAACCGAAGGGCACATAAGCCTGGTAGGGGATGTTCACGTCGGCGGTATCTTCAAAGTTTTTGAAATAGAACATCCGGCGCAGCGAAGGCACGTCGCGGGTACTGCGGTTCATGCCGCCGCCCCAGCTGAGGCGCATGCCTTTTTCCGACAACTGGTGCTCGCCGTACAGGCGGGTGGTAAGCAGGTGGTTCTCGGTATATTCGATGGCCGTGGAAGAAACTGCGCGCACCTGCTCGTAATCGTAGCCGGAGCGCCTGCTGATGACGTTGTCGGTGTTGGTGGAATAAGTTGCCTGGATGCCCACTTTATGGGTTTTGTTGATTTTCAAGGCCGAGTTGAAGAGCGCGCCCATCAGAACGTTGTTCTTGAATTGCTCGTCCATGAAATCGAACAGCTTCCCGGTTTGGTCAAAATCGGCGCGCAGGCCGCGCTGCAAGCGGTTGTTGTTGCTGTAAGACAGGCCCATTGTGGCGCCAAACTCGATGTTTTTGGCAGGGTCTGTCACATAGCCGCCGCTGAGCTGCAGGCCCGTGTTGGGGCGGGCGCTGTTTTTTTGATCGATTGCCCAATCATTCTCAAACAAATGCGACGTGACGAACCGCTCGGCTTTGGGCTGCGATTTGAATTCAGCGGTGTTGGGCAATGCCGTGGGCAAGGCACGGGCGCCATCGTCGTGCCCCAGCCAGTCGGTACCGCCGCCAGTAGCTGACAAGTATGGTTTGCCTGTTGTAACGGTATTGTAGCCGCTGCTCAGGTTCGCATGCAAAAAAGGTGCTTCTGGGATGTCCTTGGTAGTCACCAAAATAGCGCCGCCCGCGAATTCGCCCGGCAAATCCGCATTGGCTGTTTTCACCACCACCAGGTTGTCGAGCATGGAGCTGGGGAAAAGGTCGAAGGAGAATGCCTTGCGGTCGGGCTCGGTGCTGCTGAGCAGGGCGCCGTTGAGCATGGCGATGTTGTAGCGGTCGTTGAGGCCGCGGATCACGGCAAACTTGTTGTCTTGCAGGCTGGCCCCGCTCACCCGGCGGATCACATCGCCCGTGGTGCGGTCGGGGGTGCGCTTGATGGTCTCGGAGCTTATACCGTCGCCGATGGTGGGGCTGTTCCTTTGCAGGATGGTGAGGGCGCTCTGGCTTTCGCGGCTGGCTTTGGCCACGATCACCACCTCTGCCATGGTGTTTGAAATGGCGTCTTCCAAAGCGACGTCCACCGTCGTGGCAAGCCCTGCCTGCACGTCGATGGCTTCGATGGTTTTGGAGGCGAAGCCCGTATAGTTTATGGTAATGCTGTGCTTCCCGACAGGCACATTGGCGATGGTATAGTTGCCGTCGAAGTCGGTAATGGCGCCGCCCGCGCCTTCGTCGAGCCGCACAGAGACGCCGATCAAGGCGTCGGCCAGTTTGGCGTCTATGATTATTCCGGAAATGCTGCCTTTTTGGGCAAACAATGAAAGGGGGAGGAAAAGAAGGAGCGCAAGCAGGCTGGTTAGGAAATATTTTGTCATGTTAGAAATTTCCTGCAAAAGTCCCACTGCTGTGTAACCCCTCTTTTAAGGCAAGATGAAGTTTGTGTTAAGTTGCCATCAGCCTCCTTCTGCGCTTGTATACCTCACGCCGCTTGGTTTTGTGCATACCAATCTTTGTAATCAATTGAAAATCAGTTGAATAAATCATAATGAATCACAAAAATCAGGCGAATCATAGTATAAAATCATAGGCCCGCAGCTTCGGCGCCTTCCACCAGGTAAGGGCCACCACGCCCAGTGTCATCAGGCCCCCAAAAATCACCGATGGCACCGTGCCCATCAAGCTGGCAGCCACGCCGCTTTCAAAAGAGCCCAATTCGTTGGAAGAAGTGATAAAAATGGAATTGACCGAAGAAACCCTGCCTTTCATGTTGTCGGGCGTTTGGAACTGCACCAGCGCGGCTCGGATGAAAACGCTCACCTCGTCGAACATGCCCGCCAATACCAGTATGACGAACGATAGGTAAAAATTGGTGCTGAGCCCAAAGCCGATGATGCACAGCCCAAAACCTGCCACGCAGAACAGCATCAACTTGCCAGCGCCTTTCCCCAGCGGGCGGTGCGCTAAGTAAACCGCCATCGCGATGGCGCCCAGCGACATGGCCGCGCGCAACAGCCCAAGCCCTTCCGGGCCCACCTTCAGTATGTCTTTGGCAAAAACGGGCAGCAGCGCCACCGCGCCCCCAAAGAACACGGCGAACAAATCGAGGGCTATAGCCGAAATGATCAGTTGGTTGCCAAACGCGAAGCGAAGCCCCGCTTTGATGCGGGTCAGGGCCGTTTCTTTCAAATCGAGCAAGGGCGCAGGGCGCGGCGCTATTTGCAGCACCAGCACCAAACCGACGAAGCACAGGCTGCTCATCACCCCGAATGCTGCCACCACGCCCCCAAAGCCGTAAATCAGGCCGCCCAAGCCCAGCCCCGTCACGCTGGCCACTTCCCAGGTGCTGCTGTTCCAGCTGATCGCGTTTTGAAGCTGTTCCCGGCCCACGATTTGGGGCAGGAAGGCAAAGTTTGCCGGACTGAAAAAGCCCCTGGCGATGCCCGTGAAAAAAATGATGGTGTAAATGCTGGCCAGGACTACCGATTTTCCAAGCGCCTGGCTGTTGTAGGCCACGAGCAATAGCGCCAAGGAGCAGCAAAGCAACACAGCGATACAGCCGACCAGTATGTTGCGGCGGTTGTTCTTGTCGGCAACGTGGCCCGCCCACAAGCTTATCCCGATGGCCGGCACCGCCTCGGCCAGCCCGATAAAGCCTAACATTAAGGGATCGCCCGTGAGGTCATATACATAGTAGCCCACAGAAACCGACATGATCTGGATGGTGAGCGTCGTCATCAGGCGCATGGCCAGGAAACGGCGGTAATCGGGCACGCGCAGCGCCGCGTAAGCGTCTTTTTTCATGGATTGTTTACCAGGATTTGGGTGGATTTGATGGATAGATGGATGTTTTACCCGCCGTAGCATTTGCGAAGGATGGTGAAAATTTGATTTTCAATAGAGTACAAACATTCTATTTTCACAACCACTTTGCATTGGCTATAAATTGACAGGGTTGCCTGCCAAAAGCCTTCGAGCACGGCAGGCAAACGCGAAGGTATAGGAACGGCACCTAACCGGGTTTCAGAAAATGGCGCAACCAGCCCTGAAAACGAAACCAGGCTGTGGTTCCAAAAGGGTGGGAAAGAGCTTTATTAGCTGGCAATTATTATAGTAAAGACCAATGAGCTAAATTGCACCCCCAAATTCATCATTCATCCCCGAGGGGTCGGGGCAGGCTATTCATCATTCATCATTCATCATTAAATTGGAACGCATCTCCGTCTTCGACATATTTAAGATCGGCATCGGCCCATCCAGTTCCCACACCATGGGCCCCTGGCGGGCTGCCCAGCGCTTCTTGCGGGAAATAGCACTCGACCAGGTAGCTTCCGTAAAAGTAGAGCTGTACGGTTCCTTGGCAAAAACCGGCCATGGTCACGGCACCGACTTAGCCGTGCAGCTCGGCCTCAACGGCGACGATCCCGTGACCATTCCGGTTGAAGCCGTTTCAAGCACCATCGAGCAAATAAAGAACACCAAGACCATCAAGCTTGGCGGCAAGCACGAACTGCCTTTCGACCCGGATACTGATGTGGTGTTCATCATGGACCAGGTATTGGATTACCATGCCAATGGACTGATATTCAGGGCTTTTTATAAAAATGGCGAAGGTGTCAGCCAAACCTATTTTTCAGTGGGCGGGGGATTCGTGGTGAAGGAAGGCGAAGAGGACCTGGCCAGCAACGTTACCTTGCCTTTCCCCATCGACCGGGCCGCAGACTTGCGCAAATGGTGCGCCCAGGAAGGTAAAAGCATCGCGGAAATAGTGTTCCAAAACGAGCTCAGCTGGCGCAGCGAAGCCCAGGTGAAAGCCGATTTGACGGCGATTTGGGAAGTGATGAAGCAGTGCATCTACAAAGGCTGCCATACCGATGGCGTGTTGCCGGGCGGGCTGGATGTCGGCCGCAGGGCAGCGCCCTTGAACCGAAAGCTGTTGGGCACAAAAACCTACCGCAACGTGGACGACTGGATTCAGAAAATCAGCCGTGGCAGCCCGACTTTCCAGCAAATCCTGAAATGGGTAAGCTGTTTTGCCCTGGCAGTCAACGAAGAAAACGCGGCTTTTGGCCGCGTGGTGACAGCGCCCACCAACGGCGCTGCAGGCGTTATCCCGGCGGTATTGATGTACCACGTTTGTTTCAGCGACAGCTATGAAGAAGAGGACATCCTGAAATTCATGCTCACCGCCGGGGAATTGGGCAGCTTGTTCAAAAAAGGCGCCACCATCTCCGCGGCCATGGGCGGCTGCCAGGCAGAGATAGGCGTGTCTTCGGCCATGGCCGCCGGCGCCCTCACCGAGTGCCTCGGGGGCAACTTCGAGCAAGCCATGATGGCCGCCGAGATTGCGATGGAGCACCACCTCGGCATGACCTGCGACCCCATCGCCGGCCTCGTGCAAGTGCCCTGTATCGAGCGCAACACCATGGGCGCCATCAAGGCCATCACCGCCGCCCAGATCGCCTTGGAGAGCGACCCCGCCAAAGCAAAGGTCAGCCTCGATGCCGTCATCAAAACGATGAAAGAAACGGCCCATGACATGAATACCAAGTACAAGGAAACCGCCGACGGGGGGCTGGCGATCAATATTTCGGTGAATGTGGTGGAGTGTTGAAGTAGAGGGGTTCCGGTTTCAGGGTTTGGCAAAAAAGTTTTCACACACTTGAAACCTGAAACCTGAAACCTGAACCTGAATCCCGAAACCGTTTCCTATTTTGTCGCTTGCGGCCCGGAAACAACCATTACAATTTCCCCCTTTACTTCTTTTTTCGTGAAATGCTCCAGCAGTTCTGCCAGTGTGGCGGTTTTCACTTCCTCGTAATGCTTGGTCAGCTCGCGGGCAACGCAAGCCTGGCGCTCCGACCCGCAAACGGCAATGAGCTCGCCCAAACATTTTACCAAACGAAACGGCGACTCGTACAATATAAAGGTATGCGGCAAGGCGGACAGGTACTTCAGGCGGGTCTGGCGCCCTTTTTTATGGGGCAAAAAACCTTCAAAATGAAAAGTGTCGCAAGGCAGGCCACTCGCCACCAGGGCAGGCACAAAAGCCGTTGCTCCTGGCAGGCATTCCACCCGGACACCCCGCCGATGACAAGCCCTTGCCAGCAAAAAGCCGGGATCGCTGATGCCTGGCGTACCGGCATCGGAAATAAGCGCCAGGGTGGCGCCCGAAGCCAGCTCATCCACAATGCGCTCCACCACCGCGTGCTCGTTGTGCGCGTGAAAGGCCCGCAGCGGCGTTTTTATCTCGTAATGGTCGAGCAGCCGGCGACTGGTACGCGTATCCTCCGCCAGCACTACCGACACCTCTTTCAGGATGCGCAGGGCCCGCAAGGTGATGTCTTCGAGGTTGCCGATGGGCGTGGGTACGATGTAAAGCATTGCGGATTGCGGATTTCGGAATGCGGAATGCCAGCGTTTGGCATCAGCTTTTTTTCAGGTCGAAATGATAGGTTTCCATGATCAAATTGGCCAACAGCTTTTTGCAGGCGGTATCCACTTTTTGGCGCGCATCGGCTTCGTCGCTGGCTTCCAGGGTGACGGTTACATGCCGGCCGATGCGGACATCATTGATGCCTGTCAGGTCGAGGTGCTTCATATTGTTCACCACGGCCTTCCCCTGGGGATCCAGCAGCTCCTTGTGCGGCATGATGTCGATTTCTGCGATATAGGTCATTCTCGAATTATTTTGTTTTTCAAAACGATGGACAATGCAATGTAGCAAACTATGATGGCCGACAAGGCCAATTCTTTGAGGAAAAACACCAGCACGGCAAACAAGGCCAAAAAAAGCAGGTTGAAGGCATTGCTGGGCAGGTCAAAACGCTTGACTTTCATGCCGAACATCGGTATCTCGCTCACCAACAGCCATGAAAGCAGCCCGATCAGGGGGTATAAAAACCAAGGGTTGGAAATAAATTCGGCCAGGCCAAACAGGTCGCGATGGGCTGTCAGTGCCAGCCCCAGCACGAAAACGGTGCAAGCAGGCGTGCTAAGGCCGATGAAATAGCCGGCTTGCCGGGTATCCAGGTTGAATTTTGCCAGGCGAAGCCCGGAAAAAGCGGGCAGCACAAGTGCCGGGAGCGCCGCCAGTTGCACAAACGATGCGCCAAAAGCTGCCGCGATGGAAGGTTCTCCGCTCAACAACTGAAACAACATCGCCCCCGGTACCACGCCAAAGCTCACCATGTCGGCCAGCGAATCCAGCTCCTTCCCCAATGGCGAACTTACTTTCAGGGCTCTTGCCGTCATGCCATCCAGGTAATCGAACACAAACGAGGCCGCCGTGAACAGCGCCGCCACTTCTGGCTGCCAATACAGGGTGTACAATAACGCGCAGCATCCGCAGAACAGATTGGAGAGGGTGAGGGCGTTGGGAAGGTGTTGCATTAATTTCGTTGTTTGTTGTTGGTAGTTTGTTGTTTTTGAATGAACCCTCCTTCGCTAAAGCTACGGCGGGCACACAACCAGCAACTAAGACTCCACCACCCGTATCCCAAGCTCCTCCAACTGTTTCAGCTTGATCCCGTCCGGCGCATCGATCATCATGTCGCGGCCCTGGTTGTTTTTCGGGAACGCGATGAAGTCGCGGATGGAGTTGGCGCCGTTCATCACCGCAGCGAGCCGGTCGAAGCCGAACGCGATGCCGCCGTGGGGCGGCGCGCCGTATTCAAATGCGCCGAGCAGGAAGCCGAACTGCGCTTCTGCCTCTTCCTTGGTAAAGCCCAACAGCTTGAAATTGCGGGCCTGCAGGTCGCGGTCGTGGATACGGATGGAGCCGCCGCCGATCTCGACGCCGTTCAGCACCAGGTCATAAGCATCGGCGCGCATGGATTTAAGCACGTTGCGGTCGTTGCTTTCCATTTTGGCAATGTCGCCGGGCTTGGGCGAGGTGAAAGGGTGGTGCATGGCAAAAAAGCGGTTCTCGTCCTCATGCCATTCGAGCAGCGGGAAATCGACCACCCAAAGCGGCTTAAAATCGGTTCCGCTGCGCAGACCTAAGCGGTTGCCCAGTTCCAGGCGGAGTTCGCTCAGCTGTTTGCGGGTCTTTTCATCTTCACCGCAGAGCAAGAACAACATGTCGCCGGGCTTGGCGCCGCATTTTTCAGCCCATACTTTCAAATCTTCCGGACTGTAGAATTTGTCCACGCTCGATTTTGGTGTGCCATCGGCTTCGATGCGGCAATAAACCAGGCCTTTGGCGCCAATTTGCGGGCGGCGCACCCACTCCGTGAGCTCGTCGATCTGCTTGCGCGAATATTCCGCACAACCGGGAGCGCAAATGGCCACCACAGATTCGGCGCTGTCGAACACCTGGAATCCCTTGCCCTTGGCGACATCGCTCAGGTCGCAAAATTCCATGCCGAAACGCAAATCGGGCTTGTCGGAGCCAAAACGGCGCATTGCTTCGTCGTAGGTCATGCGCGGGAAGTCGCCTAAGGTAATTCCCAGCACTTGTTGGAACAGGTATTTGGTCAATCCCTCAAACGTGTTCAGGATGTCCTCCTGATGCACAAACGACATTTCACAGTCGATCTGGGTAAATTCCGGCTGCCGGTCGGCGCGCAAATCCTCGTCGCGGAAACATTTCACAATCTGGAAATACTTGTCGAAACCCGCCACCATCAATATCTGTTTGAAAGTTTGGGGCGACTGGGGCAGTGCGTAGAATTGGCCCTTGTTCATCCGGCTGGGCACCACGAAGTCGCGCGCGCCCTCAGGCGTACTTTTGATCAGGTTGGGGGTCTCTACTTCGATAAAACCGTGTCCTGCCAGGTATTTCCGGGTTTCCACGGCTAAGTTGGAGCGAAAGATCAGGTTTTTCTGCACGGCGTTGCGGCGCAGGTCGAGATAGCGGTATTTCATGCGCAGGTCGTCGCCGCCATCGGTCTCGTCCTGGATGGTGAAAGGAGGTGTTTTGGAAGCGTTCAGTATTTTGAGCGCCGTCACCTTGATTTCAATGTCGCCCGTGGGTATTTTATTCGTCTTTGAAGCCCGCTCAATCACCGTTCCGGCAGCTTGCAGCACAAACTCGCGGCCTACCGAACGGGCAGTTTCAAACAGCTCCTTGGAAGTGTAGCTCTCATCCAGCACTAACTGCGTGATGCCATAGCGGTCGCGCAGGTCGATCCAAAGCAGGCTGCCTTTGTCGCGCACGATGGCTGCCCAGCCGCTGAGGGTTACTTCTTTGTTGATATCGCTGATGCGGAGCTCGCCGCAGGTGTGGGTTCGGTACATTTTTTACGGTGGACGGTTGACGGTTGACCCGCCGTGGCTTTAGCGAAGGCGGGCGAATGGATTCCCGCTGTAGCCTTTCGTCCTGCGGACGGTGGCGAAGGCGGGTGGCCATCCATTTGTGTGAAATATTACTAAAAAGGCGCGCAAAGGTAACAGAAAGCCCGGAATGAGGCTCTTGCTTTGTTGGATTAAAACCATTATTTTTGTGAAAAAATCAGGAGTATGACCAGCATTGTCGCCCAGAAAGAACAACGAATGTCCATCCAGGAGTTCCTGGAGATGGAAGAAAATGCCCAAACCAAACACCATTACGTCAATGGCCAAATCATACCCATGCCCGGAGGAACCTTTAAACACAACGCTATTTGCAGCAATATTATCACCGCCTTGAATATTGCCATTCGCAAACAATCGCTCCCCTTGCTTGTCAGCACCAGCGACACCAAGATCTGGATACCAAAACTAAAATCTTTTTATTACCCCGATGCAGTGGTCGTTTTTGAAGAGCCCGAATACTACGAAGGCCGCAAAGACGTGCTGCTCAACCCTTTGCTGATTGTTGAAGTAGCCTCCCCCAGCACGATGGAAAACGACCGCGGTTTCAAATTCTTTGATTATGCCACCCTTCCTTCATTTAAGGAATACCTGATCCTGAGCCAGGATACCGAAATAGCCCATCTTTCCACGCGTATTGGCGCGGACGACTGGCATTTGAGCAGGGTGGAAGGCATTGAAGGGCAAATCGAATTAAAGTCGATCGGGTGTACCATTTCCATGGAGGATGTGTACTATAAAACAGCAGAGTTGTGATTAGAGCCTGGTAATGGGTGATTGGCAGGCAATGTTCTGTTGGATTAAAACCATTATTTTTGTAAAAAAATCAAGCGTATGACCAGCATCGTCGCCCAGAAAGAACAACGAATGTCCATCCAGGAGTTCCTGGAGATGGAAGAAAATGCCCAAACCAAACACCATTACGTCAATGGCCAAATCATACCCATGCCCGGAGGAACCTTTAAACACAACGCTATTTGCAGCAATATTATCACCGCCTTGAATATTGCCATTCGCAAACAATCGCTCCCCTTGCTTGTCAGCACCAGCGACACCAAGATCTGGATACCAAAACTAAAATCTTTTTATTACCCCGATGCAGTGGTCGTTTTTGAAGAGCCCGAATACTACGAAGGCCGCAAAGACGTGCTGCTCAACCCTTTGCTGATTGTTGAAGTAGCCTCCCCCAGCACGATGGAAAACGACCGCGGTTTCAAATTCTTTGATTATGCCACCCTTCCTTCATTTAAGGAATACCTGATCCTGAGCCAGGATACCGAAATAGCCCATCTTTCCACGCGTATTGGCGCGGACGACTGGCATTTGAGCAGGGTGGAAGGCATTGAAGGGCAAATCGAATTAAAGTCGATCGGATGTGCCATTTCCATGGAGGATGTGTACTATAAAACGGTTGGTTTGTGATTGGTGATTGGTTGATCAGTGATTGGTGCACATCATGCTTTTCCAAAATATACTGTGATTAAAGTGATTTGTATGATTTAAGTGATTAAGCACATCTGATTTTCAAAAGATTATGTGATCTGGGTTTCGCAACCACTTTGCGTTAACTATAGAATTTGTTTTTCAGCACTTCAACAGCTATTGGATGCGGCACTAGAACAGCCGCAACTGCGGCGACTTGAAATGCTCGTGCAAGTCTAAGTTGTATTCCGGCATCTTGCGGTCTTTCAGGTACTTTTCCTTGCCCAGCCGGAATTGCTGGTGGATGATTTCGGCAATATTGCCCTCTCCCCGCATCCGTTTCCCGAAACGCTTCTCTTCCAATGAGCCCCCGTGCGTGTCGCGGATGCGGTTGAGCACGCGGTCGGCGCGGTCGGGCATGGTTTTGCGGATCCAGTCTTCAAAAATAACGGCTACATCGCCGTTCAGCCGCACCATCGTATGGCCCACGCCCAGGGCGCCGCGTTCTGCCACGGCTTTGATGAGCGGCAGTATTTCATGGTCGTTGAGCCCGGCGATGACGGGCGCCATCATTACAAATACGGGAATGCCTTCGTTGGAAAGTGTTTCTACGGTGCGCAGGCGCTGTGCGACCGAGGCCGTGCGCGGTTCCAGGCATTGGCGCAAGTCTTCATCGAGGGTGGTGATGCTGATGGCTACGTGCACCAGGCTTTCAGCAGCCAGCTGTTTCAACAGGTCGAGGTCGCGCAGCACCATGCTGTTTTTGGTGATGATGCTCACAGGGTTGCGGTATCGCCAAAACACTTCCAGGCATTCGCGGGTGATGCCGAATTTGCGCTCTGCGGGCTGGTACACATCGGTGTTGCCGGCAAACATGACGGGAGCCGCTTTCCAGCTTTTCTTTTTCAATTCCGCCTCCAGGAGGGCTGCGGCATTGCGCTTCACGAGGATTTTGCGCTCAAAATCTAGGCCTGCGCTATACCCCCAGTACGGGTGGGTGTTGCGGGCATAACAATAGATACAGCCATGCTCGCAGCCCTGGTAGGGGTTGAGGCTCCAGGGAATGGGGATGTCGTCGCTGATGACCTTGTTGAGAATGGTTTTTGGGTGGGTTTCGAGGTATTCGGTGCGCAGCTCGTCGGCTTCCCAGTCGGCGGAAACGAGCGCCCAGTCGATGGGCTCCTGGTCGCGCAGCAACTTTTCGTAAGGGGAAGCCGGGTTTATTTGGGCGCCACGGCCTTTGAGCATGCGTTTTTCTGTAGCCACGGTTGGGAGGATTTTGAGGGCAAATTTAAAACAAATTGCGTTGTGGGGCGACACAAAAGTTTTTTTTAAAACACATAGACACATAGGGACATAGGGCACATAGATACAATATCAGGGTTTCTTTGAAAACAATAAAGGTGATTTTTGCGGCGAAATAATGAAAGCTTTGATTTACCTTTCGTCGCAGTTATGAATTGTATCGTCAAATCTATACCATGAAGAAAACATTTGCACTCCTGTTGATCGCCGCCATGATGCTGGCAAATTGTGGGGAAAATCCCCCCCAAAATAACGCTGGAAAAGAAAACCCGCAAAGCGATACCGCCGTGGCAAAAAGCGGGGAGCCAAATACGACCGTTGCCCAGGGGAAAACAGAAAAACCAGAGGCATCCATTGTCATGCTGGGCACCTGGGAGGGAACCATGAGCGGCAAAAAGCTGAGCATCGTCATCGAAGCCGTGGGAGAAAATACCGTCAGCGGGTACAACATACTGGGCAACACCCGCCGCGACATCAAAGGGACCTTTACCGTGGGCGGCTGGGACATCCCCTGCGCCAAGGCGTTCGACGCCACCCTTAGCGAACCGGGCGACGACAAGAACGACGGCGTTTTTTCCGTCAAGTTCGTCGGCTACGAAGACCTGGAAGAGCTCGATGGCGGGCCGGAGTGCAAGGGAAATCTGAAGGGCGTGGAAGGCGTGGGGAGCTGGAAGGCGAATGTGGGGGGGAAGGTGAAGGAGTTTAATTTGGATAAGAAAAATTAACGCTGCACGGCAGAAAGTTTCAACCCAATTAGGGTGTTTCTCAAAAGTCCAACTCTAAGCAGGGTGGTTATTGAGCCCCAAATATTCGTTTGCTCTTGGCAGGGCTAAAACATGAGTCATCCCGAATTTTTGGGAAATGAATATGCGAGCTTTTTCGCCTCCTTAATAGCCCTGAAAGGGCGCAATCATCAACATTGGGCAACGCCCAATGCAAAAAGCCAGATAAATTCGCGCCCTGAAGGGGCTTGCCGATCTTGAAGAAAGTCAAGAAAAGCCCCTTCAGGGCGCGAATAAGAGAGCCATCACCACACCGGGCGATGCCCAGTGTTCATGCTGCGACCCCTTCAGGGTCAAAAACGCTCAAATCAGCACTTTTCTACAAAAAAATTCGGGATGACTCATGTTTGCACCTTGCTCAATATTTTGTTCGGATTAATTGCTTGCCTTCAAGCACTGCACTGACTTATGAGACAGCCCCTTCGTGGTGGAGAGTCAGGCCTACCACTCGCAGAAGTTTTTCCCGGCATTCACACATTTCTGCACATCCAGCAAGTATAAGGTATGCTGCGGCACCAGCAAATTGGCATTGATGTTCCCCAGGGTCAAATCAGTGACCCGCAGCAGCTCGTTTACATCAGGGTTTGGCGCCATTGCCTGCCGCACGATAAGGTGAATCTGGCAAGGGAATGTACTCAGTTTCGTAGTACCGAGTGCCGGATTCAGGCGCACCAATAGTTTCAATTTCATCGCCTCACCCAACAATGGGTTCACGATGCGCCCCTTATTGAGCGGGTTCGACATCAGGGTGCAGGGCGGCCCGGCTACCGCATCATCGAATTTAAGCGATGTTGGTGTGGTGTCTGTATGAGGGAACCACTTTACGAAACAACTGGCCTGGCCTGGCATCAAGGTGACTGTTGCCTGATCTTGTCCCCAAACCAACGGCCCAGCTTCAAGCGCCTCCTCTATGAATGGGGTTACATCGACTGTAATGTGTTGGATGCAGCTTTGGGTATTGGAACAATCGTCTTCAGCCTTCCAGTGCCGCTCCAGGATGCAATAATAATCACGATCGCCGTAAACAAGAAAATCTTGATGGCTGATGGTAACGCTTGGGTCACAATTATCGCGCGCATTGGCTTTGCCAATTATGCCCAAAGCACAGGTAACGGTAATATCGGGCGGGCAACGGATAACGGGTTTCTTCATATCTTCTACTTTGATTGCTTGCACACAGTTGGTGGCGTTGCCGAAACCATCGCTAGCTGTCCAGGTGCGGCTAAGGGTATAATCGTGGGTGCAGGCACCCGGTATGGTAATGTCTGAATACGACAGGATCACAGGGCAGTTGAAGGAAGTCTTTGGTGTGCCTATGTTGGCAGGCACGACGGGTATCTCGCAACTTACAGTCACATTTGGCGGGCAAACGATGGTCGGCACCTGAAAGTCTTTCACGGAGAGTGTGGCGACACAGGTCGCAGTTTGGCCAATATTGTCGGTGACGGTCAGCGTCACCTGGTTTGTCCAGATATCGGCACAACTAACCGATGCAGGGTTTACCGCGTAGGTAAGCGCACTGCAATCATCCAGTGAGCCGTTGTCGATCAATTTCGGGTTGATAAGGGTAGTACCTGTTGGGCCCAGCGCGATCAGCGCGTTTTTACAAAGAGCGGTTGGCGGGTTGTTCGATTTAAAAACAAAACACTTGTTGTCGAGGAAATCAACGCCATCGTTGGCGCCAAACCCACCGTCATAACTTGTGCCGGGTTGGTCGAAACGGCCGATTTGTTCGAAATTGGTGTTGTTGCCGCTGTTAAAGCCCACGGTTGCCGGGACTCCGCCAAATCCATTGACGCCGCCGGAAGCACTTCCGGTAGTAAACTGCATGTCGCCATACCGAAAACCGATGGTGTTGCCCACACCGAGCCCGCCAGCGAGTGTACCGTCGCTGATGACGAGGTTGAAAGAAACAGTCTTGTCGCATTGCTGGTTGTAATAGCCCGTATTGTCCCAGGAAGCGATGAGATAATTGGGGGTAAGCTTGTACCATATCTGGCCGCATGCCAGGTTCCGGGTATCAATATCTGACCAGAAAGCGGCGACCATGGGCGTTCCAAAGGGGAATCCATTGGCGCTGAACTGGGCCAGCGGCCCGGTGAAAGTCAGGTTGCCGTTGGTATTGATCCAAACCTGGGTAAAGCTGTCGCCGCAGAAACTGAAGGTCCAGCCCAGGTTGATGGGCCCGAAGGATCCGTCGTCGTTGCGCGGCACGGCAGTGAAAGTACCATCGTGTGGGATGTAGTTGCCGGAACAGGCCGTTGCAGGTTTTGTAGAAAACTGGCTGCTGCGCAAGGCTGCCATTTCTGCCTTTGCGTCTTCTTGGCTATTTGTGGCCTCTTTCGCGTCCTCGTAGCTTTGGAACTTACTGTGGTCGTAGGAAGGCTCTGTTACTTTTTGGCCAAATATATCGATACCGAAAAGCAGGAGCAAAAGAATGCCGGAAATCAGGCCAGGTTTTGGCCCGCGTGCGAAGGAATTAATGAGAAATCTCATAGTAGAAATTGTGTTTTTGTGAAACTAATGGGTATAAAGGTACGGGCAACAGTATTTAGCGCTCTCATAGGGTAAAGTTAATACAGGGTGGTTCAAGCAGCCCTCAAAACGCGGGCAATAGAAGGTCAAAAGGTTTTTTGGTGGCATACAGGTTTGCACTCCGCCTAATTCGGATTTTCCCACGCCTCATCCTCTCCTTACCACACCTAAGCACCTAAAATTTTCACCCCAGTTTCTGAAGCCTGACATTTGTACCATCAACATTGAAGCAGTACAATACCATCATCATTCAGAAACTACAAACAACAATGTCCACCGCCGCCACCATCGATATTTTCAGCGCCCTCGGCAGGTTCATGAAAATGAGCGCCACCCAGTTCGACGCCAAATCAAAACAAGAGATCGAATCCCTTTTCGCCCACTGCATGGAAGGCATGGAGCACGATTCCCAAAAGCTGCTCGCTACCCTGCTCATCAAAGCCCTGAACAAAAAAATCAACTCGGAGTCCATCGGCGAAAACATCTATCTGGGCAGATACGAGGTATCGCAGATTCAACTGTTCAACATCCTGATCGAAAAATTCCCCTTCGTGCGCTTCAGCCAGCAAATCACCAACAGCGCCATCGTGGATGCCCTGCAGGGCTGTGCCGAAGCTACCATCATCGACATCGGCATCGGACAGGGCACACAGGTGCTCAACATCATTGAACGCGCCAAAATGCTGCCCCAACTCAAAAAGCTGCGCGTCGTCGGCATTGAACCTTACGGCGAAGCATTGGCACATGCCGAAACCACCATCCTCGCCTGCAATGGAAAGGTGCCGTTTAATATCGAGTTCACACCGGTGCACGATTCCGTGGAAAACCTGGACTTTGCAGTGTTCGAAGACTTGCCCGGTAAAATCATCGTCAACGCCTCCTTAGCCCTGCACCACATCCAATCCGCCCAAAAACGCAGCGAAACCATTGCCAGCGTCCGCCAGCTCAACCCCGAGGCATTTATCCTGATCGAGCCAAATGTGAACCACTACGAAACCGATTTTTACGCCCGGTTCCAAAACTGCTACATGCACTTCTACGCCATTTTCCAGGTAATCGACCGCATCGAAAACATCAGCTCCAACGACAAAAACGCCCTGAAACTGTTCTTTGGCCGCGAAATCGAAGACATCATCGGCAAAGAAGAGAAAGACCGCTTTGAAAAACACGAGCCCGCCCAACATTGGATTGAGCGCCTTCGCGAACACCGATTTTCCATTAATACAAACTTCATGAAATCGCCCGTACACCCAGGCTGTGGCGTGGAAATCAAGTACCACCCCGAAGGCTTCCTGGGCTTCACTTTCCAGGAAGAAACCGTACTCGCCGTTATTTTCGCCCACTAAACCCTGAAAGCCATGACAAACAACTTCTTTCCGGAACGCCTGCAAAAAGCCGAAAGCCGCATCGCCACCTCGCAAAAACCGGCAAGCCTGTTGCTCGATAAAAACGAACAATCGGAAGACGTGGACATGGCGCTCAAACAGCGCGTTATGGACCGGCTGCTGCACGCCGACTGGAACCGCTATCCTTGTGCCGACCACCGCGATATCGAAGTGAAAGTGGCGGCGTATTGCGGACTGGAGGCCGATAACATCGTGTTGAGCCCCGGCTCGGCCAGCATCATCACCACGCTGCTCGATTATTTTGCCCTCAACGGCAAGCGCATCGTCATCACCCAGCCCTCGTACTCCCTGTTTGATTACCACTGCAAAACTTACAACATCCCCTACGAAGCCTGGAAGCTCACGTCCGAACTGGAGTACAATTACGCTGCAATGCCCGTGTTGGACGCCAATTCGGTGCTCATCATCACCTCGCCCAACAATCCGGTGGGCAATTCCATGAACGTAGCGAAACTGGTGCAGTTGCTGGCCCAATACCCCGAATCCTTCATCATCCTGGATGCGGTGTACTGCGAGTTTGGCGACGTGGATGTCACGCCCTTAGTAAAAAAATACCCCAACCTTATCGTGCTGCGCTCCTTTTCCAAGGCATTCCCCATCGCGGGCCTGCGCTTAGGCTACCTCTGCGCGTCGCCGGCCACTGCCGCCATCGTCAAGAAATTAGTGCTGCAATTTTCCATCAACCATTTCACCCTGATCTTTGCCCGTGAAATGCTCTGCGACCAGCAGTTCATGGCCAAAGCCAAACAGCGGGTGCGCGACATCATCACCGAGCGCGAGCGCATGTACCGCCTTATCGGCAAGCGCTTCCACAGCAGCGTGTTGAAAGTCCACAAATCAGAAGGCAACTTCCTGATGATACGGGTGCAGGAAAAGCCTGTTTTCGACAAGCTGATGGCCGATTTGGCAGACAGCGGTATCAAGGTGCTGAATACCAGCACATTTCTGCTCATGGAAAACACTTTCCGGGTTTCCATCGGAACCATGTACGAGAACGAGGCCTTTTTCCAATGCCTGGAACGCAGCGTATCCACCGGTCAAGCACCGGAAGAAACCCTACATTCGATGAACATCGAGCTGAGGTTGCGGGCCGTAATGGCAGCTTGAGATTTTAGGAACCTAATTCCTCCCTTTCACCCAGCGCACTGCCACGGGCGCCTGCCCGCTCACCGCGCATTGTAGCACATATACCCCGGCTGGTACAGATGCTGGAACCTCAAGTGCCTGAAAAGCAGCGCCTGCAGCAACAGCTTGTGCGGGCAAGCGGAACAGGGTATTTCCCAACATATCGACCAGGCTGAGGTTGACAACTGCCGGTTTTGGCAACTGGAGTTGTATGTTTATTTGCGTACTGCCCGGGTTGGGAAACACTTCCATCGTAGCCTTTGAAGCGTATTCATCGGTCAAAATTGACTGTTCATTTTCAGCAGCCCTGTCATCTGAACCCGTCAGGGATACAGACCCGGTAGTGGAAACATTTGAAATAGAAGCTGTGGCGCCGGCTGAAGTGCTGCCGGAGGCAACAGCCAGGCCGATGTATGTCGTATTGGCCATCGCGATGGTGGCGCTGCCGATTTGCGACCAAGAACTTCCATTGCTGGAGCGATAGGAGGTGAACGTGTTGCCGCTGCGTTCTATGCGCACCCAATACGGCGGGGTCGTGGTGGTATTGGGCTGGGTGATGCTGGCATTGGCGCCTGTGCTGGTGCGGCGGATAAATTGGCAACGCCAGGCACTGGATGCGCGCACGATCAGGCTGGATGCCGCGCGGGCGTTGTTCGCCAGCGATTCGCGTATCATCACGCCCGCTTTGTTGTTGTTGGTGGTCGTCAACGAATTGACTTTGGCCGTAATGGAGCCGTTGCCGTTCAGGGTCGCATAAATAAAGCGCATCCCGTCGGTGCTGGTTGATGTCAGCGACCCGCCGCCAACCGCAGTATAAGTGCCCGTCGAACTGATGTAACATTCGCTGCCAAAAGTGCCTGTAGCCCCAACATTCGCCCCTACCCAGTTGCCCGGAAGCGGGTCGCCAACCGTGCCAAAATACGTGCTGGCAGAAAACTGCCCATCGATACCGCTGCAAGAGCTACGCACCTGTACTTCGTACTGCTGGCAAGTAGCCAGGCCCAGGAGGGTAATGGAAGTGCCGCTGGTGTTGGTGCTTGTCCAACTTGGCGCGCCGATCTGCCGGTACTGAACGGTATAGGAAATAGAACCTGTGCCGGGTGTCCACGACACCTCCGCGCTGTTGGAAGCCGGGGTGACAACGATGTTCTTGGCCGCACAGCTGAGCGAGCGCGTGAAATAGGCCATCCGCAAGTTGGTGTACATCATGGCGTTGCAGTACGGGATAATCTTGGAGGCCACAGGCCAGAACCCATCGGCCGAAGTGCCGATTTCCGGGGTGATGGCATAAATTTTTTCCTTGCTGGTCTGCTCACCGTACATCCAGTCGTCGCTGGTGCCGTTGGCCGTGTACCCCACGGTGAACGTGGCATTGCCGACCGTGTAGTTGTTGCAGTCGTTGAGGTCGTTGCCGATGCTGTTGAACAAAGTTGACTCCGGCACGGCGTTGATATAGCCCCAGGGGAGCACCAGGTAATTGCCATAAGCATGGTCGTTCAGTGCGGTTACAAAGGGGTGCGCTAAGCAAAAATCGCGGACGATTTGGGTTTCCGGCTCGGAAAAAGCACTCGGCCCGCGGTAAGTATCGGAGGAACTGGAGGAGGAGGAACCCGTGTTGTCATAGCCCCATTGGTAGCCGTAGTTGCGGTTGAGGTCGACGCCAAAGGTGCCGTTGCCGTTGTTGCGGCGGTTTTTGCGCCACATACCGCCGCCGTTGGGGTTGGTGCTGCGGTTGTACTCGTAGCCATCCGGGTTGATGCAGGGGATAAAATACAGTTCCGTATTGTCTATTATTTCCTGAACATCAGGATTCGTGGCATAATTCTCCAGTATGTAGTGCATGAAGTAGATCAGGTTCATGATCGACATCGGCTCGCGCGCGTGGTGCATGCCGGTGTACAAGCCTTCCGGCTCGTCTTCATCGGTGTCGGCATTGTCGGAAATGCGCACGTAATAAATCGGACGGCCCTCCACTGTATTGCCGAGCGATTGTTTGACGGTGATCAGGTTGGGGTACAAGCTGCGCATCTCATCCAATTCAGCCAGCACTTCGGCAAAGGTCAAATACCCGCCAAAGGTTCCCGTGTTAAAATTCGCCGGTGTGGCGAATGTACAACCAAAGGCATCGGGCGCTTCAATTGCGGGAGGCGCCGCCGCATCTGCTGCTATCCGCGCTGCATAATATGTCTCCAAATCATTCACCAGTACTTCATAGTGGTACTTGCCTTCTATCAACTTGATTTCAGCGCTGCTGAACTCCCCAATAAATGTTTTACCAGCTTCTTTTTCGCCGTGATCGACGGCAAGGCCAAGTGCGGCCAATTCCTGCAGGGTGTTGGGGTTGTCCAGAAAGATTCTCAACCGGGAATAGGTTTCCTTTTTGACGGGCTTGGGTTGCTGTTGGGCCACGGCGATCATGGCGCAGGTGCAGAAAAGCAGGGCGAGTACTGTTTTAAGGCATTTCATTTTTTTAGAGATAAGAGATGAGTTATGAGTTATGGGTTATGGGTTTGCGCCAGGTGGGAATCTTGGGAAACAGATCATATAGTCAACGCAAAGTGGTTCTGAAAATCGTGATCGCATAATCATTTGAAAATCAGATGCTTTTTATCACTCAAATCATACAAATCACTTTAATCAGAGTATATACCCATCAATAAGGGCGAACAAATATCTAATATTATCGACAATTGTTTTAAAGAATTATTTTTTGTAAAAAGGCATTACTGGCCAATTGCATATTGTGTAGCGATTTTGATACCGCCGAACGTGGTCAGCGCATAATATATACTATGATTCGCCTGATTTTTGTGATTGAGTGTGATTGATTCAAGTGATGTTCAATTGCTTACAAAGATCAGCATACACAAAACCAAGCGGCGTGAGGTATAGCCAAATGTCGCTCGGCCTCGGAGAGGCCAAACATTTGTAGCAAACAATGCACAAGCTTGAAAGGGCCTCGGAGAGGCCAAACATTTGTAACCTCGTGAGAACAAAACCCTGACGGTCAAAGAGGCTATTCATATCCCTATTTTTCAATCCCAATGCTGCCATTAACCTAAAAACCGGGCAGATATGTTCATTCCGGGCGAAGCGAGGAAACGAATTCCCCTGCTTGCTGCGCTTGGAATGCACACATCTGCCCGGCAGTGAATGCAATGTAACGGAGAGCCCAGGCTATCCAAAAAGTGAGGCAGCCGTTTGGAACATGTGCCCTTTACGTGGACGGGTTCAATGCTGCACCACTACTTTCTTGGAAATTACCGGCGTCCCCTCCACCTCGATGGTCGCAACATAGACTCCATTGGGCAGTCCATTCAAATCCAGCGGCAGGGAGTACTCCCCGGCATCAACCATCCTTTCTGGCATTTCCTCTACCATCCGGCCGTTCATATTGAAAATTTTCAGGCCGACCCTGGCTTCTCCCGGCATCGAAAACGCCAGCATCACAATTCCGGTAACGGGGTTCGGGCTTATGGTCAGGTTCGGCGCAAAACCCTCGGCTGCCGCTTCCTTGGAAGTGTTTGGGTGAGCATCCCGCGCTTCGGTCGGCTCCTCGCCCATGAACTGGTCGGTCACGCTGATTACCGTTGAGATACGGTTGTTCCACTCCACAGTTTCCGACACCGTGTTGGCAGCATCAGCAACAAAAATGAGCTGATAGTCGCCCTTTGCCAAATTAGCGGGAATGTTGAACCATCCTGTGAACTCCAACCGGCCACCGCCCGACAATGGGCTGTTGACGGGATGCTCCTTTACCAGAACATCGTTGCCGTCCACAAACAAATCGGTGCTCAGGTATGCCCGGACTTTGCAGATGCCCGCTGGCTGTGAACCAACATTTTGAAGGCTAAATGCGTACGAAAACTGTTCGCCAAGCTTGGTGCTGCCCCATGTGAACAGATTAGTTGGTACGTAGTCAGCCCCGGCATTGGGCTGGCCAAGCACTTTCACCTCCTTGTACATGTCGCCATCGTTGGCTTTGGTAATGAGGTAATAACGGCCTGCAAGCCAGGTGTTGTCCACCGTGACATTCATCGGGATTTCGCGGCTCCCATAAGGTTCCAGTCCCGTCAGGTTTAAGGAACCCAGCAATTTGTCTTCCGTATTGTATTGCCTGTCGTAGGATAGGTACACCTGCACATTGAAGTTCTGGACATCGTTGTGCAGACTTTTCAAACGTGTTTTTGTCTGGAAGGCCGTTCCCGGAGTGATTTCGTTCGGCGCCGTGAAATCAATAACTTCTACACATTTTTGTGCGGTGAGCATCATGAAAAAGGCGGCTAATAAGGTAAGACGGAAAAGAATAGAACTGTTTTTCATAACAAATAAGTTGGTTGGTTAACTTGATGCTGCAAAAGTGCCCCCCCTTCCCCACCTGAAACAACCCCGCAATCAGTGGTTTTTGAAATTTCACTGAAGTCCCTGATTTCCGGGAGCGCCTGCAGTCCTCCCCCCATATTCGTGATTTTTCCCAACGCAACCATTCCAGGATTGCCCGCTTTTTTTACCTTGCCCACCTTTGTGCCATGCTTGTTGTGCTCCTGTTTTACAAGCAATCAATTTCAAAAACGACAAACCACTTTTATACCTCACGCCGCTTGCTTTTGTGCATACCGATCTTTGTAATCGATTGAAGATCACTTGAATCAATCATACTTAATCACAAAAATCAGGCGAATCATAGTATATTATGAAAGCCCAATTTTTGATTTCCGCCTGTTCTTTCTTCGAAGCCACGTTGTTGCTCCAAAGTTGCGCCGTCAACAGCACCCTTATCGATTCCAAGCAAGTCACCGTTACGCACGAACACCGGGTAACACTGCCCGCAGCCATGTGCCTTCCGAAGCGAAAAGGAATTCGCTGAAAAAACCCAGATGTATAGTCAACACAAAGTGGTTGTGAAAATTGTGATCGCATAATCATTTGAAAATCAGATGCTTATTGTCACTCAAATTATACAAATCACTTTAATCAGAGTATATATTCTGCCTATTGCCGCACAACTGGGTAAGTCCAGGCGCCCAAAGCGCCCGCAATCCTTACATAATAAATACCCGGAGGCTGTGCGGACAAATCAATGGAATACCGAGTCCCATTGTCTGCAGCAGCAAAAGGAATATCCATTGCCCTCCCCAGGTTGTCAAATACTTCTATGGTGGAAATTGTTGTTTCCGGGCAAATCAGGTGCAGCACATCATGCGTTGGATTGGGCACCAACTTGATGTCAAGCAGTGGTTTGGGCGAAAAACTGGACGATGTGACAGTTACCCCTATCATATCCGAACTGGAACAACCATCCAGGCTCGTAACGGTAACGCTGTATGTTCCTGCAGCGCTGACTAATATGGTCGCCGTTGTGGCGCCGGTTGACCAAACATAGCTTAGATTCGGGCCGGTGGCATCCAAAACGGTATCCTGGCCGGCGGGCAAGACGATGTCTGCACCCAGCTCGACAGCAGGTAAAGGCAGCACTTCCACCACCGGACTGGCTGAATCGGGCATACAGCCTTCAGTGAATCCGATAACGGTGTATATGCTTGTTGTACTCGGGTTTACGGTAATGCTGTTGGTGGTAGCGCCGTTGCTCCAGGTATAGGATTCGGCGCCGGAAACATTCAAGGTTGCGGACTCCCCAAAGCAAACAGCTGTGTCTGCTACGCTCAGTACCGGGTTCTGGTTTACAGTTACCGTGGCCTCTACAGGCGCGGCGGCATACCCGGCTGTTTTGCCCACAACCGTATAAGTGCTTGTTGTAGCAGGTGTTACGATAATACTATCGCCCACTTCGCCTGTACTCCACAGATAGGTGGTGGCGCCGCTTGCGGTCAGGGTTACCGATTGGCCGGCGCAGATGACCGGGTTGTTCACCGTTACCACAGGAATATCAATGGTTGTGGGGCAACCTTCGGGGAAATAGCGGTCAATGATGCCGTCCATAGCCGCCAGCGCCAGTTCACCGTGGGTCTCATTGTAAAGCGGCAGCCAGATATTGTACCAGCCCGAGCCATAATCCGGATGGCCGCCTGGCGGTACCGCGCCGCCAAAAAAGGCATTGGCGTGGGTCACAAATTCAGCATTGTTCTGTGGGATAATGGATTTGTAATGCATTAAGCGGTCGCAAATCAATTTTGAGGGTTGTAAACCTGCAGCCTGTATCCTGTTTTTTAATTCCACAGAATCGACCGGTTGCACGCCCCAGAAATGGATCAGGGGCCTCATGTCGGCGCCCGCCATTTTTGAAAAACGGAATATCCGGCTATCTACCTGAGCAAGCCCATCACCCGGTGCTTGCGCGATGAAATCCAGTTGCTCTTGTTTGTGAAAGCCGTCGATGGTCTCCCAACCAAACAGTGCGGCCATTTCGATATACTTGGCATAGCCGCGCTGTTGGTAGCGCACCTCATCTTTGGTGGTATTGGAAATATCCATCGGCTTTCCCGCCCGGAAATTTGGGGTGACCATCCAGTTCAGGGCAGCCTGGTCGCGCGAGATATAGGGCTTGTTGTCAAAGGAATTGCCGAGCGCGCTGTCGATGTTCATCCCGTAAAGCCGGTTGAAAATAGCTGCTGCAGGCACGTTGACAGCGGCCTCTGTTTCGCCTGGGAATTTGCTGAACAGTTGGGCATGGCCCATCTCATGGAATTCTGTTTCCCAAAAACCATCGCCGGGCCGCAGGAACCAGTGGTTTTTGTTGCCGTTTTCTGCTTGTAACGGATTGTAGGTATTATTCACCTGCGGGTTTCCGATGCCGTAATATCCGTCGTACATGATGCCCACATCTACCTGCAAATACAGCTCAATCCTGTTGCGCTCCAGCGGGTAGCCCAACAGCTTGGAAACGACATCCATACGCTTATCCCAATCGAGCATCAACGCAACCGGATCGGCGTAATTGTAAATCCAGCTGCGCGGCACCTGCATCATAAACTTGTCTGATTCGAAATCAGCCCAGGGCGCCGGGTTGTTGCGCTGCACCGTCAACCATGCCTGCAGGGATGTGGCATCCGCCTTTTTTCCGGAGAAAAACGGCGCGGGCACGACATTCGTAAGCTGTATGTCAACCATCCCTTCTGCGGCTTCATAAGGCGTGACAATGTAAATACCGCCGCCAAAAGGATTGATGATCTGGGTAACCGTGTCCATGATCGGGAAGGAATTGGTCACCCGGAAAAATCGTTTAACCTGGTTAAGCGTCGCGCGGTTGACGGTATGCGCACCGACTAAAATTCTGAAGCCTTTGCCCACCAGCGACTGGGGCACTTTTACGGTACCCAAACTCCCGGGAGCCAGGTAATATCCCGTGGGCCGCCGGGCTGGAGCAGCGGAGAATGCCGTTGGTTTTCCGTATGCTTTGGGCAAACTGGCATTGATTTTTACCGAAAACGTGGCCGTTGAGTCAACGGGCAGCGGACAAGCCCCTGGAAAATATTCAGCGGTTTTGTACTGTTTCCCAACGAGCAGGGGCATAAATTTGAGTATCTTATCCGGGGTGTACACCAGGTCCATGACGCCTTGCTGGATCAAAAACACGGCCCTGGCGAGCTCCTTGCCATCCAGTGCATCAAAATTATTGGCAAACCCGCCCTGGGTGTTGGCGTTCAAAAAAACAGGCCCTTTGATCGTTTCATAACAATTGACAAGATCGAATGCCTGTGTCACCAGCAAACTGGTATCGCCCAACACAAAAACGTTTTGCTGAATGGTATCGATGAGGCTATTGATCTCTGTGCCGCTCAAAAGCGCTACACCTGTAATATGGTTTTTCAACTGCTCTAACACCAATTCCAGGGCAGCTACATTGCCTTCGCTGGTAGCAATCTTGTAATATCCCTTTTTGACATAGCCCGGGGCGGGGTCGCCAAAATTTGTATTGTTGAAAGTAATGGTACCTGTTTGGTTGTAGAGGTACGCAAACTGATTGTTGGCGCCATAGGCTACGTGGCTTCTGGCCGGCAGCGTAAAGGATCCACCCTCGTTGGCGCAATAAGTATAGCCGTTGGGGCCTTGTGCCAGGGCAGCTTGGAAGTTGCCGGAAAAAACAAGGATAATGAGGAAAACTTGTGCTGTAAAAAACTGTGTGCGGGAATAAGCCATTGGTCTGAATTAATATGGTGCCATTGATTACTGGTGAACATTTGGGGCAGGGAACTGCGCAATATTAGGGCTTTATTGCCGGCATTTGTTTCCCTCAGCCGAATTTTCACAGATGTTTGGTTTTGGCGTTGGCGCCTGTTGAAACCCACCTTTGACTTAACCCCTGCTATCCTGCAACCTTCCGAATCACAGGTTTTTAAAATTTCACCCTGCTCCCGGGAATCGGTGAGCGCCCACCCTATTTCCCCCATTTCCGTGATTTTTCCCAACTCACCCATTCCGGGGTTGTCCTGCTTTTGCATGCGCTTCACCTTTGTGCCATGCTTCTGGTGTAAGCATCCTATAACCAATCTATTTCAAAAACGTCAAACCACTTTTATTATGAAAGCCCAATTTTTGATTTCTGCCTGTTCTTTCTTCGCAGCCACGTTGTTGCTCCAAAGCTGTGCCGTCAACAGCACGCTCATCGACTCCAAGCAAGTCACCGTTACCCACGAGCACCGGGTAAACTTGCCCGCAGCCATGTACACGCCCGGCGCTGCCAACCTCCCCATGTTTGAGAAAAAAGGCGACGCTTCCCTTGCCGTCAGCATGACCGACAGTGGGAAAAACACCAACAACGACTCCAACCCGGAAGGCGACCCCAACAAAGTGAAAGGCGGCACCACCTTCCAAACCATTTCTAAAACCCAAACCTACTCCGTGAATGCCGGATACGCCCTGCGCGACGACCTCGGGCTTATTGCAAACTTTACGGTGGGGAAAGACCGAGCGGAATACCATCCGTACATTGAAAGCTGGAACCTGACGCAGGATGTCTATTCCACTGAATATTGGTTTGGAATCCCCATTACCTGGAACCACTGGATACAGGGAAGCTGGCACGCTATTAACAAGGTGGAGACCATAAACGACTACCAAAAGCTGCGCAAAACCATCGTCCATAGCTACCAATACTACGATGGAGAAGTTGCCATCGGCAAATACCGCCGGAAAAATAATCTGAAAACAGGTTTTTATGGCGGCATGGGCCTGGCCCAAAACCAATTTGAAGGCCACCTGACGCGCACGGGCAACGCCGAGGCTTATGGCAAGCACGAGGCGTCGTTCTTCAAGCTCTTTTTGCTCCCCTCGGCAGCCTACAGCAGTGGCTGGGTGGAGCTTGGCGTTGCTGCTAAGGGCTCGTTTTTGCGCTACAACCTGAAAAGCGCCGAAGCCTTTAGCCGCCAATACGATGCCCTCTCCCAAAACCTCTATTTCGTAGAGCCCAGTGTTTTCCTGCGCATCGGCCCGAAAGCATGCCGGATTCATGTAGAGCACAAATGGCTGAGCAGCCTTGGAAAATCGCCGTTTCCGACGAATGGGTCGTTTACTTCGGTTGGCGTTATCAGTATGCTCAATGTGAAAAAAAGTCGATAACTTTGTCTTAAAACTATTCGATATGAAAACACTGACTCTTGCCCTCCTACTGTGCTTTGGCGCCACATCTTTTGCCCAAATAGGCACTCCTTTTGTCAACGACATCTGCACAGACCTGCTCTTCTCTCAGGATGGCAGTTTTATCTCCTGCGGCTCCAAGAGCCCCAACGGCTCTCTGTACAAAACGGATTGCTCCGGCGCCGTTATCGCCCAAATTGAAAAGAACTTCCCATTGGGCCGCACCAGTTTTTGGTCTGCCGTGGAATTGGCCGACGGGAGCATCGTAGCGGTAGGCTCCGCGTTTTTTGACACAGGAACCGATACGCTCGAAGAGGTGCTGGTATTGAAAACCGACGCAAACCTGGTGGAGATCGCCTCCAGCCATTTCCAAATTTTAAACAAAGGGGCGACGGCCACCGGGATAACCCTGAGTAAAACAGGGCACCTGCTGCTGGTGGGCAATGTCGTTGGTTTTTCAGTCGATTTTTACGACCTGTTCTTTCAACGGGTCAGCCCCGTCACCCTGCAGCCGACAGCTCCACCGGTAGTGTTCAACCACGGCGTCGATCTGGGCGCGAAAATAATCCCCCTGGCCGACGACTATTTCCTGATTGCCGGCAGCAGTTTTTTGGGCAATGTTTTCAATCCGGCGGCGCCCTTGACCAACCGCTTGATCGCCAAAAAAGTGGACGACAACGGCGCAGTGCAATGGCACTACCAATACGAAAAAATCTTCCTGGCCGCCAATGGCGTCACCCAAAGCGGTGGCGCGGGCCAAAACCCGGTTTCCGGAAACATCCTGCTTTGCGGAAACGCAGCCGGCGACAGCACAGGGCTGGATCCTGTCTTTGTCTTGCTGAACAACGATGGCCAGGCGCTCGACACCGCTGTGGCGGAGGTGCCGCAAACACAATTTTTGTCAAACATCATCAGCCACAGCCCATTGCCCGGACTTTTCACCGCTGTCGGGTTCAGTGAAAACCCCGCCGCCGGCATTCCCAACCTGTTCGCATACCAGGCATTTGAGCTTGGCAATGCATTTTTCCAGGCAAACGCCATCAACGACACAACCATATTGGCATCTGTGCCCGACCTGGTGGAATACCAGCCCGGCAGGATAACCTTCGCCATTTCGTACCCGGACAACCCGATAGTTTTGGGCTCTAAAGACTATTTGGTCCTCACACCCGAACTGGCCGTGGACGCGCTCTACGAAAACTGTGTGCTCTATGCCATCGACCCCGAAGATGGGCCGGCGCTGACCCCTGGCTTGCACTACGAATGGTACCTCAACGGCGCCCCCATCCCCAACAGCAACACCCAGGAGTTTACGCCCAACAGTTCCGGCAACTATTACATCGTAGTGACCGATGCCGCAGGCTGTACCGCCGTTTCGGAAGTGCTGGCGGTCAATTATTTGACTGCCGGGTTCACCTTTACCCATAACAACCTCAGCTATGCGTTCACCAACACCTCTGCCGAAGCCGACACTTATCTATGGAACTTTGGCGACGGGACAACCAGCATCCAGGTAAATCCGACCCATACCTACAGCATCCCGGGCGTTTATACTGTGGTGCTCACCGCGACCAACGATTGCGGGACGGCAACCTTCACACAGGTGGTGTCGGCAACCAGCGGCGCCGAGGAGCAAAGTCCGTTCACCAGCTTCCAACTGTCGCCCAACCCCAGCCATGGCCTGCTGAACATCGATTTGCAAGGCCCGCCGCAAGCCTCCATTCAATTCGCGCTTTTCAGTCCGGCAGGGCAAAAAGTACACAGCGAAACGGCAGGCTTCCAAAACGGCGCCTTGCAAAACACATTTGATTTCAGCCACCTTCCACCCGGGATGTACATGCTCCAGGTGCGGACGGAAAATGCGCTGCAGTATGTAAGGGTATTGCTGCTTTAGTCGGGCTTTTTCACCACGAAATACATATCGACCATGCCCTTGTTGTGCACAGGGATGGCGCCCCGGTATTTTGTTTGGTAGCGGTGCCTGATGGCCTCGGCAGTCGCGGCCGACACATTGATCTGGCCGGATTCGCCGTGAGCTTCCAGCCTTGCCGCGAGGTTCACGGCATCGCCCCAGATATCGTAGGCGAATTTGTTCTTCCCCACCACCCCTGCCACCACAGGCCCGGTATGTATGCCCACGCGCATGGCATTGAGCAGCGCTTTCGGGTTGCGCTGCTTTCTTGCCGACAGCCATTGCACCATTTCCATTGCTGCTTCCACCGCGTCGGTTGGGTGGGTTTCGTTCGGCACGGGCAGCCCGCCCGCGCACATGTAGGCATCCCCGATGGTCTTGATCTTTTCCAGTCCATGGCGCTCGCAGATTTCGTCGAAGGCTAAAAAGCAGACGTTGAGCTCATCGATCAGCTCAACCGGGCTCAGCTCGCTGGAAAGCTTGGTAAAATCGATAAAATCGGTGAAAAGCACGGTAGCGGAATCGTAGTGCCGGGGGGTGGCCTGGCCGCTGACTTTGAGCTCCTCGGCTGTTTCTTCCGGCAAGATATTGAGCAGAAGGGAGTCGCTTTTTCGGCGCTCCTCCTCGATCAGCAAGTTCTGGTTCTGGATTTTCAGGTTTTGGGTTTTCAGGCGGCGGCTGGCCCGCCGCGCCAGCCACAGGCCCACGCCGAGCATGGCGAGGATGACGGTGAGCAAGCCGCCCAGCCATTTTACAAAAGCGCGGAAGTTTGCTTCGCGCTGCTGCTGAAATCCCTTTTCTTGCTGTACGCGGAACAGTTCCTGGGCCCTGCGGGTGCTGTCGGCGTTGTTCTGGGCCCGCTCGATGGCTTCTTTCTGCTTGAGCTCGGTGATCAGGCGGGCTTGTTTCTCGGCATCGAGGTTTTGTGCAGCCAAGCGCAGTTCCTGCCGGATCCGCAATGCTTCCAAGGTTTGTTCCCGCAGTTTCGCCTGGTCTGCCGTCTTTTCAGCTTCGAGCAGGCGCAGTTCATCCTCCTTCCGGCGGGCCTCAAGCTCCAGGTTCTTGTTCATCAACTCGAGCCGTTCCCGCTCAAACTGCACCTGCGACAGCTCCAGGTCTTTGAAGTTCTGGCGGGCAATGAGGAACCTGATCTGCCCTTCCGCCTCCGAGAGCAGGGCGCGTTGTTGGTTGAGGCGCTCCACCTTGTCGTTTTCCTCCTTCTGTATGGCATTCCGGATATTCAAATAGGCTTTGTAATTTTCAAAAGCCTTCTCAAAATCGTAGAGGTCGTGGTATATATCGGCGGCGGTTTCGTAGGCTTTTTCCAGTATCCGTGCTTGTTTGCTTTCTATGGCAAATTTTATGGCGGATTCGTTGTGCGACAGGGCGTTATACAGGTCTTTGTTGCTGAAATAGACGCTTGCGAGCAAGTGTTCGAGGTTGGCCAAGGCGACAATATCTTTTCGGCCGGCGAGCAAGGCCCGGGCTTTGAGCAGGTAGTTGATGCCTTCTTTTGAATTGCCCGTGTTGTGCAGCGCGATGCCGATGTTGGCCCACAGCACTTCCGGGTAATCGCAGGGGATGAACTTGCATTGCAGCTCGCTTTTCCGGAAATATTCGAGGGCTTTTTGATAATCCTTCAGGGCTGCATATTGCCGGCCCAGGTTGTTGTACAGCAGCGACTGTTCCTGTGTAGTGCCCGATTTTTCGATGATGTCTTGAATGGGCAGGTAATAGTACAGGCTTTTGCCCGCATCGCCGTTTTCGTCGTATGCGCGGGCGAGCTTTTGGTAAATCTTTACCAATCGAGGGTAATTTCCCTCAGCTTTGTACTTGATTATCAGGCTTTTGTAAAATATCTCGGCACTGTCGAATCGCATGTCGTACAGGCTGGCATCGGCGGCTTTTTCCCTGGTTATGTAGTCCAGGGGCTTCTGGCGCAGCACTTCGTCGTAGTAGCGGCGGGCGGTGCTGTACAGTTTTTCCCGAAAAAAGATATCGCCCAGTGCGGCGCGGATGCCCAGCAAAGCGGCTTTGTTTCCCGAAGCCTCCACTTTAGCTTCTGCTTCCAAATAGTGTTGAAGCGCCTCCGATGTTTTACCGGTGCGGGCATAAATTTCGCCCAGCATGACCGAAGCCCTGACAATACCGCCGTCGTACCGCAAGCTTCGCGCCAGGGAAAGGCTTTGTGTGGCCAGCGCTTCTTTTTCGGTATCCCCATCCGCCTGCTTAGCCCGTTCCAGGGTGTTGTCCACCTCCTCGGTATTTCGCTCAATGTCGTCGGGGTGCTGGCCTTGCAGCGCGCTGAAAGCAAAAAGCAGGAGGATCGGGAGGAAAATGTATTTTTTCAAGGGATATTGGCTGTATCGAAGCCAAAGAACGGGAGAATTCTGGAACTTATACCCGGATTTGGGTGGATTTGAAGGATTGATGGATACTGAAGGGTTGATTTTTAATGGATTGCAGGCATTCGATTTTCACAACCATTTTGCTTTGGCTATTGTGCACCAAAAAACCCGTCGTAAGGGTTCTCCTCTTTTTTGGCTTTTGGGGTTTCCTTTTTTTCGGGCGCATCCAGTATCTCGGGTTCTGGCGCCTTGCCCAAGGGGCTGCTTTCAATTTCCTCAAAATCCACGAACTCGTCCTTGGGTGGCTCATAGCTGCCGTATTCCCGTTTCATTTTTTCCAGCTTCCGGTAGCCCAGCGCTTTCAGGAAAAGCCAGAGGGTAAAAAAAGGGAACGCCAGCACCGCGAAAGCCGCCAAGACAAGTCCGCTGACCGGGTTGGTCTCTAAGGTCTTGAGCCAGTTTTTCAAGGTATCGGGGATCACCCGCCAATTGATGATGAGGGTAAGCACCACCAAAGCCGGGGCTGCCCAGTACAGCACGTAGTACAAGCCTTTTATGGCATAATACGCACCAAAGATGAGCAGGGCCAAGCCCAGCAAACAGCCTAAGCCGCCGCCTGGCACACGCCCCATAGAACCCCCGTGAGAAGAATATCGGTACATCATGGGCTCAAAGTTCGGTGCCGCCAAGGGCAAGCAGGGTGGAAAATTCGGCAGAAGTGACGGGCATTACCGACAAACGTCCGTTCCGAACGAGCAAAAGATCCTGCAAGCCGGGGTTTGCCTTGATTTCCGAGAGCGGCACCGGGCGTGCGAATAGCTTGACGGGCTCCAGCTCCACCGCCGACCAGTCGCCCTTCTCAGCAGTAGGGTCAGGGAAATGCTCTTTCGCCACCCGAGCGATGCCCACCACCTCTAAGCCGATGTTGGAGTGGTAGTACAGGCATATATCGCCCTGCTGCATGGCGCGGAGGTTGTTACGGGCCTGGTAGTTGCGCACACCGTCCCAGCGGGTGCGGCCATCTTTTGTCAGTTGGTCGAAGCTATAAACGTCGGGTTCTGATTTTACAAGCCAATAATTCACGGTGTCTTTTGTTTTATGGTATTTAATACACAGCGTTGGCAAAATGGTTCAACGCCAGCCGATACCCGTCGAGGCCCAAGCCGACGATGCTCCCGGCACACTTTTCGGCGACAAACGACTGATGCCTGAACGCCTCCCGCGCATGTATGTTACTGATATGCACCTCTATCACGGGCGCTTTGATGGCCGCAACGGCATCGGCCAGGGCAATGGAGGTGTGGGTGTATGCGCCCGCGTTCAGCACGATACCGTCAACAGAAAAGCCGGATTCGTGGAGCTTGTCGATCAGGGCGCCTTCGTGGTTGCTTTGAAAATACGTCAGGCTAAGCTCCGGGAACATTTCCTGCAATTCCGCGAAATATGCCTCAAACGTTTTGTGGCCATATATTTCCGGCTCGCGCTTGCCCAAAAGGTTGAGGTTGGGGCCGTTGATGATGAGGATTTTCATAGGGCGAAAATATGGTTTTCTGGGCGAGTGAAGGTCAAGTCATCTATGCTTAATATTTTGAAGTGCCGAACGAAAGGCGCTTGGGCTGTATATTTGTTTCCCAGCACTATTGGCAGGCACTGCTTCGTTTATGCAATATCTCCGGCAAAATCCCCCAATCAAATGCAACAAAGAAATGGAACCAATTGTAATTAAGGAATGGAACGCAACTCTACTCATTTGACAATGAACCTGGCATGCTCATCTGCAAAAGCTGTGGCGGGCAAACCGTCAACACTCTGTTTTTTCCTCGCCTTGTGCTGCAGCTTCCTGAGCGCCCAAACCGCCACCATCTCTGAGCCGCTCAGCATCCGCAACGATTACGGCTACGAGCTGATTGGCAAGTTGCGCGACCGAATATTGTTGTTTCGCGACAAATTCAACCAATTTGAAGTGCAGGCCTACGACAACCAGATGCAGCTTTCCTGGAGCCGCGAGCTCGACGACCTCGACCGGCGGGGCATCCAGATCGTTGCGGTCATACCCGGGCGCAACGATTTTACCGTGGTGCACAAGCTGCGGCGGCGCGGGCTCAATTTCCTCCGCGTGCACAAGTACGACCCCGGCGCCAACCTGATCGACAGCATGACCGTGAAGGCTTATGGCGAGCGGATCTTCACCCCGCTTTCCTTAGAAATCGTGCAAAGCGACGACCGCAACTGCATCATCGTTTATAATGCGGCCGAGCGGGAAAAAATAGAGCTTACCTGTTTTAGGCTGGACAAAATGCAGGTGCTTTGGGACAAGGTGATCGGCCTCGACCCGGCAGACCGCTTTGAGCCAGAACCGAACCAGATGGTGCTGAGCAATACAGGCGACCTGTACTACATCACAGAAAAGAACAACCGCCGCTCCAAAAGCGACAACCATTACTTTCATGTCCTGCACATCAACGCCGTTGGCGACGATGTCAGCATTATCCCGCTGAAAGAATACCTGACCCTCGATTCCAAATTTGAATTAGACAACCGCAACAAGCGCCTTACCGGCGTTGGGCTATGGGGCGAAAAGAACCGCAACCGGGCAAACGGGACGTTTTTTGTCAGCCAGGACCTGAACAACAAAACAAGCCAGGTAGTCCATTACGAAGCATTTGACGAGAAATTTTTGTCCGTTCTGCGCCAGCGCGACGTGGAAGACAACTCCAGGGGGATCACCGACAGCGAACTGCGCCAATTAGTGCTGCGCCAAGACGGCGGCGCTTTGGTCATCGCCGAGCGCAACCATGAGGTGCAAAGGGGCTCGGCGGCAGGGCGCGGTTTTTTCCGCGACGGCATGCGCATGATCGTCGATTATTACTTTGACGACATGTACGCCATCGCTTTTTCGCCCGACGGCAAGCCGCAATGGAAGACAGCCCTGCACAAAAAGCAGTACTCGCAAGACGATGACGGCACGTTTTCTTCCTACTTTCTGGTGAAAAACGCCGAGCACCTTCGCTTTTTGTTCAACGACGAGATAAAATACGAGAACACCTGCTCCGAATACGTGCTTTCCCCGGTGGGCGAGTTCGACAGGAATGGCATCCTGAACACCCAAAACCAGGGCTTGCGCCTGCGCTTCCGCGATGCCCTGCAGTTGAACGCCTCGGAGTGCCTCGTCCCTTCCGAGTTCCGGAACAAACTGAAGCTGGTGCTCCTGCGCTTTTGAGCTATTCCGATTTCAGCACCACGCATTCCACACGGCGGTTGGCCTGCCTGCCAGCTTCGGTCAGGTTGCTGGCCACGGGCTTGCTTTCCCCGAAGCCTTTGTAGCGCAGGCGCGTTGCGGCGATGCCGTGCTCTACGAGGTATTGTTGCACAGCCCGAGCCCGGCGGTCTGACAGTTCCTGATTGGATTCGTCGCTGCCCACATCGTCGGTATGGCCGCTGATGCCGATGCGCATTTCGGGGTATTTTTGGAGAAAATGGATCAGTGAGTCCAGTTCCGGCCCTGCTTCCTTGCGCAGCTCGGATTTGCCCGTGTCAAACAATACAGCCGCGCTGAACGTAAATTTCCGCTCCACCAAAAGCGAGCGCTCCAGGTTGGGCGGCCCGGCTGCCAGCTCCACCGATATGTCGTCGATGCAGAGGTAAGCAGCCCGTTTCACCTTGTCGATGCTGTACGGAATCTTGCCGTTTTTGAGCTCCACATCCCTGTTTTGTTCCGCCGACAAGTTCGTGGCCGTGAGCCGAAAGGGAAAAAAATTGCCCATGATGAAATACTCGAACGGCTCGTCGGGCACAAATTCTGCGGAAAGCTTCACCCAAGCGCCATTGGTTTCGATAACATCCGTAAAGTTCACTTGAGGCACCGGGGCGTACAAGGGGTTCCTCACGTAAAAATAGAAGCCCAAATTGCCCGCTTTGGCAGGGACAACCGGAGTGCTTGGCAAATAGACCTTGGCCAGGTGCTCCCGTATGATATTGTCCTCTTCCCGCACCCAGCACTCCACCTTGTACCGCTCTCCCGGCTTCAAGGGCTGCCGGAGCCTGCCGCGAACCGTTTCGCGGTAATCCTCCCGCTCGCCGATGTCGTTGGCAGGGAGGTAGTTGATGATGCCCAGGCATTGCTCGCCTGTGTGCGCCTGCGGTAACCAAGGGCAATTTTCAGCAGCCCTGAGCAGATCGGGGGTCATATCCCTGGAGGTAGTCCAAAACCTGACTTTTTCGTCGAAATAGGTGGAATACTGCATGAACTCGCAGGCTACGATAATGGCGCGGGGCTTCAATTCTTCGAACGAAGGGTTGAACACGAGGTTTTGGGCATCGCCATACATGCCGGAAATCAGGAAAAACGCAGAAAAGAAGAAACGCATTTGAAAAAAGGGTTTCAGGTTTCAGGTTCACATTATTGGTTGGGAGCTTGGTGTTTTTGACCAGGCAATCAATTATTGACACCTCGCGCCGCCAGGTTTTGTGCATGGCCAATATCGTAAACATTTGATTGACTGTGAATAAGCTAACAGTTAACAGCCAATAGCCAACGGCGCGAGGTATATTACCTAAGGTGTCAATATTGCCAATTTTGTTGCTCCAGCATTTCAATACTGATGGTTTCTGGCTGCTTTGAAACCAAAATTAAAATTTCAAATAAATACTGTAACCCTGAAACCTTGAAACCTGAAACCTCTTTATTTCCTCTCCAACCGCTCCTTCGCCTCCTTTGCTTCCTTATACCCCGGCGACATCCCGTAAGCCTGTTTGTAGTCGGCGAGTGCTGCGGCGAGATTGCCCTGCTGTTCGGCAACAACGCCCCTCCAGTAGTAGGCCATGACAAATAATGGGTCGGTTTTGGTGGCGATGTCGAAGCTGGCATATGCTTTCGACAAAGAATCCATTTCGAGGTACATCATACCCATGTCGAAATAGGCGTTGGGGTAGTCAGGGTTGCGGACGATGATGTCGCGGTAAATCTTGAATGCAGTTTCGAATTCGCCCCGCCTTTTGTAAAACGCGCCCTTGAACTCCCTGGCTTCGAGATCAGTCGAGTCGAGTCGCAAAGCGTTGTCGAAGCACTGGATGGCGGTGGGGTTGTTGCGGTTGCTGTAAATGCGCCCCAGGAACATCCACGCATCGCCGTTGTCGGAGTCGATTTTGACCGATTTTTGCAGCGAGGCCAGGGCGGAGGTAGTATCGCCTTTGTCGAGCGCGACGCGGCCTGCCATATAGAAGGCTTCGGCGTTTTGCGGGTCGCGTTGGAGTATCTGGTCGAGGGTGGCCAGCGCGTCTCCGTGTTGCCTGACAATGAGTTGGAACTCGCTCAATTTCAACAAGGTGGGGACGCGGCCTGGAAAGCGCCGGGTGGCGAGCTTGAGCACCTCGATGGCGCGCCTGGAGTCGTTGGGGCGGCCATAATCGAGCAGCACGTCGGCCAGCAAGTGGTAGTAGGCTGGCTGCATGGAGTCGCGCTTCATCGCCGCGTTCAGGTCGAGCAGCGCTTCATCGAAAGCCTCCAAATTGTAGTATGCCTGGGCGCGGAGGTACAGCAAGCTGTCGTTGCCCGGGTACTTTTCCAGCAGCGCATTCAAGGCTGCAAGCTCGGGGTCTTGTTGGTAGGCGGGGTTGTCGAACGGGTTTGAGCCGGCGTCTTTTTTCGAGGAGAAAAACCAAACAGCGGTTCCTGCCACTAACAGTGCTGTCAATATGATAAGCGTTTTGCGATCCATTGTGCTAAGAAGCAAATATTTAAGTTTTGGAATGGGGGCAAAATTAGCCCCTTTTTGCCGAAACCGCCCCCAAATTAGCCAAATGGGTGTTTTAAAGCCTCAAGCACCGGCTGAGAACGAGCGAAAATGAATGCTTGACCTGGTACCGCCCGCTGATTCGCCACAATTTGCCCCGCCACCTTTGACGGGATGCCCCTACCTTTGCAAGCCTGTTATGGAACTTTATTCTCGAGAATTCGGCGCCGGCGACCCCGTTATCATCCTCCACGGCCTGTTCGGCTTTTCCGACAACTGGCAGACCATCGCCAAAAAGCTGTCGGAGCATTTCCTGGCCGTCACCCCCGACCTGCGCAACCACGGCCGCTCGCCCCATTTGCCCACCCATACCTACCCCGAGATGGCCGAAGACCTACGGGCGTTTATGGAAAGCCATTGGATGTTTTCGGCCCGCCTCATCGGCCACAGCATGGGCGGCAAGGTGGCCATGCAGCTCGCCCTTTCCCACCCCGACATGGTGGAGCGCCTCGTCGTGGTCGATATGGCGCCCGGCCAGGCCCAAGACAACCATTCCTATATTTTCCAGGCTTTGCTCGACATGAACCTGCCCGGCATTGCCTCCCGGAAAGCGGCGGAGGCTTACCTCTCCGAACACATTGCCGAGGCCGGTACCCGGCAGTTTTTGTTGAAAAACATCACCCGGGCCGAACAGGGGGGCTATACCTGGAAAATGAACTTGCCCGTGCTGTGGGAGCATTTCCAGGATATCCTGGCGCCTGTTTCGGGGGCGCCGTTCTACAAGCCCGCCCTGTTCGTTCGCGGAGGGGATTCCAACTACATCAAGCCATCGGACGAGCCTTTGATCAAGTCGCTGTTCCCGCAGGCGGAGATCGTGACGATTGAGGGGGCTGGGCATTGGGTGCATGCCGACAAGCCGGGGGCGCTGTTGGAGGTGGTGGAAGGTTTTTTAATTTGACGTACTTTTCCCCGTCAAATATTTTCAACTTTCATGGAAAACCTAAAACTGTTCAACCTGCTGCGCACGATGAAACGGGAAGAGACGGCGGCATTTTACAAACAGCTCAGCCGTCTGCACAAGCCAGAAGAACTGCCGGTCAAAGTGTTCGGATACATCCGGAAGTTCCACCCTTTGTACCGCGACGCCAAAAAGCTGGAGATAGCCCATGCGTACCAAAAAATCTTCGGGGAGCCCATCGACGCCCATGAGCACAACCGCAACAAGCTGCTGAACACGCTTTCCGACCTGTACCTCGCGGTAAAAGACTTCCTCATCCAAAAAAACCTGTCGAAAAACCCTCTGGCAGCCCAGTATTTATGGAGCTCCGCCTTATTGGAGCGCGGCTTGGAGACCGAATTCGAAAAGGCCGCCACCGAAATGCGCGACGGGATAAAAAATACTGCCCACGACAGTACCCTCGCCCTGTTGAAGCACGTCCTCGCCGACTATCTGTATTATTACCACCCCAGCCTGAACGTGGCGCAATCGAACGTCGAAATCCTGCACCAATGCAAGCAAAGCCTGGACCTGTTCTATACCCTGCTCAAGCACAAACTCGCCTGCGAGCTGGCCAACGCGAACAACGTGTTCCTCGGTCAGGAGGATTCTACCGCCCCTAAGGCTGTTTCGCCCGAAACAGACCCAAAGACACACTTGCTGATCAACCTGTACAGCGAAGCCTACCTGTTGCTGACCAGCCCAAAAATGGGCAACAAGTACGCCGAGGTGGAGGCCTTGTTGTTCAAAAACGCGGATGCCATCGACGCGGATGAGCTCTACGTCATCTTTTCCTACTTGCAGAATTACGCTTCCATTCAAATCAGGGAGGGCCGACTGGAATTTTGGGAGAAGGCGCACCATTTGAACAAGTTCGGGTTGAAATACAACATATTCACAAAATCAGGCTTGATGTCGGCCACCCAGTTCAACAATATAGTAGGCGCTGCCTGTATGGTCAAGGACTTGGAGTGGGCTAAAGGTTTCATTGAAAAACACGCTGACTTCCTGCCTGCCGACATCCGGGCCGATGCCTTGTTGCTGTCGGAAGCCATTGTCGCGTTCGACAGCAAACAGTTCGGCACAACCCTCGACAAGCTGATGCACGTGGACTTTTCTGACCCGCCCTATGCGTTGCGCGCCAAGTCGCTGATCATCATGAGTCATTATGAGGGAGGGCAGCCGCCGGCATTTATCATTAGCCTTTGTGATGCCCTGGCAAATTACATCCGTCGCAATCGGAACGCGCAAAAAAAAGTAATGGATGCCAGCTCGAAATTTGTGGGCATTGTCAAAAGGTTGGCTAAAGGGACAGAAGACCCCGACAAAATTTATTCGGATATCAAAAACACCCCAGAATTGTCTTTCCGCGCCTGGCTGTTGGAAAAGGCAGCCGCCGCCCGGGACGCTCAGGCGCCGGGCGACGGCGATGCCAAAGCCTAGATCATCAACTCAATGATGATGGAGGCTTCGGAAGTCCCGGCCTCACATTCCGTGACGAAATAGAAGTTGTAAGTGCCAGATGCCAGCCCGGAAAAACTGAAGTGTGTGTTTCCGGTGGAAAACTGCTCGCTGGTGGTGTTGTCGTTGAGCCGAACATACCACACCTTGTAGCCCGTGGCGCCCGACACCGCGCCCCAGGAAAACGAAACGCTGTTGGCTGTTTGCCCTGTAACGGCAACCGTAGGGCTGGAGCAGGACGAGGGAGTGCCGGGTTTTGCCGAAGCGGTGAAGCCCGATGTGGCGCTGCCGAGCAAGATGGCAACGATGCATAACAGGCCGCTGAAATTGAGTGCATTTTTCATAATAGTAAGTTTTAATGAATGAAAAAATTGGTTTCGTCAGTGACCGAAAGGCATGGGGATACCAGGCTTGCGATGGCAAGCAGGTGTCGGGGCAATTAGTGTTTCCCGTGTGTCAGGTTGGGAGCGGGGCGCAGGAATTAAGGCAGGGCGGTTGTTTGGTTGGCATTATCCTTTAGTTTGTTTATTGCCCGTTTTTATCGTCAATTCCCAATTTCGTCGCACACCTCACGCCGCTTGGTTTTGTGCATGGCGATCTTTGCAATCAATTGAACATCAGTTGAATCAATCATACTCAATCACAATAACCAGGCGAACCATAGTATAAAAACTGGCTTACATCGGATAAGAGCGTTTTGGATACAAAAATGTAACCCGGCATAATGTTTGCCCTGAGTGGCGGAAGCCTTTGGGGTAGCCTGATTGTTCAGTATGAAAATTATTTCCCAAAACATTTGGAAATCCCGGCTTCCCCCATGTACATTTGCCGCCGCTTACGACGAAAGGGGCATTCCCAGCCAGTCCAAAGCACTTATTCTCAGGGCGCATAACTCAGTTGGTTCAGAGTGGCTGCCTTACAAGCAGCAAGTCGGAGGTTCGAGTCCTTCTGTGCCCACGTTGAAAATCATGGAGTTGCAAACGGAAGTTTGTGGCTCCTTTTTCGTTTGTGTGATACGCCGCCCTCCTTGTTCCTTACGATGCCCGAAAACTTTTGCTGTGCCTGCTTCGCCGTGGCAGCGATAGTTCCTTTTCTCCCTGATTCGCGTAACTTTGCGCGCCTTTGAGAAACTTCTCAATGCCAATGCCATGAAAAAAATCTGCTTTAGCCTGATCGTTGCCGCTGCCCTGGCCCTTTGGAGCTGCGGGAACGCCGATACCAAGGCCGACGACAAGCTGCTGGCCAAGGTGTACAACAAAAGCCTGTACCTCTCGGCACTGGAAGGCGTGGTGCCAGAGGGCGTGCCGAAAGAAGACAGCGCGCTCATGGTGGCCGCTTACGTGCAGCGCTGGGCACGCGAACAACTGCTCATGTACGAGGCCGAGCGCAATATTCCCAAAGACCTGGACATTGACGAACTGGTGCGCAACTACCGCGCAAGCTTGGTGCGCTACAACTTTGAAGAGCAGCTCATTGCCGAAAAATTAGACAGCATCGTCTCCGAGCCGGAATTGCAGGCCTACTATGAAAACAACAAAGATCAATTCCAACTGGAGAGCATGATCCTGAAATGCCTGCTCCTGAAACTGCCCGGCAACGAGCCCGACAACAATTTCAACAAGCTCTGGAACAGCCGGAACCCTGCCGACGAGGCAAAGCTCAAAGCCCTGGCCGAACAAAAAGCCGTGATGGCACTGCTCGACCGCAACAAATGGTATAAATTGGAAGAGATAGCCGCGCTTTTGCCCAAAGGCACGTTAACTTCCGACAACATCGGCTCCCGGCGGGAAGGCACCCTCAAAGACGGCGACTTCCGATACTATTACCGGGTACTCGAGACAGCCCAGGGCAAAAGCACCGCGCCATTCGACTACGTAAAGCTGCAAGCCCGGCGGATCATCCTGCACAAACGGAAACAAGACCTCCTCGAACGCTGGAAAGAAGACCTCTACCAAAGAGAACTGAAACGCGAAAACATAATAATTCGATAATTCGATAATTCGATAATTTGATAATGCCGAGCGCAACCCCAATTATCAATTTATCGAATTATCAAATTATCACATTAAATCCTTTGATGAAACATACCATTCGAATTGCCCTTTTCTCCCTGCTACTGCCCTCCCTTTCGATGGCACAAAACGAAAAGGCCGTCATCGACAGGGTGGTGGCAACCATCGGCGGCGAGATAATCCTGCTGAGCGAAGTGCAGGAGCAGTTTAACTACGCCAAACAGCAAGACCCCAAACTTGGGCCCGAGTTCCAGTGCGTGTCGCTGCAAAACCTCGTGGTGCAGAAACTGCTGGTGAACCAGGCAAAACTCGACTCCGTAGAAGTGAAAGACGAAGAGGTGGAAAACCAGCTCAACGCCCGAATCGACCGCCTCATGCTGTACTTCAACCAAGACCCCAAAGCCATCGAAGAATTTTACGGCCAAACCATCGAACAGATCAAATCCCAAACGCGGAACGATATGCGCAGCCAACTGCTCGCAGAACGCATGCAGGGGCAAATCACCCAAAAAGCGACCATCACCCCCTCCGAGGTGAAAGCCTTTTTCAAAAACATACCCAAAGACTCCCTGCCTTACTTCAACGCAGAAGTCGAAATACGGGAAATCGTGTACAAACCCGAGGTGGACCCCGCCGAAAAAGCCAGCGCCCTGGCCCGGGCCCAAGACTTGCGGAAAAGGATAGAAGCGGGAGAAGACTTTGCTACGCTGGCAAAAAAATTCAGCGACGACCCCGGCAGCGGCCCGCAAGGCGGCGACCTGGGCTTTGTGAAACGCGGCACCTTTGTGCCAGAGTTCGAAGCCATGGCCTACAAGCTCGACCCCGACCAGCTCAGCCCGGTCACCGAAACCGAGTTCGGCTACCATATCATCCAATTGATCGAGCGCCGGGGCAACCTCATCCACTGCCGGCACATCCTCATCAAACCCGAAATTTCGGACAAAGACCTCGAGCGCGCGAAAGCCAAGATGGATTCCGTACGACAGGAAATCCTCGACAACAAGCTCTCCTTCAGTTTTGCCGTGAAAAAATACGGCGACAAAAACCAACAGAGCTACAACAACGACGGCCGTGTGGCCAACCCGCGTTCCGGCAACACTTTCTTCGAAGTGACCGACCTGGAAACCAATGTTTTCTTTGCCATCGACGGCATAAAAGAAGGCGACATCGCGGAGCCATTCCAATTCAAAGGCCCTGACGGCACCGTTTATATGCGCCTCGTGCAGCTCGTGAGCCGCAGCAAGCCCCACCAGGCCGACCTCAAACAAGACTATGGAAAAATCCAATCGGCTGCGCTCGAACAGAAGAAAGCCGAATACATCGAAAAATGGGTGCTGGAAAAACTGCGCAGCACATACCTGTCTGTCAGCGATATGTTCGACGACTGCCCCAACTTGCAAGAGATGATCGGTATTGCCAGGGGCACTGAAAAACCATAGACCCCAGCCATAGCACCCAACTTTGCCCAACCCAAAGGGGTTTGCGAAAACCACCGAATGAAAGCCCTTTAAAATCAACCTTATATACCTCACGCCGCTTAGTTTTGTGCATGCCGATCTTTGTAATCAATTGAACATCAGTTGAATCAATCATACGCAATCACAAAAAACAGGCGAATCATAATATACATCCATCGATCCTTCAAATCCGCCCAAACCCGGGTTTAATAGCGACACAAAAAAATGAAAGTAAATATCCTATGTTTGTTGCTCCTCGGCTTGCTGCCTTTCGCAACAAATGCCCAAGACACCCGCGACACGCTGCTTCCCGTGATCTCTTACGACAAGCCCACCGAGTTTGAAATCGGCGGGGTCCGTGTCACAGGCGCACAATACGCCGATGCCAACACCCTCGTTGCGATCGCGGGCTTCCGCGTCGGCGACAAGATCAGGGTGCCGGGTAGCGCCTTCGCAAAAGCCGTGCAGTCGCTGTGGAACCTAAAGCTTTTCACCGACGTGCAGATCAACCAGGAGCGCACCGTCGGCGGCAAAATCTTCCTTGAGATAGTGGTGAAAGAGCTGCCCCGCTACACCCGGCACTCCTTTGTCGGCGTGAAAAAGAGCAAGCACGACGACCTGAACGGGGTGATCAACAAATTCCTGCAAAAGGGCGCCATCCTCACCGAAAACGTCAAAACGACGCTCATCTACAAACTGCAGCAATACTACATCGATAAGGGATACCTCGATGCCAAGGTGGCCATCAACAACTATCCCGACGAGCGCGCGACCAATTCCATGCGCCTCGAATTCGTGATCAACAAAGGCAAAAAAGTCAAGATCCGCAGCATCACTTTTGAAGGCAACAAAAATGTAAAAGCCAAAACCCTGCGGAAAAAGATGAAGGAAACCCACGTGAAAAAGCGGATTTTCAAAAAATCCAAACTCATCCGCGAAAAATACGAGGAAGACAAGGCCAAGATCGAAAGCTATTACAACAACGTCGGCTACCGCGATGCCCGCATTGTTTCCGACAGCATCTGGCGCGGCAAAAAAGGCTTCATCAACATCCACTTGACCATCGACGAAGGCCGGCGCTACTACTTCCGCAACATCAGCTGGAAAGGAAACACCATCTATGAAACCAAGTACCTGAACCAGGTGCTGGGCATCACCAAAGGCGAGGTATATAACCAGGAACTGCTCAATACCCGGCTCTCGTTCAGCCAGGACGGCCGCGACATCTCTTCGCTCTACCTCGACAACGGGTACCTCTTCTTCCGCGTCGATCCGGTGGAAACCGCCATCGAAAACGACTCCATCGACCTGGAGCTGCGCATCTTTGAAGGCCCCCAGGCCACCATAGACCGGGTCGTGATAAAGGGCAATGACCGCACCAACGAACATGTAGTGCGCCGCGAGCTGTTCACCCGCCCCGGCGACAAGTTCAGCCGCTCCGACATCATACGCTCCCAGCGCGAGATCGTCAACCTCGGCTACTTCAACCCGGAAGCGCTTGACATCAACACGCCGGTAAACCCCGAGCGCGGCACCGTCGATATCGAATACACCCTCGAAGAAAAACCCAGCGACCAATTAGAGCTCTCGGCAGGCTACCAGCCGGCTTCGCAGTTCAGCCGCGGCGGCGTCATCGGCACGCTGGGCGTCACGTTCAACAACTTCTCGGTGCGCAACATCAAGAACAAAGAAACCTGGAACCCCCTGCCGCAAGGCGACGGCCAGCGCTTCAGCCTGCGCGGCCAAACCTCGGGCGACCGCTTCCAATCATACAACGCCTCTTTCACCGAGCCCTGGATGGGCGGCAAGCGACCCAACTCCCTCACTGTGGCCGGTTTCTACAACCGCTACGCATACGGCATCAAAGGCTCCAGCAGCTTCCAAAAGCTCGAGATACTGCAAGGCACCGTGGGCTTCGGCACCCGCCTGAAATTCCCCGACGACAACTTTATCTTCCGCGCCGATGCCGACATCCAGACGCTGAAACTCGACAATGCCCTTTCTTTCGCCTTCCGCGACGACGCGAACCGTGTGGTGACCGACGGTATTTTCCACAACTACAGCCTCGGCCTAACCTTGGCCCGCAACAGCATCAACGACCCCATTTTCCCGAAAAGCGGCTCGCTGGTGTCGGTGAAGATGAACATGACCCCGCCTTACTCCTTGTTCCGCTCAAATAGCTTTTACGAGAACGGCAGCGTGGCAGATATTTACCGCTACGTGGAATACCTCAAATGGCGCATCGACGCAGAATGGTACACCCCGATCGTGGGCAAGCTGGTGCTGAAAACATCGGCCAAAATCGGTATCCTGGGCCGCTGGACCGACAAGACCTCTCTCACCCCCTTCGAGCGTTTCGACTTGGGCGGCGACGGCCTGAACAACCAGAATTTCGGCCTGAACTCCCGCGACATCATAAGCATGCGCGGCTATGCCACTACCGACATCATGTCGGCATTGCCCGGCGGCGCGGGCGTATTCAACAAATATACCATAGAGCTGCGGTACCCTATTTCCCTCAACCCGCAAAGCACGATTTTTGTGACGGCTTTCACACAGGGCGGCAATGCCTGGCGGAATGCCCGGGAGTTCAACCCCTTCGACATAAAGCGCTCGGCGGGAATGGGCTTGCGTGTGTTCCTGCCCATGTTCGGCACCCTCGGGTTCGACTACGGCATCGGCTTCGACAAGCCGGAACTGTATCCGAGCCGGAAGTTTACCGACTACGCAAGGTTCAACATCGTGCTGGGCTTTGAGCCGGATTAAGACCGCTAGTGCCGCGTCCGGTAAATGACCCATGAATTGACGGTCGTATTTTCCGTTCCTCTGCGTTGTTTGTCGGTTACAATGTCCCGTGACGCAGTAGCCCTTTTAGGGTAAAAATTGTCAACACCTATTCGTCAGACCGCGAAAAGCGGTCAGACGATGGCTCTTGGTCTGACCGCTTTTCGCGGTCTGACCAATAAGTATAAACAAATACTGCACTTTTCCATAACTTTTTATACTTTCGAAGATTCGGGATGACCCATGTTTGACACCAAAAATCGAAACAAAGTTTGGCCAAGTTTTCAGAGTCAGTCCTTTTGACACGAACCCTCTCTTTGGCATATATTTGCTCGAAAGTAGCACCGATACCTTTTCACCAAACTGTTCCGCTCCCATGAAAATTATCCTGATTTCCCTGACGCTGCTCGCCGTCAGCGCTCTCTTGCTTTTTTGCAAACATCAACCAAAATTCAGCGCCGACAACCTGCCGCCCCAACAACTGCGCTGGGGCAACGGTGGCGGCTATGCAGGCAGAGAAACCACCTACACCCTGCTCAGCAACGGGCAGGTTTTCAAACAGGAACATCAAGACACCCTGACAGAAACGGTCAAAACCAAGCGAAAAACAGCAGCAGCGATCTATAAAACCGCAGCGGCGCTCGACCTCGCCAAACTCGAATTTGAGCACCCAGGCAACATCTATTCCTTCCTGGAATGGCAAGACGGCGATGCCGTGCAGCGCGTCACCTGGGGCGACCCTGCCTTCCCGGTAAATGCCGATGTCAAGGCTCTTTATGGCCGGCTAAACGCGCTGTTGGAGCAGAAATAGGTTTCTTGGGTCGAGTTTCGCGGCAATCTTTTCGTATTTTGCAGAAATTGCGTCTGCTCCTGCCGTCGAGCCAAAGCCAAAACTTATTGAAACATGGGTCATCCAGAATTATTCGAAAGGATAAAAAGTGTTGGAAAAGTGCAGTATTTGTTTATACTTATTGGTCAGACCGCGAAAAGCGGTCAGACCAAGAGCCATCGTCTGACCGCTTTTCGCGGTCTGACGAATAGGTATACCTCACGCCGCTTGGTTTTGTGCATGCCGATCTTTGTAATCATTTGAAAATCAGATGAATCAATCATACTCAATCACAAAAATCAGGCGAATCATAGTATATTTACAATTGTACAGGAGAATCCAGTTCAAACTATTTTCAAACTTAACCATTTTTTTGCGATGAAATTTTTCCATATCCTAGGCTTTGCCCTGCTGTTCAGCGCCATTTCCTGTGGCGACAAAAAGCCCGACAGCACAGCTGCCAACACCACTCCCCCATCAGACCAGGTCTTGCTCGACAGCTTTGCCGACTTGCAGGTGCTCCAATACGAGCTGCCCGGCTGGGACAAGCTCGACCTGCGCCAAAAAACATTCATCTACTACCTCAGCGAAGCCGCCTTAGCCGGCCGCGACATCATCTACGACCAGCATTGCAAGCACAACCTCGCCGTGCGCAAAACCCTGGAAGGCATTTTCAACACCTACAAAGGCGACAAAACCGGCGCCGACTGGAAAGCGTTCGAGGTGTATGCCAAGCGCGTTTGGATGAGCAACGGCATCCACCACCACTACAACGAATCCAAGATCATCCCGGAGTTCTCCCAGGAATACTTCGCCGCACTGGTGCAAAACAGCGACGCCAGCGCACTGCCCATGCCCCCAGCCGAACTTCTAAGCGGGCTCACGCCCGTGATCTTCGACTCGAACGTGCTGGCCAAACGCACCAACAAGGACGAATCCAAAGACGTGGTGCAGGCATCTGCCGTGAATTTCTACGAGGGCGTTACGGCTGACGAAGTGGACAAATTTTACGAAGCCATGATCAAAACCGGCGGCAGCAAAGCGCCCATGTTCGGCCTGAACTCCAAATTAGTGAAGGAAAACGGCCAACTCAAGGAAATACCCTGGAAATCGGGCGGCATGTACGGCCCAGCCATCGACAAGATCGTGGAAAACCTCGAAAAAGCTATCCCCTTCGCCGAAAACGAACAGCAGAAAAAAGTGATCGGCCTGTTGGTGGAATACTACAAATCAGGCGACCTGAGAACCTTCGATGCCTACAACCAGGCTTGGGTGCAGGAAACCGAAAGCACCATCGATTTCATCAACGGGTTCATTGAAGTATATCACGACCCCAAAGGCTACAAAGGCGACTATGAGGCCATGGTGCAGTACAACGACCCGGATGCAACCGAAAAAATGGCCATTGTCAGCAAAAACGCCCAGTATTTCGAAGACAATTCGACCATCCCGGAGGCATACAAGAAAAAGAAGGTGACCGGGGTTTCGTACCGCGTCATCAACGTGGCCATGGAATCGGGCGATGCGGCGCCCACCACTCCCATCGGCGTAAACCTGCCCAACTCCAACTGGATACGGGAAGATTTCGGTTCCAAATCCATCAGCCTTAACAACATCGAGAACGCATACGGCAAAGCCGGGGGCGCCCTCGCCACGGCCGAGTTCGCCAACGATGAAGAAGAAATAGCCCGCGCAGCCAAATACGCCGAAGCCTGCGGGAAAATGCACACCGCCTTGCACGAAGTGATCGGCCACGCCAGCGGCCAGCTTAAACCGGGCATGGCTGAGCCCAATGTGACCCTTAAAATCTATTCCAGCACACTGGAAGAAGGCCGCGCCGACCTGGTAGCCCTGTATTTCATGCCCGACCCCAAGCTCATCGAAATGGGCCTGATGCCCGATGCCGAAGCCTACAAAGCAGAGTATGACAACTATATCCGCAACGGCCTGCTACAGCAGCTGCGCCGCCTGCCGCCCGGCCACGACATAGAGGAAGACCATATGCGCAACCGCCAGCTGGTGGCAGCCTGGGCCTTCGACAAAGGCAAGGCCGACAACGTGATTGTGAAAGAAGTGCGCAATGGCAAAACCTATTACGACATCAAGGACTACGCAAAATTGCGGGTACTGTTCGGGCAGTTGTTGTCGGAAATACAGCGTATCAAGTCGGAAGGTGATTTCAATGCCGCCAAAGCTTTGGTGGAAGGATATGGCGTAAAAACAGATGCCGCCACGGGCACAGAGGTAAAAGCCCGCTACGCGGCATTGCCCACAAAAGCCTATTCCGGATTTGTGCAGCCAAAACTGGTAGCCGTAAAAGACGCTGCCGGCAACATCACCGATGTGAAAGTGGAGAAGGAGCTGGATTTTGTACAGCAGATGTTGCGGTACGGGAAGGAATATTCATTTCTGCCGATCAAAAACTAATGGTAACGCGACATTTATGTCGCCCGAACAAGGCCATTTATGGCCGTCACCTCCTTGCCGCAGGCAAGCTATTGTGCATAAAGCGCAGCAAACACGTTAAAGCGCCTCAGATAGATTTTTTGTATGTGCCTGGGTGATTGGCATCGCCTTGGTTACGGCCATAAATGGCCTTTTTCGGGCGACATAAATGTCGCGCTACCAAAACGCCGCGATGCTCATTTGCAACGCGGCGTTTTAAATTTCAGGTAAGAATGTGTGAGTAAGTCGGTCTGGAATGGCCTCTAAACACCGTCGTCAACGTACGATAAGTTTTCCAGCGGCAAGTGGCTTGCCGTCAGCGGCGAGTCGGTAAATAACCGTGCCTGCCGGTAGTTGGTGACGGTACAATTGGAACATCGGATTATCATAAAAAAGATTAGCAATCAATCGGCCTTGTATGTCGTACAGTTGCAGCGTATAGTGTTTCGCGTCAACTCCTGTGATGTCAAAATTCACATACTCGGAAGCAGGATTAGGGTAAGTCTTTACCTGGGCATTCGGGATATAAATCTCTTTGGTTTTGGTGACGACGATAAAGGTGTCGAATTCACATACCGTGTGGAACGTGGTGTTCGACATGGTTGGCGCTTTAAAGTCAAAATAGATGGCGGCGCTGTTGAAGATGATCGTTCCGCAGGGTACATTCGGTTTTTGAGCCACACGGAGCTTCACAAAACCTTCACTCGCGCCGCCACCTGGTGGCAGATTGGCGTTTTCAAGGGTAAATTGTACAATGCCATTGCCATACATCTCGAAGAGATAGGGATGGCTGGAGGCACCAGGATACACGGTGGCCGGATCAAGTGCGGCAGAGAGGGTATCACGGATGATGACCTGCCGCACCGTATCGGCACCGGTGTTCCTGAATTGGATTAAATAGTCCAAATCGGTTTCTGGACTGACGTAATGATGGGCAACGTCGTAGCCCTTGGGATGGCCTCTTTTCAGGCGAATAGGATTGTAATCGGCTTCGTGACTTTCCTGGCAATCGGTTTCAATAAATGGATTAGCATCGTCTTCGGGGAACATGGTGTAGAATCCCAGCGAAGGCTCGATGGTACTTGTATCGCTGAGGCAACCTTCCACCGCAGATGTCGGGTAGCTGGTGCCTGGGTAGCCTGGGCTTTGCTGCGCAATGATGCGGAAGGTGCTGCCATTGGCTGGATGGGTCCAATAAATAGAGTCCTGACCTGCATCCAATTTGAATTGGAAAGTGGGGTCATTTGGCTGAGTAAGCATAACTACCTCTTCGGTAATAATGTATCCCAATGGGCCATTCATATCCCCCAACCCAATGTTCTGGATCATCATTTTCACCGTGTCATTCTCACAGAATGCCTTGGTGGCAATAATGGCTCCGTCCCATCCAGTGTTGATATCACAGAAATCGTTGGGGCTGATATAGGCATTGACACAGTGTGTTTGGCCTTCCACAGTGCCCGCACAGTCCAAAAATGCCGTCACGGTGAAATCTTTGCACGCACCGTTGTCCACAGTCCCGATGTTGAACACCAGGGTGTCGCCCAAAATATTGTCTACTGATATGGAGCTGCCCTGGTACGACATCATCGGATCCAACACAACCCTTATCTGGGTATTGAGTGAGGGGACACTGCCGGAGTTGCAGTACCTTATGCGGTACAGGTTGTCGCTGCAACGGCGCAAGATCGGGGTGATGATGTCTATTTCGTTGCGCGCGCAGTCGAACACCGTACGCACGGGGATATCCAGGGAAACGGTGTCGTAAAAGTTCGGGATGCTGACACTGATAACGGAATCGCAAGCTTTCCAGTAGCTGTTCGGCGGGAACAATACCACCTTGTACTCGCCCGTATCAACCTCTACATGGACATCGCCGTTAGAATTGGAAACCGTATAGCGGGTGTCATAAGGGTTTTCAAATTTAACGATCCAGTTGCGCAAGCTGGGCTCATCTGTATCTGGCTGGCAGTTGTTGTTGAAGTCTCTGAAAATATTGGCCTCGATATAGCTGGTAAATACCTTCCCTTCCGCATCGGTGCGCACCAGGTAGGCATATGATTCGCCTGTTGGGCTGATGGTTTGTTCGCTGAAACCCGCAGCAACACCCCCACCCCTGGTGGGCAGTACGGCATAACCGATGTCCAGACCCCCGCGGCCGACGATGGCTTCCCAGATCACCTGACCGGTAGGCGTCATTTTGATGATATTCAGGTCTTCCAGAACAACAGATGTGCCGGAAGTCCTTTTGCCGGTACCGAAGAGGTTGCCAGTGCCTGGCTCCTTCGTCAGCCCATAAAAGTCGTTGTTGGTATACAATTGCTGCCAAATAGGCGCTGCGCCCAGGGTCCCATCCACTTTGATGATGGTGCCTACCCCGCCGGGGCCTATGTTGGAAAAGCCGGCAAACACAAAGTTGCCATCGTTGGTGGCCACCAGGGCGCGTGCCTCGTCTTCACCAGTAACACCGCCAGCGCCAACGGCCTCGTAAGTTTGTTCTTTAATCAGGTTGCCACTGGAGCCTACCCGAAGCAGGTATGCGTCTTTGCTGCTGGTGATGGTTGGTTGTTGTTCGCCGGCAATTACAAAGTCGCCATTGAGTGCCAAAGCGATGGCAAGCCCCTTTTTCCGGTTGCCCGTAGCGCCGAAATTGTTGTACCACAAGGTGTTGCCTTGTGGGTCGGTTTTCAGCACAAAAACATTTTCCTTGCTGCCGCTGAAAGTTTGGAAGCCCGTGAGGGCAAAGCACCCATCGGGAAGCACGATCAGCGCGCGCGCCTCGTCGTCAAGGCTGCTGCCATAGGTTTTATCCCATACCTTGTTGCCAAAAGCATCTGTTTTGAGGAGGTAGATATCCCTTTTAAGCGGCCCGGGGCCGTCTTGATCGACATAGCCCGCAATGGCAAACCCGTTATCTGCGGTACTTACCACACCAAAGCCTTCCATCCTGGACGCCCCCATATTCCCCGTGTAGGTCTTGCTCCATTGCAGTTTGCCATCGGCATCCACCTTTAGCAAGTAAAGCCGGGTATTGCCGTTGTAATAGCCGGTCATGACGTAGCCGCCATCCGGAGTCGCTGCAAGCGCCTTCGCCACATCTTGCCCGCTGCCGCCATAAATACGCTCCCACCCTTGCCCATTTGCCTGGGCAACAGAAAGGAGTGCGAACAAGAGGATATACAGGTGCTTTTGCATGGGTGAAAGGATTAAGTTGAACCGAATGATTTCTTCGACGATACAAAAGTGCGGCGCGATTGCTTGCCGGTTAAAGACAAAATTTCGCGTTTGTTGAACTGGTTTGCTATTCATTGCCTAATTTTTTTCAGATTAGAATTGGATTATTCTTGGATATTTGCCCCTAAATCAATAAAAGCGCTCAAAAATACGGTTTTTATTGAATCAATGGCACACTCTTTTTGTTGAACAAATAATAATTTTAAAAAATGCAAAAAAGCGTCCTGACGGAAATTATGCTTTCGTTGAGCAAAAAGGAAGTGCGTGATCTGAACAAATGGCTGCAGTCGCCATCGCACAATCAACGGGAAGACGTTGTTAAGCTTTTTGACTATTTATCAAAAAACATGGAGCGGTACGAGGAAGCGTATGAAAAAGCGGCGGCCTGGAAAGCCGTTTTTTCCAACCAACCATACGATGATGCATTTATGCGGCAGGTGATGCACTTTTTGTTGAAGGCAATTGAGGAGTACTTGGTATTTACTGATATCGTTTCAGATCAAGTTCAATTTCAGGTTGTGTTGATGCGGGCTTACCGGAGTCGAAAACTGGAAAAATCCTATCGACAAGCCTTGCGTATGGGACGAAGCCAGTTGGAAAACCAACAATACAGGGATAAACACTACTTATTGAACAAGTTCTATATTGAGCAGGAATATAGCCAACAAGCCAATATTGTGCAGAATGCTTCAGCAAACCTTCAAGAAACAGCCGACTCGCTGGAACGGTGGTTCATTGCTGAAAAGTTACAGAACGCTCACGCCATGCTGGCACATCAGAAGGTATATAAAACGGCAAAATATGACCAAGGAATGCTAGATGAAATTCTGGGTTACATTGAATCGAAAAAACTTTTTGGGGAGCCGACAATAGCGGCGCAGTACTACGCCTATAAAACCATAACAAATCCAGGAGAAGTTGAACATTTTGACAACCTAGAGAAATTGATCCATGAAAAAAGCACTGGAATCTTCACCATAGCCGAAACCCGCGATTTATATCTGAAAGCGTTGAATTATTGTGCAGTAAAGGTTAATCTCGGAGAATTGGAGTACTGCAGGAAGGCGCTTAAATTTTTCCGATCTGGAGTAGAAAAAGGTTTCTTGCTTGAAAATGACCAAATTACCAGGTACACTTTTGGAAATGCTGTCGCCTTTGCTATTAAGGTAGACGAGTTTGAGTGGGCTGTACAGTTTATTGATCGCTTTAAACACCATCTCGACGAAAAAGAGCGAAACAGCATTGTTAATTTTAATCTATCAAGGGTGTATTTCGAACAAGGCGATTACAACAAGGCACAGGACATGCTCACCAAATTCGAATATGACGATATGCTGTTCAACATCATCGCCAAATCAATGCTTCTTAAAATATATTACGAAAAAGAAGAGTTCGATGCGTTTGAATCCCTGCTCGAAAGTATGCGCACCTATTTACAGCGTAAAGAAGCGCTCGACCCCGCCCGTAAGGCAGCTTACAAAAATATGATTAGCCTAATGAAGAAATTACTGCATCTAAATATTTTCTCTAAGCCCCAGAAGGAGAAATTCAAGGAGACTGTATTGAAAACCAATCCTTTGGCAGAACGGGAATGGCTTTTGGAACAATTAGTAATAAGATAAATAATAAGATTTCAAATGTTGGGCTTCCCATATGCTTTCTGGAAGCCCAACATAAAGACAATAAATATCGAGCGGAGATTACATTATGACATCTTCTGCGATGACATAACCATTTTTTCCCACACTGAAGCGATAGGTGTCTCCAGTATTCAAGCTACTTACATTTGCGGAGGTGGAAGAAGTGTTGAATGTTTGCTCAACTTGGTTGGTTGTCAGGTTTTTGACAGTGATTGTATAATCTCCGGCGCCAGGCCAGGCATTCCATGAAAGTGAAACTGAGGTTGGAGTGATTACAGTAACCGTCAGGTCAGAGGTGAGCACTTGCCTTCCAGCTTGGTAGGTTTGGCAAGAAAATTCACTGTTTTGAAGGGTAGTGAATGGGGAAATAGAAATTGCTGCAAAAGTGGCAATCGATAAGAGCGAGGTTTTTAATTGCTTGTACATAATCTAATTGTTTGAATGTGAAATTTGGTGAATAACATTGTTAAAGTTAAAAAACAATGCCCGCCTGGTGACAATGCTTCTCAAAGCCAGTATTTTCCCCAAAAATAAACGGGATAAGATCCAGGAGGCATTTCTAAAAATCAATCCATAGCTGAGAAAGATTGGCTTTGGGAATAACTTAGAAAAATAATTGTGGTTGCAGGACTCCCCTCCGCCAAGGTTGTGGGAAGCCCAGCAAATAATGGGACTTACTTCGAAATCACATCACAACGTCTTCAGCAATGACAAATCCGTTTTTCCCTACACTGAATCGGTATGTATCGCCAGTAGAAAGGTTCGTTACACTGGCAGAGGCAGAAGAAGTGTTGAATGTCTGCTCAACCTGGTTGGTTGTCAGGTTTTTTACGGTGACGGTGTAATCTCCAACCCCTGGCCATGAATCCCATACGAGGGAAACGGAGGTTGGGGTAATTATTGTGACGGTCAAATCAGACACTAAACTATTCTCAATGTCTGGACTAATAGTAGATACGATTGTCCCGTTTAGCTTGCCAACGAATGGAGCCATAGCCACCACCGTACAGGCAGCCAAGGAAAAGAGCGAAATCTTAAATTGTTTGAACATGACTTAGATTTAAAATGTGAAAATTAGGAGTAATCTATCTAGTGAATAAGCAGAAAAACGTAAGCAACAGTATATATATATGGCTTTAACTAAAAATGTTTGTTATTCAAGACCTGATCTGCTGGATACCACCTACCTGCAGCGCAAGGAAGCACTCGACCCGGCCCGCAAAACCGCCTACAAAAACATGATCAGCCTGATGAAAAAGCTTTTGCACCTCAATATTTTCTCCAAGGCACAGCGCGAAAAATTCAGGGAAACCGTCGTGAAAACCAGCCCGTTAGCCGAACGGGAGTGGTTGTTGAAGCAGATTGCGTAATGCTTTGCGATTTTCATCGTTTCTTTGCAACCTTTATCACACAAAAACAAGATTTACCTTGAAAAAAGGACACCTAGTAGCACTGCTCATCCTGTTCGTGCTGTTCATAGACCAAGCTTTGAAGTTTTACATCAAAACAAATTTCGAGTACAACGAGGATTTTATGATGTTTGGCCAAGATTGGGCGCGGTTGCATTTCGTAGAAAATGAGGGCATGGCCTTTGGCATCACCTTCGACTGGACTTACGGGAAACTGTTGCTCAGCCTTTTCCGCATCCTCATGGTAGTTGGCCTGGTATTTTACATCCGCGCCTTGATCGCTGCCAAAGTGCCTACCGGGTTTGTGATGAGCGTTGGCCTGATCACCGCCGGCGCTTTGGGCAATATCATCGACAGCGCTTTTTATGGCATGATCTTCAGCGAATCGCCCTACCACGGCGGCGTGGCCGAACTGGTACCTTTCGGCGAAGGGTACGGGACCTTCCTGCACGGCAAAGTGGTCGACATGCTATATTTCCCCATCCATTACTTCGACCTGCCGGAGTGGCTTGGCGGTGGCAACTGGCTTTTTTTCAGCCCCATTTTCAACGTCGCCGATGCAGCCATCACTACGGGCGTGGTGAGCATCCTGCTGTTCCAGCGCAAGTTTTTCAAGGAAGGGTTTGCCGACGAAAAAACAGCCGGCCAGCCTGTCGCCGGCAATGAAGCGGAAACTTGGGCCGAAGATGCCGAAGCACCTTTTACCGAACAAATTGACGGGGAAACAGCTGAGGAACTGCCCGACACTGCCGCCAAAGGCGAAGCGGTTGCGGCATTGCCGAAGGAACCTGATGCGGCAGACCAGGAACGGGAAGAGTCGCGGCTTTAGAGCGTGTTTAAATTTCGGTGCCGGAGCGAAAGCGAGCCAATTTTATTTCAGGCAAGGCAAAATTTGCAGCCATAGCCGGGTGCCTATGGCGAAAATTTTAACGAAGCATGAAATAAAATTGGCCGCTTGTAGCCCGGCGACCGAAATTTAAACACGCTCTTAGGGTTCAGCTCAGGATGCTCACCACCTGCATCATGTTCTGTATCCAAAATACCACCTTGGCCGCATACTTCCAAAGTGCAGCCTTTTCCGGTTTCAAGGTCATGCTGTTGTTGTTCCAGTCCACATCCAGCGCGAGCTTGTAGTGGGGGTCCACCTGCGCCGACACGATTTTGGGGCTATCGTAAAACTCAAATTCTTTGACGCCCTCTTCGCCCGACCAATGCAGGGTTTTGGTGCTGCCATCTTCAAAAGTCACCAAAAGCTCCACCGGGAATGCCCAGTCGCCCTTGCGGTGCAGCTCCACGGTGGAGCGGCTCACACGGGCGCCACTGCCATCTTTATAGGTAAAATTAGCCGGGTCGTCGCCAAAAACGCCCTGCGGCGCCATCAGGGTTTCGTTGGTAATGCCCGTGACAGCATAATCGAGCACCACGGCTTTGTAAATGGCGGTTTCAAAAAAATCATATACCTGCCGCGCAAAAGCCGTGTCCGGCAATTCGCGCAGTTCGGAATGCAGCACGGCCATAAAATCGCGGCCACGCGGGTGCCTGAATTTCCACTGCTCGAAATACGCTTTGATGATTTCGTCCATTTTGGCATCGCCGACCAGCGCTTGCAAGCTGCGCAGGGCAGTGGCGGTCTTGCTGTAAATCAACGACTTGCGGTTGGAGTTTGAGAACTCCCAGCCCGGGCGCGCCACCGATCCTTCGCGCGGGTTGCGCATGGTGGTGTATTCGATGCGGCTGAGCTCTCTGTTGTCGAAACGGTAGCCCAGCACGTCCACCATCGAGCGTTTTTCGCCAAAGGCAGCATCTATGATGCGGTCTTCGTAGTAGGTGACGAAGCCCTCGTCGAGCCAGGGCTCTTCCTTTTCGTTGGAGGCCACCATGCCCATAAAGTACTGGTGTACAAACTCATGCACGGCCAGCGACTCGGAGTTGTGAAAGTTGTTGGGCGTGCCGTAAAAGGTACCGGCGGTGATGAACGTCGGGTATTCCATCAGGCCCGAGCGAAGGCCGTGGAAAGGCGGGTCCACCACCGTGATGCTGGGGTACGGGTATTTCCCGACGTGCTCGTCGAGGTATGCCAGGGCAAATTTCAGGGCGTGCAGGTAGCGCGGGCCCATCGCAGCGTGTTCCGGGGGAATGAGCAAGCGGATCTGTACATCCTGCCAGCGCGCTTCCATTACCTTGAAATAGGGATATGCCGACCAGGCAAAATCGATCACGTCTTCGACATGGTAGTGCCGGGTAACGGTGCCGTTTCCGTGGTGTTTTTCTTCCACGAGGCAGCCTGAAGCGCCCATCACAAATTTGTCGGGCGTGGTAATGCGCACGTCGTAAGCGCCGAAATCGGCGTAAAATTCGGTTTGGCGCATAAACTGGTGGCAATTCCAGCCCCAAACACCGTCGATATCCTGCTCAAAAACGCCCATCTGTGGGAACCAGTGGCAGAACAGGTAAAAGTCCTTGCTATATCCTGCACGGGCGATGGTGCGGGGCATCCGGGCTTTCCATTTGAGCTGGAACACCGTTGTTTCGCCCGGCAGCAGCGGCTTTTCGAGCGTCACCTCCAGCACGGTCTGGTCGGCCTGGTTGCCGTCGTCAGGCTGGATGTAGCGCATATTGGCTTTCAGGTCGCTGCGCCCGCCGGGGGTTTCCTGTGCGAACTGTTGGATATCGACCCAGGCCCATTCTGACGCGCTGCGGTCGGTAAAGCTCTGGCCGAAAATATTGGGGGCCCCGCGCAAGAACGTGGATTCCGTGTTCTTGAAGGCGTTGAGGTACAGGTACAGCTGCACAGTGACGATTGGCACGGGAGAATGGTTCCTGAAACGGATGGCCTGCGCGGCATCGAGCGTCCGGGAGGCTTCGTCGAGCGTCACGTCTATTTCATAATTTGCCGTGCGTGGGCTGAGGGCTTTCGGGAAGAATGGATCGCACTGGCTTTGGGCGTTTTTGGCGGTCAAAAACAGCAGCAACAGCAGTGAAAGGAGATAAAAACGAGGGCCCATTTTGTTATTTTCTGGAAAATGCGGCCGGAAAATACGAAGAAAAGCCGTTGTCAGGGTGTTTTTGGTGTAAAAAGTGCGCAACCTGGAACGGGTATTCACAACAGGTCCTTCCCTATATCGCCCCTGTAATTCTTCCCTTCAAAATCAAGCACTTTCGCGTTCCGCCTCGATTTTCTGAGCGCCGAAGCTATGTCTTTCCCCAAACTTGTCAGCGCGATGACCCGCCCGCCAGCCGTGAGCACCTCCCCTTTGGCATTGGTGCCGGTGCCGGCGTGGAACACGATGCTGCCTTTCACCTGATCTAACCCACTGATGACTTTTCCCTTGGCGTAATCGCCGGGGTATCCGCCGCTGACGAGCATGATGGTGCTGGCCGTGCGGCGGTCGGCGCGGATTTTCACGCGGCCAAGGGTTCCTTTGGCGCAGTTGTCGAACAAAGTGACCAGGTCGTTTTTCAGGCGCGGCAGCACCACTTCCGTCTCCGGGTCGCCCATGCGGCAATTGTACTCGATGACGAACGGCTCGCCGTTGACCCGTATCAACCCGATGAAAATGAATCCTTTGTACGTAATTTTCTCCTTTCGCAGGCCATTTATGGTGGGCTTGATGATGCGCTCTTCTACCTTATGCCACATCGTTTCATCCACAAACGGCACTGGGCTGACCGCGCCCATGCCGCCCGTGTTGGGCCCCTTATCGCCCTCGCCGATGCGCTTGTAATCCTTGGCCTCGGGCAGTATTTTGTAGTTTTTCCCGTCCGTCAGCACAAAAACGCTGAATTCGATGCCCGACAAAAACTCCTCTACCACAACGCGGTGCCCGGAGCTGCCGAACTTGCCGTCCAGCATTTCCTGAAATTCCCGGGCAGCATCGGCGTGGCTTTCACAAATAACGACCCCCTTGCCGGCAGCCAAGCCGTCGGCTTTCAGCACGATGGGCAGGCTGTGGCTGTTCAGGTATGCCAGCCCTTCTGCCATATTCTCACCGGTAAATTCCCGGTAGCCCGCCGTAGGGATGTTGTGCCGCTGCATAAATTTCTTGCTCCATGCCTTGCTGCCCTCCAGCATCGCCCCCGCCTTGGAAGGGCCGATGACCGGAATCGCGCCCAAGCGCTCATTTTCCTGGAAATAATCCCAGATGCCCCGCACTAGCGGCTCTTCGGGGCCTACCACGACCATGTCGATCTGGTTGCCTAGCACAAATTTCCCGACAGCCTCAAAATCGAGCGGGTTCAAGGTCACGTTTTCGCCGCAGGCAGCAGTGCCCGCGTTGCCGGGCCCCACAAACAGCTTGGCACAGCGGGGGCTGCGCGACAATTTCCAGGCAAATGCGTGTTCCCGCCCGCCGGAGCCTAGGAGTAGTATTCGTTTTTGCATAGAATAAAAGGTTCTTACAAGGCCTCCAGCACAATCGCCGTTGCACCGCCGCCGCCGTTGCAGATGGCGGCCAGGCCGAGCTTTCCGTTTTTCTGTTGCAACACGTTGCTGAGGGTGGTCACGATGCGCGCGCCCGAAGCGCCGAGCGGGTGGCCGAGCGACACGGCGCCGCCGAACACGTTGGTCTTGTCGTGGCTAACCTCCATCACTTGCTCGAATGCTATGGCGACAACGGAGAAGGCTTCGTTGACCTCAAAAAAGTCGATGTCGTTTTTAGTCACGCCCGCCATTTTCAGGGCTTTGGGCGCGGCGATGGTTGGGGAGGTCGTGAACCATTCAGGCGCCTGTTCGGCATCGGCGAAACCGCGAATCCTGGCGATGGGCTTCAGTCCCAGGCGCTTCACCGCTTCTTCGCTTGCCAGAATCAGGGCTGTTGCCCCGTCGTTGATCGTGCTGGCGTTGGCGGCTGTGACGGTGCCGTCGGGGGTGAAGGCCGGGCGCAGGCCAGGAATTTTGTCGAACATCACCTTCTTGTATTCTTCGTCTTCCGTCACCGCCAAGTCGTCGCCCTTGCGCTGCGGTATCATGACCGGGACGATTTCAGCCTTGAAATTGCCGGCAGCTGTGGCGGCGGCAGCCCGTTTGTACGATTCGATGGCGTAGGCATCCTGGGCTTCCCGGCTGATGGCATATTTGACGGCTGTGGCATCGGCGCACACGCCCATTGCCTTTTGGTTGTAAACGTCGGTGAGGCCGTCTTTGGCCAGGCCGTCGATCAGCGCTGCGTTGCCGTATTTGTAGCCCCAGCGGGCATTGGGCAGGTAGTAGGGTATTTGCGACATGTTTTCCATGCCACCTGCCACCACGATGTCGTTCAGGCCGAGCATGATGGACTGTGCGCCAAAGGTGATCGCTTTCATGCCGGAAGCGCATACCTTGTTGATAGTGGTGCAAGGCACGTTGTCGGGCAGCCCGGCAAAGCGGGCGGCCTGGCGCGCGGGCGCCTGACCGAGGTTGGCGCTCACAACGTTGCCCATCAGCACTTCATTCACCTGATCGGCGGCCACGCCGGCTTTTTCCAGCGCGCCCTTGATGGCGGCTGCGCCAAGCTGTGTGGCAGATACGCCGGACAAAACACCGCCAAAGCTCCCAATGGGGGTGCGGACGGCGGATATGATAAAGACTTCTTTCATAATTTGATAATTTGATAATTCGTTAATGTGATAATGGCCGTCAACGCTTGGCGTTGGTGGTGAATGTCACTATCCGATTGCATTAGGACAAGCAAGGTCGAAGGTAGCTTGGGGCTAAAGATTATGGGTAAATCGCTGTTTTTTTGTTGTCAAACAGCGCGTGATAATGGCCTCTAATAGCACACTACTGGTCATTTTTCGCGCAGATTTCACGCAGATTTGTTTGCACAGATTTTACGCGGAAAAAATCTGTGTAAAATCTGTATCCTTTTCTGTGTAAAATCTGCGCGAAATAAAATGTCCAGTAGTGTGCTCTAATGGTTGACATTCGTTTTAAATTGATATTTATTGGTCTTTGAATTCATAGAGATTAGTGATATTGCCTCCAAATTCAAAAACTATGGATAACAAAGGTGTATTTTTCGTTGGTTGGGGCACTTTGGCCTTGCTGAACGCCGGTCTGGCCCAATCAAAAAACCGGAGCGGCTTCGCCTGGTTCATCATTTCCCTCTTCCTCGGCCCTATCGCCACCTTTTTGTTGGTGTCTTTTTTCCGAAAGCGGGCATAATTAGCCCCTCTCATAAAACTCTTTGAAAGGCAGGTTCCAGCATCGCGCCGCCCTTACCTCCACGCCCGCCACAATATTCCGCACTCCCCATTCCGCATTCCCCATTCCCCATTCCGCACTCCCCATTCCCCATTCCGCACTCCCCATTCCGCACTCCGCATTCCGCATTCCGCATTCCACACTCCGCATTCCGCACTCCGCACTCCCCATTCCGCACTCCTCAATACCCTCCTGCCGCATCATCCCCCCGCATGTCCGCCACGCCCTGCCATTTGTTGTTCGGCAGCCGCATGATGGCCTCTACCCTGCCGATGGGGCTGCGCGGGTTGAGGGCATGTCCTTTCTTTTCCAGCGCCGCTTGCACCTCCGCAGAGAGCGCATCTTCTTCCAAAGAAATATGGTCGGGTTTCCATTGGTGGTGGAAGCGCTTGGCTTGCACGGCATCGGGCAAACTCATGCCGAATTCGCCGACGTTTACCAATACTTGAAATACACTGGTGGGGATGGTAGTGCCACCGGGCGTACCAACGACCAACCAGGTTTTGCCATTTTTGCTCACGATGGTCGGGGTCATGCTGCTGAGCGGGCGCTTGTTCGGGGCGATGGCATTGGCTTTGCCGCCGATGGCGCCGTACATATTGGCCACGCCGGGCTTCGCGCTGAAATCGTCCATTTCGTTGTTCAGGATAAACCCAGCGCCGCCGACAACGGTGCGAGAGCCGTAGCTGTCGTTCAGGGTGGTAGTGATCGACACGGCGTTGCCTTCCCGGTCAACCACGCAAAAATGGGTGGTTTCCTCGCTTTCTTTGATCGCCCCGGCGCTCAAGCCCTCGCTTTTGGTGGCAGCATCGGCCATAAAATCGGCCATGCGCTGGTGGATGTACGCGGGGTCGCAGAGCGTTTTCACCGGCACTTTGTAAAAATCGGGGTCGGCCATGTGCACTGCGCGGTCGGCGTAGGCGCGGCGCTCGGCCTCCACCATCAGGTGCACGGCTTCGGCGCTGTGGAAGCCATATTTTTTCAAAGGGTATTCCGACACCATGGCCAGCATTTGGCGCAGCAGGATGCCGCCGCTGCTGGGCGGAGGCATAGTGATGACGTGCATGTCTTTCCAGTCGAATTCTAAGGGTTTGCGCCACACGCTGTGGTAGTTGCTGAGGTCTTCGGCGGTCATAATACCGCCTTTCTTTTCCATTTCGCGGAGGATCAGGGTCACGGTGGCGCCGGTGTAAAACCCGTCGCGGCCGTCACCGGCGATACGGCGCAGGGTTTGGCCAAGGTCTTTCTGGATGAGCCAGTCGCCCGGTTTCCAGCCTTCAAAGTTCACGTACGCGGGCGTGAGGCTGCAATTCTGGGCGAAACGGAGCCGCTCTTCGTTCAAGCCATCCGCTTCTTGTTGCGTGATCTGATATCCTTTTTCGGCGAGCTCCACGGCGGGCATCACCAGTTCGCCCCATTTGAGCTTGCCAAATTTTTTGTGGGCCTCCCACATCCCGTCCACCGAGCCCGGCACGCCGCAGGCCAAGGCCCCGTATTGGCTTTTTTTCGCCTGGACGTGGCCAAAGGAGTCCTGGTACATTTTTTCATAGGCAGCCGCAGGGGCTTTTTCCCGGAAGTCGAGGGTATTGGCGTTGCCCAGCTTGTCGCGATAGACCATGAAGCCGCCGCCGCCGATATTGCCCGCCTGGGGATAGACCACGGCCAGGGCAAAGTGGGCCGCCACGGCTGCGTCCACCGCGTTGCCACCTTTGCGCAGGATGTCAACGCCCACTTTTGTGGCCAGCGGGTGCGCCGTCACCACCATGGCGCTGTCGGCAGTCACCTCTTTTTCGATGACATAGGGGAACGGGACGATTGTCGATTGGGAAAATGCCCAAAACGGCGCGAAGAGCGCTGCTAAAAAGAGTTTTTGCAAATTTTTTTTCATGGAAAATATCTTGTCCCCGGATTGTTTGCGGAAAAGCGCGTGAAAATGTCAAAACTTGGTTTTCGGGCTGCAAACGTAGGGAATTTTGGCAAAAAGGGCGCTTAAAAGCCCAAAGTTACGGCCCTGAAAATTCTTGGGAAACAAAGGTTATCAACAATTGTGGGAAGCCTTGGTTGGCGGGTGTTGGTTAAATATTGGCGATAATTGACAAAAAACTCAAATGCCATTCTATTTTTGCCCCAGCCCCGATGCGAAGACAGTATTCATTAAGCCATTCTAATCGAAGCAAAATAGTGAATCCAAACAGTAATAAGTCGGAGCCTTGGTTGCGACGCGTAAGGGGATTTGTTTCCCAAAAGAGAAATTTGGCCATCGCCGGCAGCCTGATCTCCATAGGCATTTTCGCCGCCACCCTCCAGTTCCAATTCAGCAGCCAGTCGGCCGGACTGATATTTGCGCAGCCCAAACTCGATGCCTTGCCCGTGGTGCCGCAGAACATGCGCTGGGGCTTTGCCATGGACGAGTTCCAGCTCGCCGAAGTGGAGCTGCGCTCGGGCGACATCCTGGGCGAAATCCTGATCAAGCAGGGCATGAGCTACCCGCAGGTGCACCAGCTCGTGGAGCAATGCAAGGGGAAATTCAACATTACTTCCCTGCGCATGGGCCGCACCCTGAATTTCCTGACAATGGCAGGTTCGGCTTCGCCGCAATTCATGGTGTATGAGCCTTCGCCTTACGAGTATGTCCTGTTCAACTTGCAGGAGCCATTTGGTGTAGAAGTTGTAAAGCGCGCCGTGAAAACAGAAATCGTGGCTGCTTCCGGGGTGCTGGAAACCAATTTCTGGCAAGCGCTTACCGACAACGGCCTCAACGACGAATTAGCCGACGGCATGATCGACCTGCTGTCTTCCTCAGTCGATTTTTACCACCAAAAGGTAGGCGACCGCTTCAAAGTTGTTTTCGAGCAGCATTATGTGGAAGGCAAAGCCGTTGGTACGGGCAAGATACTCGCCGCGGTGTACGAACGCGACGGAAAGGAGTCCCATGCCTTCAACTTTGAAAAAGAAGGCAACAAGACCAACTACTACGATTTCGATGGCCGCCCGGCCCGCAAGGCGTTTTTGAAGTCGCCCGTAAAATTCTCCCGCATATCAAGCCGCTACAACCTGCGGCGCATGCACCCGGTACTGGGATACGTGAAAGCGCACCGCGGCACCGATTACGCAGCGCCCACCGGTACGCCCATCATGTCGGTGGCGGAAGGCACTGTGGTGGAAGCTGGACGCAGGGGCGGGAACGGCATCTACGTGAAGATCCGCCACGACGCTACCTACAGCACCCAATACCTGCACATGAGCAGCTATGCCAAAGGCTTGCGCCCGGGTACGCGCGTGGCGCAAGGCCAAACGATAGGTTACGTCGGCTCCACGGGGCTGGCAACCGGGCCACACTGCTGTTTCCGCTTTTGGAAAAACGGCGTGGAAGTGGACCCATTGCGCCTGAACCTCCCACAGCCCGAGCCTATCAAAGGCCCGTTGCTGGAAGAGTACAAAGTTGCCCGCGACGAACTGTTGCAACTGCTCAACAGCGTACAATACCGGACGCACGATGAGTTGAGCAAGGAGAAGCATGGGTTGGAGAAGGTGCATACGGCGCCGTAAGGTTTGTTCTCCTTTTTTGGGTTTTCTGAAATCCCCAGCTTGTTGTGGCAGGCTGGGGATTTTTTTGCTTCGTGCCCTTGTTTATTGGCTTTTGCGTTTATATTTGCAGGGTTTAAACACGTCTTATGAAACTGAATATCCCTGAAATTCGATTGGATGGCAAATGCGCGCGCCTGGGTTTGGGTGGGCGCATTTGGTGTTTTTTGCCGGGGTGTGAAGCATGGGACGGGCATTGGCTACTTACCCGCAACGGACGACTAAGTGAAAAATTGAAAGTTACTTAGTCGTTGGTTGCGGGTAATCCGTAATTGGGCAAAAAAACAATAAAACAAAATATTTTAAAAACGCGAACAAAAACCCCTAAGAGTGCTTTAAAACCCGTAATTTTGTGGTAAAATATCACTTGCCATGCAGTTCGCAGACATAAAAAATGACATCGCTTTCCGCAAGATTTTCGGCAACGAGCAGAAAACGGCTCCGCTCATATCGTTTTTAAACGCTTCTTTGGAGTTGAAAGGAGATCACCAAGTCGTCAGCGTATCCATAGCCAACCCCTACCAGTTTCCGCGCATCGCTGGGGAAAAGGCTACTATTCTCGACGTTCGGGCAACTGACCAGTCGGGGCGGAAGTTCGTGGTAGAAATGCAGGTAGCTGATAAAACTGGCTTCGACAAGAGAGTACAATATTACATCTCGCGAGACTACTCCATGCAAATAGATAAAGGAGAAGACTACCCACTACTGCATCCTGCTTACTTTATCGGAATTCTGGATTTCCCTTTTGGAACAGATACTGACTACCACACCCGACACTTGATAATGAACAAGGTGACCAGTGAGCATTTGATGAAAGATATTCAGTTTTCATTCATCGAATTGCCCAAGTTCATAAAAGAAATACACGAATTGGAAACTCCAATTGACAAATGGACTTATTTCATCAAGCATTCAGAAGAATTGAAAGTTATCCCTGATTTTGCCAATGAGGACGAGGGGTTAAAAACTGCCTTTTTAGAAGCAGATAAATACCAATGGAGCAAGGAAGAGTTAAAGGCTTATGATAATGTTACGATTAAGGAGCAGGATGAGCGTGGGGAACGAGAAAAAGCAGCGACAGATGCAATTATGGAAGTGGCCAAAAATTTGAAAGCAATGGGTTTGTCAAACGCTGATATAAAGAAAGCAACCGGTCTATCAGACGGCGAAAAAAATATGATATAAATCGCCCGACTATCCACTACCTATCATGCCTCCTAAGCGTCGGCACGTCGGCAGTGGTACCGTTCACTGTAACTAATATATAGCCAACGCTAAGTGGTTGTGAAAATGGAACGTCTGTAATCTGTTGAAAATCAGCCTTTCAGCATCCATCAATCCTTCAAATCCATCCAAATCCAGGTATAACAACAATACAAAACCCAAACAGATGACAATAAAATTGAACATAATCACATTTTTCATCACATTGGTTTTATTGACATCTTGTAAGGGACAGACCACTAACCAACAGGCTAAAACTGACAATATTGTAAAAGGCGATACAGTAACAGAACTTGGTACCAGCATAATGGTTATTTATCAAGACAAAAAGGATATTTATTGGTTTGGAAGTTGGGAAACGGGACTGTATAGATATGACAGAAAGACATTGATTAATTTTACTACAAAGCATGGTTTGCCAAGCAATAGAATTGACGAAATAAAAGAAGATAAATCTGGCAACCTATATTTCACCAGTTGCCACCCAAGTTCTGCGATAACCAAGTTTGACGGAAATACATTTACGACATTATCGGCAATCTCCAGCAATGATTGGCAACTTAAACCAACAGATATGTGGTTTAGACATTCTTATGAAAATGAGAATAAAATATATCGGTATGACGGCGGTACTACTTTATATGAATTGCAATTGCCTAAACCACCAAACCTGCCCAATCCTTTTGGTATTTACAGCATTTATAAAGACAAGAAAGGAAATATTTGGTTTGGTACAAACCCTGTTGGAGTCTGTCGTTACGATGGGAAATCATTTTCATGGATTACAGAAGAGGATGTGACAGAATTTCGCAACGAAGGTGCAAACGGAGTGCGTTCAATTACGGAGGACAGAAATGGCGACTTTTGGTTCAATACCGAATATCGTTATAGTATTTACGACAGCGCAACATTAAAAAGCAATAAATTTTACACAAGACATGAAAGCATAGGCGGTTTAGATGAGAAAAAAGACAGCAATTTGGATGAGTACCTTTCAACAGTAAGAGACAACAATAATAATTTATGGTTTGTAACCTATCGTAATGGCGTTTGGAAATATGATGGAACAAAAATTACACATTATGCCGTTCAAGACGAATCAAAAGACATTACACTATTCAGCATTTATAAAGACAACAATGGCGACCTTTGGCTTGGAACACACGAAAACGGGGCGTATAAATTCAATGGAGTAACATTTGAAAAATTTGCAAAATGATGAATAAAAAAAGCTACTGCTATGCCCAACGAAAAGTGGTTTGCGAAAAGATCATCTCCTGGCGCTCCAGGACAAATATATTAACCCTTTGACGGATTTTGGTTTCAAAATATTACCAATTTCTTTCAAAGTGTAAACAACCAATGATTTGCACCGGTTTATTCACCACAGAGGACGCAGCGTTACGCAAAGGTTTCACAGCGTAAAAGCAGCTTGCCGCTTTTTTTAGAATGTTCAAAACAAACCTCTGTGAAACCTCTGCGCAACCCTGCGCCCTCTGTAGTGAATAGCCTATGTGAAACCCAACCTAACGCTCCACCACAAACCTCCCCACATTCATCTCACCTTCCGCCGTCCTGATCTCTAAGAAATACAGCCCGCCCGGCAGCGCCTCGGGCAATTGCATTTGCTGGGCATCGGCGCCGGCTACCAGCTTTTTCGACTGCACCAACTGCCCGCGGCTATCCAGCACCCGTATGCTCAAGGTTTCCCCTTCCCAATCCGACAAGTCGGCAAAGAGCAAGCCGCTGCTCGGGTTGGGGAACAGCAGCATGGCTTTCTCCGCGCGCAGCAGCTGCCCGGAAGCAGGAGTCTCGGCGCTGCGGTTGTCGCTGTCATTGCCTTGTGCCGATACCCCGACGGGGCAGTTGAAGGTATTGAGGTGTGCTTCGTAGTACTGCTGTGTGGCTAAGCGCGTGATGACATGGATGTACTGCGGCTGGCTCTGCGGCGGCAGGGTATAAACGAGGGTGGACGACTGCCCGTTGGCGATGCTGTCTGTCGTCGATTTGAAGCGGATGGAATAGAACGGCGAGTAGTTGGGGTTGCGCACCAAATAGTCCTGTCCTTCGGGCGCTTCGTAAATGGCATCGTTGGCAGGTCGAACCGCCGTCACCGCGTTGGGCAGTTGTATGGCCGTGTAAATCAATTTGTTGGCGCAGGAATTCGTCACCCGGATGCGGTAGGTATGGCGGTTGAGGGCATCTTTGGTAATACCCAGCAAATCGTATTTGATACAGCCGATCACCTTGGTGTCGCAGGGCAATTCTTCCCGCACCGTAACATTGAAGCAGCAGGAAGCCGTGCTGCCGCAACTGTCTTTTGCCGTGAAACACACCTCCGTCATGCCGGGCGAAAACAGGCTCCCGGAAGCCGGGCCAGCTGTGCGCGTGATGGCAATTCCAGGGCAAATACAATCGCTCATGGCTGTCGGGGCGCCGTAGTTGGCGGCGACAGGCCCCGTGCCGGGTATCGTGATCACGGTTACGTTCGTCGGGCATGTTAGGGTAAGCGCTGAAGGCGGCGGGTCGAGGTACTGCAGCGTGTAGGTAACGATGGTGTCGCAGGCGCCCGCGCTGCCGGGAACCGTGAGGGTGACGGTTGTCGGCTGGGTGTAGGTTTGCCCGCCCAGGGTGATGGAAGCGCCGTTGCAGAACTCCAGGGTTTCCGCCTTGGTGGGCAAGCTGGAGAACACCAGCGTATAGGTGACGACAACATCGCAGCCGCCCGTGCTGGAAGGGATGGTGTCCAACACCGTTCCCGGCTGGGTATAAGCCACGCCGTTGATGCTCACCGAAGTGCCGGGGCAGAAAGAGAGCGTCTCCGCATCGGTTTGGTAGGGCAGCCACGCCAGGGTGTAGGTCACCAGAGTGTCGCAATCGTCGCCTGAGCCGGCCAGGGCGCCCATTACGGTGCCAGGCTGGTTGTAGCTCGTGCCATTGATCTCCACGGAAGTGCCGGGGCAGAACGAGATTGTTTCAGCCTTGGTGGCCTGTGGCAGCCATTCCAGGGTATAGGTCACCAGTGTGTCGCAACCGCTGCCGGTGCCGGGCACGATGCTCGTCACGGTGCCGGGCATGGTGTAGCTGTTCCCGTCAATTTCAACAGAACGGCCGGGGCAGAAAGCGATGGTTTCGTCGCGGGTAGGGCCAGGCAGCCATTCGAGGGTGTAGGTGACCAGCGTGTCACATTCGCCGGCAAGGCCAGGGATGCTGAGCAGTACAGTGCCGGGGTCGGTATAGCTGTTGCCCCCGATTTCCACGGTATCGCCCGGACAGAAAGAAACTGTTTCGGCACGGGTGGGCGTGGGCAGCCATTCCAAAATATAGGTAGCGATGGTATCACAGTCGCCGTTCATGCCCGCTAAGGTCAATTCCACCGTTCCAGGGTCGGTATAGGTATTGCCCCCGAGCTGTACCGACCCGCCCTGACAGAATTTTACCGTGTCGCTGGTAGTCGGGGAGGGCAGCCACGCCAGGGTATATTCCAACAGGGTATCACAGCCGCCGGTGCTGCTGGGTATGTTGAAGCTGAGCACGGTCGGCTGGTCGTAAACCTCCCCAAAAATGGTCACGCTCGACCCCGGGCAGAATTCTATCGTTTCTTGCACCAAGATGTTTTGCAGCAAAAATATCTCCACCCGGATAATGGTGTCACAGCCGATCGGCCCAAGGCTCGGGATGGTGTCGAACACCAGCCCTGGCTGCGAATAATAGGTATTGCCCACCAGTACTGAATCGCCCGGACAGATATAGGCCGTGTCGAAGCGGAACGGCGAGGGCAGCTCGGATACGAAATAGAACACGATGGTATCGCAGCCGACATTGCCCGCCAGGGTATCCTTGGCAAGCCCGGACTCAAAATAGGGGATGCCGTTGATCACCACCGTATCGCCAGGGCAAAAGCGCACCACTTCATTGCGCGTTTCGTAGGGCAATGCCGTGATAAAAAAGGTCACGGTGGTGTCGCAATCGTTGTTCAGCCCGGGAAGGGTCTGCTGGAACACGCCCGGCTGGTTGAAGGTATAGCCGCGAATGGTCACGGATTTCCCCGGACAAAAAGAGCCGTTTTCAGTCAACTGTGGCGTTTGCAGTATGGTCACCGCCACCGTGTCTGTTTGCCGGAAACCACAAAAATCGGTCACCGTTACGCGGAACGAGCTGGAGAAATTGGCCGTGATCGATTGGGTTGTCATGCCGTTCGACCACTGGTAGCGGTAAAAGCCGGGGCCGGCATTCAGGATTGCCACTTGGTTGGGGCACACGCTCTGGTCTGGGCCGAGGTTCAGCACCGGCGCTGCCGGGAACTGCAAAGTGTAGCTGGCTACGTTGTTCAGGTAGTTGCACTCCGCCTCGCCCGACAAGGGGAAATCGAGCGTGTCGAGGGGCGTGTCGGCGCCGCCCGGCACGTTCACGACGGCAAAAATTTGCAGTCCGTTTTGCACGTTCGCCGCGCCAAACTTTGCGGTCAGGTCTGTCAGCTCTTCTGCCCGGCAACTGTCGGCAGCGGTAGGCCCGTAGGAATACGAGCCAAGCTCCAGCGCCGGCCCTGTGAAAGGGTTGGCATTGTAAAAGGTCACGTCCAGCGCCGGCAGCGGGCCGCCTTCGAGGTCGCAGAACGAGAACTGCATGTTTATCTTTCCCTGCTCGCAATATACGTCGTGGATGGTGAGCACAAAATCGTTGTCTTCGGGGCAAGGGTCGGGCATGTTGCAATCGGGGCAGATTTGGTGCAGGTCCAGCGGGACGTCCTGCAGGGTGCGCGAAACGGGCGCGCTCGTGGCGGTGCTGAACACCTGTGTGAAATTGGCGATGGTGCGGAAGGGGTTGGCCACCAGCGCCGATGTCACCGCCAGGGTATCGGTTGCGTCGCAGGTTTCGGCCATGCTGCCGTCGGCGTATAGTTTCCACAGAAAAACGTCGAGGCTGTTGGCTGCCGCGGTGCCGGTGAAATAAAGCGAATCGCCGGCAGCTATGGCCTGGTTGGGTGGGAAGTTGTTGGAAGCAATGGCTGTGGAACCGCTTTCCGTCAGCTTCCTGCCCCAAAGCGGCACGCCGTTCTTGTCGGTTTTGAACACCAAGTGCTGCTGGGCGTCCTGTTGCCCATAAATCACGTAGCCATCCGGCACCGAGATCAGTTTCAGCACACCGGCCTGCACGTTGTAGCTGCGCACCCATTGCAGGTTGCCGTTGAAATCGGTCTTTTGCAGGTAAATGGTGTCGTTGCCGGCGCCGCCGATCTGGAACTCGTCGGAGCCCACATAGCAGGATACCAGGCCATTGGTGTCGGCCAGCAGGTCGCGGCCGAGGAAAGAAACGGGCGCCAGGGTGTCGAGGTGGTTGAGGTGCGCCCAGATCGGGCTGAAGGTGCCGGGGTCGAAACGGGCCAGCAGCTGCCGGGTGTTTACCAGGTTGAAGTTGCCGTACATGCAGGTGCTGGTGCCGGAAGCATAGAGCGCGCCGTTCACATAGATCATTTTGGAAATGGCATCGGAAGAAATATACTGGTAGCGCTTTGCTAAGCCGGGGTTCATTACACCAGTGGCCCGGTCGATCTCGATTATTTCGATGCTTTTCTCGCCGCTGCTGAGCGCAATGGTTTGGTAAAAGATAAAGTTGCCGCCCGGGCCGTGCTCCAGGATGCCCGCAGCAACGGGGTTGTTGCTGGAGATGGAATGCGCCCAGAGCAGCACGTTCGTCAGCGGGTTGTACCGGAAAACGAAGCCCTTGCTCAGGCCGGTAAAGCCCTGGGTGCCGCAGCCGACGATCATGCCCTCCGAGTCTTCAATCAGCTCGCTGGGGGTCATTGGCTCGAACTGGTTGATCGAGAATTCCCGGTTCCAGACCACCGCGCCGGAGCTGTTCATTTTCTGGATAAATGTCCTGTTGCCGTCGCGGCCGCTGAGGTACAGGTGCTGGTCGCTGTGGCGCAGGATGGCCGTGGCGTATTCGGCGCCGGTCTCGCTGCCGAATGTTTTGAAAAAAGTGGGCGAGGGGCAGTCCATATCGCCCTGTGCGAAAATAGGAACGCTGTGCAGGAAAAAGGCGAGCACAACCAAAAGGTGCCTGGTTTGTGGTAACATAGTGAAAGGTGATTGGAATGTGAAGGTTCCGGTTTGGGGCTGTGAAAAAGCCAAGTATTACAAAATTTCCCAAACATACAAAGCAGGCAGGCAACCAGTAAAATGAATCTTGAAAATTGTCGGGAATGCGGTAAATCTTAGTCAAAAATACCCAGCCGTTTGCCGAACGCGGCTCTAAGCCTCCCGCGATTTCAGATTAAAAAAAATAATCTTAGAAGTTGCTATGCCGCAGTACCTTCGATGCTCACATTTTAAACTTGCTGTCCTATGCGTTCTATTTTCCTTTTTATTTTTTGCATGAACCTGGGCTTCCTATTTGCCCAAAACACGAACGTAACCTTTCGGTCAAAAACCACGTACACCAACCAAACCCTCTCCAACATCTGGGGCTATGCCGCTGGAGGCAAGGAGTATGCCTTAGTCGGCGCAAAGAACGGCCTCATCGTCACCGATGTGACCAACCCCGACGCGCCGGTCCAGATCGTCCAGATTGCCGGCCCTTCCAGCCAGTGGCGGGAGATCAAAACCTATCAAAACTATGCGTATGTTGCCACAGAGGGTGGTGGCGGCCTGCAGATCGTCGATCTGTCGCCGCTCCCGGGCAGCAGCCTGCCGGTAGTCACGTACACCGGCGGCGGGCTCACGCCAGGCACCTTGAGCACCATCCACGCCTTGCAAGTGGATGAGGCCAAAGGTTTTCTGTACCTGTACGGCACCAACTTGGTGAGCGGGAAAGCTTGTGTGTTCGACCTGAACCCGAACCCAGCAGCGCCCGTCTATAAAGGCTATTACAACCCCGTCGGGTATGCGCACGATGGCTATGTGAACAACGACACCATGTACGTGGGGCATATCAATGCCGGTGTGGTGTCTATTGTGGACATGACGGTAAAAACCGGCACCAACAACCAGATCGGCGTCCCCTTGGCCACACCCATCCAAACGCCTTTCGCTTTTTCCCACAACACCTGGCGTTACGGCAATACCCTGTTCACGACGGATGAAAAAACAAATGCAACCCTTGCCGCCTACGATATCAGCGACCTGAACGACATCACCTTGCTCGACCAGATCAAGACCAGCTCCAGCTCCATCATCCACAACACCTATATCCGGGATGGGTACGCCGTCACTTCCTGGTACATCGACGGCTTTACCATTGTGGACGTTGACCGCCCGGCCAACCTGGTTCAAGTGGGCAATTACGATACCTATACCAATACCGGCACCGGCTTTAACGGGGCATGGGGCGTTTATCCCTACCTGCCGTCTGGTAACATCATAGTGTCGAACATCAATGGCGCCAGCAACCTAAACGGGGAGCTGTGGGTGCTGACGCCCAACTACCAGCGCGGCTGCTACATAGAAGGCGCCATCACCGATGCCAGCACCGGGAACCCGCTTTCGGGTGTGAAGGCGGAGCTGCTCAGCACCACCACGACGAACAATACCAACCTTCTTGGGGAATACAAAATGGGCCAATTGGCCAGCGGGACCTACACGTTCAGGGCCTCCAAAACCGGGTACGCGCCTTACAGCCAGTCCATAACCATTTCCAACGGCGTGCTCACCACCGTCAATGCGGCGCTCACCCCCACGCCCGGATGTACCTACGTCACGCACAACAGCGCCAATTTTGACGCTTCCTGGGGCATTTGGACCGACGGAGGCACCGATTGCGCCCGCATCAACAACGCTACTTATGCGAACTCGCCCACCTACAGCATCCAGTTGCGCGACAACACGAGCACTTCTGTGATGAGTACCACCTCGCAAAACTGTGCTGCCTACAGCGAGATGCAGGTGAGCTTTTCTTTCATCACCAACAGCTTTGAGGCGGGCGAGGATTTCTGGCTCCAGGTGTCAACCAACGGCGGCTCCACCTATACCACGGTTGCCGACTACAACTGCAACACCGAGTTTACCAATGGTGTGCGGGGCAATGTGACCGTCACGATCCCAGGCCCCTTCACTTCCACTACACGCTTCCGCTTCCGCGCCGATGCATCTGCCGACGACGACGTGGTCTATATCGACGACGTGGTTATCTCCGGTTGCCAAACCAGCCTTACAGAAGGCGGCGGCTCAAGTGTTGTGAACGGTGAAACAGAAAAAAGAAACAGTGCCGAACCGGGCATATTTGACGTAAAAACCGGCCCGAACCCGGCATCAGACCTGCTTTGGGTAGCGTTTATGGCCCAATCTGAAGGGCCATTGAGCTACTCGGTGCTGGATATGGCGGGGCGAGTGGTTTTGCAGGGCAAACACGATGTCGTCGTTGGGCACAACCAGTTCGACGTGGCGGTCGGCGAGCTTGCCAACGGTGCCTATTTGCTGAACCTGAGGGCGCCTGGCGGCAGTTGCAGCAAAAAACTGATGGTATCAAAATAAGGGAAAATGGTTCAGCCATTTTGGCCAATTATGGTCAAAATGGCTGAAATTTTGGATTTATTACGGGATAACGCTGTATTTTAGATGTTTGAAATACAAGCCATGCCCCCGATTTTGCACAAGGTGTGCTGGTAATTTGTATTTTTGCCACCAACAATGATTTTCCATTCTATTCATCCAACTAGATTTTCTGCAATGAAACTAAGTTTTAAAAAGCTCTTTTCTGCGGCCGTGATGGCCTTTCTCTTCGTCGCCGCTGCGACGACAGTCAACGCACAAGGAACCGAAAATTCTGGCATCATCCTGCGCGTCACCATCGACGGGGTTGCTTCGGATTACTACGCCGGCTCTTGTGGCTACGGCACCGCCAACTGGGGTGGTTCTTTTCCTGCAGATGTGCTGTGCGGCAATGGCGCATGGGGATACGACATCACGCCCGACTCCCTTGGCTGCGACTCTATCCCAGCCGGCCAACTCACTGGCAAGGTAGGCATGATCCGCCGCGGTGTTTGCGGCTTCAGCATCAAGGCTTACAATGCCCAACAAGCAGGCGCAGTGGCGGTGTTGATCGCTCAACTGCAGAACGCCCCAACAACGGACGACTGTTTTGTGCAAAACATGGGCGCTACGCAGCCGCAAGCCGGCCTTACCACCATCCCGGTGCTGTTTATCTGCCGCAACATCGCCAACCAGATCGACGCTGCCATCAAGGCTGGCAAAGTGGCCAATGTCTGCTTCGTGCGGCCTAACGTATCCTTAGCCAGCAGCTTTTTGCCCGTGTCGCATATCCAAACGCCGGCAACGCAAATCGGTGTGGACACTTTTGGCTTCGGCGCTTCCCTGACCAACCTGGGCTCTGTTACCCAGACAAATGCTTCCGTGACGGCCAAGGTGGAAAAAGCAGACGGTACCGTGCTCTTCTCAGAAACACAGACGGTAGCTTCGCTCGCGCCCGGCGATACTGCGGTTGTCGATTTTGTCGGCCTGTACCCGCCTGAGCTGCCAATCGGTGCTTATGCCATCAAATACAACACCTCTGCCGACCCGATTGGCGGTGCATCGCCGGTTCAAGACCGTAAGAATGTCAATTTCTTTGTCACCGACAACCTTTTCGCAAAAGAAAGCGTGGCCACCGGTGGTCTGCGCCCCGGCAGCGTGACGGATACCTGGCGCGTTGGCGCTGTTTATTCCATCGCGCCCGGCACGATTGAAAAGTACAAATGCAGCACCACGGAATTCAACTTTGCCACCAACGCCACCGACTATCCAGTGACATCAGTTGAAGCGGCGCACTACATTTTCAAAGTGAACGACGATATTTTGCCCGATTATTCTAACTTCCAGGATGACGGCTTTTTCTCTTCAAGCCTGGAATGGCTCGGATATGGCACCTATGCAGCCAACCCAGCAGCTGTTGCCTACAAGCTCGAAAAAGTAAATATTGAAGATGTTAACAGCTCAACCCCTGGTATCGACCTGGTGTCTGGCGGACGGTATTTTGTAATGGTGGAGTACCCCAACCCGTTGCACCTTACTTTCAACGGCTTTAACACGACCTATACCCTGCCCGGTGTCTCTACGGTGACGCACAACGGTCAGTGGTTCCTCGGCGGCTTCAGCGGCGATAACGAAGCGGTTGTCCGCATGTACCTCGACCTGCAAAGCAAAACCGACGAGCAGCCGCTGCCTGCAAATTCGATGAAAATCGTTCCAAACCCGGTTGTGGACATGCTGAACCTGGCCATCGAATTCGACGAGCCAACAAATGCTACCATCACCATCGCAGACATCAATGGCCGTGTGATCACGTATGAGAACCGCAAGGCGCTCACCAACGACCTGTTGCACTACCCATTGTCCGTAGCGCCTGGCACCTACCTGGCGCGCATCGCTACGGAGAAAGGCACTTTGACCAAGAAATTTGTCGTAGTGAAGTAATTCCTTTGATGGAATAAAATTTATGTCCGAGGGGGAGCAAGTCATTCTGCTCCCCCTCTTTTTATGCTATATGCAATAGAAAAAGCCGCAGCGCTCGTTTGCGCCGCGGCCAGTTTCCCTTGTATAATCTCATGAAAGATGTCGAATCTGTTGGACAATAACCCTTTTCTCTTGCCCCATTGCTTTCGCGTTATTGACAGTACAAAGGTGCGGCGGTATTTCCCCACCCGAAAGGACAGTGCGCATACCATGCTCGCCCACCCGATTTTTGGGAGTTTTGAAGGCTTTTTTAGCTAAATTGCTGATAATCTGCTTTCTATAATATAGTCAACGCAAAGTGGTTATGAATGTCGAAATGCTACAATCATTTTAAAATCAAGCATTTGTTTCACTCAAATCATTCTAAATCACTTTAATCGCAGTATAAGAAAAAGCCGCAGCGCTCGTTTGCGCCGCGGCCAGTTTCCCTTGTATAATCTCATGAAAGATGTCGAATCTGTTGGTCAATAATTTCCGCCCTTTTGCGCTTCCGCTATTTCTTTCGCGTTATTGACAGTACAAAGGTGCGGTGATATTTCCCTGCCCAAAAGGACAACTCCCATGCATTGCTCGCCCGGTAAATTTTTGGAGAAATGACAATTAAAATTATTTAAAGATTTGGAAACCAAAGTTTTAGAAGCAAAAACAATGGTCAGCACCAGCATTCCGGCTCCTGGTATAGCCTCTTTATTTTAAGCCCCAGGCCAATCCCAAGCTCGCAAGAACGGTTCGGTTTTTTGCAGTGCCAGACTTAGCAATATTGGTAAGGCCGTGCGCGTAGGCGACATCAAAATTGAGCCAGGTAGCAGGAGCAATGCGATAGTTGAATCCTGTGCCGATCAGTGCCCCGACATCGAATCGATCATAATAGTCGGTTGAATTAGCCTTAAAGGTGCCGATTTCAGTGAACCTTTCCGTTTTCCCGCCCACCAACACACCAAACGAAGGGCCTGCGTAAATTTTGGGCCTGAAATCATCGCCGAATTTATTGAAGAAATAGAAAAATTTGAGCGGGACCCTTACATAATCCAGACGCGTTTTGGCGGTAAGCCCGCGCTGCTCCACAACCATCCCCTCGCCCGAATATTTGAGGTCGAACCCAAGGCCCCAGTGTTCAACCGTACTGTACACCATGGTCAAGCCAGCATTGGCGCCAATGATCCCTCGGGCGTTGTTGGGAGCATTGCTCAGCGTGGCGTAATTGATTCCAAGCACGGGGCCAATTGAAATCTCCTGGGCAGTAGCCAGGGAATGTATGCCCAACAGAAAAGCGAAAAGCAAAAAAAGGTTTTTCATAAATTTGAAAGTTTAGTTCACCTGCGCTGTTAAAAAAGCTGTGCTAAACCTTCAAAGCACTGATTTGGGGAAAATATTCCACAATCGGAGGATCATAATTTCTCCAACACGAAATTCGTCAGCTTCGTAAACAGGTGTATCGTGGCATTATCGCCATAAATGCCGTGGTTTCGGTTGGGGTAATAGTAGGTTTCAAACTGCTTGTTGGCTTTTATCAAGGCATTGATCATTTCCGTCGTCTGTTGCCAATGCACATTGTCGTCGGCGATGCCGTGGCAGATCAGGTAATTGCCGCCATGCAGACGGCCGGCAAAATTTACGGGCGAATTGTCTTCGTACCCTTGCGCGTTGTCCCTGGTGGTATGCATATACCGCTCGGTGTACGCCGTGTCATACCATTTCCAGTTGGTGACAGGCGCTACGGCCATCGCCATTTTGAACACATCATTGCCTTTCAGGATACAGGATGTGCTCAGGTAACCCCCGAAGCTCCAGCCCCATATCCCTATCCGCGCAGGATCCACCCAGGGCAAGGTGCGCAGGTAGCGCGCGCAGGCGATCTGGTCTTCCGTTTCCAGCTTGCCGAGTTGCAGTTGGGTGCATTTTTTGAAATCGCGCCCGCGTGCGCCCGTGCCACGATTGTCGAGGCTCATCACGACATAACCCTTTTGCACCAGCATCTGGTGCCAGGGGTTCATGTAGCCATCATATTGGTTTTGAACGGTTTGGGAGCCAGGGCCGCCATAGTTGTCGAATAAAACCGGGTATTTCGCGGTGCTGTCCATGTTTGCTGGTCTTAACATCCAGCCATTGAGCACCGTGCCGTCGCTGAGGCTGAACTGGAAAAAAAATTTGTCAACAAAGCCGTATTCTTTCCGCAGCTTCCGCACCCGTTCGTTTTTGGTGATTACCCGCAAGGTATCGTCCTTGTTGTCGCAAATGGAGATGACGGGCGGCGTGTTGGCATCCGACCATACATGCTGCATGAACTCAAACGTAGGGCTGAAATTGGCATCATGCGTGCCGCTGGGGGTGGTAATCAAGCGGGGCGGCCCGCCCTTGAGGTCGCCTTCCCAAATTTGCCGGTCCAAAGGGGATGGGGTAGCTGCCTGATAGTAGAACTTGCCCGTTTCTTCATTGACGCCATAAAAACTGGTGACATCATATTCCCCTTTTGTCAGTGCCAAGGGCGCCTCGCCAGTGCCTTTGTCCATCGGGAAACGCCAGATATGCTGGTAGCCGCTGCGTTCGCTGACGAACAAAAAATGCGCAGGATCCTTCTCCAAAAAAGTCAGCTTACTCTCCCATTCCAATTCGACGTAAGCTGCATCAGTTTCCTGGTGCAGCAGGCGCACGGGGATGTAGCTTTTGGTTGTTTCGCGGTCGAAAATACGCCGTTCCGGCATGGCCAGCAGCAATTCCAGGGTGTCCTGACGGCGGTTGAGCCGCGACACCACGAGTTGGTTGTTGGGTGTAAAGTTGAGCCTTGGCACATAATCGTCTGTTTCAAGGCCCATTATTTCACCCAGCAGCTCATCGCTGCGCACATCATAAAGCTGTACGCTTACGAGGGAGTTTTTCTCCCCTACCTTCGGGTATTTGAAGGAAGATCGGCGCGGGTACATGCCGCCTTCATACCAGGTCAGCGGAAACTCCGGCACTTCCGTTTCGTCAAAGCGGATATAAGCCAGCGATTTGCTGTCGGGGCTCCAGCGCGTGGCCACCATACCCTCCCCGTCCACCGGACTGAATTCTTCTTCATACACCCAGTCGGGCAAACCGTTGATGATCTTGTTCTTGGCGCCGTCGTACGTGACCTGGGTAGTCTTGCCTGATGCCAAGTCTTTTACGTAAAGGTTGTTGCCGACAACAAAGGCTACCAGTTTCCCATTGGGCGAAAGCGCTGCAAACTGCTGCTTTTCCGCAGCGTAAACAGGCGTGGTTTGCTGCGTTGCGATGTCGTAAACATAATAATTAGCTAACACGGAATGGCGGTAAACGGGTTCCGTTTCAGTGCGCAGCAGCAGCTTTTTCTCGTCGTCGCTAAACTCGAAGCGGTCAAATTCCGCCGCCTCGTCCGGCAGCGTTATCGCCACAATGGAGTCTTTCGAGGCATCGCGGATGTCGCGGAAATGAATACCATCCCGGTCGATGTTGGCATAATGCTTCCCATCTTCCATGTAAAAATATTGGCTGCCTGCCTGCGGGTAGAATTTGAAAAACTGAAAACAATCTTGCAGGGTAATGGGCTTCTGTGCCAGAAGCAGCAAGCTGAAAAAAAACAGGGGGAAAAGTGCAATGGTCTTTTTCATGATAATCGCGTTCAATAGCCGAAAGGTAACCCTATGGCCGGAAAGAAAGGAGCGATCTTCGACTGATTACTGATTTTTGGTATCCTTGGGGGCGTTTTTCGCGCAGATTTTTCACAGATTCAATTGCGCAGATTTTTCACAGATTTTTCTCGTAGGATCTCTGTGAAAAAAAACGCATTTCTGTGGCTATTTGACCGAACAAGGGCTGGTATTTCGGCATGTAGGTCATAGTGTCGTAGTTTTGCCCTAAAAATTGCCCCTTTTATCGGGGAACTTTGTGAATTGAATGGAAAAAATGCAGCCACAGCACTTTAAAATTGAGGACTTCAGCTATGATTTGCCAGAAAATCGCATTGCAAAATACCCCTTGGCGGAAAGGGCGTCGAGCAGGTTGCTGGTTTTTAAAAACGGCGGCATTTCAGAAGACAGCTACCGCAATATTGACCAGTACATCCCGGAAAATTCGCTGCTGATATTCAATGACACCAAGGTGGTGCACGCCCGCATCCTGTTTCAAAATGCCAATGGCGGGAAAATTGAGGTCTTTTGCCTGGAACCTGCCGAAGAAAACGCAACCCCCGATGTCGCGATGGCCCAAACGGGGCGGGTGCGCTGGAATTGCCTGGTAGGCAGACTTGCCAAATGGAAGGAAAAAACGCTGGTACATCGGTCGCCCGGCCTGCAGTTTTCAGCTGAAATGGTGCAGCGCGGCGAAACGGCGCATACCATAGAATTCTCCTGGCAGCCCGAAACTTTATCCTTCGCAGAATTGCTGGAAACCATCGGCCAGATGCCCATCCCGCCCTACCTGAAACGGGAGAGCGAAGCCATTGACGCCAGCCGCTACCAAACGGTGTACGCCAAACAAAAAGGCTCTGTGGCCGCACCCACGGCAGGTCTGCATTTCACCGAAAGTATTTTTGAACGTTTGCAGGCCAAGGGAATTTCCCAAAAATACGTTACCCTGCATGTCGGTGCGGGCACCTTCAAGCCCGTCAAATCCGAAACCCTGGGTGGCCATGAGATGCACGCCGAATGGATTGATGTGTCGGCGGAAACCATCGGGCATATCGTGCAACAATTCCAGGCGGAAGGGAAAATGACCATTGCTGTTGGCACTACATCGCTGCGCACCTTAGAAACCTTGTATTGGATGGGGGTAAAGGCGCATGAAAACCCCAACGCCAGCATCCAGGCCCTGGAAATCAGGCAATGGGACCCGTATTCGGAAGCGGTTGCCTTGCCCGCAACAACGGCCCTGCAATCATTGCTAAGCTGGATGGAACAGCACAAAACGCCACGCTTGATTTGCAAAACCCAGATCATCATCGTGCCCAGCTACCGGTTGAAAATTGCCGATGCCCTGGTCACCAATTTCCACCAGCCCAATTCCACCCTGTTGTTGCTGGTGGCGGCCGTCACCGGTGATCGTTGGCGCGACATTTACCGGTACGCCCTGGATAACGAATTCAGGTTTTTAAGCTATGGGGATGGGAGCTTGCTTTTCAAGGCTGAGGAAAGAATTGGATAAAATGAAACCATTGGATAAAATGAAACGACTGGAATCGATGCTCCTTTTTCTGTGGCTATTTTCGGCATTGGGTTCAACCATGGCGCAAAGCGATTACCCAACCGCGCTCAGTACCCTGCAAGCAGATGAATACGCTGTTGTTAAAATCCCCGAGCTGGACCTAATTGGAGCCTATTTTTTGCGCGACGCAAAAAACAAGCTTTGTTGCCCGTTAAGCCATAAGGTATTCGATGTAGAGACAAAAGAAATGATGGAGCTGTCAGCATCAAAAACTGGTTTCGCATTTAGTCGCATGCCGTCCTTTTTACCTGCGAAAAGCAGCGACCCTCGATGGGCGGATATCCAAATAACAACATAGCCGCCAAAGACAGTGCGCACCAACATGCGTATTGCGCCCCAATTGCTTTTTTTAAAGGGCCGCGACAGCCTTTTTTGTTCCGTCGGCAGCAGCAGTTTCCCCGACGACAACTTTTCGTTTGATTTTCCATTTTTTTGGATCAGCCAATATGTATTTGAAAATGAAAGTAGCCATCAATTGATTAAACGCTACGACGCCAATAAACACAGCATTGCTGAATTTGCATTCAAGCTGCCAGACCAATCGGGATTTGCGGACTATAATATGCCTGCCAGCCATGATGCCAATCATGTTTGGTATCACCATAACCGATCGGGTTTGTACGCCTTCGACAAACGAGATTACAGGGTTTACAAATACCCGCTACCCGTAAAAGGGGACTGGGCATTCGTCGGGGTGGATAGCCTCCTAATGTATTTTTGCAATCCAGGGGAAGGATTGCTTTTGGCAGTGAACAAAGCTTGGCTAGACAAGAAAAAAAATCCGTTCGATGCCAAATTGGCCCAGCAGGAGTTGCAAATATTTGGCCGTTTTCTGGACTCCTTGCAAATGGAGCACATCCCCGGTTTAGCGGGATTCGTTCAAGGATACACAGCATTGCAGCGGGTTTTTGGTCACTCAAGCAACGCGAGCATCCAGGCAGAATTGAAAAATTTGCCCTTTTTGCTCAAAAGGCGCTCCTTTAATGAAATTGAATTTGCGCGAAGCGCAGCGGCACAATTTCCGCTATTGGAGAAACAGATACCAAAAGCTTTGCTGCCCCCTATTTGCGAAGGGCAAATGGCCTACTGCATCCAAAGGGGCGACCTAGATGCCTTTATGGTGTTTTACGAAAAAATTCAGCAGGCAGACCCGGAATATTTTGATAATGAGGCAAATGACTTGGCTTTGTATTGCCTCGACAAGGCAGTGGAAGCGCATGGAGCTTGGAAGAGGGTTGAAGAAAACACACCAGACCCAGATGCGCAATTGTGGGAAAAAGGAACCATAATGCTGCAATTGTTCATAGATGAAACCTGTAATGCAAGGATCGATCGCAATGGCATAGACCCTGCCGTCTATCGCTTGCCGGCGGCTTATGTATATGCTGATCTGTCAAGAGCATACCCCGATAGCCGCTTCTCCGCCATGGCGACCTGCCTGGTTATAGCGTGGCGCGAAGAAGGCACCGAATTCCCATTAGAGATTTGGCAAGGTTTGTCGTTGGTAAAAAATTCTGATTGTGCAAGCTATGTACAAAAAGAACTGAAAGCAGTTCGTGGCAACTAGTGCCGCATCAGACATCGCGAAGTCTTCGTTTTTGGGCGTACCACCACAACCCCACACCCAGCACCAACGCCAGCCCCACTGCCCAGGGCCACCACCTTGTCCTTGCCTCCACCACCCGGTCGTCGCCTACCATCACCAACCCTGCCCAAAAATATGGCGATTGCATGGCTGCCCGCACTTCGGCATCCTTGATATAGTCCAGCTTTGCCGCCCGCAGGGATGGGCCAATACTACTGCCGTTTTCCAAATTCCGGTAAAAGCCCGACAGCAGTTGGCTGGTGCTGCGGTCGTTCACCGACCAAAGGCTCGACACCACACAGGCCGCGCCCGCCTGCGCGAAGGCGCGCGCGAGGCTCATCACGCCTTCACCCGATTGTACCTGGCCCAGGCCGGTTTGGCAGGCGCTCAGGGTCACCAGATCGGCCTGCAAAGGCAGGGCGTAAATACTGGGCAGGTACAGGGGCTGGTCAAAAAGTTCGAGCCGGGGGAGCTGCCCTGCCGCTGCCGTTGCAAACGCGTGGGTCGATAAATGCAGCAGCCGGTACTTGCCTGCAACGCGTGTAAAATGTTCAACATCAGCGCTTTCAGCCGACAAAACCTTGCTGCCCGATGGGCGCTCGGCAGCAGGCGACTGCAATGGCGCCAGGCCGCGTTCGCCTTTGGTAAAACCGGGCGCCAGGCAAAGGGCATAGTTTCCCGCATTTGACGTCAGTTTTTTTTGCTGTTGCAACACGCTCAGCGACCAGGCATAACGAACCTGCTGCGTCCGAATCAAATAAGGGGCATTGCGCAGCGTCGTGCTGGCCTCCGGGGCTGCGGTCAGCAACGCGTCAAAGGGGACAAAATTCAAAAAACCATCCGGCACAATGCTGATGATGCCGGCATTGGCCAATTCCGGTGGTAGTAGTTTTTGCCACAGCAAATATGCCGCCTTAAAATAGCCCTGGGGGTCGTTTAGTATGGCGTTCTGGTTTTCAAAATAGGCCAGGTACTGCCCGACCAAGGCCTGCAAAGCCTTGGAATGGTCGAAGGAAAACCAACGCGCTGCTTTGTTGGGCTGAAAGACAAACGCCTCAATATGCGCCGGGCTCACGAAGTATTCCACCAGGGTCTCTTCGGCCCGGAGATTGTTTTGCGCATCCTGGGCAGATGCCAGTTGCTGCCCGGCGAGTTGCGGGTAAGCGCCGGCGAGCGCCGATTCCAGGGCATTTATCCGGGCGGCCAGGGCATCGGCTTCACTGCGCCATTGCGGGAGCATTTCGTCGTCGGGGTGCAGCAGCATCTGTTTTTCGAAGGCCGAAAAATGTTGGCGCAAGGTGTTGAGTTCCGAAAAACGGCGGTCGCTTTCGGCCAGGCGTTGCCGCACGAGGTTGTCCTGCATGGCTTCGCTGAGCAGGGCGGCTTTGCTGCGTTCGGCAATCGAAAAGGCTTTGTCGAGGTATTTGGTGTCGCCGGTTTTTTCAAAAAGCAGCCGGGCGACCCGCATGGCCGCTTCTTCGCGCGTGCGGGTGCTGTTTTGCAAATGCAGTTTGGCGCTGTGGTACTGAAATACTTTGCGCTGCCGGGTTTCCGCTTTCCAGGCGAGGTCGTGGCAATCGAGTGCCAGGTTGAGCCATCCGGGTTTGCCGCTTTGTTCGAAGGCTTGCTGGGCTGCCGCGGCTTTCGTCTCCAAGGCTTCAAAAATCACGTTTTCTTCGTAAAAACTGGCAATTCTGGGGTTTTCTTCTGGCCTTATAGGCTGAAAGCTGTGCAGTACGGCGCTCAAAGCCCGGTTGGCGGCATCCAGGGCAGCCGCCGGATTTTTTTGCAGCAACGCCAACTCCGCGAGGGCAATCTCCACTTTACCCAGATCGCGGGAATGTGCGCCGAACACCTGCAAAGCATCGCTGCGGGCAGCCTGAAGCAGCCGGGCGGCTTCCGGCAAGCGGCCCAGGCGCAACCGGGCAATACCTGCCGTGCGGCGGGAATAGCATCGGTATTCCTGGGCAAGCCCATTGGCGCCTTCCGCAGCCAGCAGCCGCAGGGATTCGTCGGCGCTGCGCAGGGCTTGCAGCACTTGCCCTTTATCGAGCTGCACTTGAGCCAGCGCCCCGAGCAGCAAAGCCCTTTTCAGCTTGGAGACATCGCGCAAGCCCAGGCCCTGGCGATGGTACTTTTCTGCGGCCTCGTAATCGCCCTTGTTCCAATAGGCGATGCCGATATTGCAGAACACGCCTGCCATGGTCTCGTTGTCGCCCGGCAGCATCAGCGTTTTGAAGAACACGGCCAGGGCTTTGTCGTCGTCGCCAAGGCGGGTGTAGCAATTGCCAAGGGGCTTGTAGATGAACTCCACGGCATCGAAATCGGCAAATCGGAAGCGTTCGTACATGCCGGCGGCATCTTGGAAAGCGGCGATGGCTTGCAGCATTTTTCCGGCTTGGGCAAGGTCGGAGCCGCGGTTCGACTGGATGTAACAACACAGGCTCCATTCCTCTTCGTTTTGGGGTTCTCGCCATTTGCCTGCCCAGGTTTCATCGAGGTATTGCGCCGCCGACTGGTATTGCTCGTTTTCGTAAAAAAAGTCGGCCACGTCCATCCGGGTGCTGAGCCATACACCCAGTTCGTTGTGCTTGCGCGCCAATGCAGCCTTTGCCTCGGAATAACACATAAAACTATCCGCCAGCCCGTTCACGTAAAAATACTTGATCGGAACATCGTACCGCGCCAAATCAGCCGAAGGCTGAGCTGGCAAGGGTATGCTGCCCAGAAAAAATAGCAATCGAATTATCGGAACGCGAAAAGAAGGCATCAGCCCGGGTTTTATGCGCCAAAATAGCGCTCTTTCCCGGAATCCCGCGCAAACAGCCCTGAAAGGGCGGAATCGTTAACCCTGGGCAGCGGGAGTTGACATCTACCTTGATCCGGCGTGACGGCCATAAATGGCCTTTTTCGGGCGACATGAATGTCGCGCTACCGAGGCTCTCACAGCTTCAGCTCCACCGACACCTGCAAGAAAGCCTGCGGGCGCTCCCCTCCAAACACCCAGCCGCCCCGAAGGCCCACATTCGGCCCTGCGCGCACGGAGCCAAAAGTGAGGTCGCCAAAAAGGGAATACCGGTACTGGGTGGCGCGGAACTTCTCCGTGCTCGTTTCCACGGGGCTTTTGTCCACTTCTGGGTACAGCACAATACCCGTGGGGCCGTCAATAAACGACCAGTCGATGCGGGTACGGGAGGTTTCTGTTTTGGTTTCGCCATTTTCCAGGATAATCCGAGCGGAGGCGCCGATACCTGCCCCGAAAAAGCGGCTGAAGTTTTTGCGCAACAATACGGGCAGTTCGAAGGACACGAAGCCCCGGCTGGCCTGGGTGACGGTGTCCAACAGTACAGAGTCCAGGAGGGCAATGCCGTTGTTCGGCAGGGTTGTGAGCAGCACATGTTTTTCAGTCGCAGGCAAATCTTTTCGGTCGCGAATGCCTGCCAGCAGTTCTATTTGGGGGTACACCCGCCACGATTTGTACGGCGAGATGCTGGCGCCCAGCAGGAAATAGCCGTTTTGAACAAAGGCAGAGGACTTCTCCTCTCCCGTTGGCGCCTTATCAAAATTGGGTTCGAAGCCATACCCAGCCTTCAATCCCGGCGACATACCCACCTTAAAACCAGTTTTGGTGTAATTGGTATAGATCGGCGGGTTTTTGTCGAACACGATTTTCGCCCGGCTTTTGAACGGCAGTTTGGGCATGTCGCGGGCCGCCTGGATGCGGTACTTGACAAAGCCTTTGGTAGAATCGCGGTCGCCCACGTCTTTTTGCCGGCTTCCGGGCAAGTAGATGTTTCTGAAGGTGAAGATCAAAGCGCCACGCGCGCTGGCAGTGTCGAGGCAACTACGGGTATCAGGAATTTTAGGGCAGATGGGGCATTTGGGATACCAGGCCACGGGCTGCATATCGCCCAGTTTCAAACCTTTGGGCACCTCCACTTTCACTTCTACGGTGCTAGCCGGGCCTTCTCCGTTGTTCTGAAACTGGATTTTGTAGTCGAGTTTCTTACTGCCGAGGATGCGGTAGTTTACCCGGTTGTCCGAAACAGCGATGGCATTGGGGTCGTGGGAGCTGACGATTTCGATTTCGTAAACAAACTTTTCCGGGGCAACCACCGGGTCGAAAGGCGCAAAAACGGCCTCCAGGTGGACGAAGGCGTTGGTGTCGCGCAGCATGTTGGGGGTGCAGACCAGGCTGACAAACATGTTGCGGGATTCGCCGGGTTGGAGGTTGTTGAAGCGCCAGGCGTTCTCGGCGCGATAGGCGCCGCGGGCGGTGTTCAGCATTTCTTCGATGATAACCGATGGCGGGAAATCGCCCGACAAGTCGGTATGTGCCAAGCCGGAAGACCAGGTTGGCAGGATCGAAAAGCACAGTTGTTCCGCATGGTCGAGGGGCAGCACTGCCGACGTGCTGTTGTCGGGATATTCCCTGAAATGCGTGCGGGCTTCTACAAATTCGAAGTGCCGGTCAGGGAATTTTTTCTCGTTGAAAAACAGGTGCAACCTGCCGTCGGTTGGCGCCATGCCCAGGTTGCGGTAGCTGATGACCAAGGTAATTTCCTCCGTGGCTTTTGGTTGGGCATTGGCTTCCATGGCCAGCATTTGCCGGGCATTTGGGTCGAACACATCGGCGGTAGCACTGCCGGCGCCGGGCAGTTTGGTGTTGTCGAGCCCTTTCTTTTTCCGCTTGGCCCGTTTGCCGTCGTCGTAGTGGGCGGTGGCATCGAGGCTGGCGATGTAGTTGCCCGGCAAGGCGTAGATATGGCTTGGGTTTTCTTCACGGCTGAAACTCCCGTCGCCAAATTCCCAGAAATAGGTCCAGTAGGCTGCCGGTGCGCCCGCTTTCTGCATCAGGGGCGGCATAATCGGGGTGAACTCAAATACATCGCCCCTGGCCTCAGCTTTGAAATCGAGCAGGCGTTCCGGCTCCGGGTTTTGTGCCGGGAGCAGGCTGGCGAGGCACAAAATGATTGGGATAAACAGGTGTTTCATAGCGCAACTGACTTGAGGAAATCCGGTGAAAAATCAAAATAACCCCTCGAAAATGGCATAGCTGACGGTAACCACGATATTCAGGAACGCCCACTTGAAATAGGTTGTTTGCACCCTGAACGCCTCCGACAATATTTCCGTGTCGTTGGTTTTCAGCGCATTGCGCATCGTCTTGATAAATTGAACTGACAGGATAATCAGCCATACAAAAAAGCCTGTGCTCAACACGGAACGCAGCATGGCCAGAAAAATGGGAATCGACACGTTTCTGGTGAGCAATACGGTTATGGCCAACATCAACATTTCGACCAGGGCCAACACGGCCATGCTGAAGATCAGCACTTTGGTCCAGCCGACAATGCTGCGGATAGAAGCTACGGCGGGCGGGGTGATGTAGAAATCTACCAGTTCAGCGCGGTCTTCCGAGCCGTATTCAGGGTCGGGTTCTGCCAGCGGCGTGTCGATGTTGGGCCGTTCCGACTCCAGGAAAATGGTATTTTGCAAGGAGCCGGGCGTGTATTGATCGGTGATTCTAATGTCTTTCATGGTAAATTGGATGGTTTAAAGTGATTCTAACAGATAATGGTAACTGCTGGCAATGGCAGTGCCCAAAAGATAAAGCAGCCCCATGCTTAGGCAAAGCATAGCGAGCCCATACACCGCATAAGCCGTGCGCAGACTGGAGAAGGCCGATTCCATGGAGAGCCAATCGGAAGCGATGGCTGCCGATTTTATGTTGCTGGAATAGTTGTGCAGGCTACGGGCAAGGATCAGGGTTGTCACCAAAGTTAAAATCCCGATCAGGAGCATTTCGCCTGAAAAAAATGTAATAAAGGTTCTGAAATAAATAAAAGCGAGGAGAATGAACACAAGCATGGTGTAGCCAAAAACGGCCAGATAATACGTCCAGCGGCTGTTTTCTATCCAGTGCCCGCTGATTTCTTCGGTGACGTAGGGGTGCTCATTGCCAGGTTCGGCATCGGGGAGCTCGGCATCGAGCGGTGTGTAAGTTGTTTCATTCATGGTGAAAGGTGGTTTAGTGCTTTTTTTCCGCGATTTGGACAACCAAATATCGGGAGATTGGGGGAATCTTACCCATGGGCTAAGAAAAATATTGGGCAATGCCCAATTGCCTAAAAAAGCGGGGCTGCCATGCCAGGTGTCGAAACCTTGGCTGGCAGCCCCGTTGTTGTTGTTGGCCGGGCGATAAAAAATCGTCAGGCAAAGGGGTGCGTATTACTTCGCCACCACAAACTTCTTGGTCTTTGTGCCTTTCTCCGTCGCAATGCGCGCCAGGTAGGTGCCGGCAGCCAGGTTCGGCAACCGGTACGTCAACACTTCTTTCGTCAGACCCTGGCGGTTGTCGATGTTGATCACGCGGCCATTGATGTCGGCGATGGTGATGGTGGCGTTGGTAGCGTCGTCAAAGGAAACTTCCAGGTTCAGCACATCGGATACCGGGTTGGGGAAAAGCTTCATGGCCGATTCTGGCAGCGGCAGGTCGTCGGTGGAAGTGGACAACTCCAGGACCATGCGGACCACCGCGTTGTAGTCTTCCCCGAAACCGCCGAGGTACCAAGAATCGGTATATACCATGGAAGAGATAAAGGTGTGGTTCGTCGCGTTGCTGTAGGCATGGAAGGCGACATTGCTGGCATCGGTGTACTGGATGGTGGCAAAGTAGCGGGCGCCCGTTTCAAGGGGGACGCCTGTTCCGCCGTTAACGTCTTCGAGCAGCACGGCTTGGGCAGCGTAGTTCGCGGCTCCATCCGGAAAGTCGAAAGCGGCAATCCCCTTCAATTCGAGGCTGTTGCTCAGGAAGGCTGCGTCGTCAAAATTGGAGAAATCAGGTAGTACATCGTCGGCAACTTTAAAGAGGTAGGCCGTAACCGTTACGTCTTGAAGTGGGAGACCGGGGTTAGTAGCAGCCGAGATTTCATAGCCGAGCGCCTTGTACTTTTCCAGGCTGGCCTTGCTCATAGTGTAGAGGTTCGCCACGGCGTAATCGCCGCCGCCGCCTGGGCGCAAGGCGCCGGTTGGGCCGTTCTCCTTGGAGAATATGAAATCGGTGACGACAAAGTCATCCCCGTCAACATTGTTCAAAGGCGCTGTGTCTGTGGCATCTGCACTTACGGTGTAGCGGATGGTGTAGGTGCCCATGGGCAATTCCGGTGCGAAGGTATTGGGCAGGATAATCAGCGAATCCATATAGCCCACGGGCAGCGAAGCAATGGTCGCCTGGTCGGTAAACAAAACGACATTGGTGGTCTTGTTGATCACCTCTGCTTTCAGCTTCACGTTGGTTTGTGCCGCCGTGCCGAGGTTGCTCACATAGCCGCTGAAACCGAAAGTATCGGTGCCGATCTCTGATGCCGGCGTAGCGAAGCTTGAAACCGGGTAGTAGAAACCGGAGACAGCTAAGTTGTTGGCCGGGGTCGGGTCGATGGTCGTAAGGTTCACATCGTCGAGCATCCACCAGTATTCGTAGCGGCCAGTCCACTGCCACTGCAGCATCACCGCGGGTTTGTTGGCCGCGACCGAAGTGATGTTGATTACAGCTTTGTGCGGGTTGGCCGACCAGCGGTTGTTGACGCTCAAGCCAGGGATGAAATTGTACGGTGTCCAGGTAGTGCCGCCATCATTGCTGACCCTCAAGAGAATGTTGCCATCTGATGGCACCTCAAACACGCCGATGGCAGACTCAAAGGTGGCGAATACCTGAGAAGCGGCTGAGCAGTCGATGTTGGGCGTGGTCAGGCGGCTGACGTGGTTGGACGGGATATCGCCATAGCCATCAGAATCCAGGATCATAAAACCGTTGGCAGCCGTGGTGCTGGCAAATTGCGGGCGGCCGTACAGGTCGGCACAGCCGGCAGCCGGCCCGGTGCAGTATTCCCAGACGACGTTCTGGCCCGAGCCATCAGTGGTAGTCCAACCGGCAGGAATAACGCCGCCGGCGAAATTTTGCGTGAAAAACGCCTGTGCTTGCGCCAACTGGGCGATGGCAACCAAAGCCAGGACAATCAAGCTTTTGTACATGAATTTTTTCATTTAAGTACGAATCTGTTTAGAAAGGAAATGAAAATTTGAGACTTTTGAACTGCAAAGGTAAATGCTGCCATTCAGGTCGATTTAAAAATTATTCGGAACGGCTGGAAATAGCGGAAAAGTAAGCATTTGGCGCCACGAACCGGCTGCGCAGTTCCCGTAACGGGGTTTTATAGAAAGGTATGGCTTCAAAAAACGAACCGATTGCAATTTCCTTTGAGCGCTTAGAGGCTGTCTCAAAAGTCCAAATTTGAAAAATTGGTTTTTGAAACCCAAATATTCGTTTGCCTTGGGCAGGGCGAAAACAGGAGTCATCCCGAATTTTTTTGTAGAAAAGTGCTGATTTGAGCGTTTTTGACCCTGAAGGGGTGGCAGCATGAACATCGGGCATCGCCCGGTGTGATGATGGCTCTCTTATTCGCGCCCTGAAGGGGCTTTCTTGACTTTCTTCAAGATCGGCAAGCCCCTTCAGGGCGCGAGGTTATCTGGCTTTTTGCATTGGGCGTTGCCCAATGTTAGTGATTGCGCCCTTTCAGGGCTATTACGGCGGCGGAAAGAGGTGAAAAAGCTCGCTTATTCATTTCCCAAAATTCGGGATGACTCATGGTTGCACCTTGCTCAAAATTTTGTTCGGATCAATTGCCTACTATTGGACGCTTCTCTGGCTTATGAGACGGTTTCTTGGTTTTGAAATTGTCCCTAAACTATGCGCTGCTTACGCTCGGTAGTACCCTGGCCCTGTGGCGCTTGTCCACGTCCGGCGGGTGAATTTTGTTTAAATCAAAAATTTCCCATTCCGGTAAATCATCACGTCATCGGCCCAAATCTCCCCGCCCTGGGTCATATCGGTAATCATGTCCCAATGCACTGGCGATTCGTTTTTGCCGCCCGTTTGCAGGTAGCTTTGCCCGATGGCCAGGTGTATGGTTCCGCCGATCTTTTCGTCGAACAGAATGTTTTTGGTCATCTGCTGGATGTCATAGTTGGTGCCGATGGCGGCCTCCCCGAAGCGGCGGGTGCCGGGCAGGGTGAAAATATAGTCGAGGAATTCCTGTCCGCGCCGCGCTTCCCATTTTTCGATATAGCCATCTTTTACCCAGAGCTTCACGCCTTCCACTTCATTCCCCTGGTAAATGCAGGGGTAGGAGAAATACACGATACCCTGCACACTGTCTTCCACGGGGCTGGTATATACCTCGCCGGAGGGCATGTTGGTTTGGCCGTCGGAATTCATCCAGGTGCGGCCTGCACAACTGAACGTGAGGTCGGTGCCTTCTGTGATGTAGCGGATGGTTTTGCACTGGTTCAGATGGTCAACAATATGCTGTTGATTGGCGCGCACTTGCAGCCAGGCGGCTTTGGGATCGTCGAGCAGGAGCTTGCAGGCTCCGAAAACGAAGGCCTGGTATTCGCTCAGGCTCATGCCCGCTTCCTGGGCGGAGGCGTCGGTGGGCCACTGGCACAGGTTGCGGCGGAGGCGGCGGTCGGCGGTGCGCTCGAAGTAGTGCTTGTTCATGGGCGCGATGGCTTCGCTGCGCAGTTTGGCCCGTTCGGCGCTGGCTCCGGAGTTGTCGCGCAGGTTGTAGGGCGCGCGTATGTTGAGGTAGCAGTCGAAGTTTTCCATGGCGATGCCGGCCAGCAGGGGCGGGGTTTGCAGCGCCTGGTTGGAGGCATTTTGCATGAATACCCGCTCGCGTTCCTGGAAAGCTATGTCGTATTCCACCAAGGCGGCACCCGCAGCGTAGGCGGCGCGGTACAGCTCCCGCACAAGCGGCTCGGCGAGCAGGGTGCTGGCAATAAAAACCTTGTCGCCGGGGCGGATTTCGAGGCAGTAGTGGACGAGGAGTTCGGCGTAGCGGGTGGTGATTTCGTTGGACATAAATCTAAAATTCTGAAAAGGGGCGAGCACTATGGCGAACCGCCAAAATCTGCACGGTTCCTTCTAGGGTATCTGAGAACGCACTTAGTGATTCAAAAATGTGGTGGAGGTCATCTGTCGCGCGGCTCGACCATACTATTGTTTGCGCCGCCATTGTTCAAACATTTTTTCCACAGCTTCATGGGGTATCGTATTACCCTTAGCGCTATCATCCAAGCCCTCACGAATACCTTCAAGCAGGTGCAAGCGCTCTAATAATTCATCATAAGAGAGGTTGTCGATTGAATCCGGTAATGCGTTCAGACTGGCGCCTTGGGCCAATTGCCTTATCTCTTGCAAAGAAGTTTGATAGCGCAGCCTTAGCACATGAAGCAATACATCGGTTTGATCTGAGCCAGAAAGACCGTTAATGGATTCTTTTACTTGTTCGACACTGTACATTTGAAGGATTCTTTAGGCTACAAAAATAGAAGTTTTTTTCGAAGAATTTAACTTGTCGCTTTTTTGAACATGTATGGGATTTGGCGGATAAAAGCTTGTTGGCCTTTGGAATAGCATCTTTTGGGGACAGATAAAAATGTTTCTCACAACGACACAACGAGCAACACCGCAGCGCCGATCACCGCTCTTTTAGCCCAAGCGATACCATCGTCGTGTCGTTGTGTCGTGGTGAGAAACAAACAGCATCGCCGTGTTCATTGTGTCGTTGTGAGGAACAAACAACGTCGCCATGCCATCGTGAGAAGCAAACCTGAATCACTGCCGCAGCACCACAAACTCCACCCGCCGGTTCATCGCCCGTCCCTCTTCCGTCCCGTTGTCCGCAATCGGCACCTGCTCCCCCAGGCCGCTGGCGCTCAGCCGGGTTTTTGCTATTTTGTTCTCCGTGAGGTATTTCATGACCGATTCGGCGCGGCGGCGGGAAAGCTCGAGGTTATAGGCATCGTTGCCTAAGGCATCGGTGTGGCCCACGATTTCGATGCTGAGCTTGGGGTTGCTGCGCAGCACCTGCAGCAGTTTTTTCAGTTCCACGTAGGAGCGGGGCATGAGGTCGGCCTTATCGAATTCGAAGTAGATGTTTTTCAGCACGATGGTATTGCCGGTTTCCAGTTTGAGCAAGGTGAGGTCGTCGGGCTTGACGGGCACGGGCAGGAAGGGCGGTATTTTTTTCAGCAGCACGTCGTCGATGTAGTAGTAGGCGTAGTTAAAACAGTCCTCCCGGTGCGCGAGGCTTTTCGTGTTGGTATCGTCGGTGAAATTACCGATCAGTATATGCTCCGCTTCATAGCTGGCGATAAACTGGCCGCTCACTTTTACCCATTTTCCCTCGGACGCCGCCACGATGTCGCGGGCTTTCACCTGGGCCTCGCGCAGCAGCACTTCGTCGGTGCCGCGCTTGATCTCTTTGATGGTGAAATAAGCGCCGATGTTGTTGATCTGAAGGGATTTTTCTAAGTGCGTCACCCAAAACTCCAGGTGATATGCCTGCCCGATCACCAGCGGCTCCAAGAGCTGAATCTCGATGTATTCCCGGCAGTGCGGCTTGCCATTGGTGCAGCCGTATAGCGTGAGCCCGGCCATACATTTGCCCGAACGGGGCTTCTGTTTCCCAAAACCTTTGGATGCCCAGTCGCGCGGCACCCGTACTTCAGGGCTGTAGGCATCGGGGCTGGCTGTGGTGGCGCTGAACCAGTACTTTACCAATTCGCTGAAGTAGGAACCATTGTACGACCAGCCAAAGGGCGCACGGGAAAAACGCTCGAAACCTGGGTTCGGGACGATGTTGGTATCGGGGATTTGCGCACTGGCCTGTAGCGCCAGGCAAATACCACAAATGAGCGCTATTAACACCCGCTGTTTTTGGAGGAAAACTGTCCTTGTCAACAAAACAAATGGAGGCATATCAAGATTGGTTGGTATTTATGTTGCAAAAAAGTAACGAACCAGTTGCCTGACCTGGCGGCACCTTTTCCTTTATCTTAGTTGCCAAATAAAGCAAATGTATGGGCTTTGCACAAAACAAATTTTTTTGGTGGTGGTATCCAGTTGCACACGACAGCGCCGAGCTGCTTTCGCGCAAATTTCACGCAGAAAAAACGCGCAGATTTTCCACAGAAACATCTGCGTAGAATCGCGAAATAAAAACCAACCCGAGCACAAGCGTGGTCATTGTTCCCTAAATTCAAACCCTTTTCTGCGCAAACTGTTGGCTAATGGCCGCAAAATCAGCGGGGCGCTCTACCTTTGCAGGCCATTTAATAAAGCAGACCATGAACATAGCAGTAATAGGCACCGGTTACGTCGGATTGGTAACCGGAACTTGCTTTGCAGAAACCGGCAACAACGTCATCTGTGTTGACAACAACGAAAAAAAGGTAAAAAGTTTGCGCGCGGGCGATATCCCCATCTTCGAACCAGGGCTGGATGTGCTGTTTGAGCGCAACACCAAGGAAGGCCGCCTGCATTTCACCACCAACTTACCGGAAGCCGTCGAACACGCCCAAATCATTTTCCTCGCCCTGCCCACCCCGCCGGGAGAAAACGGCAGCGCCGACCTTTCCTATATCATGGGCGTGGCCCGCGATCTCAGCGGCCTTATTACTGATTACAAGGTGATTGTGGACAAAAGCACGGTGCCCGTGGGTACTGCGGAAAAAGTCGCCGCCATACTCGCCGAAAAACTCTCGAAGAAGCTGTTCGACGTGGTATCCAACCCCGAATTCCTGCGGGAAGGGGTGGCTGTGGAAGATTTTATGAAACCCGACCGCGTAGTGATCGGCGCCAGCAACGACCGCGCCCGAAAACTGATGAAACAGTTGTACGAGCCGTTTGTCCGCCAGGGCAACCCCATCTATTTTATGGATGAGCGCAGCGCCGAGCTTACCAAATACGCCGCCAATGCGTACCTCGCCACCCGCATTTCGTTCATGAACGAAATTGCGAACCTCTGTGAAAAGACCGGCGCCAATGTGGACATGGTGCGCATCGGCATGGGCAGTGATACCCGCATCGGCAAGCGCTTTTTGTTTCCCGGCATCGGCTACGGCGGTTCCTGCTTCCCCAAAGACGTACAAGCCCTGGCCAAAACTGCCACCGATCATACCTATGATTTCAAAATCTTGAAATCGGTGATGAAGGTGAATGGCATCCAGAAAGGCATCCTGACCAAGAAGATCAAAAAGCACTACAAAAACGAGCTTTCCGGTAAAACCATCGGCGTTTGGGGGCTCGCCTTCAAACCCAATACCGACGACATCCGCGAAGCGCCGGCCTTGGTCATCATCGATGAATTGCTGGCGCTCGGCGCCAAAGTAAAAGCCTTCGACCCGGAGGCCATGGCGCATGTAAAGGCCATTTACGCCGACCGCATCACCCTTGCCGACAGCATGTACGCTGCCATCGAAGGCGCCGATTGCTTAGCTATCATGACCGAGTGGGGCGAATTCCGCACCCCCGATTTCGAGCGCATGGGCGAAGCCTTGCGCGACAAGCTCATTTTTGATGGCCGCAATTTGTACGACATCGAGAGCATGAAAACGCAAGGGTTTACGTATGTGAGCATGGGAAGGCCGAAGGTGCGGGGGAAAAAACGGGGCTAGCAGCACGCACGTTTTGTGGTGCTTCAACTTGCCCTTCATCGAGCGTTTCGCACATTGGTGGGGGCTAGGGTTGTTCCAAAAACGGGATATTTTTAGGAGAATCCCAGTCCAGATTATGAAGACCAGGCTGCTGGATTTGGTGTTCTGGGCGCCGGCGATAAAAGTGATGGGATAGTTTTCCACACCGGGCTTATTTTTCCACTTTTTGTTTTAAGTTTGCGTCTGCTGTTTCAGCTTCATATAGAAGCAATTAAAAACACATCCTATGACCGATTCTGAACTTGAAAATATCCTAGATCAACTACGCACGCTCCAATCAGAGACGGAAGTTGTAGAATTCAAAGAGGCTAAAACTGGTTATGATTTTAGTAAAATTGGTCGATACTTTTCTGCCATTTCTAATGAAGCCAACCTTAAAGGTGTTGAGTTCGGATGGTTGATTTTCGGCATTAAGGATCGTGGAAAAGCAATTGTAGGTTCAAGCTTCAGATTAAATCACAGCGACTTAAGTAGCCTGAAAGGTGAAATAGCAAAAAAAACCACAAACAGAATTTCGTTCATAGAAATTCACGAGCTGATTTTGGCTCAAAATCGCGTAATCATGTTCCAAATCCCTGCCGCTCCACGTGGCATACCAATTGCTTGGGAGGGTCATTACTTTGGCCGGGATGGTGAAGAATTGGCGCCGCTGAACCTTGAAAAAATTGAACGAATCCGAAGCCAACTTTATGTTCAAGATTGGAGTGCAGTTGTTTGTGACGACGCAAACATCTCAGACCTAGACCCTGCAGCAATTCTGCTCGCACGAGAAAATTACAAAGGAAAATTCTTGGAAAAAAGTCAAGAAGTTGACTCATGGGACGACATCACATTTTTAAATAAAGCAAAAGTTACAATCAAAGGCAAAATAACTCGCACAGCAATCATTTTATTAGGGCGGCCTGAATCTGAACATTTTATTGGACCTGCCATGGCTAAAATTAGATGGATTTTAAAAGGTGCTGTTTCTGATTCTATGATTGTTTCCTGCCCTTTTCTACTAGCAATTGATAAAATATATTTAAAAATTAGAAATGTAAAATATAATAGAATTCAGGGTAATACATTGTTTCCGGAAGAAATGTTACGGTATGAGCCCTATATTATCAGGGAGGCCCTCAATAACTGTATCGCCCATCAAGACTACACACTTTCTGGATTTATTAATGTCATTGAAACTGATGAAAAGTTGGTTTTTAGTAATAAAGGGTCGTTCATCCCGGCCTCTGTTGAAAAAGTAGTAATTGATAATGCACCAGAAGAGCATTACCGCAACCCATTCTTAGCTGGAGCCATGTGTAATCTAAAAATGGTAGATACCCTGGGAGGAGGGATTTATAAAATGTTTCAGTTTCAGAAAATGCGATTTTTTCCAATGCCTGATTATAAATTGGAGCCAGATAGAGTTGAAGTAAGCATTATAGGTAAAGTATTGGACATGAAATTTGCTCGTGCCATTGCAGGGAATCCAGACTTATCACTATTTGACATAATCTTATTGGATAAAGTTCAAAAAAAAGTGCTTCTGACGAATGAAGAGGTTGAACATTTAAAAAAGCGGGGAATGATTGAAGGTAGAAAACCGAACTATATTATTTCTGCCAAAATTGTGGGCGGCGTTTCTAATTCTGAAATGAGAGCACATTATAGTCGACAACGGGGCCTAGATGATGATTACTATAAAGAGGCTATCTTGAAACATATTGAACAATTAGGAGCTGCATCAAGGAAAGAAATTGAGAATTTACTTAATTCTAAACTTCCGGAAGTATTAGACGAAAAGAGAAAGCGCAATAAAATTACCAACCTTCTTTCTTCGCTAAGAATGTCTGGAAAAATTCAAAGAACCGGAGCTTCAAGCAAAGCAAGATGGCTGTTAATTAAAAAGGTTTAAAAAGGTTTTTTCAATTTTAAAACATTAAGATGGAAGCCAAGTTTTTGATAATCAGTAGTTTATAAAAAAAATGATTTATTTTTAGGTAGCATTTTTATAGCAACTTAAAAAGGATTCTCTCAACAAGAATACAAATTTGCCCATGCCGAATTTCGCCCACCTCCACTGCCATACCCAATTCTCCCTGCTCGACGGCGCGGCCTCCATCCCCGGCCTGTTTAAAAAAGCCGCGGCCGACGGCATGAAAGCCCTGGCCATTACCGACCACGGCAACATGTTCGGCGCATTCCAGTTTGTGGCAGAAGCCGCCAAGCACGAGGGTGTGAAACCCATCGTAGGTTGTGAGTTCTACGTAGTGACCGACCGGCACCGGCACACCTTTACCAAAGACGACAAAGACAAGCGCTACCACCAGCTTTTTTTGGCCAAAAACGCCGAAGGCTACAAAAACCTCGTAAAGCTCTGCTCGCTTGGCTACATCGAAGGATTGTACGGCAAATACCCCCGCATCGACAAGGCACTGATCCTGCAATACCACGAAGGCCTTATTGCTACCTCCTGCTGTATCGGGGCCATGGTGCCGCAGGCCATCCTGCGCCACGGCGAGGAAGAGGCCCGGAAAGAATTTGAGTGGTGGCTCGACCTGTTTGGCGAGGATTATTACATTGAAATCCAGCGCCACTTTATGGCAGAGCAGGACAAGGTGAACGAAGTGCTGCTGCGCTGGGCCGAGGAATACAAGGTGAAGGTGATCTGCACCAACGACTCGCACTACATCGACCAAAAAGATGCCAACGCCCACGACATCCTGCTCTGCGTGAACACGGGCGAGAAGCAAGCCACGCCCGCCATCCGCGAATTCGTGGAAGAAGGCACCATTATGAAAGGCGGCCGCTTTGCCTTCTGGAACGACCAGTTCTATTTCAAAACCCAGGCAGAGATGGGCAAGTTGTTTGGCGACGTGCCACAGGCTCTCGACAACACGATGGAAATCGTGGACAAATGCGAGCACCTGAAACTCAAGAAAGACATCCTGCTCCCCAATTTCGTTATCCCGAAAACCTTCCAGACCCAGGACGAGTTTCTGCGACACCTCACCATGGAGGGCGCCAAAAACCGGTACAAAGAAATTACCCCGGAAATCGAAGACCGGCTCAATTTCGAGCTGCGCACCATAGAAACCATGGGCTTTGCCGGCTACTTCCTCATCGTGGCCGACTTTATCAACCACGGCAAAGACATCGGCGTGTTCATCGGCCCCGGCCGCGGCTCGGCGGCGGGCAGCGCAGTGGCCTACTGCATCGGCATCACCAACATCGACCCCATCAAGTACCAGCTGCTGTTCGAGCGCTTCCTCAATCCCGACCGCAAATCCATGCCCGATATCGACACGGATTTCGACGATGAAGGCCGGCAGAAAGTGATCGATTATGTGGTGGAAAAATACGGCAAACAACAGGTGGCGCAAATCGTGACCTATGGCACCATGGCCGCCAAAATGAGCATCAAAGACGTAGCCAGGGTACTCGACTTGCCCCTCGACCAGGCCAACGCACTAGCCAAACTCGTGCCCGATAGGCCGGGCATTTCCCTGAAGCGCGTGCTCACCGCCCCCATCACGGGCGAAGGCTCCCTGTCGGAGAAAGAAAACCTGTCGGGAGAAGACATCGACAACGCCAAAAAACTGCGCGAACACCTGGCCGCCGAGGAAACACCCGAAGGCATGGTACTCAAGGAAGCGATGATTCTGGAAGGTTCCGTGCGCGGCACCGGCATCCATGCAGCCGGCATCATCATCGCCCCCAAAGACCTCACCGAGATCATACCCGTCGCTACTTCCAAAGAAACCGAGCTGCTCATCACCCAATACGAGGGCTCCATCATCGAAGACGCGGGCGTTATCAAAATGGACTTCCTGGGCCTCAAAACCCTCACCATTATCCGCGATGCCCTTACCCTGATTGAGCAAAACCACGGGATAAAAATCAGCATCGACGATATTCCGCTCGACGACGCCAAAACCTACGAGCTCTACCAGCGTGGCGAAACCAACGGCACCTTCCAGTTTGAAAGCGCCGGCATGCAGAAGTACCTGCGCGAGCTCAAGCCCGATAAATTCGACGACCTCATCGCGATGAACGCGCTGTACCGGCCGGGGCCGTTGGAGTATATTCCGGATTTTATCGCGCGCAAACACGGCAGGCAGGCAGTGACGTACGATTTGCCAGATATGGAGGAGTACCTGAAGGATACTTTTGGTATTTGCGTCACAGGCGATACCCTCGTTTTCGACGCTGTTTCAGGAAAAAGGGTGCGCATTGACCAATTGGAGGACCTAGTGGGTGATTTTTATGTACAGGGAGTGGATGAAAATTTGGAGCCTCAAAAAGCCCTCATGACCTATTGGATTTGCAATGGCAAAAAGCCTGTTTTCAAGGTTAAGATGGGCAATGGCACAACGGTTACCATGACTGCAAACCACAAGGTTTTAACCGAGCATGGCTGGCGGGAAATAGGGATGCTGCAACCAGGAGACCATATTGCAACGCCAAGAGCTCTAATTGCTGCTTCGCCGCAAACGTTTGACAAACAAAAGCTTCGGGTATTGGCCTATTTGTTAGCCGATGGGTCTCTAACCTCATGTGGGCCAACTGCAGATTTTATCTCAAAAGACGATGCGCTCATCAATGCATATAAAGAAAGCCTAAATGCTTTTGAACGCATTGAGCCAACTACCTTACAGCAAGTGCGTGGGGTAACAAGGGTTATGGTTCGCGGCGTAAATAAAACCTCGTATCACGAACCAAATGCCCTGGTAGCCGCTTTGCGACAATGGGGTTTAAAGACCACAACCGGAGGTTGCTGGTCAGGCGACAAGTTTGTGCCAGAATTCGTATTTGGGTTAAATGAAGAATTAATTGCTTTTTTCCTGGCTTCATATTGGGATTGTGACGGCTCTGTTTCTGAAAAAATATGCTTTGTCAAAACCATATCTCCCAACTTGGCCAGGGATATCCAAACCCTTTTGCTCCGCTTGGGTATTTATGCTACCACCTATGAAAGCAAATACTTTAACAACCGGCGAAAAGAGGAAATCACAGCTTACCAGGTGTCTGTGTACAACATTCCGCAATTCGAGGAAAAAATTGCGCCATATTTGGTCTTGAAAAAAATGCCGAAACGCGGGCCATTTTTAGCCGAAATTAAAGACGATGTTTCGCGCCCCGTATTCATCGCGGAAATTGACCAAACCTGGAAAGGCTCGCAACGCGGGCTTATGGAGGCGTATGGCTTCAGTCCCCAACATTTCAATACTCTAAACCGGAATCGGCCACGAATCGCGGCGGCAGTGGTTGAACCCCTACTCGAACACCTGGATTTACCTAAAACAAAGCGCAATCTGAATGTACGTTGGGAGGAAATCAGGTCAATAGAACCTGCGGGTGAAGAATTGGTATATGACATCACAGTAGAGGGCATCCACAACTTTGTTGGCAACAATGTGCTGCTGCACAATTGTGTTTACCAGGAGCAAATCATGCTGCTCTCTCAAAAATTGGCAGGATTTTCCAAGGGCGACGCCGACGTGCTCCGCAAGGCCATGGGCAAAAAGCAGATTGCCGTGCTCAACAAAATGAAAGGGCAATTCATCGAGGGCGGCACGGCCCGCAACCACCCGGCTGCCAAGCTCGAAAAAGTGTGGACCGACTGGGAGGCCTTTGCCTCTTACGCCTTCAACAAAAGCCACTCCACTTGTTATGCCTTTGTGGCTTATCAAACGGCATACCTCAAGGCGCATTACCCCTCGGAGTACATGGCCGCAGTGCTCACCCATTCGCAAAACAATATTGAAAAAATCACCTTCTTCCTCGAAGAGTGCAAGCGCATGGGCCTCAACGTGAAAGGCCCCGACGTGAACGAATCGCTGGTCAATTTTGCCGTCAACAAAAAAGGCGATATCCGATACGGCATGGGCGCCGTGAAAGGCGTAGGGGAGGCCGCCGTGGAGGTGATGATACAAGAGCGCAGGGAAAACGGCCCCTTTGCCAACATATTCGATTTCATGCGGCGCATCAACCTCCGCACCGTGAACAAGCGCGTGATGGAGAGCTTAGCCTACGCCGGCGCCTTCGACAGCTTCGGGCTGCCCAGATCAGTGTTCTTCGCGCCCACCGACAAATACGAAACCTTCATCGAAAACCTGCTCCGCTACGGCAGCGCCCACCAGGAAGACAAGCTGATGTCGGTCAACTCCCTGTTTGGCGACCTGTCCGACAGCGTGAGCATTCCAGAGCCAACGGTACCCAAAGCCAGTGAATGGGGGCTTATTTACAGGTTGCAAAAAGAAAAAGACGTCATCGGTATCTACCTCAGCGGGCACCCACTCGATGAGTTCCGCTACGAATGGGAAAACTTTGCCAGTCCACTCGAAAAACTGGAGAACTATCGCAACCGGAAAGTCAATGTTGCCGGTTTTGTGGTCAAGGCCGAACACCGCATCAGCCAGCGCGGCACGGGATGGGGTCGCTTTACCATCCAGGACTACACCGAATCCCTGGAAATCACGATGTTTTCGGAGACTTATGCCAAGTTCAAAACCTTTTTCGAGGAAGGCACCTGCGTGTATGTGGAAGGCGAGTACAAGCAGCGGTACAATTCCGACGAGTTTGAATTCCGGGTAAATAACGTGCGCCTGCTGGAAGCCATCGGCGCGGAAAAAACCTCATCAGTTACCCTGCAAATACCTGTGGAACTGCTCACAGCCGAGCTCATCGACCGCATCGAAAAGCTCTGCAGTGCCCACAAAGGCAAACACCTCCTGAAAATGGAGCTAATAGACCGGCAAAACAAGGAAAAAATGTCGTTTACTTCGGCGGCGAAAAAGGTGAACGTAGGGAATGAGTTTTTAGCGGCGATGGAGCTGCTTGGGGTGGAGTGCGGGGTCAATTAGCGGGGGGGGGTATATCAGGATTAGCAGGATTAGCAGGATTTTTAAGGTGGGCGCTGCTCTTGATCATGGTGTTAAAAATCTGAGCAATAATTAACTATTCTATGATTCGCCTGATTTTTGTGATTGAGTATGATTTATTCAACTGCTGTTCAAATGATTACAAAAATCGACATGCACAAAACCAAGCGGCGTGAGGTATAAAATCATCAAAATCCATCCAAGACAACCAATGCCAAATAATCCTGAAAAATCCTACTAATCCTGCCAATCCTGATACAAACCCCTACCTCCCCACTACCTCAAAATCCTGCTCCAGCCTATACCCGTCCCTGTCAACCAGCGCCAGGTGGTGCTTCCCCACCGCCGGTTGCAGTCCCATTTGGTGAAAAGTCTTCGTGCTGCCCAGGTACGCCCCGTCGAGGTGCCAGTAAATCTCAATGTCATTTTTGCGGTGCGCCACCTGAAAAATGGTGCTGCTCAACTTGCCGTTCAAGTCAACCGGCACGTAGATCCGCGTTGCTTCTTTCGGGTAAATGAGCTGCATCGGTGATTGTCGTTGCGCGCTTTCTGTGCCCACACAATCGGCCCGAAAAGGCGGCGGCGACACGTACCAGGGGTTTTTGCTCTTGAAATAATATGCCTCAACGGGCGGCAGCACAAACCAAGGCCGGTGCAACATCAGCGAGGGCGACGCGCAATCGCCCGTCACCTGCCACTGGCCCGTAGGGTCGAGGTGCAGCAACTGGTGATGCTGGCAAACAGCCGATTTCAGCCCGCTTTTTGGTATCCAGACCGTATCCGGTTCGCAGTATTCGCCTGCCCGGAAACCGCTCTGCGGGCAAATTGGCGCCTGCGCCATATCGTCGTAGGGCGGATCGAACCAGCGAGCCTCTTGCGGCAGCAGTTCAAATATTTCAAATAATACAGGTGCGGCAAATTCCACCCCGATCAACCCAGGGCGCCCTTCCCCGTCGGCGTTGCCGACCCATACGCCCACGGCGTAGCGGGGCGTCACCCCCGCCGCCCAGGCATCGCGAAAACCGAAACTGGTGCCGGTCTTCCAGGCTATGGTACGGCTGGCCTGGAAAAGCTCCCATTCGCCGGTGCTTGTGGGGCGTTCTACCTGGCGCATAGCTTCAAAAGTGTACCAGATAGAAGCGGCGCTCAGGAGGTCGTTGTTGGCTTGCCCACCGTAGCTTTGGCGAAGGCGGGTTTGCCCTTCTAACAAAAAATTAGGCCGCCGAAAATCATCCCGGGCATATTTCCCGTTCCGGTCGTAAAAGGCGCCGAGGGTGCGGCCCATGCAGGCATAGGTATTGGTAATATCGAGCAAATTGGCCTCTGCACCGCCCAGAATAAGCGACAGCCCATAGTGGTCGGGCGGCTTGTTGATCGTGCCAAGCCCAAGCCTTTGCAGGTTGAAATGAAACTTTTCCAGGCCGTATTTTTGGAGCAGCAGCACAAAAGGCACATTGAGCGAGCGAATAAGCGCGCGCCGGGCGGGTACTGCGCCGTCGTAGGTTTCATAGTAGTTTTCAGGGCGGTATTGCCCAAGCTGGGTGGGCACGTCGTGCAGCAGGCTGGCGGGCAAAATATCGCCGCTTTCCAGGGCCAGGGCGTACAGGTACGGCTTGAGGATGCTGCCTGTGCTGCGCGGCGCGGCGATCACATCCACCGATTCGCCGTGTTCCTTGCCGACATCCGGCACATTGCCCTGATAGGCCAGCACATCGCCCGTCGGCACGTCTATAATAACAGCTGCCATGTTGAACACCCCGTTCCCCTTGTAAATTTCCTGTCGGCGGCAAAGGATTTGCGTCACCCGTTCCTGCAAATGCTTGTCGATGGTGGTATGGAAGCGGGTTTGGTTGGCATTGATGCCATCGGTATTGGGGCGGGTCAGCCTGTCGATGAGTTGGGGCGCGAGCTGTGGCAGGGGCAACGGTTGCTCGGGCAACGGCTCTTCTTTGGAATATTCGCAGGTATTGGGGCTAATGGCGCCGTCGTCGCGCAAGCGCTCCAACAGGCGGTTGCGCTTGGCCACCAAGGCATCGCGGTTCCTGCCTGGGTGAATGAGCGCCGGGCTGTTTGGCAGCACTGCCAGGGTTGCAGCTTCCGCCCAGGAAAGCAGTGCCGGGCTTTTCCCGTAATACCGCCACGATGCCGCCTCAATGCCTACCACATTGCCCCCAAAAGGCGCATTGGCGGCATACAGCGACAGGATTTCTTTTTTGGAATACGTGAGTTCCAGCCTGGTAGCCATGAATATCTCCACGATTTTTTCCAAAACGGTGCGCTCGGGGTTGTCGCGGGCCATGCGGATCACCTGCATCGTGAGCGTGCTGCCGCCACTGACCACGCGGCCATTCGTGATATTAAGCCAAATTGCCCGCCCAAAGCTCAGAGGGTCCACCCCGGGATGCCACCAAAAGCGCTTGTCTTCAAAAGCGACCACACATGTCAGGTATTTGCTTGGAAGGGAATCAGCCATCGGAAAGCGCCACTGGCCATCTGAGGCAATCCGGGCTCCCAGCAGCGCGCCATCCCGGTCTTCCAGCACCACACAAAGCGGTTTCTGGAACAATGGCCGTGGCAGACAGAACAGCCAAAGCAGCAATAAAAAAAGAAAAAAACCAGTCGTTTTTGGGCGACGGCGCGCAAATGCCCAAGCTTTCTGCCTGACGACAGCGCTTTTCGCACGCAAATAATCGATATAACCTTGGTATGGGTGACGCACAACATTTGATTTTGCCCCAAATGTACGGGAGTACGGCCATGTGGGGCACGCTTCGTTTAGCAAGCGTAAGTACTCGGGTATTATCCGGCACATTAACGCTGAGACATCCTCTCGTCCCGTTCCCGCACCAGCGCTTCATACGCCTCCAGCACCTTTTTCTGAAAATGCAGCGGATGGTGCTTCGACACATAGCGCCGCGATTTGAGTGCGATGCCAAATGTGTCCTTGTCGAAATGCTTAAACTTCTTTTTCCAGTAACCCAAAGTAAGGCGCATCGCTTTCGCATCGAGCCAGGTGCCGAGTTGGCCGCTTAACATGGCTTCAAGCACGCGCTTCAACCATCCTGGCGCATGATCGGGGATGTCAAAAGTCGATCGCTTTGGAAAATTGGGATACCGCTCCCATGCCCAGGTATTGGCTTCGCGAAAGGCTTCGAAAACCGCCTGCCCATACATCGGCAACAACGTGACCGACTCCGTGGCCGTAAACAGGTTTTTTTCCTCGATCTCCAAATGATCTGTGTCAATGAAATAATTGACGCAGAAGTATTTGTGCGAATTGAAGAGAAACAGTTTTTTAAAAAGCACCAGGAGGGTGCGCGCCAGCCAAAGCCTGCCCGGGGCGGTTATGACAAAGAAATCGATGTCGCCGTCGGCCCTCATGCTGTGCTTGGAAAGCGAGCCAGAAACGCAGACAGCACGAACAAAGGGGAAATTGCTGATAAGCTTGGCGCGCCGGTGGGCAATTGGCATAAATTGGTCGGCACGGCGGTTGCACGCCGCTCGGGCCAGCACCCAAGCAGCATCGTTTTTTGTTTGAAAAAAATCATCAAACTGAAACACATGTCCCTGGTTCACAAGGCTTTTCAACTTTTCCCCTACTTCTTGTGCAGAAACACAAGGCTCCCCACAATAATGAAAGGCTTCTTCTGCCGTTAAGGGGTAGGAAAAAATCTCGAAGTAGAGCAATGTGTGCAACAATGCCCTTTCTGCGGGACACTCTATTTCAGAATTTAAGGTTGCGGTCATCGTTTTGGGCTGCTAAATGGGTTAGCAAGATAGCGCCTGTTCTGCAATTGCCAAAAATATGGAACGTCGGCTAACACGAATTCGGTATTTTTGGGGAAAGGGCCGCAAAACACGCGTATATTTGTGCCTACGGCATGGTTGTTGTGGCAATTTTGAGACAATGTTTTTAGGTTTACGAGAAGGCAGGCGCAAGGGATGGATAACATAAGAATCTGGGGGCATATGACACTTTTACGACCGTTCCCTTAAATTTTAACCCGTTCCCTTGTCAATTTGCAAAAACGCTCTACCTTTGACCAAAGTTTTACTCACAATTCAAAAGCTTTAGTAGTCTCATGATTTTTCCATTTGGCAAAAAAAAGGACGATCCATCAAACGCAGTCGGAGAAGACAAGAAAAAACGCTCGCTTCACGACATTGAATCCGACCTGACGATCTTAGGAAAGTCAGAGATGAACCGCGTAGAAGGTGGTAAAGAGACCAAAAAGCCCCTCAGCGACTTTTCTGATTTGCGCGACAGCCTCGGCGGTACTATCCCGCTGTGAACAAACAACACACTTATCTTGTAAAGCCCTTTGCCTGCCTGGCGAAGGGCTTTTTTTATACGCTATTTCACCTTTATCAATTTTTTGCAAGCCATGCTTTTCCCTTTCGCGCTCATTTGCAATACATAAATTCCGGCGGGGAGCCATGCTGCACCAACAGAAACCGAATGTTGCCCTGTGCCTGATACATGCATTGTCTGCACATATTGCCCCGACAAATTGTACAAATCAAGGCGGATATCCAGGGCATCTGCTGTGAAAAAAGAGAGCTGCCATGTTGTCGTGGTTGGATTTGAAACAACCTTTATGCTGTTGAGCGGCACCCGCTCCTGAAGGCCGCTGACCGTCGGCACACTGGCTTTGTGCATAGCCCTCCCATAGGTAGCAGCTACCAGGGTGCGGGTAGGCGCGTGGAAGCTAAGGTCTAGCACCGGCACTTTGGGCAGGCCGTTGTTGACGGGCGCCCAGCTGGCCCCGGCATCGTTGGTCAAAAAAACGCCCACATCGGTAGCCAGGAACCACTGTGCGGGATCGAGTGGATCGAGGATGAGGTCATTTGCCGGAATATCGGGGAGGTTTCCCGCAGCGCCTGACCAGGTTTGCCCCAGGTCATTTGTTTTGTAAACATGCGCCATGGCCTCATGGTGCCTAAAGCCCGAAAGGCAGATATACGCTGTTTGAGCGTCCCATAAATCAGCCACGACCCTCGTGACCCATCGCTTGGGGAGGTTTTCAGAAACTTTTACCCAATTGCTGCCTCCGTTTTGCGTAACCCACACGTTGCCGTCGTCGGTGCCGGCAAAAATGATGTTTGAATCAACAGGCGAGGCAGCAATGGTGGTGATGGTGCCATATACCACGCCCCCGCTGCCATTGTTGCCATTGCTGAGGTCGCCGCTGATGGCAGTCCAGTTCAAGCCCCTGTCGATTGATTTGAAAAGCTTTTCCGCACCGAAGTAGAGGATGTCGGGGTTGTTCGGGTCAAAAATATAGGGCGTGTTCCAGTTGTAGCGCGCCGACATGGGTGCGCTGGCCCCGTTGCTCCCAGAAAACCCGCCATACTGCGATTCGGCGTAATAAAGGGTGTTGTCTTTTGGGTTGACGAGTGTAACAAACCCGTCGCCGCCCAAAATATGCTTCCAATTGTCGATGCCGCCGTCGATGCTGGCCCAGGTGCCGTTGTCTTGGGTGCCCCCCGAAAAGCGCACCGGGTTTTGAAAATCGATCTCGGAAGTATAGAACTGGGTGTTGGGTATTGGCCGGGCTTCCCAGGTAGCGCCGCCATCGACAGACAGGAAAATACCCCCATCGTTGCCCACCACCTGAAAATCCGGGTTGGCGGGATGGATATAAAATGCGTGGTAATCGGCGTGAAGATACGGGCTTGCTTCCGCCCATGTAGCGCCCGCGTCGCTGCTCTCCTTCCAGCCCACGCCCAGGTTGTAAATCTGTTGGGAGTTTTCCGGGTGTACCCGTATTTGCCCAAACCACCAACCGAAAGAGGAGTAGCCAGGGTTTCCGTTGCCTGGCACCAGCGCCCAGGAATCGCCATTGTCATTGCTTCGGTAAACCCCGGCGAAGGCGCCATTGGTGCGGGCAATGGTGGCGTAGAGCACGCTTGGGTCGGAAGGCGCAATGGCGATGCCCATGCGCCCCACCGTACTGCCCGCGGGAAGCCCGCCGCTGAGCTTTGCCCAGGTATCTCCGCCATCGGTGCTGCGCCAAATCGCTGAGCCTGGGCCTCCATAAACACGGGTATTGGGCCTGCGAATGCGCTCCCAGCTCACGGCAAACAAGGTATCGGTGTTTTGTGGGTGGATAACCAGGTCGATTGCGCCGACCGAATCGCTTACAAAAAGCACCTGTTCCCAAGAGCTGCCGCCATCATTGCTGCGGTAAACGCCGCGTTCCGGGTTGTTGCCAAAAAGGTGGCCCATAGCAGCCACGAAAACGCGCTCGGGCCGCTTGGGGTCAACCTCGATGCGCCCGATGCTGCCCGTTGCCGTCAGCCCCGAAGCTTGCCAAGTGCTGCCGCCATCGCTGCTTTTGTACACGCCCAGGCCATCGTAGGTAACCGAGCCGCCGCCGCCGTTGGTCTCCCCGGTGCCGCAATAGAGCACATTTTTGTCGGAGGGGTCTATGGCCATATCGCCGATGCTCAGACTGGGCAAGGCATCGGAAATGGGCGCCCAGCTGTCGCCTGCGTCCGTTGATTTCCAAACGCCGCCCGATGCCGTAGCGGCATAGATGGTCTGCATGTCACTTTCGTGCATGGCCAGGTCGGTGATGCGACCGCTCACGTTGGTGGGGCCGGCCAGTTCCCAGTTCAGCGCCCCGCCGCCCCTTGACGAAGCTTGTTCGGAAGCATATTCCAGCGCTGCGTAATAGGCCGAAGAATGGACGCTTTGGTAGGGGTACACACGCTGCGCCCAGAGGTAGTCGTTGGGCTTCAATTCGTTTTGCGGGGCATTGCCCATTTGCCTGAAAATAATAAGGCCTGCAGTTGCGGCGGCAAGTATTGTGAAGGAGGCGAAGATATTTTTCATTGTACAGGTTTTCGTCAGCGCAGTTATCGGATGACAAGATAAAAAAGAGGCTGCAACTTCAGGCTGCTTGGAATGGAATTCCAGCGCAACAAGAAATCACAGCCTCTGCGATGCTGGATTGCCCTTTAGGCATCATAACGTCATCGCTGCAGCACGATCCGGCGGATGGCGCTTTCGCCATCGATGGTGACGCGCAGCAGGTAAGTGCCCTGTGCCAGGTTGCCGAGCTCCAGTGGGTGGCTCAGCAACGCCGTCCTTCCAATATTTTGGCTCAGCAGCGTTTGGCCAAGCATGTTCAGCACCTCAAGGCGCACATCTGCTACGTCAGCCAATGCCAGGTTGATGTTCAGGTTGCCCGAAGTTGGGTTCGGGCTTACAGTGAACAATTGAACTGTCGCCGGATCTGCAGTGCCGACCGTGGTAATTTGTACGGTCACGATCTTTTGCAGCGCGCAGCCGCTCACATCGGTCACGGTACAGGTATAAGTCCCGGTGGCTACCCCCGAAATGTCTTGCGTGGTGGCGCCGTTGCTCCAGGCATAGCGGTAGAAGGAGTCATCGGACAAGAGTGCTCCCATGCCACCGCCCGGTGTCAGGTTGGCCGATCCGTTGCCCGCAACTACCGTCGCAGTAATATTGGTCAAGGTAGGCAATATATAGATGGGTACCGAGTTGCCCACAAAGAAGCAAGCGTTTGTCACATCGATGTTTTCAAAGACATAAGGGTTGGGTGTCAGGTTTGGGTTGATCAAAGTGCCGCCGCCCAACACTACCGGTGTCACATAATACAGGTTGTAGGGGATGCTGCCATTGTTCACATAAGGAGGCGAAAACGGTGTGGTCAAGAACGGCGTGCGGGCAGCATAGCCGGCAACCGTTGAAGGCCACGTATTTGGAGGCAGTGGCGCCGAGGTGAACGCCCAAGCCATACCATAAGCAAGCCCTACATCCGGTAGTACAAAGCTGGAAGTGTCAATTTTTATCAGGCCAGAGAGCTGCCCGTTGAAGCACAGGTAAGGATGTGGAACGTTGTAGGAGCCAACTGCCGCTGCTGTGCAGGGCACGTTGGGCACACGCGTGATCTCGATGCAGAACTGTCCTTTGGCAATTGTTCCAAACGAGTTGAAGCCATCGATGAGCATGAAATAATTCTGCCCTTTCACGGTTTGCAGGTCGAGCCCTGCGCGCCAGTCGGGGACACCCGATGGGTGCAGGTCGTCGTTGCAGGCTACCTCAGTCAAGTCGCTGCAGTTGTCGCCGGCATAGATCAGCATCTGTGTGTCTCCTTCATCGCCAGGTGTGCCATAATTGATGTAATTGGTCGCATTACAGGGCACTGTTTCGATATGGTATTCATTGCCGTCGCCGATGAAAGTGTACCACATAGACCCATCGACAATATCAGGTGTGCCTTCGCCCCAGCAAGTCACCTCAGGGTCGGTAGGGGCTACTGTGGCATTGGTATTGTCATAAAGCCCGGTTGTTTGTGGCACCCCGGCCGGGGCGCCGAAATAGCTGTAAATATCTATGGCGGCATCGCACACGTCAACGTTGTACACTACTGGTGGAAGCTTTACGAACTCCACATCGTCGATATAATAGGTGTTGATGTTGTTGGCGCCATAAAAGTCGATCCCGCCCAAGTTCTTGGCGTATGGCATTTTGTACACAAAGTTGCCGTTGATCCAAAGCGTGAGCAAATTGTTGTCGAGGTCGATTTTGTGCTTCACCTCAAACCATTGGCCATTTGGATAGGTGAAAGTGGTGAGGGTGGGGCCGCTGCCGATCAGGACGCGGCCAGCACTTGCATTGTCAAAATACACGTCGAGGTTCCAGTCGCCGGCACCGATGGGCATCACGTTTTGAATGTTGTAATAACCGTTCCTGCCTACTGGAATGTACATTTGCCACTTGAGCTCGTAATGCCCGGTCGTGCGGTTGCCCAGGTGCAGCATCACGTCTTGCGGGCCTCCATTGGTGGCTGTGCTGATGATTTTGAACGACTTGGTAGGCGATTTGGCTTGCTCCGTGGTGACGATGCCATCTTCCGCGCCGCCTTCCGTGCCGCTCCAGGTAGTCCACCAGGTAGCTTGCGGGCCCAGTTTCAAGGTCGTGCTGTAGCTGTCGAAATTGTCGCAGATGAGGGCGTCGGGGTTTAAGTTGCAAGGCAAGATGCATGGGTCGCAGGAGCCAAAACAAACCGTGGAGAGGGTGACATCCTCCGTAGGGTTGATGAAGCGGTTCAACCCGCCGAAGCCATCATCCACGCCGCACGCGGCTTGCACCTGTTCCCAGCCTCCAGGCCCGTTTTTAAACTTGTATTGATAGGTAGTGCCGGCATCCAGGGTTTTGGTAATGCTCCAGATATTGTTGCCGATATTGGTCATCTGTTCATCCGACCAGCCATTGAAGGATCCCGCAAGTTTTGCGCCGCCAGGGTCAATGGTTTGTAAGGCCATGTTGACCCGAAAGGTCACCTGAACTTGTGGCGCCAAGTAATCGTACAGCTCGATGTCGTCAAGTTTCCACCCGTATTCCCAGTCGCCTTCCCAGCGGAACTGTATCCATACCGTTGCCTGCCCGTTGGCTGCGGGCAGCGCCATTTCGGTCAGGATATCGGCAGGAACAAGCTGGGGCTGGTTGAAGCTGTACGAAGGTTGGTCGTCAAATATGTCGTAAGCCGTCCAGGAAGTTCCCCCGTCGGTGCTGACGCGCACTTGGGCGGTAGAGCCTTGAAAATCGGCAAATTGGCTGTGAAAGCGGATGCCCACAGCAGTGTGCGAAGCGCAGTTGATGACGGTTGAGGTCAGGGTAACATCGTGCACGTTTCCGCTGCCGTTGGCATCGGAGTTGAAAAAGGCAAAGCCGTCGTCTGCCGACGGTGCGTTGAACGATGCAGGAGGGGCATTGAAGCCCATAGCGTTGCCAGCATCCTTGCTCCAGTTCCAAACTTCGGCGCCAGCGCCGGTACTGCCAGCTGACCAGGCATCGAATGCGCTTTGGCTGCTAAACGTCTCGCTCCAGAACACGGCTTGGGCGATAGACGTCTGGAGGCCTGCAAACAGAAAGAGCAGTGCCATCAGATTCTTGATCGGTATTATTTTAGTCATGAGTAATTGAGTTTGGTTAACAGTTTTTTTTACATGTTTTTGAATTGCCAAATTTCCAAAAAAGAATCGGCACCACAGGGATTTTCCCTTGGTAATTTGGCAATTGACGCAATTTTACAAATATGGAATATGCGGGGGGAATGGCTTTGAAGCCGCAAGCTACAGATTGAGGTAGTGCATCAGGGCATCGTAGCGCTCCCGCATAAAGTCGCTCCGTCCCAATTCCCCAAAGCTTTCTTTCACATCATACTCGTGCCTTTCCAGGGAGGCAATTACCCTGGCAAGGTCGGCGCTGTCCAGTTTCAGGGTCAATTCTACAAAATCAGGGTCGGCAACAGAGGTCACAAAGGCGCTCAAAACCTTTACGTTTTCGTCCTCTACGATATGCGTTATGGTGCTCAAAGAATAATCGCGGCGCGGCATTTGCAGCACCAGCACGGCGCCCTGCTCGGTAAACGAAGCTGTTTGGGCGAAATGCCGCAGCAAGTCGTTTTGGGAGACAAGCCCCAGGTAATTGCCCGCAACATCCACAACCGGGATTACGGTGAGCCGCATATCGCCCATCAGGCGCATCACGGCGAAAACATGCTCGTGCTCTAAAACAGCGGCGCGGCCCAACAGCGAAAAATCATAGGCGCTAATGGGTTCGTAGAGCTTGTGGTTGAAGACATCTTCTTCGGAAAGTATGCCGACCAATTTGTCGTCGTGCACCACCGGGAGGTGCTTCACGTGGTAGTCGCTGAGCAGGTGGAAGGCATCGCGACCCGTCTGCTGGAGCGAGAGCGCCGGAATATCGTGTGCTATGAGTGTTTTCGCTGTCATATTCTGTAATGACTTAACACAGTTACAGGGCATGTTGTTCTTTGCCCCTCGGGGGCAAATATGCCCGCAAAATCTTTCTGCTCAAAATTATTATCCCTAAAATAAGCAAATTTGACAATAATAAAGCTCCTGCGCCTGATTTTTGCCCTAAAATCCAGCCTATTATGGATAATATTTCCCAACGCGGGCTTTTCCTGCAACATGTTGCCCAAACTTCCCCCGCGCCTATGGGCTTAGAAATCGCGGCTGCCGAAGCGTGCTGGCTCACCGACCGCGATGGGAAGCGTTACCTGGACCTGATCGCCGGCATCGGCCCCAGCGTATTGGGGCACCGGCACCCTGCCGTGCAAGCTGCCGTGCAACAGCAAGTTGATACATACTGGCATACCCTTGTCTATGGCGAATACGTATTGGCCCCTCAGGTGCAGCTCGCGGCATTGCTCGCCGATAACCTCCCAGGCCTGGATGCTGTGTACTTCGTCAATTCGGGCACAGAAGCCACTGAAGGCGCCATGAAACTCGCCAAGCGCGCTACCAACCGCCCCCATTTTGTCGCCTGCAAAAATGCCTACCACGGCAGCACCCAGGGCGCTGCCAGCCTGATGTGCCCCGATTATTTTACCCAGGCTTTTATGCCCTTGCTCCCAGGCATCAAACACATTGAATTCAACAATACGGACGACCTGGCCCTGATCGACGAGCGGGTGGCAGCAGTGGTCGTGGAAACAGTACAAGGCGAAGCGGGCATCTATCCGCCGCAGGCAGCATGGCTCCAGGCGCTGCGAAAACGCTGCGACGAAACGGGTGCATTGCTCATACTCGACGAGATACAGGCGGGGATGGGCCGCACGGGCCGCCTCTTTGCTTTTGAACATTACGGCATCGTGCCAGATATCCTGTTGCTCGCCAAAGGCTTTGGCGGCGGCATGCCCTTGGGCGCTTTTGTTGCCCGCCGCGAATTGATGCAATTGCTCACACACAATCCGGTGCTGGGGCATATCACGACCTTCGGCGGGCATCCGGTATGCGCGGCGGCGGGGCTGGCAACCCTCAAGGTATTGCTCCAAGGCGATTTGATGCAACAGGTACCGGCAAAAGAAGCGCTTTTCAAAAAACTCCTTACCCACCCCGCCATCAAAGAAATACGCAGCGCGGGTTTATGGCTGGCCCTCGATTTCGGCAATGCGGCTTTGGTGCAAAAAGCCATCCGGCACTGCCTCCAACAGGGAGTAATCACCGATTGGTTCTTGTTCAACGACCGCAGCCTGCGGATCGCGCCGCCGCTGACCATTTCAGCGGAAGAGATTTACTTTGCGTGTTCGGTGATCAATAAGGTTCAACCGTGAATCGGCACCGCCAGCACCGGAATATGCGAATGGTTCACCGTATCTGCGGTGATGCTGCCGAACAGCATCTGTGACAGCCCTTGCCGCTGGTGTGTGCCCATCACGATCATATCGGCGTTGCACTGCTCAGCGGCAGCGAGGATGGAATCGCCCTCTGAAAAGGAACCGGCTGTTAAGATCACGTCGGTTTTTTTCAGGCCGGCGGCTTCTGTGAGCCGGTTCTTGCGCGCTTCGGCTGAGCCGTCGGTCGGCAAGCCGGAAGGGTTGTTGATGTACAACACCTTTACCAAAAAACCGTACGTTCTTTCCCAATGGGTAAGGTACTCAAAAACAGTGTTTTGGTCCTCTTTGAGGGTTGAGGGCACCAAAACAACTTTTGGCTCGAACCTTTTTGCATGCTCTGGGATGGCCAGCACGGGACAAGGCGCTGTGCGGATCACCTTTTCCGTGTTGGAGCCCAGCAAAAATTCGTTCAACCCAGAGGCGCCTTTGGTGCCCATCACTACCAGGTCAATGTCATCATCGGTGGCGACATTGTTTACGGTGGAATACAAAAACCCGTCTTTCAGTACTTCTCCCCAAACCGCCGCGCCAGCTGCTTGTGCTTGTTGTCGAGGTTGACCTCCCGGCCCTGGATGAAGGCGGCGGTGACGATGCAGCCGCGCATATCGAGCGCATCGCCTTCGCTGATGAACAGGGTGGCATCCTTGCCCTCTTCCAGCGAGCCGCAAGTTTGGTCGATGCCCAGAATCTTGGCTACATTCAGGGTGATGGCGCTCAGGGCGGCCGCTTTGGGCAAGCCGTACCCACAGGCCTGGCCGGCCTGGAAAGGGAGGTTGCGCTGCCGCCAGCTCCCAAGGCTGGTAATGGCGAAAAGCACCCCTTTTTCGTGCAGTTGGGCCGCAGTTTTGAAGGCGCGGTCCACCTCGTCGTCTTCCCGTGAAGGGAGCGCCTGGGTTTGCCCAAGGATGACGGGCACCTGGTGGCTTTTCAGGAAATCGGCCACCATCCAGCTGTCCTGACCGCCAGCTATGACGACTTGGATACCGAAGCTTTCTGCAAACAGCACGGCTTCCTGGATGGTCTTTGCGTTTTCTGTGCGGATGTACAGGTTTTGTTTTTTGTCAAAAAGGCCGCGCATAGACTCGAATTGCAGGTTTTTTACTTCATGGTTTCGTTGCTTGGCATAGGCTTGTGCTTCTTCGAAGTATTTGCGGATCGACAGAACATCTTTGTCGTACTGCTCATTCTTTCTCGGTTCGCCGCCGCCAAAACGGGTGAAGCTGCGCTGCGAAGGCCAGTTCATCCAAATGCCGTCGTCGGCGCGGTAGGCAGCGTCCTCGTAGTTCCAGGCATCGAGCTGCAGCACCGATGAGGAGCCGGTGACAATGCCGCCTTCCGGCACCGCCTGGGCAAGCAGGATGCCATTGGAGCGCACGGTCGGGATGATGTCGGAGTCGGTGTTGTAGGCGATCAGGCTGCGCAGGTTGGGGGTGAACGCACCCAAATCAGAGAAGTCGCGCGTAGGTTTCACCGCATCGATCTCCACCAGCCCGATGCGGGTGTCGGCGGCGATAAACCCTGGGTAAACGTGCTTGCCGGAAGCGTCATAGATTTTGCCGTACTTGCTGCGGTCGAAGCGGATCAGGGTTGCATCTGCTACTAAGTTGAGCTTGCCGTTCTCAAAGGCGATGGCGCTGTTGGCGATGGTTTGGCCATTGCCCAGGTGGGCAGTAGCACCCAGGATCAAGGTGGCTGATTTTTGCGCAGGAGCGGGTACAGGGCGCTGGGCCAACACTTGAATACAGGGCAGCAGGGCTAAAAAAAGGAGGATTCGAGACGACATACTTTGCGTTGTGGTTAATTATTCAATGGTGAGGATTTGGTTTCGGGTTTCAGGTTTCGGGTTCACAATATCTGTGTGTGCTTTGAAAAAGGGTTTCAGCGATAAAACAAATAACGTGAACCAGAAACCTGAAACCCCCTTTTTTTAAACTTCAAACCTCAAATGCTTCACCGTCAGCCCGCTGTTCATCAGTTGTTTGAGCGAATCGATGCCGATGTTGAGGTGATTTTGGGCGAACATGGAGGTCACTACCTTGTCGCTGGCTTCGGTTTTCACGCCTTCGCGGGTCATGGGCATGTCGCTCACGAGCAGGAGCGCGCCAGCGGGCATGTGGTTTTTGAAGGCCGCCACAAAAATAGTGGCGGTTTCCATGTCGATGGCGATGCAGCGCAGGTCGCGGAGTTTTTTCTTGAAATCTTCCCGGTGCTCCCACACACGTTTATTGGTGGTATAGACCACGCCCGTCCAGTAGTCGAGCTCGTAGTCGCGGATGGTGGTGGACACGGCTTTTTGCAGGGCGAATGCGGGCAGTGCCGGCACTTCCTTGGGCAGGTAGTCGTTGCTGGTGCCTTCTCCCCGGATAGCGGCGATGGGCAGGATTAGGTCGCCGTTGTGGTTCTTGCCGGTCTTGAGGCCTCCGCATTTGCCGAGGAAAAGCACGGCTTTAGGCTTGATGGCTTCCAACAGGTCGATCACCAGGCCTGCGTTGGGGCTCCCGATGCCGAAATTGATGATGGTGATGCCTTCGGCGGTTGCGGCCTGCATGGGCTTGTCTTCGCCATATACATACACATGATGCTGGTCGGCGAAGGTCTTGACATACCCGCTGAAATTGACAAGCAGGATGTACTTGCCGAATTGTTCCAGCGCCATGCCCGTATAGCGCGGGAGCCAGTCGCGGACGATCTCCGTTTTGGCGACTTTTTCCCTTTCCAGGGCTTCTTCCCGGATTTTGTCCAAAGCTTCCTGGGTCAGGTGGCTCGTATTTTCGTTTTCCGATTTTTTCATTGGAATGTTTTTTCCGTTATCAATCCGCCTTCAGTGCCGCTTCAATCCTGCCCAAGCAATCCTGCAGATGGTAGCGGCTCATGCTGTCGTTGGTAGAGAATACGGCGGTGCTGATCAAGGTTTTCAACTGCATCAAATTTGCCAGGGCGACGGAGGGGATATCCGACTTTGCCGCGTCGAAGCCCGTTGTTGGCCCTGCTGGGGCGGTTTTGTACAGGCCGATCATTTTTATCAGATATGCTTTTTGCAGGTTGCGGCGGTGTACGCTGATGCTTTGCCCGGTGCCGAGCTCCGACCAAATCCCGTTGCGCAGGTCGTCGAAGAGGTTCGGCATGGTATAGGTGTTCGGGTCGGCGGCTTCGTTCTCGATGAGGCGCAGCAGTCGGTCGGTGGAGAGCAGGCTGTTGAGCGTGCCTTCCTGGAGGCGGTTGATGGCTGCCACGCCGTTGTCGGGCTTGATGAGCTTTTGGATGGAAGGTTCAATGAGCCAGGTCGGGGTTTGGAAAAGCTCCTGGTTCAGGAATTTCACCGCCTCGCGCTGCATGGCGGCTGGGGCCGCTTCGTACACCGCGCCCTGCTGGTCGGAGGTTTTGGGCGTTTCGAACACGCCGCCGACCCATTTCGCGACGTGGCCCATGTAGCGGCGGAATTGGCCCACCACGTTGTTGTAGGTTTCTTCGGCTTCGTCGTAGTCTTCGGCTTCTTCTTTTGTCCATTGGGTGATGTTCGGCAGTATCCGCTTCAGGTTTTTGATGCCGTATTCCGATGCTTTTACCGAGTTGTCGCCCAAATCTTCGCTTTGGGCGCGGGGGTCGTAGGCGCTGCTTTCGGTTAGGAACCATAGGCGGCGGTTGCCTGCGGCTTTGTCGAGGTACAGGCGGTTCAGGACTTTTTTGTCTTCCTCCGCATCTTTGGTGTTGTAAATCGGCTTGTAACCCCATTCTATGGCCCAGAGGTCGTAATCGCCCACCCGGGGGAACAGGTCGGTGATGCCGTCTTCGGGCTGTGCCACGTAGTTGAAGCGGGCGTAGTCCATGATGGAAGAGGTGTGGCCGTTTTGCTCCATGAATTTTTTGTCGCGCAGCTTTTCAACCGGCGTGGCGCTGCTGGCGCCGAAATTGTGCCGCAGGCCGAGGGTATGCCCAACTTCGTGGGCAGATACAAAACGGATCAGTTTGCCCATCAGTTCGTCTTCGAATTTAGGCTTTTGCGCCCGCGGGTCCACCGCCGCTGTTTGGATGGTGTACCACATTTTCAGCAGCCGCATCACGTTGTGGAACCAGCCGATATGGCTTTCGATGATCTCGCCGGAGCGCGGGTCGTTCACGTTGGGGCCGTAGGCGTTCTGAATATTGGAGGCGAAGTAGCGGATGACGGAGAACCTTGCGTCTTCAAGGCTCATGGTCGTGTCGTTTTCGGGCCAGTCGCGGGCCAGGATGGCGTTTTTCCAACCTGCCTGCTCGAAGGCGGGCTGCCAGTCTTCAATGCCTTGTTTCAAAAAGGAGCGCCATTTTACGGGCGTTGCCGGGTCTATGTAGAACACGATGGGCTTTGCCGGCTCTATCTTTTCGCCTCGTTGCTGGCGTTTGGCGTCTGCCTCGTTTTTGGCTTCCAGGCGCCAGCGCACGGCAAATGTCTCATCTTCAGCCTTTTGGGATTCGTCGTCATAAACCGTGTAGCCGGTGGCAAAATAACCCACTCTCGGGTCGAAAAAGCGCTTGCGCATGGGTGTTTTGGGCAACAGTATCAGGGAAGTGTTCAATTCAAAGGTGGCTACCCCGGCAGCCAGCCCGCCCGGCAAGCTGGAGCGCTCCGGCGGCTCCGAGCCGGAACCGCGCAGCGAGGGCGGCGACACTTTGAACGTCTTCACGCTGCGGACCTCCACGTTGATCGGGTAGGCGCGGATGCTGGAAATAAAGCTGCGGTCTTTTTGCAGTTCGCCTAATTTATAGCCTTGCTGGGTGAGTGGCGTCAGGGAAAATACCTGGTTCGATTCTTTGAAAAAATCGCTCACCTCGATCACGACAGAGGTGTCTTTTCTGTAAGATTTTACATCAAACGCAGCAGCGATGGGGTCCACGTTGGAATTGCGCACCGCCTTGTAAATGGGCTGCAGGGAATCGCTGCTCACGTTGCGGTAATCCACCGCCCGGATAAAAACCTTGTCGGATGGCCCGCGCTCGAAGCGGATCACCTGGTCGTTGGCCTGCTCGCCGCCATAGCCGCCGCCGGTCGGGGTTTTGGCCACCCGGGTGATGGCCATCATGTCGCGGCCAAAAATGGAGTCGGGGATTTCCAGGAAATATTTGTCGTCTATGCGGTGCACGGTCAGCAATCCCTTCATAGAAACTGCTTTTGCCGTAATGACTTCTGCATAAGGCTTGGGGGCCTTTTTTTTGTCTTTGCCGGTGCTGTCAGCAGCGGCGTGGGCGGGCTTGGCCGCTACTTTGGTGCTGTCCGATTTGGGGGGGGTATTTTGGGCTGAAAGTGGCGATGCCGAACAAAGGCAGATGCTTGCCAAGGCAAAAAGCAATAAAGATTGAAGGCGCATACAGTAGGTTTTAAACCGCAATATTAGCAAAGTCGGGCGAATCTGCGCATAAGTGCCGCGCCATTGTGTATTATGTGTATCAAATCGTATATCCAATGGAAAGTTGCGGGCTAATTATGTTTCTTCAGCCAAATACCTTATCATTGTATATTCCTAAGTGTTGTGCTGCTGCCTATAGCCTTTCACCTATTTTGCCATAATTATGAAAAAGCTGTCCATATTCATCCTTGTCCTGTCGTTTATTGCCGTGTTTTTAGGGGCAACTTTTAAACTCGACGGGAACCCCAACAGTACCATTCTGTTAAATGCAGGGGTAGTTACATTTGTGGCGGGAATGCTCCTTTTGATGAGCCAAGTAATTCGAAAGGACAAGCTGAAAAAGTAAAAAAATTATTTACTTCCAATAAGCGCCCTGTTTCTAATACCTCACGCCAGCTGGTTGGGAGCATACTAGTGTTCGCAATCAATCCAAAATCAGTTTTATCAATCATTGTCAATCACAAAAACCAGGCGGATCATAGTATATTTTGTAATGTCGCCCCAACAACCCTACCTTTCTCCCGTGGAAATTCTGACAACCAACGGCATCACCATAACGGTAGAAACGCAATACCTGCCGCAGCACTCCGATCCTAAGGAGGGCAATTTCGTTTTTGGCTACCATATCACCATCGAGAACGGCAGCGCGCACACGGTGCAACTGCTGCGCCGGCACTGGTTCATCCACGATGCCATCGGAAATGTCCGGGAAGTGGTCGGCGATGGGGTGATCGGCCAGCAACCGATACTGGAGCCCGGCCAGGTGCACCGATACGCCTCCTATTGCGACCTAAAAACCGACATGGGGAAAATGCGCGGCGCCTACCTGATGACCCGCCACGACGACGGCAGCTACTTCGACGTGCCGGTCCCGGAGTTCAAACTGTTCATGCCAGCAAGGATGAATTGAGTGCGGAGTGCGGAATGCGGAATGCGGAATGCGGAATTTGCACAGCATTTTGAGTATAATTGGGCATCCGTCTCTGGCGCTTTTGGCCAAACCTGCCGAAGTACGCCGCCCAATGAATTATACTATGATTCGCCTGATTTTTGTGATTGAGTATGATTGATTAAACTGATCTTCAATTGATTGCAAATATCTGCATGCACAAAACCAAGCGGCGAGAGTGTTGTGCCCATTCCGCACTCCGAATTCCGCATTCCGCATTCAAAACTCTGCACTCAATTCCTGCTCCGCTTTTTTCCGCTCTTTCCGGGCGCGGTCTTCCGCTTCCGTTTTGTCGTAGGCTTTGATGATCTCCTTCACGAGGCGGTGGCGCACCACGTCTTCGGTGCTGAGGGTGATGGTGGCGATGCCGTCCACGCCCGACAGGATTTCCGCTGCCTGGCGCAGGCCCGATTTCTGGTGGTGGGGCAGGTCGATCTGGCTGAGGTCGCCCGTGATGATGCACTTGGCGGAAGGGCCGAGGCGGGTAAGGAACATCTTGAGCTGCAGCGGCGAGGCGTTCTGGGCTTCGTCGAGGATGATATAGGCGTTGTCGAGTGTGCGGCCGCGCATGAAGGCTAACGGCGCTATCTCGATGACGCGGTTTTCCATGAAAAAGTTGAGCTTGTCCATGGGCAGCATGTCGTCGAGCGCGTCGTAGAGCGGGCGCAGGTATGGGTCCACTTTTTCCTTGAGGTCGCCGGGCAGGAAGCCGAGGTTCTCGCCGGCCTCGACGGCGGGGCGGGTGAGCACAATTTTTTTGACCAGCTTGTTTTTCAGCGCCCGCACGGCGATGGCTACCGCGGTGTAGGTTTTCCCGGTGCCGGCGGGGCCGAGCGCAAACACGATGTCGTTCGTTTCGCAGGTATCGACCAGTTTGCGTTGGTTGCGGGTTTTGGCTTTGATGGGCCGGCCTTCGCGCCCGTGCAGGATCACGTTGCCGCCTGAGCCGTCGCCTTCCACGGGGATGCGCACCTCGAAGGGGTTTTCGCCCCCGAGCAAGTCTTCCACGGTTTGGATGGAAAGCTCGTGGTGCTCGCGCAGGTAGCGCACCATCATTTCGAATTTAGCCTTGGCAGCCTGGGAATCTTTTTTCTCGCCAGAGATTTTTAAGCTGTTCCCGCGCGAAGTTATGGTCGCATCGGGGAATGCTTTGCGCAAAAGATTTAGCTTTGCATTGTTTTCGCCGAAGAGTTCGACTAAGTCAACTCCTTCGACTGTGAGAATGATTTCGCTCAAATTAAGTCCTCAAATTTTTAGCAGCGGGAAGTTGGCGGCGCGCATCGGGTTGATCTTTAGAGGTTTGAATGCGCCGGGCTTCCATGCACTTTAAATAAAATCCGTTTTCTACCCACAAAAATAAGGATTTGCAAGCAGAAACGTAAAACAAAGGATTCGCAATTTTAGTTTCGTATTTTGCAGCCTCCGAACAAGAAATTTTTGATGCGATTTGTAACCCTCACCACCGATTTTGGCACCCAGGACTATTACGTCGGCGCGCTCAAAGGCGCCCTGCTCCGCCGCGCCCCCGAACTGCCGCTTGTCGATATTTCCCACGATGTAAAGCCGTTCGACATAGTTCAGGGCGCTTTCGTGGTCGCAAACACCTGGCGGGAGTTCCCGGAAGATACCATTCACCTCATTGGCGTGAACTGTGTCTATCAACCCGATTTCCGGTTCGTGGCGCTGCGGCACGAAGGCCATATTTTCATCGCCCCCGACAATGGCCTGCTGACCATCCTGTTCCAAAACATCGACCCCGGCAACCTGCGCACGCTGCCCGCCGACGCAAAAGAGCATTTTGCCGTGAAAAAAGTTTTTGCCGAGGCGTTAGCGCATTTTGCGCAGGACAGGCCCTTTGAAGAGCTCGGCGAGCACCCCGCCCCGCTGCTCGAGCGCATCAGCATCCAGCCCGTCATAACCCCCACCCGCATCCGCGGCACGGTGATCCACATCGACAATTTCGAGAACGTGGTGCTAAACATCCGCCGCGAAGTGTTCGAAAAAGCGCTCAATGGCCGCGAATTTTCCCTGTTCTTCAAACGCAACGACCCGATCACCAAACTTTCGGGCAATTACTGCGACGTGCCCACCGGGGAGCAACTTTGCCTGTTCAACGCCGCCGATTTCCTGGAAATCGCGGTAAACATGGGGCGGGCGGCCTCGCTGCTGGGGCTGAAGGTGGAGGATGTGGTGGAGGTGGTTTTTGAGTGAGGGGATTTACAAAACAAAAAATTTCAAAAATAAAATTTTTTGTTTTAATTTTGCCCTGAGAACGTGTTTAAATTTCGGTGCCGGAGCGAAAGCGAGCCAATTTTATTTCAGGCAAGGCAAAATTTGCAGCCATAGCCGGGTGCCTATGGCGAAAATTTTAACGAAGCATGAAATAAAATTGGCCGCTTGTAGCCCGGCGACCGAAATTTAAACACGCTCTAAGTTCAGAACAGTTTTTCCAAACGATTAAAACTCTCTTACCTTGGGCGCAAATATCAAAGCATCAAAAGGGGCGAAAAAGGCCCAACAGCCGGCAGGACGCAAGGCGAAAACCGACGCGGGCAGCAACAATGCCCGAACCGGAAAACAACAGCAAGCACCCATGCAAGAAATACAATACACCGAAGCGGAAGTAAAAACCCTCGACTGGCGCGAGCACATACGCCTGCGCCCCGGCATGTACATCGGCAAATTAGGCGACGGCTCCTCCCCCGACGACGGCATCTACGTTTTGCTAAAGGAAGTGCTCGACAACTGCATCGACGAGTACGCCATGGGCTTCGGGAAAACCATCGATATCACCATGAACGAGTACGGCGTGAGCGTGCGCGACTACGGCCGCGGCATCCCGCTCGGCAAAGTGGTGGATGTGGTGTCGAAAATCAATACGGGCGCCAAGTACGACAGCAAAGCCTTCAAAAAATCGGTGGGCTTGAACGGCGTGGGCACCAAGGCGGTAAACGCGCTGTCGGAATATTTTCAAGTGGTCGCATACCGGGAAGGCAAGTCCAAATCGGCAGAGTTCAACTTCGGCAACCTCAAGAAAGAGAGCAAATTAGAGCCCAGCAAGGAGGAAAACGGCACCCTCATCACCTTTAAGCCCGACAACGGGCTGTTCCGCAATTTCCGCTGGCTACCCGAGTACATCGAACAACAGCTCTGGAACTACGCCTACCTCAACGCCGGTCTGCGCATCAATTACAACGGCAAATCTTTCATTTCCAAAAACGGCCTGCTCGACCTGCTGCAGAAAAAAACCAGTTCGGAAGACGTATGCTACCCCATCATCCACCTGCGCGGCGAAGACATTGAAGTGGCCATCACCCACGGCCACCACTACGGCGAACAGTACTACTCTTTCGTCAACGGCCAGAACACTACCCAGGGCGGCACCCACCTCAACGCCTTCCGGGAGGCGCTGGTGAAAGTGGCGCGCGGCCATTTCAAAAAAGACTACGATGCCAAAGACATACGGGAAAGCATCATCGCCGCCGTGAGCATCCGGGTGGAAGAACCCGTGTTCGAAAGCCAGACCAAAACCCGGCTCGGCTCCGAGCGCATGGCGCCCGACGGCCCCGCCCTGCGCACCTTCATGTCCGATTTCCTGAGCAAAGAGCTCGACGACTACCTGCACAAAAACCCGGAGGTCGCCAAGGCCATGCAGGCTCGCATCCAGCAGAGCGAGCGCGAGCGCAAAGACATGGCCGGCATCAAAAAAGTAGCCAACCAGCGCGCCAAAGCCGCCAATATCCACAACAAAAAGCTGCGCGACTGCCGCTACCACCTCAACGAAAAAGGGCCGGAAGAAGAAAAGATCAACACCACCATTTTTATCACCGAGGGCGACTCGGCCAGCGGCTCCATCACCAAAGCCCGCAACGTGAACACCCAGGCCGTGTTCTCGCTCCGGGGAAAACCGCTGAACTGCCACGGCCTCACCAAAAAAATTGTTTACCAGAACGAGGAGTTCAATCTGCTCCAGCACGCCCTAAACATCGAAGACTCGCTCGACGACCTGCGCTACAACCGCGTCGTCATCGCCACCGATGCCGACGTGGACGGCATGCACATCCGCCTGCTGATGCTCACCTTCTTCCTCCAGTTCTTCCCCGACTTGGTGCGCAACGGCCACCTGTACATCCTCGACACGCCCCTGTTCCGGGTGCGCGACAAGCAGAAAACTTACTATTGCTACTCTGAAACAGAAAAGCAGGAGGCCATCGCAAAGCTGCGCGGCAAACCTGAAATCACCCGATTTAAGGGTCTGGGCGAGATCAGCCCCGGCGAGTTCGGCGCCTTCATCGGCGAAGACATCCGCCTCGACCCGGTAATACTGCCCGAAGACACCAACCTCGACCACGTGCTGGCCTACTACATGGGGAAAAACACCCCGGAACGGCAGGAGTTTATCATCGACAATTTGCGGGTGGAGGTGGATATTGTTGCGGGGGAGGAGGAGAAGGTGGCGGTGGAAGAGGAGCTTGCGGGGGATTAGCGCGGATATCGGAATCAAGGCTGCCAATTACCTGAGATTCTATGTGCCTTGGAATCATCTTTAGCGATTGTGATCCCCAAAAGTAATGCTTTTTGGGGATTTTAATCGCGGGAATGGTGGTTTTTTGGGGAAAATTTGTGTTGTGGTGGGTATTGCTAAGCTACTACCCCACCCGCAAAATCTTCTCCATCTTCCGCCCCTTCGCCAGTTCATCCACCAGCTTGTCCAAATACCTGGCTTGCTGGGTGAGAGGGTTGTCGATGTCTTCTATCCGGTAGCCGCAGATGACGCCCGTTATCAGGTGCGCGTTGGGGTTCAGGTTGGCATCCTGGAAGAATTTTTCAAACGTTACTTTTGCCTCTATGAGCGCTTGCAACTGTTTTTCATCGTACCCTGTCAGCCATTCAATCACCGTATGCAGTTCGGCTTTGGTCCTGCCCTTTTTCTCCACTTTCGTGACATAGTGCGGGTACACCGATGCAAAGGTCATTTTGGCGATGCGTTCGTGGTGTTCAGCGGTGGCTTTCATAATGAATCTTATTTCTTCACCAGCCCCTTCAGCACCTCCTCATTCAGCTTCACCTCGTACTCCTTGTGCAGGTCGTCGATCCATTTTTTCTCCAAGTAGTCCTGGTAGTCGGCCACGGCGTATCCGCGCGCGTCGGCTAAGGTTTTGGGCTGCGGGGGCAGAATTTCCTCTATTTTCTGGAATGAGGCGGTCTTGGTGCCGGCATCGGTCTTCACGGGCGTGCGGTCGCCAGCGCTCCAAAGGTTGCCCAGTTCTTTGTTCTTGTTGCGCTCGTAGGTTTTTTCGATCACGGTGAGCAGTTCTTCCTTGGCATTGAACTTCTTGAGCACCTCCGCCGAGGGGTTTTTGGCAGCAAACGCCTCTATTTCACCCACGATCTTGGCATCATCGGTTTTGATGGTGTAGATGCTGACGCGGGCGCGCTCGTCCCATTTGTATTTTTGGCTCAGGTTGTTGCGAAAGTACGTCTCCAGTCCGGTAGAATCGGAGTTGGCGCGGTCCCAAACGTTTTGCTTGAGCGCTTCGAAGAGCAGGATGCCTTCCTCGTACTCGCGCATGAGCGACTTGAATTCGGGGTATTTGGCATCTAAGTGGCTTTCTTCGTACTGGATGGAGGTTTCGTCCGTCCAGGTGTCGTACAATTTATCGATGGTTTCCGACATGGGCATGCCCAAGCCGCGCATGCGCTCGCGGCTCGAGCGCGCGCAGAATTCTTCAAAATCGGCCACGGTGTACGCCTTCTCCTTGCCGTAGCGGTGCAGCACTTCTTTGGATTTTTCTGCTTCGGGCTTCCATTTGAAGGTCAGGAAAACAGAATCGACCTGCTTGGCGGCCCAGGCCTTCAGCACGGCAGGGTATTCCTGGTAGCCGGCTTCTTTGCGGATCCTTGCGATCATGCTCTGTCGTGCGATCTCGCTGCGGCTGTCGCGTTTTACCCGGTCGGTCAATGGGCGTTTTACTTCGTCAAAATTGGCCAATGTTTTGCGGCTGTTCCGCTTGATGATGTGGAAGCCGATGCTCGTTTCGATCACCGGGGAGTAGTCGCCGTCTTTTTCCAAGGCAAATGCCGCGTCTTCGAACACTTTTTGGTAGCGGTTGATGCCGAAGAACCCAATATAGCCACCCTTCGCAGAGGTCGCCTTGTCTTCGCTGTACTTGGTGCATACCTCTTCCCATTTTCCACCGGCAACCAACGCCTTGTAGGCGCTGTCGGCTTTCATGCGGGCCGCAGACTGCCGTTCCGGTGTGTCGCCCTTGCGGATGAGGATTTGACTCACTTCCACCTCGCCACGGGCGGGGCGGAAGGCGTTCACCCTGATAACATGGTAACCGGCATTGGAACGGATTGGCCCGATAACGGAGCCGGCTTTGGCGGCGTAAATGGCTTTTTCAAAATTGTAATAGCCGTCGGGCAGCATGGCTGTCACAAAGCCCAGGTTGCCGCGGTTTTCTTTGGCCGATTTGTCTTCGGAGCTGTCCACTGCGATTTTGTTGAAATCGCCGCCTTTTTGGATCATTTTCAACAGGTTCTGCGCCCGATGGAAGGCGATCAGGGTGTCGGCAGGACTTTTGGTCAGGTCGCAAGCGATGAAAATATGCGACACGTCCACGTCCTGATGCATCCGGTCGAACACGTCTTTCACTAACTTGTCCGTCACCTCGCGGTCTTCGAGGTACGATTTGGCCAACTGGCGCTTGTAACCATCCAGCTCTGCCATCAGCGAGGTGATGGTGTCGAGCCGCATGTCGCGGGCCTTTTGCACTTTCAGCTTGAAATTGGTGTAGAGGTCGAGGTATTCGCGCAGGCTTTTTTCCGAAAAATCGGCTTTTTCTTGGTTGGCTTTCGAATAAATGTACTTGAACTCCGACACCTTTACCGGATTCCCTTTTACCGTAAACAGCACGGGATCGGGTTGTGCGACGGCTAACTGGAGAAACAAAACTGCGCAAGCGGCAGTCAAAAGGCTTTTGAATATCATGGGTAGGTGAAAATTATGAAAGATGTTTTTGTGAAATTTCGGCTGTTGGCTTTTAGCTTTTCGCCGTTGGCAGCAAATTTGTCATGTAGCCAATGGCCAACAGCTAAAAGCCAACAGCCAATTTTTCGGCCTGCAAAATTAGAAAAGCATTGGCAAACCAACCTTACAGGGCTTTGCTTATGAAAATATTAACAGGAAATTGGCCGGGAAAAGCAGGTATTTTCAGGCTTTTTCAAACAGCCACCAACTGGGAAGCCTGCGTTTTTGCACCTTATAATGGCTGGAAATATAGTGCCTGATATGTGCTATTGCTTCGTTCGGGTCGTCGGTAAACAACAGCAACTCAAGGTCTTCCGGGGAAATGGTGCCCTGTTCGGCCATGAACGCCAGGTAATCTTTCAATGGACGGAAAAAGTCGGTGCCCATCACGACCACCGGGAAATTGTGGATTTTCCGGGTCTGCACCAAAGTAAGCGTCTCGAACAGCTCGTCCATGGTGCCGAACCCGCCGGGGAAAATGACAAAAGCGTAGGAATATTTCACCAGCAGCACCTTGCGCACGAAGAAATAGCGGATGGTGACAAATTTGTCCACATAGGGGTTCTCGGCCTGCTCGTGCGGCAACACGATGTTGCAGCCCACCGAGCGGCCGCCCGCTTCGTGTGCGCCCCTGTTGGCAGCTTCCATGATGCCGGGGCCGCCGCCGGTCATCACCGTCAGGCCCAAATCTGTAGCAATGTGGCGGCCCATTTCCCGGGCAGCTTCATAATAGCGGTGGCCTTCCCTGAACCGGGCAGAGCCGAACACCGTGACGGAGGGGCCGACAAAATGCAGCGCGCGAAAGCCCCGGATAAATTCCCAGAAAACCCGGAAAGCAAAAAAAAGCTCGAAACTGCGCTCGTTGGGGCCACTCAGCCATACCGATTCTTTGGGATCAAAAATGCGCTTGTCCATTGATTGCATGTTCATAGAGGCAAGGATACGCAATACCCGGCTATAGGAAGCAGCGTTTCAAGGGCTTTTCAGTATTTTTGCCAAAATTTTCTCATTCGATGAACTACAAACCATCCTTGCTTGTGCTGGCACTGGCACTTTCGTTTTCCAATATTTTGAACGCCCAGAAAACTTCTGTCCAAAACATAGAGCCGCGCGTAGAGGCCCTGCTGGCCAAGATGACCCTCGACGAGAAGATCGGCCAGCTCAACCAGGTGGTGGGCGACATCAGCACCGGCACCGACGTCAAAAAAGACGACCTGCTCAGCCAGGTGCGGGCAGGCAATGTCGGCTCTGTGTTGAGCCACACCAATTTCAACAACAAGATCACCATGCAGCGCACGGCCATCGGCAGCAGGCTCGGCATCCCGTTGATTTTTGGTTTCGACGTCATTCACGGCTACAAAACCATTTTCCCGATCCCGCTGGCACAAGCGGCTACCTGGGACATGGGCCTCATCGAGCGCATCGAGCGCATAGCCGCCACCGAAGCCGCCGCCGATGGCCAAAACTGGACGTTCACGCCTATGGTGGACGTTTCCTGGGATCCCCGCTGGGGCCGCGTGATGGAAGGGGCTGGCGAAGACCCATTTCTCGGCAGCCTGGTGGCTGCTGCCCGTGTGCGCGGTATCCAGGGCGATGACCTGGCCGACAAGACCACCCTGGCCGCCTGCACCAAGCACTTCGCCGGCTACGGCTTTTCTGAAGCTGGCCGCGACTACAATACCGTGGACATGAGCGACCAGCGCCTGCGCGAAATGGTGCTGCCACCCTTCGCCGCCGCTGCCAAAGCCGGCAGTGCCACCTTTATGAACGCCTTCAACACCCTGAACGGCGTGCCCGCCAGCATGAACAAATACCTTATCACCGACATCCTGCGCGGCGAATGGGGCTGGAAAGGCATGGTGGTCAGCGACTGGAATTCTTTCGGTGAAACCATCATACACGGCGCTGCCGAAAACGAGTTGGACGCTTCCGCAAAATGCCTTGGCGCGGGCAGTGATATGGACATGGCGGGCGGAACTTTCCAAAAAGGGCTGAAAAAAGCACTGGAAGCCGGGCGCGTCACCCAGGCGCAAATCGACGAGGCCGTGCGCCGGGTGCTGCGCCTCAAATACGCCCTCGGCCTATTCGACGACCCATTCATCCAGCTTGACCCGAAGCAGCGCGAAGCCGCACTCGAAAAACCCGAATACCGCGAAGTAGCCCGAGAAGCCGCCGCCAAAAGCATGGTGCTGCTCAAAAACGATGGCGGTTTGCTGCCCCTCAGCCCTAACACCCCCTTCAAAAAAATAGCTATCATCGGGCCCTATGCCGACAGCAAGGGCAACAAAGACTACCTGAGCTTTTGGACGCTCGGCCTGGGCATGCGCGAATACGACTCTACCAAAGTGGTGACACCAGTCGATGCCCTGAAGCCGAGCCTTGAAAAAATGGGCTTTGAAGTCAGCGTCACAGCGATATGCCTGAATGCCCCCTGCACAGAAGTCGATTACTCGGCTGCCCGCAAAGCCACCCGCGATGCCGACCTGGTGATCGTGTGCCTCGGCGAGCGGGGCATAGATTGTGGCGAGAGCCGCTCGGTGAGCAGCCTGGAGCTCAACAACGACCAGGAGCGCATCCTGCGCTATATCTACCCCACCGACAAGCCCACGGTGCTGGTTCTGTTCAACAGCCGCCCCTTGGTGTTCAAGGCCGCCAGCGAACGCGCCCAGGCCATCCTGGTGGCCTGGCAGCCCGGCTTCGAGGCGGGCAACGCCCTCACCGATGTGCTGACAGGCCAGGTGAACCCAAGCGGGAAACTGCCCATGACTTTCCCCCGCAACGTCGGGCAAGTACCCATACACTACAACCAGCTCAATACGGGAAGGCCGCAACAGACCCCCGGCACCATGTGGACGAGCGGCTACCTCGACTCCCCAGCAACACCCGAATATCCGTTCGGCTACGGCTTGAGCTACACTAAGTTCGCCTATTCTAATGTTACCCTCAACAAGCAACTCCTTAAATTTGGCGAAACCCTGGAAGTCTCCGTCACCGTGACCAATACCGGCGATATGGACGGGGAAGAAGTGGTGCAGCTGTACATCCACGACGTTGCCGCGGATATTGCCCGTCCGGTGAAGGAACTGAAAGGTTTTGAAAAGATAAAGCTGGCCAAAGGCGAGCGGCGCACGGTGACGTTCCGGCTCAGCGACAAAGACCTGGCTTACTGGAACCACGAGTCCAAGTTCAAAGCCGACCCAGGCCGTTTCGAGGTGTTCGCAGGTGGGAATTCACGTGATGTGAAGGCTGCGGCGTTTGAGTTGGTGCGTTAGGCTTTGGGCGGCGCCCAAAGTTAGTGATGTCGCCCTTTCAGGGCTGGTATTTGTGGCGATTGCTTGGATAGGCTTGATGCAAAGCCAAAGCCAAAGCGCCATTATCACATTCCCCTCATTATCAAATTATCACATTAAAATTATCACGTTAAAACCCTCCAATCCGTTCTTCATTCGCCCCCTCATTCACCCGCTTGAAATTCTCCAGCCCGCAATCCAGAAAAGCCTTATACACCTTTGGGTCGTGGCCGTTCTGGTAGTCGGTGGGTTTGTTCAGCAGGGTTTTGCCGTCGTGGTGCATCAGCACGTAGTATGGCTGTGCGCTCACATCGAAGTTGTTGACCTGGAAAGCGCTCCATTTTGAGCCGACGGTGCGCAGCTTTTCACCTGTTTTGGGGTCGAGCATGTAGGCGAAGTCATTGTCTGGGAAGAGGCGCACTTTTTCGTCAACATAGAGGGAGACCACGATGTAGTCGTTGCGCAGGCGCTCGATGATGCCGGGCAATGGCCATACGTTTTCCTCCATCTTGCGACAGTTGACGCAGCCGTGGCCCGTAAAATCCACAAAAATCGGCTTGTTCTGGCGTTTTCCCTCGGCGAGCGCCTCATCAAAGTCGTGGAAGCATTCGAGGCCATGCGGGCAACCGGGGCCATTGTGGTGCTTGGCGCCGGGCTCGGCCTTGTGCTTGAAACTGTAGTGCACCGGCGGCGCAAGTCCGCTCAACAGCGACAGGGATTGGTAATTGAGCAAGCCCCAGCCAATATACAGGGCGAATGCCAGGGAGGAAAGTCCCACCACGGCACGCACCGTTCCGGGCTTGCCTTTGGCCCCTTTCCAGCCCAGTACGCCAAATTGGTACAGCGCCAGTATGGCCGCTATGGCAAACCAGATAACCAAGAAAGGCTCAAACTTCAGCAGCCCCCATTGTTCAGCCATGTCGGCTGTGCTGAAAAACTTGAAGGCCAGTGCGAGCTCCACCAGACCTAAGGTCATTTTCACGTTGTCCATCCAGCCGCCCGATTTTGGCAGCGAGTTCAGCCAGCCAGGGAACATGGCAAACAAGCCAAAGGGCAACGCCAGACCCAGGCCGAAGCCGAACATGCCGATGGCAGGCTTCAGCGGCACGATGCCCAGCAAGGATGCGCCCGCGTTACTCCGTGCAGCCTCCACTAACAAGGTGCCGACAATGGGGCCGGTGCAGGAAAAAGACACCAACACCAGCGTAAAGGCCATGAAAAAGGTGCCGATCAGGCCGCCGCGGTCGGCCATTTTATCGCTCTTGTTCACCCAGGAAGAGGGCAGCGTGATTTCATAGAAACCGAAAAACGAAAAGGCAAAGACCACCAGCAGGGCAAACACGCCCAGGTTGAACCATTTGTTGGTGCTCATGTCGTTCAAAGCCGTTGGGCCCAGTGCTGCGGTGACCGCCGAGCCGAGCGCCACAAAGATGAAAACGATGCTGAACGCATAAATAAAGGCATTGCGCAGGCCAGTTTTGCGGTCTTTGGAGCGTTTCACGAAAAAGCTCACCGTCATCGGTATCATCGGGAACACACAGGGGGTGAGCAGCGCGATGAGGCCGCCCAGGAAGCAGAACAGGAATATGGACACCCAGGAAGCGCCGTTGCTGCTGCCGCTGGAAACCTCCGCATTGCAGTTGCCTACAAATTGCGCGGCGTTTATTTCAGGGCGCTTCGATAAAAAAAAACCTTTGAAATTGGGGTCTTCCGGCGCTACCAGGCCATCAGGCGCCGGGGGGGCAATTGCCGGTTCTGCTGCCTGTGTTTCTACCGCTGGGTTGTCTGTGGCAGGCGTTTCCAAACCGGCTGCTTTGTCGGGGACAGGGGCTTGGCCGTTGCTGTTCGGTGTCGTCGATGGCACAGCGCCGCCACCACAATTGCTCAGGGCAGGGATTTTAAAGGAAAAATCCACGTCGCGGGGTGGCAGGCACATCTCTTCGTTGCAGGCCATAAACGTGATGTATCCGCTGATGGGCTTGCTGGGGTCGCTCACTTCGATGCGCTGGGTGATGACGGCGTTGTGCTTGAACTTGGTCAGCGTCATGTCGAACACATTGTCGTGCACCTTGATGATACCGCCCGATTCCTTGGCTTTGCCCTTTAGTTTGTAGTTGGCGCCCGGACTGAAAGTCAAGGATGTCGCGATCGGCCCGTCTTCGCTTTCCAGGAACTGGGAATAGGTGTACCAACCATCCTGTATGTCGCCGGTGAAAACCAGGTCAACCTGGCAATTGCCCGCGTCTTTGGCCGAAAAAGTCCATTTTACCGGGTTTTGGGCCGAAATGCCTGAAGCAAAAAAGAGTGCCAGGACAAGGGTGAGCAGGATGTAGAGCTTGTTGCGCATGGTCATAAAATATTTTGGACTGCAAAGAAACAAGGAATGTCGCGCTCGTTTCACAGAACAGGGGGTATTAAAACAACTTTAACCCCATTAATTGTCCGCGTTAAGGCAAATTTTTTGTTAACAGCGGGGCGCATCGGGTACTTTTGACCGTTTTTTTGAAAAATCCAAACCTTGTTCTTTGTTTTTAAGGAAAGAGAGTTACCTTTGCGCTCCCATTTTCGAACAGGACATCAATTAGAAGAGATACGCGATGAAACGCACATTCCAACCTTCACGGCGCAGCCGCAAGAATAAGCTCGGTTTCAGGGAGCGCATGGCCACCAAGAATGGCCGCAAGGTTATTTCCCGTCGCCGGAAACAAGGTCGCAAGAAACTCACGGTTTCTGACGAGCGTCGCCTCAAGTAAGTCAGCACCGGCTCATCTTAAACCTTTTATTCCAAACCCGTCCTGTGGTGACACACTGCAGGACGGGTTTTTGTTGTCCCAACTACCGATTGGAATGGATACTTTTGCGCTCATCGTGGAAACTATACCATGATTCGCCTGATTTTTGTGATTGGCACTGATTGATTCAGCTGATTTTGAATTGATTACAAACATCAGAATACACAAAAGCTGGCGGAGTAAGCTATAACAGATTTTGAATTGGTAACAAACATTAGCTAGCACAAAACCTGATGGCGTGAGGAACAAATCCGGCATTTCATTCGACAGACAAGAGCGGCTCAAGAGCCGCAAGATCATTGCTTCCCTGTTCAAGGGTGGGCAGTCGTTTGTGGCCTACCCCTTGCGCGTAGTTTGGACGGAATCCACGGCGGGCGAGCCGGGCATGGCGACGGCAGCCTTCACAGCTTCCAAGCGCAATTTCAAGACCGCCGTGCAGCGCAACCGGCTCAAGCGCCAGATGCGGGAGGCATATCGGCTGCACAAGGATGAATTTTACCAAGAACTTGCCAAGCGGCAAAAGCATGTTTCCCTGATGATAACCTATATCGCGAAGGAGCCATTGCCCTATTCGGAGATCGATGCGGGGATGCGGAAGCTGGTGCGGAAGTTTCCCTATCCATCAAATTAAAAAACCATGCACTTTCGACAAGCCACCATTTCCTACGACGGCAAAACGCAGCAGCTGTTCCCCGACAAGTCGAACTCCTTCGACGAGGTTTTTGTTGATTTCCGGCAGGAAGCCGTGAACGGCGGGCAACACTGGTCGGTGTTCCTGCACCCAAAGCAGGATATCCAGTTGGAGGGCTTGGCCTTGGCATTCGAGGTGCCGACACCTTTAGGCACGCGTTTTTTTGCCAACGGCTACCAATCGTGGAGCGAGAGCAGGCTATACGACTTAGACGAGCCCATTGCGGGGTTGCGGGGCATCGCACGCAAACACCTGGGGTATTCGGGCGATGAACATATTGTCGGCATTCCAAGAGGGCGCGGGAAGCTTCATTCCTGGAGCTATACCTATTTTAAGAAACCAGGCTCCACGTTGCTCGCAGGCTCTCTGAGCGAGCGCACCGGCTTCACCCTTTTCCTGTTCGATGCCGCCAGCAATATTCTGACAGTCCGCAAGGATATAGATACCCTGGCCCTTGGCCACTCATTTCCCGCACTGGATATGTGGATAGGGGAAAGTACCGAGCAGGACGTGTTTGATGCCTGGTTCCAGGCGATGGGCTTGGAAATGCTGCCGGCACAACCTGCCCTGGGCTGGACGAGCTGGTATCGGCACTTTACCCGTATTTCATCCGAGGTTCTCGGCCAAGACCTTGAAACCCTGAGCCAGAGCGGGCTCCCGTTCCGGTATTTCCAAATTGACGATGGCTGGCAAACAGCCGTGGGCGACTGGTTTTCCGTTAAGCCGGCTTTCCCGGATGGAATGGGCGCCATGGCGGCAAAAATCAGGGGAAAAGGGCTGAGCCCTGGGCTTTGGCTGGCGCCGTTCGTGGCTTCGGCAAAATCTGAACTGGCGCGCCGCAACCCGGAATGGCTGCTCAAGGACGCCCATGGGAAACCTATAAAAGCAGGCTGGAACCCGATGTGGGGCGGTTGGTACCACGCCCTCGATTTTTACAACACAGGGGTGCGGGACTACCTGAGCGGTGTGTTCCATACCGTGCTCGACAAATGGGGCTATGAGCTCTTGAAGCTCGATTTCCTCTTTGCCGTTTGCCTGGCGCCCCCCGCTGGGAAAACCCGTGGCGCGGTGATGTGGGAAGCGATGGAATTCCTGCGCACGCTGGCAGGCAAGCGCCAGATACTTGCCTGCGGGGCGCCGTTGGGCGCCTGTTTCGGCCAGGCAGATTTTTGCCGCATTGGCGGCGACGTCCACTTGAAATGGGAGCATGGCCTGTTGGCCTGGCTGCGGTACCGGGAACGGGTGAGCAGCATCGCGTCGTTGCGCAGCACACTGGGGCGATGGCAGCTCAATGGCAAGGGTTTTCTCAACGACCCTGATGTGTTTATCCTGCGCAGCGAAAAACAACGGCTCTCGCCCGCACAGCAACATACTTTGCTCACAATCAATGTCTTGCTCGGCTGCTTGCTGTTCACTTCCGACGATTTGGGCGCCTATTCGCCAGAACAGCTGTCAGAATTGGAATCGGCGCTCGACCTGCGCGGGAGCCTTGTCGAGGAGGTCAGCAAGCTGCAAAAGGATGTGTACAGCATCCGCTTCAAGAACCAGGGTTCCCGTTTTGAAGCGCTGTGCAACCTCGGCGCCAAACAGGTGTTTGCCGGCGGTACAGCAGCATTGTTGCCGTTTGAAACGCTGGTTTTACGCAGCCAACTGTAAGAAAAGTTACAATTTTGGTCTTTGCAGCTTAGAATCGACTTAATAATCCAAAAATATTTGCGGTTTCTGGCATCATGGCATTAAGTTTGCAATCCGATTACATCGGTACCAGCTGCTAGCTGACACCTCCCCCCGCCTTTAATTCACACTTGTGCTTGCCGCTCCGTTCGGGAAAGGCTGCATTGTTCTGTTCACAATTCACCAATTAAAGTTAATCTTAGCGGATGAAAAAACCATTTACATTTTTTTTGCTGATCGCGACCATGTGTTATTTCCTGGCTTGTGTGCACGACCCTATCGTGACGCTCGACCGGGAGCTTGTCGAGTTGTTGGACAACCGGTCCCCCACAGGCTCTTTTTCGGGCTACAGGATGCCCGAAAGCACGGACTATGGTTCCCTGCCGCATCAGGATGCAAAGAATCCGGTGACGGCTGCCAAGGTGGAATTGGGAAGGATGCTGTTTTTTGAAACGGGCTTGGGGCTGGAGCCAAAGTATTCCGTTTCAAAGGAAGCCTATTCGTGCAGCAGCTGCCACGTGCCTTCCAGGGGCTTTACCGCAGGGCGTTTCCAAGGCATCGCCGATGGGGCGCTCGGTTTTGGCGACCACGGGGAAACCCGCACCAAGCACCCGCTTTATACGGGCGACGAGGTGGATGCCCAAGGCGCTCGCCCGCTCCCGACCATCAACCTCACCTACGTTTCCAACGCCTTGTGGGCAGGCAACTTCGGCTCCTTCGACTCCAACCTGGGCACGGAAGGCGTTTGGAACCAAGACACCCTCATTGCGATAAACTTTAAGGGACTAAAAGGCTTGGAGGCCAACAACGCGCGGGCCCTGATCGTGCACCGGCAGGTCATCAACAAAGCGGTGACCGATTCCTTGGGCTACACAGCCATGTTCGACGCTGCGTTCCCCGAAATCCCGGTTGAAAAACGCTATACTTTGGAAACAGGCGCTTTTGCCATCGCAGCTTATTTCCGCACCATCCTGACCAACCGAGCGCCGTTCCAGCTTTACCTCCGCGGCGACAAGACGGCCATGACCGACCAGCAAAAAAGGGGCGCCATCCTTTTCTTTGACAAAGCCGGTTGCGTGAACTGCCACAACAGCCCTTCCTTGAACAGCGACCCGCACCAGTTCTTTGCCTTGGGGGTCAAGAACCTGTTCCAAAGCGGATATGAAGTGTTCAGGACCGGACCGCCCGACAAACGCAATTTTGGCCGGGGCGGCTTTACAGGGCGCGCCGAAGACATGCACAAGTACAAAGTGCCTCAGCTCTACAATCTGAAAAATGTCGGGTTCTACTTTCACGGCGCCAGCAAAACAAGCCTGCGTGAAGTGGTCGAGTATTTCAACAATGCCATTCCGGAAAACCCGGACGTGCCGCTCGACCAAATCTCTGGCTTTTTCCGGCCACTAGGCCTCACCAGCGAAGAGATTGACGATCTTGTCGAGTTCCTGGAAAATGGCTTGTACGACCCGAATTTGGAGCGGTACGCGCCAGACCAAACGATGTCGGGGAATTGCTTCCCAAACAACGATGCGCTTTCAAAAATCGAGATGGGCTGTAAATAAGGCGCTTTTCAGCGGCCTTTTTCAAACCTGTTAAATAAACAAGAGCCATCCCGAAATTCGGGATGGCTCTTGTTTATGGTGGTCTTTTGGTTTTGAAGCCCAAGCCAATGGGGAACACCTCAAGATTTTACAAAGGCTCCCTCAAATACCTCCGCCCCGGAGCGTACCTGGACTTTGTAGTTGCCCGTTGGCAGGTGGCCGACATTGAGCGGGAAACTGAAGGCTTCGCCCGTCTTTTCTGCGATAAAATCCAATACTTGCTGCCCCAGCTGGTTCCAAACCGAAATTTGGAGCCTGCCCAACCTCCTGCTGGAGAGGGATAATAGCGTCTGTTCCACAGCCGGGTTTGGCGCAAACTGAAGCGGCTCAATTTTCAGCCCGGGGTTGTTTGTGCCGCTCGTTTTCACCTCATAGCAGCCCACATCAGGAGTGCCGGCCCTGGAAACCCCATTGATATCTGTTGTAGGTGCGCCGGCGGCAACGCCGCCATCGGCTGCGGGGGAGTCGGTGGAGGGCGCATAGTTGTTGCTGTCGGCATCGGGGAAGTTGTTGCTGGTATTGTTCAGGTCTTTGCTGGCTGTCAGCGACAGTTCGAGGGTCGCGTCACTGCTCTGGTTGCCGCCCAAGGAAATCACCTCGGGCATCCCTTCTTCAATGGCGTAGTTGTCGCCGTCGGTATTTTGGAAAAGGCAGTTGAGCAGGCTCAGTTTGGCATCGCCCAAGGGGCCTTCCCACTGCGCGATGCCGGCGCCGATGGCCGCAAAATTATCGGCGAAGGTGCAGTTCACAGCCTTCACAACACTGGTGGTGTTGTCGGAGGCGTTGCAGATGATGGCCCCGCCGGCGGCGCCGGTGTTCACGTTTTTGGCAAAAAGGCAGTTGGTCAGGTTTGATTTGGCGTTGTTGAAGTTGATGGCCCCGCCTTGGGTGGTTGAGATGTTTTCCAGGAACGAACATTTGTCGATGATCACCAGGCTGTCGCCGTTGGCGCTGATGGCGCCACCTGTCCCGCCGGTGTTTTGGAAAAAAGTGCTGTTCTTGATGCTGGCGGCGATACGGCTGTTTACCAGGATACAGCCTGCGGTGCCGGTGGCGTTGTTATCGGCGAAATAGCTGCCGTCCACGCGCAGGCGCGTGGTGTCGTTTTGGGTAAAGATGGCTGCTCCAAACGAAGCCTTGTTTTCCAGGAAATCGCAGTTTTTGTACAGGATATCCGCTTTGAAACCATTGCTGCAGGCTCCGCCGCCTTGGGTCGCCTGGTTGTTTTTGAAGGTGCAGCCATCGAATGTGCCTTTGCACCCGATGCCATAATTGGCCACAGCTGCGGCATAGCTGCCTTTGTTCCCTTCAAACAAGCAGTTGTTGATCACAAACACCGTGGTGTCGCTGTGGTAAATCGCCGCACCTGAGCTCGGCGCAGTGTTGTTTTTGAATATGCAGCCAGACATGGTGTAGTTTGTCTTGTTGTTGTAAATCGCCGTGCCGCCATAGTTGCTGGCGGTATTGCCCTCAAAGGTGCAATCCTCGATATTGAAGGAGCTGTCAAATTCGCGGCCATTGCAATAGACCGCAGCGGCGTTGGGCGCATGGTTGTTCTTGAAGGTGCAGTTCTTCATGTTGAAGGTAGCCTGCCATGCGTAAATGCCGGAGCCCCCGAACCCTGTTGTGGTATCGTTCTCGAAATGGCAGTTATTTATGTTGACCACATCGCCGCCATCTCGGTTGTCGATATAAATTCCAGCTGCGTTGGCGGCCTTGTTTTTCCGGAAAATACAATTGGTCACCGTGTAAGAAGCCTGCCAGGTGAACATGGCGCCGCCAAAATTGGTGCCGGCGTTGTTCGACTCGAACAGGCAGCTTTCTATTTTTATATCGGTCGTTGCGCTTGGGTAGAGACAACCCCGGTTGGTCAGGTTGTTCCGGAAAATAGTGTTCTTGACGGTGCCGGTCGGGGTGTTGCGGAGCAGGCAAATCCCGCTTGAGGTAGCTTGGTTGCCTTCAAATATACAGTATTCAATAACCACCCCGTCGCTCAGGGCATCGACAGCGGCCATCGCGGCGCCCAGTTCACCATAATTTGCGGTGAATTTGCAGTTGCGCACTGTGACCTTTGCCCCAGCCAGCAAACCGCCACCCATGCGTAAGAGTTCGGGGTTGGTGCTCCCAACCAAAGTATTCCCATTGGAAATAGTAAATCCATCAACCTCACAGCCCGTATTTTCCGTCAGCACCACCGCGATCAGCACGTTCCTGGAATTATCCGTTCGGTTCAAGGTAAAGTTCCCGGCTACGTCGTTCCCAAGGATGTCGCCGCTCAAGATTGTTTGGTTTCCTGCGAGATTTCTCTGGCTTATGGCAGTCTCCGTCCCAGCGAAACCACCATACATTTTGACCCCGCCGCCCAAGATGAAGCTGTGGTTTGGCGCCGGGGTTTGCGGCTTGTAGGTACCGGCAGCTACCCAGATCGATTGGCCCGGGAGGGCAACGGCCAAAGCCGCATCCAAAGAAACGTAGGCATCCAACCAGGATGTCCCGTTGTTCAACCCAAGGGCAGTTTTGTTGACGAATATTGTCTGGGCATTAATCCCCAACGAAATTAGGAGCAGGAAAAAAGTGTGGCGAAGTTTCATGTAAAACAAGTTTAGGTGAACGAAATGGGAAAATGTCTGTCAAAAATACCAATAACTTGGAATGGCTGATTTAAGGATTGCCAAACAAAGACAAGATTTGTCAAAAAAAGCGGCTCAGCGGAAATTTCTACTGTATTTTGGCCCAAAACAACCATTTAATGATAAGAATAGCCACTGCCGCACTTATATGCCTCCACTGCTTCGCGCCAATTTGGGCGCAACAAAATATTGGCTTGGACTATTACCTGCCCAATATTTCCTACAACCCTGCCATACCCACACCCCAATCCTGGCTTGGCTACCAGATTGGGCAATTCCACGCCTCCCACGACCAACTGCTTGGCTATATAAGGGCAGTGGCAGCATCCAGCGACAGGATTCAATTGGTGGAATATGGCCGTTCGCATGAAAACAGGCCATTAGTCTGCCTGATCGTTTCTGACCCTTCGAACTTGGCCAACCTGGAGCAACTACAAGCCCAACGAAAAGCGCTTGCCGACCCTGCTTTGTCCCAAAAGCTTCCTTTGGCGGATTTGCCTGCAGTAAATTATATGGGATACTCGATCCACGGCAACGAAACGAGCGGCAGCAATGCCGCATTTCTGGTAGCTTATTACCTGGCCGCCGGCCAAAGCGATTCCTTGAAATTGTTGCTCAGGAACACCGTTATCCTGCTCGACCCCTGCTTCAACCCCGATGGGATGCAACGCTTTTCCACGTGGATCAACAGCCACAAATCCAGAAACAATTCAGCTGACCCGGCCGACGACGAATACAACGAGCCATGGCCCAGGGGCAGGACCAACCATTACGGGTTCGACCTGAACCGCGACTGGCTGGTGGCGCAGCAACCGGAGTCGAAAGGGCGCGTGGCCATTTTCCAAAAATGGAAGCCCAATGTGCTCACCGATCACCATGAAATGGGTTCCAATGCCACTTTCTTCTTCCAGCCAGGCGTGCCAAGCCGGGTAAATCCGATTACTCCGGCAAAAAACCAGGTGCTGACCGCCAAAATTGCGGGGTTCCACGCCAGGCTGTTGAACCAAAGCAAGATACTGTACTACACTGGGGAGAACTACGACGATTATTACTATGGCAAGGGATCAACCTACCCCGATGTGCAAGGCGCTATCGGGATATTGTTCGAGCAAGGCAGCAGCAGGGGGACGGCTCAGGAAACCGAAAACGGGTTGTTGACGTTTTCCTATTCCATTCGGGACCAGGTGCTTACGTCGCTCTCAACGCTCCAGGCCGTCGGTGAAATGCGCCTGGAATTGAATGAATACCTGCGCTCATTTTACCGAACGGCGGTGGAAGAAGCCCGAAAATCCGACATAAAAGGATACCTGTTTGATGGCACAGATTTGCCAGGGCAGGAGTTTTTGGACATTTTGCTCGCCCAAGGTATCTGGGTGCAGGGATTGAAGGAAAGCTTGAATGTCGGGAATATTTCATTCCAAACGGATGAAGCTTACTTTGTCCCCTGCGAACAGCCGCAGTATAGGCTGGTTCGGGCAATTTTCGAGCGCCCAACGACCTTCACCGACAGCATTTTTTATGATATTTCTACTTGGACCTTGCCCGATGCGTTTGGTTTGGATTGGGCCCCGCTGTTGGGCAGCCAGTACAAAGCCGGCAATTTCCAGGAGGCCAGGAGGCCATTTGAACCACCAATCATAAAAAAAGCGACAGATGAGGTTCCGTATGCCTACGCCATAAGACCCGAACCCTATGCGCTCCCCAAGGTTTTGGCTAAATTGTTGAGAACAGGGCTTCGGATAAGGGTTGCCATGAAACCATTCAGCGCCGAAGGGCAGCAGTATGCGCATGGGACCATTGTCGTTGCGGCCGACCGGCAACCAAAAAGCGCCAAGGAATTTGCTGCCATCATGCGTGAAATGGAAAGGTTCGGGTTGCCCGTTGAACGGATTGAAAGCGGCCTGACCCCAGAAGGCCCTGATTTGGGCAGCAATAACTTTGAGGTGCTCCGCGAGCCGAAAGTACTGATGCTGACCGGTGACGGCGTGACCGTGGCCGATGCGGGGGAAATATGGCATTTGTTGGATACCCGATACGATATGTCGCTGACGATGGTACAAAGCAACCGCTTTTCAAGCTTAAACTTGTCAAAATACAATGTATTGATCCTTCCGGACGGGTCGTTTTCCGGGGTTCCCACTGAAAAGCTGCGCCTTTTTGCCCAGGATGGTGGAACGATCATAGCTACGGGCAAAGCCCTCCATTGGTTGAAAACCGCCGGCATCATCCCGATCGAATTCAAAAAAAGCGGGATTGACCTCGGCCAAAGCCGTCCCTACGGTTCTATGGTAGAAGACAAAGGCGCGTATTCCATGCCCGGCGCCATATTTGAGGCCAGCTTAGACTTGACACATCCCTTGTGTTTTGGCTACACAAAAGAAAAAATACCGGTTTTTCTGGGCGACACCTTGTTTGTCAACCTTGGCAAAAACCCTTACGCAACCCCGGTAAAAATGACCGGAAATCCCCTTCTTTCGGGTTATGTGCATCCTAAACTATTGCCTTTGGCTTCAAGCTCGGCAGCAGCGATAGTGTTTGGGTTAGGCCGAGGAAAAGTGATTTGCTTTCCCGGCAACCCCAATTTCAGGGCGTTTTGGTACGGCACAAACCGTTTGTTTGCCAATGCGATCTTTTTTGGAAATTTGATCAGTGGAGACAGCACAGAGCGCAAGTAAGGCAGGGTGCAACCGCAGCTAAACATTATTTTTTTGCGCTTGGCCCCCTGCCACTGCTAAGCGCTTTTTGTAGCGGAAATACGCCTTCACAAAGGCCAAGGCCTGCCCTGTGGGCACGGGAAAGATACCCTGTCGCTTTTGCGCCAGGTGCAGTTTGAACAACAGTTTCCAATGCTGCCAATAGACTTGATATGCGCGTAGCATCCCAAAACCCGGGTCGAACACGTGGGCAGGTTCGCCGAGCACGCCATTGAGCTCCATCACCTTGAACTCCCCTTTTTTGAGGGAGGCCTCATCCTTAAACTTCAGGTCGAAGCGCCCGTAACATACGCCCGGTATCTTGCGGCAAATAGCCTCAAACGAAGCGCTCATTTCTGCATCGATGAGGTGATTCCCATCCAAAAACTTCGTGCCGCGGATATGGTTCCCGATGGGCTCCAACAGCACATCTTCGCCATTTGCCGGTACCCGTTCTAACAGATCGGGAAAATCCTGCTCAAAACGCGCTATCTGGAACGCCGCCCGGGCATCGTTTTGCATCAAACTTCTGACGCTCGAATTGCCGTCGCCCTTTACCTTCAAAAATGCCTTCAAACACACGGAAGTGATGCCAAAACCCCCGTCTTCGCCCGGAAAACGGTGAAAAAGCACCGATGCCTCCTGTGGCTGCGGCAAAAACTCTTGCAGGATAAACGATATTGGCCAGGCTTCAATATAGCTTTTCAAGGCAGCCGGGCTGTCTATTATTTTCACCAAAAACCCGCGCTCCCCAATATCGGGCTTTGCCACCAGGGGATATCGGATACCTGCCTTTTCGAGCATTTTTTGCACCGACTCGAATGCCATGCCCGGGGTTGCGAATACCCAATTCCCGACGATTTCGGGGGGAAGCAATTGCAGGATGTCGCGTTTCGATTCGCCAACCGCCCCCGAGAGCGGGATATCTGGATTGATATTCGAAAAAAAGAAAACATGCCGCGCCCTCAAGGAAAACCAGAGCCAATAGGCATAAATAGGCACGTTTGCCAGCCACCAGGGCATGTATTCCCACACCGTCCAGCGGGTGAGCCACAATTTCAAAAGTGTAATCCGTGCCATTTTTCCGTGCGCAAATAAAAGAAAACCATGGCGATCATCATCATCCAGTATAGGATTTCGGCGGCCCAAACCCAGAGCAGCCCAAGGTCGGTGAAATTGGTGACGTAAAACAAATATCCCAGGTAGCCGACGACACATACAGCCTGCAATTTCAGCCCAAACCAGGTTGCGCCCGTGCCGGAAAGCGCGTTCATAAATACCGCGCCCACCGTTGCCAGCGACAGCAGCCCAAGCATGAGGTAAAATACCGGTTGGGTTTCCGCGATCAGGCTCATGTCCGATTTGCCGAGCAGCGGGTAGAGGAGCGTTCCTGGGAAAAGCAGGACGGGCACAGCGACCAACATACTCACCAGCCAGCAGAACTTTCCCGTTTTCCAAGCTGCTGCCAGCACTTCGTGTTGGCGGTTTTGGCCGATGAGGTTGCTGACCAAGGTGTTCACACCCGTGGCAAAGCCCCAAAGCGGGATGGAAAGCAACAGATATACGGTGCGCGCGAGGTTGGAAATCGCCAGCGAGCGTTCGCCCAAATTCTCCACCATCCCGAAAAAAAACACCCAGCTGCCCTGGCCTATAGCCGCTTGCGCCACCACAGGCAAGGAAATGCGCAGCTGCTGCCGGATCATGGGCCAATCAGGCTCGGGCAAGGTGAATATTTTCAAGGCGCGGTTATTTTTGTCAAAATACATGTACACCGCGAACACCAGAAACGCCACGCCCTCTGCTATGCTACTGGCCAGTCCGGAACCGCCAATGCCCATCGCGGGCAGCCCAAAATTGCCGAAAATGAACCCGTAGTTGAGCGCCAGGTTCACAATGGCCAGTATGATGGTGTCGATAAAAATAATGCCCGGCCGCGCGATGCCGGAATACAGCGCAATCAACGCCACGCCGCCATAGCTGAAAAAGACCCCAAAGGATCGGTAATGGATGTATTCGAGGCTTTTTTGATAAATTTCAGGAGAGTGCTCCAAAAAAAGCTGAAAAAACCAGGCCGTGCCATAGCGCATAAACGCCCACATGGCCACAGCCAGCAACAGCTCGAACAACAGCATAGAGTGGAAGGTATGCCCTACCGCCCCGGGGCGGCCTTCGCCCATTCGGCGTGCGATCATGATCTGCCCGCCCCTGGAAAACGAAAACCCGATGGCGGCAATGGTGATGTAAAATACACCCACAAAGCCAATGGCGGCAAACTCCGACTCCCCCAAATGGTACAGCAGCACGGCATCGCTGAGCGCTATGACGTTTTGCGCCGCAGAGCCAAGCATGATGGGCGCTGAAATACGCCATATCTGACGGTATGAAAGGTCGAGTTGCAAGGGTGTTTATTTCCGGTTTAGCGGTTTGGGGTCAATAAAACTTCCATAATTTCCAGCGCGAAGGCACGATGTTGTAATGTTGTTTCTGTTTGAAGCCGGGGTTGACAAAGGCCAGCGAAAGGTCAAAAAAATCGACAGTAAGCGTCACGCGAGGGTGTTGTTGGATTTTCGCCCAGGCAGCCTCCATTTCGGCTGACCAATGTACGTCATCCAGCACAAATACTGTTTTTTCGTGCGCGAAACCCAGGCATTTTTCAAAATATGCCAATGTCGGCCCTTTTTGGTGGTTGCCGTCAAAAAATACCAGGTCTATGCTCCTCAACTGTGTCAGCGCAGGCATTAATGTTTGTTCAAATGGCCCTGTTTGAACGGATGCCTTTCCCTGCAATCTCAAAATCTCCAGGTTCGCCCGCGCCACCTGCGCCGTTTCTGGGCAGCCTTCCAGGCTTATCAGGGTCGCAGCGCCGGCCCCAGATATCAGGTACAAGCTGCCAATGCCCACAGAGGCGCCCAGTTCGAGCATGGTTTTTGGGCTGGCCCAATTTGCCAGGCGAAAAAGCCTTTGCCCCTGGCACGGGCTGCTCGCAGCGCGGCGCACCATTTTTCGCACAGCCGTTTTTCGGTCTTTGCCCGTACCAAAATCCCGAACGTTCAGCACAACATCGCTGGAAAGCATTTTTCTGCGCAGCATTTCTATGTCTTGGAAGGCATAGTACCAGCGCTTGTCGTCCAAAACTATTTCAGCCAATTCATACACAAAAGGCGAGTGCAATTGGTATTTCGTGACAGCCGCGCTGTAAAAACTGAAAAATCGCCGCAAGCGAAAAAGAAAACTCGTCATGTTCGTAAGCTGGCAAAATCCTAAATTTTAACGTTTCGATGCTAAAGCGCCAAATGTAGCGCCCCTTTCCGTTAAATTCCCCTTAAACAATCTTTTACATAGAAATAGCCATTGGTCAGTGCCGTTTTTTCTGCGGTTTCAAACAAAAACGGAATACATCCTATTATGAAAAACATCCTTGCTGCTCCCTTGACACTGGCCTTTATCGCCTTGCTTTCATTGCCTGCTTTCAGCCAAAAATACAAAACGGCAGCCGGCGTCCGCTTCGACCAAGGTTTCAACCTTTCGCTGCAACAATATATCACCAACGGTTGGACCGCCGAAGGTATCTTGCACACGCCCCTGCTCTCCAAAGACCTCGGCGTTACCTTGCTTGCCGAAAAACACCACAAGATCCTTTTCCGTGGTACCAACTTCTACACCGGCGCCGGCGCCCACTACTACTGGCAGGCCAATGCCAACCGGGAAGCAGAGACTGTACAAAACAACGTGTTCGGCCTCACGGGCATTGTCGGCCTGGAAGTGACTTTTGGCCGCCTCAACCTGTCGGTTGACTTGAAGCCGGAGCTGCACCTCGCCGGTGACCAGGTACGCCCCCTCGATTGGAACGGCGCGGCTGTTTCTGCCCGATATATCATTGAAAAGCGCGAGCGCAAAAAGCCTAATTGGAAGTTCTGGAAGAAGGAAGAAAAGAAAAAGAAGAAAAAGTGGTACCAGCTTTGATGCCACAGCCAATTTTCCTTGAAAAATAAAAGCCTGGCGGACGATTGTCCGCCAGGCTTTTTTTATGTGGCGCCAGCTTTCAGTTGGCGCGACTGTTGGCCAACCAAAGGTTGGCATTACGCGCTCGCGCCGCCAAGCTGGACCTTAGCGTTACTTGCTCTGTATCATCTTCATAGTCGCAGCATCTGTCGCCGTCTCCAGCGTGTAATACAACATCCCGGCCGTGTTCAACAGCGCGCGGTCGAGCGATATGGCGTTGTAGCCCTTCGCGAAGTCGCCCTTCTGCGTGAACACCAAGCGGCCCGTCTCGTCGTAAACAGACAGCGTGGCCGTTGCAGCCTCTGGCAGGTGGAAGCCTACAAAGGTCTTGTCCACGAACGGGTTCGGCTGGTTCTGGTACAGCTCGAAGCCGATGCCGGCGACTGTCTTGCCGTCGAAACGGAGCGCAACGTCCATGCGACCGTCAGCAAGGCTGTAGCCTTCTGCCTTCGTGATGCGGCTCGATACCGATACCATTTCGCTCAGCTTGCCCGGTTTCATGGCGCGGAACTTGACGCTGAACGCATCGGCCCCGTCAACGGATACCGTCAAGGCATCAGCAAACACGCCGAAGTTGCTCGCCGTCACGTTGTCGCTGCCCACGATCTCAGACACTTCCAAGCCGTTCAGGTTCAATGTCATCTGGTATCCATGCGTCTTTTCTGCTGCTTTGAACGTCACCTCGAGCTCCTCGCCAGCCCTTACCGTGCGGTCGCTCAAGTCGAACAGCAGCGTGCCGACCTTGCGCTCGTCGGCCAGCATCAGGCTGTTGGCCACCGCCGTGTTGTTCACGTCGCCGATCTTGACACCGACAAAGTCCTCGCCTATCTGATTGTTGAGGGCTTGTGCCACTGAGATCGTCTCCGGGAACTGCGCCTGGAACGGGTTGGCCGGGTTCGGGAACGCGTAGCCCTTGTCCACGAAGCGCCAGGAAGTATTGCCAGGAATCTCCTGGTATATGCCCAAGATCAGCTTGCGCAGCTCCACGATGTCGAACGTCGTGACCGAGTTGGACTTGTTCGCGTCCGCGGCGATCATCTTGTAAGGGCTGCCCAAAGGCTCGATGCCCAGGATGTGCTTCGATATCAGCACCAGGTCGTAGGTCGTCACCCCGTTCAGCGGGTTGTCGTCCTTCACAGGGTTGATCGTCAGCGAGGAGGCAACCGGGACAGAGTTGGAGATGCCCCACGCGCCCTGGTTGTCCGACATGTCGAAGTAGGAGAACGGCGGCGCGAAGTTCACAGAGCCCGTCACGTTCACGTTGCCGTCGGCAACGCCGTCCGTCATCTCCGTCTTCAGCGCGCCCGATACCGCGATCGTGCCCGGCGCCTGGCAGTTGCCGTTGTTGTCCTGCACGATCACGTAGGTCTCGCAGTAGTCCGCGTTGCCCGCAAGGTCGATCGCCCACAGCTCCACGCACTGCGTGCCAAGCTCCGTGCAGTCGAACGTCACGTTCGTGACCGGGTTGCCCTGCGCGTCCACCGGGAACCCCGTGCCGGCGCCGCACTTGCGGATGCCGTACTTCAGGTACGGGTTCAGCGTGCAGTTGTCCTCCGCGTACTGCAGGAAGTCAGTCGCCCACAGCTGGATCATCCCCGTCGGCATGATGTTCACGCTCAGGCCGTTCAGGCA